>NZ_BNEB01000003.1:0-600000 GCF_016860545.1 Streptomyces asoensis | reverse complement strand
CCGGCATGAGGACAGCCGCCCGCGTACGACCCGGGTGGCTCAGGCGGCTCCGGCCCGCCACAGCTGGTCCCCGGCCTCGTCCAGCGGTTCCAGCGACACCCCGCCGCCCACGTCGGCCGTCAGCGCCGTCAGGATCGCGACGGCCGGACGGACGGTCCCGTCGGCGTCCACGGTGAACCGCAGGTTGGCGCCGTGGTCGCCCTCCACGGAGGCGCACTCCCACACCCCCACGCCCTTGTCCACGGACCCCCTGCTGTCCAGACAGAAGTCCTGGTCGGCGTAGGACTGGAGCACCCCGCGCCCCGCGTCCACCCGCCATCGCTGGCTGGGCGAGGCGGAGCACGGGACCGTCACCACGTCGGTGCCGTTGTCGAAGTCGCCCCCGACCTCCAGGCAGAGTCCGCTGGCCACGTTCACGACCTGGGCGTACGCCGCGCCGGGCGCACGCGTCGGGGACGCCGTGGGGGTGGGCTTCGGCTTCGGCGGCGCGCTGGTGCGGGACGGCGGCGAACTGGGCGTCGGGGAGGGGGAGGGAGCCGCGGGGGAGGACACGGGCGGTGCGGAGACCGTCGCCGTCACGGTCACCGGCGGCGGTGCGGCCGGCGTTCCGGTGGTGACGTTCCCCGCCGTGTCCTGGTTCGGGGAGCCCCCTTGGGCGACGAGCAGGACCAGCAGCGGCACCACGGCGATCCCGAGCGCCGCCGAGGCCAGCACGGCCCGGCCGGCCGGTCTGCGCGCGGCGCGCGGGGCCGGGCCCGGCGGCTCGCGCTCGTCCGTCAGGTACGCCGTCGCGCCCCACGGCAGCAGCCCCTCGGCGAGGGCGGCGCGCGGGGTGTCGCGCAGCGCGCACTGCTCCTCGTAGGCGGTCGCGCAGTGCGGGCAGTGCGCCCTGTGGGCGTCGAGGTCGGGGCTGTGTCGCGGGGCGTCCGGGCGCACGGACCCCTCGATCAGACGGCGGAAGTCCACGCAGCGCGGGTCGTCGGAGGCGGCGAGGCGGTGCCGCAGACAGGCCTGGGCCAGCGCCTGGAGTGCGGGGCCGGTGCCGTACGCGACGTCCTCGGGGGTCAGGCCGAGCAGCGTGGCCGTCCGTTCCGCGGGCTCGCGTTCCACCACGCCGTACCAGACGAGGCCCCGCGCGCGGGAGGGCAGCGAACGGAACGCGGCGAGCAGGGGCGGGACCGGGCCGCCGGGGGCCGCGTTGCTGAGGACGAGCAGCAGTCCCGCGTCCAGCCCGGCGGCCCGGTCGTCGGCGGCCCAGGCCGTGGCCACCTGCCAGGACAGCAGGAGCAGCTGGTGCCGCCAGGGGCCGCCGGGGTCGTTGCCGCGGGCCGTCTCCCGGGCGGCGACGGTGAACGCCTCGGCCGCGAGGCGCCGCGCGGCCGGTTCGCTCGTCGTGCAGCCGCGGGCGTAGGCGAGGACGGCGGGATGGTGGCGGGCACGCAGCACGCGCAGCGCCGGGTACGCGGCCGCGGGGGCGGCGCGGAGCCGGTCGGTGAGGTACGCGTCGGGACGGTCGTGACCGTCGGATCCGCCGGCGTTCACGTCGTCGCCGTCGCCGACACCGTCGGCAGGGGCCATGGGGGTCGCCTCCTCGCCGGATGCCGGGGCAGCATCCGCTTGCTGACGTACTGGTCAGTCTGGGGTGAGGGTGACCCTAGCGGCGAGAGGGGCCCGTGGGGAGGTTTCCCGGGGTAACGAGAAGACCACCGCCCCGGCCCGGAGGTCGCGCGCACGGAGTCGGGACGCCCGTGGGCTTCGATGTCCGTGGCCGGCGGGGCCGGTCACGGACATCGGTGCGGGGTGCGGGGTGTCGGGTACGGGTGCGCGCCGCACGGGGCGCGCGGGAGTGCGGACGCGTCGCACGCGACGACGGGCAGCGCCGTGGGGCTGCCCGCGCGTGCCGCCGTCCTACTCCTCGACCGTCAGGCCCTTGCGCAGCCGCACCAGCGTTCGCGACAGCAGCCGTGACACGTGCATCTGCGAGATGCCGAGCTCCTCGCCGATCTCCGACTGGGTCAGCCCGGCGACGAAGCGGAGGGAGAGGATCTGCCGGTCGCGCGCCGGGAGTTCGGCGATCAGCGGCTTCAGCGACTCCATGTACTCGATGCCTTCGAGCCCGTGGTCCTCGTAGCCGATGCGGTCGGCGAGGGTGCCCTCGGAGTCGTCGTCCTCCTGCTGGGCGTCCAGCGAGGCGGCCGTGTACGCGTTGGAGGCGGCCATGCCCTCGACGACCTCGTCGTGGGTGATGCCGAGGCGTTCGGCGAGCTCCACGACGGTCGGCGCCCGGTCGAGCTGCTGGGCGAGTTCGTCGCCCGCCTTGGCCAGTTCGAGCCGCAGCTCCTGGAGCCGGCGCGGCACGCGCACCGACCACGAGGTGTCACGGAAGAAGCGCTTGATCTCGCCGATGATGGTGGGCATCGCGAACGTCGGGAACTCGACGCCGCGCGCCAGCTCGAACCGGTCGATCGCCTTGATCAGGCCGATGGTGCCGACCTGGATGATGTCCTCCATCGGCTCGCTGCGGGAGCGGAAGCGGGAGGCGGCGAACTTGACCAGCGCGAGGTTCAGTTCGACGAGGGTGTTACGGACGTACGAGTAGTCGTACGTGCCCTCTTCGAGGGACTCGAGCCGCGCGAACAGCGTCTTGGACAGGGCCCGTGCGTCGACGGCCGTGACCTCGTCGTACGGGGGGATCTCCGGAAGGCCGGCGAGGGCGTCGGTGGGGTCGACGTCCGCCGCGTCCCGCGCGATGGGTTTCGGATTTTCGTGTTCCGGAGGGGGTGTCGACGTCGCTCCGCGGGTAGGCGGTGCGTCGAGCCGGGGTGACATGATGTCCTCCATCGTTCTCGGCGTATGGCTGCCGAAGCCAGTCAGCGCACTTCGGTGTGCGGCGCCTCCAAAGCCGGCCGTGTCGGTTGCGTGTCCCCCTAGCCCTACCCGCTTTACTTGCCCCGCCGCAAGTGCATTTTGTAGGGTTATGTCCGTTTGTGTGCGATTGTTCGGGTGTTGAGGCGCGGGCCGAAGGCGTAAGGTTCGAGGGCGTCAGCAAGAGTCAACAACCCCAGGAGAAGAGACGGCATGGACCGCGGGACGGTCGGCAGCGCACAGTCTGGCCGGCTTCTGGTCGAGGTGCGGCAAGAAGGCTCCAGCGCCGTGGTGACCCCGGCGGGTGAGCTCGATCACCACACCGCCGAACTGTTGCGTGAGCCACTCGACGACTGCCTCTCCAAGGGGATCAGTCGCCTCGTGGTGGACTGCGCCCGTCTGGAGTTCTGTGACTCCACCGGGCTGAACGTGCTGCTCGGCGCCCGCCTGAAGGCGGAAGCGGCCGGTGGCGGGGTCCATCTGGCGGGCATGCTGCCCGTGGTGGCGAGGGTCTTCGAGATCACCGGAGCGGACGCGGTTTTCACCGTGCACGCCACGGTGGAGGAGGCCCTGGCGGACGGGCACGACGAGAGCGGCACGGACGGCTGAGTCGCGCCGTCCGCCGGAAACGGGTGAGAACGGACGTGAACGGGGGGTGTTCCGGCGGCTCTCTCGGGCAGGAGACATCCTGAGCCCGAACGGGGCGGCGGGGAGACCGAGGTGAACGCCGTCCGTCCACGGACAGACTCTGTAGAGATTCGACTCTTGAATTGTGAACTGGTGAATCGGGGAATCGGTGAGGTGAAGCGCTGATGAGCACCACCCGGCCTTGCTCGCCGGGCGATCGCGGCCCGGAGCCCAGCGGCGCTTCCGAGGCGTCCGGGGCGGGCGCACAGGGGACCGTTGCGCCCGAAGGGGGAGCGGCGACCGTCGCGTCGGGATCGCCGAGCGGCCGTCAGGTACGCCGCCTGAGCTTCGACGACACCGGCGGGGTCGTCCCGCTCGCCCGTGACTTCGCCCGTCAGGCGCTGTACGCGTGGGACTGGCTGCCCGCCGCCACCGCGGACCGGCGTGCCGCCGCGGAGGACGTGCTGCTCGTCGTCTCCGAGCTGGTCACCAACGCGTGCCTGCACGCCGAGGGGCCGGAGCTGATGGTTCTCAGCTGCGACAACAAGGTGATCCGGGTCGAGATCTCCGACCGGGGCGCGGGCCAGCCGGCGCCCCGGACCCCGCACCGCGCTGGCCGCCCCGGCGGTCACGGCATGTTCATCGTCCAGCGACTCTGCCTGGACTGGGGTGTCGTCCGTACGCCGGGAGTCACCGGCAAGACGGTCTGGGCCGAACTGGGCGCCCCGGCCTGACCCCTTCGGGCCCGGCCCCACCCCCGGGCCCACCCGACCGAAGCCGTCCCCGCCGGCCGACCGACGCCGGACCGCCTTGGCCGGACCGTCCCGCCGACCGGGCCGGGGTGCGCCTCGCCGACCGGGTCGGGGCAGGCCCCGTCGGCGGACTCCGGAAGGCGCCACCCCGGACCCCGGGCCGCAGTGGGACCCGTCCCACCGGCGTCGGAGCCGCCCGGCCCCCTGGGCCGACTTCCCGTTCCGCCGTGCCGTCGTGCCGCCGCGCAGGCACATGCCGGGACCGCTGCCCGGTGCCGCCGTTCCCCCCGGATGTTCCGGCGGGACCGCCCGCCTGCCGGGCCGCTGACCGACTCCTGACCCCGGCACACCGGCGCTGCCTCGGCCCGGCCCGCTGGCCGACGCCTGCGTCCCGTCCGCGGGCCGACATCCGCGCGCGGCCCTCGATGGATTCCTGGGTTCGGCTGCCCGGCCGGATCCGCAGGCTCGCCCCGGACAACTCCCCTGCCGGGCCGACCGGCCGAGGTTTGCGTCCGGCCCGCCCACCCGAACCTGTGCTCGGCCCGGCGACCGCTTCCGGGGCCCGGTCCGCAGGCTTGCTCCGGGCCGACTCATCTGCACGGCCTGCCGGTCGACGTCCGTGCCTACCGCGCCGGACGCGATTCCTGGCTCGGCCCACCGACCCGATACGCAGACTGACCCCGCATCAACTCCCGCGCGCGGCAGTTCGGTCGACATGTACGTGCGCCCCCGGCCGATTCCCGAGTTCGGAGGCCCGGCCCGGTCCGCGGGCCTGCCCCGGCCCAACTCCCGTGCGCAGCAAGTCGGTCGACATGTGCGTGCGGCCCCCGGCCGATTCCCGGGTTTGGTCGCCCGGCCCGCCCCGCGGGCCCGCCCCGGCCCAACTCCCGTGCGCGGCAAGTCGGTCGACATGTGCGTGCGGCCCCCGGCCGATTCCCGGGTTTGGTCGCCCGGCCCGGTCCGCGGGCCTGCCCCGGCCCAACTCCCGTGCGCAGCAAGTCGGTCGACATGTGCGTGCGGCCCCCGGCCGATTCCCGGGTTTGGTCGCCCGGCCCGCCCCGCGGGCCCGCCCCGGCCCAACTCCCGTGCGCGGCAAGTCGGTCGACATGTGCGTGCGGCCCCCGGCCGATTCCCGGGTTTGGTCGCCCGGCCCGCCCCGCGGGCCCGGCCCGGCCCAACTCCCGTTTCCGGCAAGCCGGTCGACCCCTTGCGCCTCGCCCCCGGCCGGTACCCGCCCCCCCGGGGCGACACCCGTACCTGCCCGCCGACCGGCACCCGCACCAGCCCCCCCCGGGGCGACACCTGCACCTCGTCCACTGGCCGACACTCGCCCCGGCCTCGGCCAGCAGCTGCACCCGCCCGCCCCCGGCCGGCACCCGTACCCGCCCCCCCCGCCGGTACCGCACCCCGGTCCCCCCCGCCGCACCGCGCCCCGCGCGGCCGCCGTGCCCCGGGCCTCGTGGGCCTTCCGGGCCGTCGGGGTCGGGTCTTGTGGGTCCCCGGGGCCGGGCCCGGGTCGGTGGGACTTCGGGGCGTGCGTTCTCTTCCTTCCTCAACGGCCCGGGCGTACCTTGACGGCTCAATCTGATGCCTCGTCAGTAAGGGCGGGGCGGTGGGAGTGAGGGGACGGGACCGTGTCGAACCGGAAGCGAACCGCCGTGCTCGCGACTGCCGCGGCCCTGGCCAGCTCGGCGGTGTGGACGGCCGCCCCCGTGGCCGTGGCCCAGGTCGTGAACGTCAACTACGCCTGTCAGACGCCCATCGGTGCCAAGAGCGCCGTGTCGCCCATAGACATCAGGAGCGTCAGGAGCGGCAGCGGCTACAGGATCACCATGTCCTGGCAGAAGGGCGTCTCATCCAGCCCCGTCGAACTCGGCGCGGGCTCCATGGAGCCCAGCGCCACCATCAAGCTCGGCGGCGCCGACAGCGGCACCCTGAACGTCACCGGCTCCGCCAACCAGGCCGCGATCCCCGAGAACACCCCGATCAAGATCAACGACCTGAGCGGCACCTACACCCCGAAGAAGACCGGCAAGGTCACCTTCACGGCCGGTGTGCTCACCATCAAGGCGCTCGGCACGACCACCACCTGCACCCCCGGCAACAACCCCGGCCCCTCGCTGACCCTCGACGTGACCGCCGCGGGCGGCGGGGGCGGCACGAGCGGCACGAGCGGCGGGAGCGGCGGCTCGGACGGCACGACGAGCGACGGCGGTTCCGGCGGCGACCTCCCGCAGACCGGCCCCGAGGACTCCGCCATAGCCCTCGGCACCTTCGGCGGCACGGTGCTGCTCGCGGGCGCCGCGGGCGCCCTGTGGCTGACCCGGCGGGGCCAGACGGCACGCGCCCGCCGCTGACACCGCCCGCCCGTACGAGTGCTGGAGCCGCCGATGCCGTACGCCGCCGCCCGTGTCCTGCTGCTGACCCTGTCGCTCCCGCTGCTGCTCGCGGCCGGTCCGGCCACCGCCGGCGGCTGGTCGGCCGCGCCCTCCGGCGGCGGGCGGCCGTCGTTCTACGCGGAGGGCATCCCCGGGGCGTCGCTGCGGGACACGGTCTGGGTGACCAACCGGGGCACGCGGCCGCTCACCGTGCGGCTGCGCGCCACCGGGGACGGCCTGCGGGTCGCCTTCGTGGAGCGGGCCCTCGCGGTGCCCGCCCGCACCCGCGCCGAGGTGCCCTTCACGGTGACGGTCCCAGCGGACGCCCCGCCCGGCGACCGGTCCGCCGAGGTCGTCGTACGGGACGCGGGCGGCCGGGAGTCGGCCGTCCCGCTGCTGATCCGGGTCGGCGGCCCCGCGCTGGCCGCGCTGACCGTCGAGCACGTGACCGTGCGCGGCGACCGCATCACGTACGAGCTGGTCAACCGGGGCACGACGGCCCTCGTGCCCCGGCTCGCCGTGCACGCGGACGGTGTCCTCGGCGCCGTCCTGGACCGGGCGCCGCGCACCCTGCCCGTCCGCCTGGCCCCGGGCCGCCGCCTGGAACTCGACGAACCGTGGCCCGACCGTCCCGCCCTCGACGCGGTCACCGTCCGGCTGACGGTGACGGCGCCGGGTGCGGCACGCGCCACCGGGCGGGCGTCGGCCCGGTTCGTGCCGTGGGGCGCGGCGGCGGGCACGGCCGCCGGCGTGCTGCCGGCCGCGGTGGCCGCCGTGGCCGTACGACGACATCGGCGCCGGACGGCCACGGTCCGGGCCGGGACGAGGGGAGCGCGGACGTGAGAGGCAATGCGCGGACCGCGGTGCCGTTGGCGGCGCTGCTCCTGACGCTGCTCCCGCTCTGGCCGGTGCCGGCGCACGCCTCCGCCACGGCGGACGGAAAACCGGCCGTCACCCTCTCCACGGCACAGGCGGGGACGGGCGGCTCGGTCACCGTCAGCGGCAGCGGATGGCGGTCGCGCACCCTGCTGATGCTGCTGGTCTGCGGGCAGGCGACACCGGCCCGGGGCCTGGTCGGCGGGACCAACTCCTGCGCCAACGCCGACGGCCGGGCCGTCACCACCGACGCCGACGGCCGCTTCAGCCGGGCGCTGCCGGTGGCCGAGCCGCCGGTGCCGTGCCCCTGTGTGGTGCACGTGGCCACCGCGACCGGAGCGAAGGCGCAGGCCGACGCGGTGTTCCAGGTGGCCGGACACCCCGTCGAACCGCTGCCCGCGCAGACTGCCGGGGGGCGCCTCTCGGTGCTCAGCGACACCCGGCTGGACGGCTCGGGCTCCCTGCTGACCTGGTTCGGGGCGCCGCCCTCGCGCACGCTGGTCTTCACCGTCGGCAACGCGGGCACCGCGGCCGTCAAGGACCCCGTCTTCCAGGTGGGCACCGCGCACGGGGTGTTCGCCCCGGAGTGGGACGAGCGGCAGTGGCACGGCACGCTCGGCCCCGGCGAGAGGGCCCGGGTGGAACTGCCCGTCGAACTCGCCGCCGGCGCGCACGGCGACTACACCGTCTCCCTGAAGTACGGCGCGACGGTCCTCGCCGAGCAGCCGTGGGGCGTGGGCCGTCCGTGGGGCGTGACCCTGTTCTGGATCCTGCTCTGCCTGGTGGTGCCGGCCGCGGTCTTCCGCGTCGGCATGGCGGTGGTGGACCGGGTGCGCCCACCCCGCGCCGCCCGGCGGCCCGCCCACGCGCCGGCGGCTACGCGGCGCGCCCCGGGCCGCGGGCGCCGGCGCCGGACGGCGGGTCCGCCCTCGCGGACCGCGCCCTCCGCCACGCCCTCCGCCCCGAACACGACCCTGCCCTGGTTCGGCCCGGACACCGGTCCGGTCGGCCCGGCGGGCCGGCTCTCCGCACCGCACGAACAGCGACCGACGAACCCCACGACTCCCGCAGGAAGGGATCCACGTGAGTGAGAGAGCCGTATCACCCGACCGCGCGCCCGTACGCAGGAGAGCGGCGGCGGCGGGCGCCGCCGTCCTGTTCACCGGGGCGGCCGTCCTGCTGGGCGTGAGCGCCGGACAGGCGCAGGCCGCCGAGGTGTCCTACGCCACCAAGTGCGTACCGCCCTCGGGCATCGGCCTGCCGGACGTCAACGGCACCACCAAGGTCGACATCACCGCCCCGGCCACGGCCGAGGTGGGCGACACCGTCGACATCGTCTGGAAGTTCACCCAGGCCGCCTCGAAGAATCCCGACATCATCGACCTGCCCGCGAACTCGGTCCAGCCGTCCGGCACCCTGAAGGCGGCCGGCGCGCAGAGCGCCGACATCGCGATGCAGGGGCCGCGCGAGAACCCGGCGATCCCCAAGGGCGGCGCGATGACGCTGTCCGACATGAAGGGCACGCTGAAGCTGACGGCGGCCGGGCAGGTGACGCTGACGCCGGACGCGTACGTCGTCAACGCGCTGTCCACGGACACCAAGTGCGCGCCGACGGAGGCCGTCCGGCCGGCGGTGACCATCACCGTGACGGCGGGGGGCGGCGGTTCGGGTTCCGGCTCGGGTTCGCCCTCGACGAGCACGTCCCCCGACCCCTCGCAGAGCCAGAGTCCGTCGCCCTCGACGAGCCCGTCGGGCACGCCCGGCACCTCGCCGTCGGCGTCCGCGACCGGCGGGGACGGCGGACAGACCGACTTCACGGGGAAGGTCGTCGACATCCCCTACACCTGCGCCTCACCCATCGGGGAGAAGAGGGCGACCTCGCCGATCCAGATCAACGCCAAGAAGAGCGGCGGGAGTTACGACCTCACCGTGCAGTTCAAGAAGTCGGTGATGGACAGCCCGATCGACATCCCGGCCGGCAAGGTCAAGCCGACGATGCAGATCGTGCTGGGCGGCGCGGACACGGGCTCGGTGACGGTGGAGGGGCCGCTGAACGCGGCGACGATCCCGCAGGGCACACCGATCGAGATCCCGGACCTCAAGGGCGTCTACAAGCCCGGCGCGACGGGTGACTCCACGCTCTCCCCGGGTGTCCTCACCATCGAGGCCATGGGGACGAAGACCGTCTGCACGCCGGACAGCACGGCCGTCTCGCTCACCCTGAACACGGCGGAACAGGCGAGCGGCGCGTCCGGCGGCAGCGGTTCGTCCTCGTCCTCGTCCTCCGGAGGGGCCGCCTCCACGAGCGGCGGCCTCGCGGAGACGGGATCCGGCGACCACGGCGCCCTGAAGGCGCTGGGCTTGGTGGCGGGCACGGCGATCCTGCTGGGCGGTGCGGTCTTCACGTTCATGCCGGGACGCAGGACCCGCTGACCGCGCGGAACCACCGGAACGGGCGGAGGGCCGCCGCACCCCCCTCGGGTGCGGCGGCCCTCCGCGTCGTCGCTCGGGACGGGCGTCAGCGGACGGCGCCCATGAGCTCCTTGACCTTGTTGCGGTACATCCACACCGCGACACCGGCGACCACGGCGAGCGTGGCCTCCAGGGCGACGATGCCCGTCTTGTTGAGGTCGACGCCGGCGATGGACAGCAGGCCGGTCGTGGCGTCACCGGCGGTGACGGCCAGGAACCAGACGCCCATCATCTGGGAGGCGTACTTGGCAGGCGCCATCTTCGTCGTGACGGAGAGGCCGACGGGGGAGAGCAGCAGCTCACCGACGGTCTGCACGAAGTAGATCGCCACCAGCCACATCGCGGCCGCCTTGTGACCGCCCTCGGCGATCGACAGCGGGGCCAGGAAGAGGAAGAAGGACGCACCGACGAGGACCAGGCCGGAGGCGAACTTCACGACCGTGCTCGGCTCCTTGCCGCGCCGGTTCAGCGCGAGCCACACCCAGGCGAAGACCGGGGCCAGCGCCATGATCAGGACCGGGTTGACGGACTGGTACCACGAGACCGGGAACTCCCAGCCGAAGACGGTGTTCTCGGCGGAGGAGTCGGCGAAGATCGACAGGGTCGAGCCGCCCTGGTCGTAGATCATCCAGAAGACGGCCGCGGCGACGAAGAACCAGATGTACGCGGACATCGACGACTGCTCCGTGCGGTCCAGCTCCTTGTCGCGCTTTATGCGGGTCAGGACCAGGACCGGGATGATCACGCCGAGCAGGGTCAGCGGGACCAGCAGCCAGTTCAGCGTGTAGTGGCCGGAGAAGCCGACGATCGCGTAGAAGACGAGGGCGACGACGGCCCAGATCGCGGCCTTGCGCAGCGTCGAGGACTTCTCCTGGGCCGACAGCGGCTTCGGGACGACGCTGGAGCGGTCCGCGAGGTGGCGGCTGCCGAGCAGGAACTGGCCCAGGCCCAGGGCCATGCCGAGCGCGGCGAGCGCGAAGCCCAGGTGCCAGCTGACGTTCTCACCGATGGTGCCGATGACCAGCGGCGCGGCGAAGGCGCCGAGGTTGATGCCCATGTAGAAGACGGTGAAGCCACCGTCGCGGCGGGCGTCGTCCCGGCCCTCGTAGAGGTGGCCGACCATCGTGGAGATGTTGGCCTTCAGCAGGCCCGAGCCGATCGCCACGAGACCGAGGCCGGCGTAGAACGTGCCGGACGAGGGCAGCGCCAGCGTGAGGTGGCCGAGCATGATGACGGCGCCGGCGACGGCCACGGTCCTGCGCGGGCCCCAGACCCGGTCGCCGAACCAGCCGCCGGGCATCGCCAGCAGGTACACCAGGGACACGTACACGGAGTAGATCGCGGTCGCGGTCGCCGCGCTGAGGTGCAGGCCGCCCGGAGCGACGAGGTACAGCGGGAGCAGTGCCCTCATGCCGTAGTAGGAGAAACGCTCCCACATCTCGGTCATGAAGAGAGTGGCCAGTCCGCGGGGGTGGCCGAAGAAGGTCTTCTCGGAACCGGGGGTGCCCGGAGTCACCGAGTCCTTCGTCAGGCTGGACGCCATGGTCGTTCCTTGCTGGTCGGGACGCGCCGCACGTGAGTGCCGCGCGCCCGGTGGGGGGCGGCCGGCACCGGCGGACCGCTTCGTCCCACCCCTACGCCCCAGGGGAGTCCGCTCCGGGTCTCGGAGCGGCGGACGACGGCCACCGGGATCCACGCCCCCTCGCTTCGGGGGGCCCGGCCACAGGTCATTCCTTTCGAGGCCGGCGGGAACCGGCCCGCACACAAAAGTGACCTTCGGGAGTCGAGCCGACCGCCGAAGGTCGTTGCGTGCTACAGGCGTTCTTTCACCATACGGCAGCACAACGCCGGATATGGAAGGACTTGAGACACGGATCACAGGTGATCAAGGAACCGTGATCGGGTATTTGAAGGTCTGCACCAGGATGCCATCCCCCGACCGTAGGTCCGTACCAAGATCGACGGCGGGACGGCGGGTCACGGACACGCCGTCTGTCCGGCATGTCCGTGAGTAAGAAACAGCCGGGCGATCACACTTCGGCCGCCGCCCGGCGCGGACTACCATCAGCTCATGACCCGAGTACTGCTCGCCGAGGACGACGCGTCCATCTCGGAGCCGCTGGCCCGCGCCCTGCGCCGGGAAGGCTACGAGGTCGAGGTGCGTGAGGACGGTCCCACCGCGCTCGACGCCGGAATGCAGGGCGGCGTCGACCTGGTCGTGCTCGACCTCGGGCTGCCCGGCATGGACGGTCTGGAGGTGGCCCGCCGGCTGCGCTCCGAGGGCCACGCCATCCCGATCCTCATCCTGACCGCGCGCGCCGACGAGGTCGACACCGTCGTCGGACTGGACGCGGGCGCCGACGACTACGTCACCAAGCCCTTCCGGCTGGCCGAGCTGCTGGCCCGGGTCCGGGCCCTGCTGCGCCGCGGCGCGTCCGAGCCGCAGCAGCCGCCCGCCACCCACGGCGTGCGCATCGACGTCGAGTCGCACCGCGCCTGGATGGGCGAGGAGGAACTCCAGCTCACCGCGAAGGAGTTCGACCTGCTGCGGGTCCTCGTCCGCGACGCGGGCCGGGTCGTGACCCGCGATCAGCTGATGCGCGAGGTCTGGGACACCACCTGGTGGTCGTCGACGAAGACCCTCGACATGCACATCTCCTGGCTGCGCAAGAAGCTCGGCGACGACGCGGCGAACCCCCGCTACATCGCCACCGTGCGGGGCGTCGGCTTCCGCTTCGAGAAGAGCTGAGCGCTGCCGCCGGGGCTCGGCCGATGACGCGGTCGCGTTGTCGGCCGCGGGCCGTGGGGGCTGGTCGCGCAGTTCCCCGCGCCCCCGGGCCGGCCGTCCTCGCCGGCCTCACCCCGTCATCCCCCCGGAGGGTCTCGTGCGCCGCCGTCTCATCCAGTCCACGCTTGCCGTCGTGCTGGTCGTCATCGCCGTCTTCGGGGTGTCCCTCGTCATCGTCGAGACCCGCACGATCAGCAACAGCGCCCAGGAGCGGGTGGACTCCGAGGCGCTCCGGCTGGCCAGCATCGTGGACAGCCGGCTGGTGGGCGCGGAGGACGTCACCGCCGAGATACTGCGCGACCAGGTCACCCAGGACCGCTACGCGGAGATCAGGATCCCCGGCCGGCCCGCGATCCAGGTCGGCGCCCAGCCGCAGGGCGACGTGATCACGTCGACCGCCAAGGGCGAGGAGGGCGAGACCGTCCTGGTCCAGGAGCCGCGCTCCACGGTGACCCGTGAGGTCGGCCGCACGCTGCTGATCATCGGCCTGGTGGCACTGCTCGCGGTGATCGCGGCGGTGCTGCTGGCCATCCGCCAGGCCAACCGGCTCGCCTCCCCCCTCACCGACCTCGCCGAGACGGCGGAACGCCTCGGCTCCGGCGACCCCCGGCCCCGGCACAAGCGCTACGCCGTCCCCGAGCTCGACCGGGTCGCCGACGTCCTCGACGCCTCGGCCGAGCGCATCGCCCGCATGCTGACCGCCGAACGCCGGCTGGCCGCGGACGCCTCCCACCAGCTGCGCACGCCCCTGACGGCACTGTCCATGCGCCTGGAGGAGATCACCCTCACCGACGACCCGGACACCGTGAAGGAGGAGGCGACGATCGCCCTCACCCAGGTCGAGCGCCTGACGGACGTCGTGGAACGCCTCCTGACCAACGCCCGGGACCCGCGCACCGGCTCGGCGGTCACCTTCGACCTCGACGAGGTCATCCAGCAGCAGCTCGCCGAGTGGCGCCCCGCCTACCGCGGGGTGGGCCGGGCCATCGTCAGCTCGGGCAAGCGCGGGCTGCGCGCGGTGGGCACCCCCGGCGCGGTCGCCCAGGTGCTGGCCGCCCTGATCGAGAACTCCCTGATGCACGGCGGCGGCACGGTGGCGCTGCGCACCCGCGTGACCGGCAACCAGGCCGTGGTGGAGGTGACGGACGAGGGCCCCGGCGTCCCCGCGGACCTCGGCGCCCGGATCTTCGAGCGGACCATCAGCGGCCGCAACTCGACGGGCATCGGGCTGGCGGTCGCCCGCGACCTCGCGGAGGCCGACGGCGGCCGTCTGGAGATGCTCCAGGCCCAGCCGGCGGTCTTCGGTCTGTTCCTGTCCCGCACGGCCCCGCCGAAGCGGTCCGCCGAGGACGACGAGCCGACGGTCAGGTAGCCGCCGCGCGCCCGCAACGGCCGACCGCTCAGCCCACCCGCTGCCCGGCCCTCGGCTCGGGCTCGGGCTCGCGGGACCGTCCGGCCGCCGCGAGGAACGACTCGGCGTCGGCGACGGCCTCCTTCGCCGGCAACGCCCGGAACACCCACGTCCGGTACGACCAGAACCTGAACAGGGTCGCGACGCCGATGCCGACGAACTTGAACACGTTGTTCTGGAGCGGGCTGTCCCAGCCGAAACCGTAGGTCGCCGCGAACAGCAGCCCGTTCTCGATCACCAGTCCGACCGCGCTGAACAGCAGGAACAGCGTCAGTTCCTTCGTGCGCCCGCTCTTGTCGCGGTCACGGTAGGTGAAGTAGCGGAACCCCACGTAGTTGAAGACGATCGACACCACGGTCGCTATGACGCTGGCGCGCACCACCGGCAGGTCGGTGATGTGCCGGACGAGGTTGAAGACGCCCAGGTTGACGAGCAGACCCGCGCCGCCCACGGCTCCGAACTTGGCGAGCTCGTGGACGACCCTCCTCAGCCCCGAGGAACCATGTGCCATGGTCGTGCAGGCCCCCGTCCGGGATCGGTTTCGTCAACCCAGCCATGCTAACCACCACTCCTGCCGGTTTCCTGTGGTCCGGCTCACGAGGCCGTGACCAGCGGGGAAGAAGCGGGGAAAGGGCGGGTATGAGACGGGGAAGGTGCCGGTAAGAGGCGCGGAATTCGGCCTCGGTGGCCTGGCCGATACCCTGGGGGCGTGACGTTCCCGGTAGTCGGCATGGTCGGCGGGGGGCAGCTCGCTCGTATGACACACGAGGCGGGCATCCCGCTCGGCATCAGGTTCAAGCTCCTCAGTGACACCCCACAGGATTCCGCGGCGCAGGTCGTGAGCGATGTCGTCATCGGCGACTACCGCGATCTCGACACGCTGCGCGAGTTCGCGCGGGGGTGCGATGTGATCACCTTCGATCACGAACACGTACCCACCGAGCACCTCAGGGCGCTGGAGGCGGACGGCATCCCCGTCCGCCCCGGCCCCGACGCGCTGGTGCACGCCCAGGACAAGGGGGTGATGCGCGCGCGGCTCGACGCCATCGGCGTCCCCTGCCCCCGGCACCGGATCGTGACCGACCCGGCGGACGTCGCCGCGTTCGCCGCCGAAGGCCTCGGGCCGGGCGCGCAGGGCGACGGCTTCCCGGTGGTCCTCAAGACCGTCCGCGGCGGCTACGACGGCAAGGGCGTGTGGGTCGTCGACTCCGTCGAGGAGGCCGCCGACCCCTTCCGCGCCGGCGTCCCCGTGCTGGCCGAGGAGAAGGTCGACTACGTCCGCGAGCTCGCGGCCAACGTCGTGCGCTCCCCGCACGGCCAGGCGGTCGCCTATCCCGTGGTCGAGTCGCAGCAGGTGGGCGGCGTCTGCGACACGGTGATCGCCCCCGCGCCCGGCCTCGACGGGGCCCTCGCCCTGCGGGCCGAGGAGATGGCCCTGCGCATCGCCAAGGAACTGGACGTGGTCGGCCACCTCGCGGTCGAGCTCTTCGAGGTCCGCGGCGCCGACGGCTCCTCCGCCGTCCTCGTCAACGAACTGGCGATGCGCCCGCACAACTCCGGCCACTGGTCGATGGACGGCGCGATCACCTCGCAGTTCGCCAACCACGTGCGCGCCGTCCTCGACCTCCCGCTCGGCGACCCGCGCCCGCGCGCGCCCTGGACGGTCATGGTCAACGTGCTGGGCGGCGACTACCCGGACATGTACGCCGCGTACCTGCACTGCATGGCCCGCGACCCCCAGCTGAAGATCCACATGTACGGCAAGGACGTGAAGCCCGGCCGCAAGGTCGGCCATGTCAACACCTACGGCGACGACCTGGACGACGTCCTCGAACGCGCACGTCACGCAGCCGGTTACCTGAGAGGCACGATCACCGAATGAGCGCTGTGAGCCCTGTGGGCCCCGTTGTCGGCATCGTCATGGGGTCGGACAGCGACTGGCCCGTCATGGAGGCGGCCGCCCAGGCCCTCGACGAGTTCGAGATCGCCTACGAGGTCGACGTCGTCTCCGCGCACCGCATGCCCCGCGAGATGGTCGCCTACGGAGAGCAGGCGGACGGACGCGGCCTCAAGGTGATCATCGCGGGCGCCGGCGGCGCCGCCCACCTCCCCGGCATGCTCGCCTCGGTGACCCCGCTCCCCGTGATCGGCGTCCCCGTGCCCCTGAAGTACCTCGACGGCATGGACAGCCTGCTGTCGATCGTGCAGATGCCGGCCGGGGTCCCGGTCGCCACGGTGTCGGTGGGCGGCGCCCGCAACGCCGGACTGCTGGCCGCCCGCATCCTCGCCGCCCACGACGAGGAGCTGCTGGCCCGGATGCGGGACTTCCAGCAGGAGCTGAACGACCAGGCCACCGAGAAGGGCAAGCGCCTGCGCGCCAAGGTCGAGGGTTCGAACGGCTTCGGTTTCGGAAAGTGACCCAGATGACCTCACTGGACACGGCCCGCGAACTCCTGCGCGAGTTCCCCGTGGTCGACGGCCACAACGACCTGCCCTGGGCCCTGCGCGAGCAGGTCCGCTACGACCTCGACGCCCGGGACATCGCCGGCGACCAGCACGCCCACCTGCACACCGACCTGCCCCGGCTGCGCGCCGGCGGGGTCGGCGCGCAGTACTGGTCGGTGTACGTGCGCGCCGACCTGCCCGACGCGGTCCCGGCCACGCTGGAGCAGATCGACTGCGTGCGCCGGCTCATCGACCGCCACCCCGGCGACCTGCGCGCGGCGCTGACGGCCGCCGACATGGAGGCTGCCCGCGCCGAGGGCCGCATCGCCTCGCTCATGGGCGCGGAGGGCGGCCACTCCATCGCCAACTCGCTCGGCACGCTGCGCGGCCTGTACGCCCTCGGCGTGCGCTACATGACGCTCACCCACAACGACAACGTGGACTGGGCGGACTCCGCGACCGACGTGCCCAGGGCCGGCGGCCTGTCCTCCTTCGGCCGCGAGGTCGTGCGGGAGATGAACCGCGAGGGCATGCTCGTCGACCTCTCGCACGTGGCGGCGACGACGATGCGGGACGCCCTCGACGTGACGAGCGCGCCGGTGATCTTCTCGCACTCCTCCGCGCGCGCGGTGTGCGACCACCCCCGCAACATCCCGGACGACGTCCTGGAACGCCTCCCCGCCAACGGCGGCATGGCGATGGTGACCTTCGTGCCGAAGTTCGTCCTCCAGGCGGCGGTCGACTGGACGGCCGCCGCCGACGACAACATGCGCGCCCACGGCTTCCACCACCTCGACACCACCGCCGAGGGGATGAAGGTCCACCGGGCCTTCGAGGAGACCCACCCGCGCCCGATCGCCACGGTCGCCACGGTCGCGGACCACCTCGACCACATGCGCGAGGTCGCCGGCATCGACCACCTGGGCATCGGCGGCGACTACGACGGCACCGCCTTCACCCCCGACGGCCTCGACGACGTCTCCGGCTACCCCCGCCTGGTCGCGGAGCTCCTCGACCGGGGCTGGTCCGCGCCGGACCTCGCCAAGCTGACCTGGCAGAACGCGGTCCGTGTGCTCGGCGCGGCCGAGGACGTCGCCCGTGACCTGCGGGCCACCCGGCCGGCCTCCCACGCGACGATCGAGTCGCTGGACTGCTGACCGGACGGCCGCCGCGCGCGGCACGGGGCGGCCGGTGCGAGCCGGCGGCCCCGTGCCCGCCCGGGGCGCGCGTCCCCCGAACGCACCGCCCACCAGGAAGCGCGCCGCCCCGCGTGCGACGGTGACCGTACTGCCGATCGACGTACGGAGACCGCCGTGGCCGACCTCCATGACGAGCCGCAGACCCTTCCCGAGGTCGGCGGGCTCGACGACGAGGGGCCCGCGGCCCGCCCCGCCCCGGGCAAGGGACCCACCGCCGCGCAAACCACCCGGCCCAGCCGCGACACCCGCAACGGCCGCAGCACCCGCAACGGACGGCCCACCGAGGGCACCGGGCGAGCGGGGGACGCACGGAGCGCCGAAAGCGCCCGCAAGCCCGCAGGGGGTTCGGGGCGTGGGGGTGGCCGGGACGGGGTGGACGGCGCGCTGGAGCGGGCCCGTGACCTGCTCGCCGGGCATCCCGTCGCCGACGGCTACAGCGGGCTTCCCTGGGCCCTGCGCCACCTGCCCTGGTACGACCTCCAGTTCGGCGAGAGCGCCCTCTCCACGGACGTGCCCCGGCTGCGCGAGGGCCACGTGGGCGCGCTGCTGTGGTCGCTGCACCTGCCCGAGGGGCTCGCCGCGGGCCGGGCCGTCGGCGCCACCCTGGAGCAGCTGGACCTGGTCCGTTCGGTGATCGACGCCCACCCCGAGGGCCTGCGGCTCGCCCGCAGCGCCGGCCAGGTCATCGACGCCCGCAACTGCGGCCGCGTCGCCGTCGTCCTCGGCCCGGCCACGGCCGCCGCGCTCGACGACTCCCTGAGCATCCTGCGCGTGCTGCACTCCCTGGGCCTGCGGGTCCTCACCCTCGTCGGCGCCTCCTGGGCGGACGGCGCGGGACTGACCCGGTTCGGTGAGGAGGTCGTGCGCGAGATGAACCGCCTCGGCGTGCTCGCCGACCTGTCCGGGGCCGTTGAGGCCACCGTCGGCCGCGTCCTCGCCCTCTCCAAGACGCCGGTCGTGTTCACCCGCTCGGCGGCCCGCGCCCTGCGTCCGCACCCCTGCAACCTGTCCGACGCCCAGCTCGCCGAGCTGGGCGTCGCCAAGGGGCTGTGCATGGTGCCGCTGACCGCCGAGCAGACCGGCCCGGACGTCCGTGACGTCGCCGACCACCTCGAGCACGTCCGCGCGGTCGCCGGGCCCGACTGCGTCGGCCTGTCCGGCACCCACGACTCGGGCGCCGCCCACCCGCAGGGCCTCACCGACGCCTCCGGCTATCCGCACCTGATCGCCGAGCTGCTCGACCGGGGCTGGCCGGAAACCGACATCGCCCTGCTGACCTGGGGAAACATTCAGCGTGTGCTGCGCACCGCCGACTTCACGGCCCGCGCGGTGCAGGACCGCCGAAAGCCCTCGACCGCGAGGATCGAGGAGCTCGACGGGTAGTCCCCGCCCGCACACGACGGACGGGGACCACGGGCAGGCACCACGGCCGGAGGCCGCGAGCGGGAACCGCGGGCCGGGGTCACGGGCGTTCGACCCGGCACAGGCAGAAGGGGTGCCCGGCCGGGTCGGCGTACACCTGGAAGTCCTTCTTCTCCCGGTCCTCCAGGTCCAGCGGCCGCGCGCCGAGCGCCAGCACCCGCTCGTGGGCCGCGTCGATCTCCGCCCAGGTGGAGCCGCCGTCCAGGTCGAGGTGGAACTGCTGCGGATTGCGGTCGGCGCGCGGCCACTCCGGCGGGGTGTACCCCTCCACCTGCTGGAACGCGATCCGGGGACCGCCGGGCACGTGCAGCACGTACCAGTCCTCCTCCCCGTCCTCGGCCTCGGGCGTACCGCCCAGGACCGCCGCGTAGAAGTCGGCGAGCGCGCGCGGATCGGGACAGTCGAGGACCACGGAGCGGAAGCGGGCGACGGACGGCATGGATTCCTCCTTGATCGGACACGGGCGGCGGACTGCGTGACCGCGCGTGCCGCCGCGGTGGTTCAGCAGCGGCACAGGCAGAACGGGTGCCCGGCCGGATCCGCGTACACACGCCACCCGCGCGAGCGGTCATCGGTATCGAGCGGCTTCGCGCCCAGCGCGAGCACACCCCGCTCGGCCTCGTCCAGGTCGTCGACGGTCAGGTCCAGGTGGAACTGCTGCGAGTGCCCGGACGCCGGCCACGCGGGCGCCACGTGGCCGGGCGCGGCCTGGAAGGCCAGGGACTGTCCGCCGGGGACCTTCAGGTCCACCCAGTCCCCCTCGCCCTCGACGCTGCCGCCCAGCACCTCGGCGTAGAACCCGGCGAGCGCGCCCGGGTCGGGACAGTCCAGTACGACGACACCCAGTGCGGCGAGAGCCATGACTCCTCCTCGGGACGAAACGTGCCTGACTCGCGGTTACCCATAGAGCCGGGTAACCGGTAACGGTTACTGCATGCTCCCGCACAGGAGGTAACGTCGCAACCATGAATGACCGATCGGCCGCTCCCGGAGGCCTGGCCCTGATCGAGTCCCTGGTGAACACGCTGGACGTGGAGTCGGGCGTGGACGCCCTCGACACCCCCGAGGGCCGGGCCCGCTTCGGACTGCCGGAGCACCCGGCGGCCGCCGGGAACGCCGACGACGCGCTGGCACACGCCCGTGAGCTGCGGGAATCCCTGCGCGCGGCCCTGCTCGCGCACGCCGGCCACCCGCCGCACCGTGAGGTGACCCCGCTGGGACGGCTCCTCGCGGCGGCGCCCCTGCTGGTGACGGTCGACGAACACGACGGCTCGGCCGCCCTGGCGCCCCGGGACCGGGCCGCGGCCCCGCTGCTCTCCCGTACGGCCGCCGCCGTGGCGGAGGCGCTGATCGCGGGCACCTGGACCCGGCTGAAAGCCTGCGAGGCCGTCACCTGCCACTGGGCGTACTACGACCGCAGCCCGGCGGGCCGGGGCCGCTGGTGCTCGATGCAGGTGTGCGGGGCCCGCGAGAAGATGCGGCGGTACCGGGCGAAGTAGTTCGGCGGCCGAGGCACAGCCCGGTGGTGCAGAATGCAGCAAGACGCCGGTTCGGCCGACTGAGCCTCGGCCGAACCGGCGTCGCCGCGTACGCCGGCCCGGCCCCGATGCCCGGCCCCGACCCCCGGCGCCTACGCGGTCGGGCGGCCCATCGCCCGGTACGTCCATCCGGCCTTGCGCCACAGGACCGGGTCGAGCGCGTTGCGCCCGTCGAGGACCAGCCGGGCCGAGACGACCTCGCCGAGCTCCGCCGGGTCGAGGTCGCGGAACTCCCGCCACTCCGTGAGGTGCAGCACGACGTCGGCGCCCCGGACGGCCTCCAGGGCCGAGTCCGCGTAGCCGAGCGTCGGGAAGACCTTGCGCGCGTTCTCCATCCCCTTCGGGTCGTACACCGTGACCTGGCCGCCCTGGAGATGGATCTGCCCGGCGACGTTCAGGGCGGGCGAGTCCCGTACGTCGTCGGAGTCCGGCTTGAAGGTCGCGCCGAGCACCGCCACCCGCTTGCCCAGGAACGAGCCGCCGCCGAGCGCCTGCCGCGCCAGCTCGACCATCTGCCCGCGCTGACGCATGTTGATGGAGTCGATCTCCCGCAGGAAGGTCAGCGCCTGGTCGGCGCCGAGCTCGCCCGCACGGGCCATGAAGGCCCGGATGTCCTTGGGCAGACAGCCGCCGCCGAACCCGATCCCGGCCCGCAGGAACTTCTTCCCGATCCGGTCGTCGTAGCCGATGGCCTCGGCCAGCTTCGCGACGTCGCCACCGGCGGCCTCGCAGACCTCCGCCATCGCGTTGATGAAGGAGATCTTGGTGGCGAGGAAGGAGTTCGCCGAGGTCTTCACCAGCTCGGCGGTGGGGAAGTCGGTGACCACGAACGGCGAGCCCTCGCCGATCGGCGTCTCGTAGACCTGCCGCAGCAGCGCCTCGGACCGCTCGCTGCGCACCCCGACGACGATGCGGTCCGGGTGCAGGGTGTCCTGGACGGCGAACCCCTCGCGCAGGAACTCCGGGTTCCAGGCGAGCTCGGCGTCCGCGCCGGCCGGCGCGAGCTCCGCGATCGTCCGGGCCAGCCGGTCGGCCGAGCCCACCGGCACCGTCGACTTGCCGACGACGAGCGCGGGCCGCGTCAGATGGGGGGCCAGGGAGCCGACGGCGGACTCGACGTACGACATGTCGCACGCGTACTCGCCGTGCTTCTGCGGAGTGTTCACGCAGACGAAGTGGACATCGCCGAAGGCGCCCACCTCGGCCCAGTCCTGCGTGAAGCGCAGCCGCCCGCTGGACCCCTCGAAGCCGGGGACGTGCCGGCGCAGCAGCTCCTCGAGCCCCGGCTCGTACATCGGGGTCTCGCCGCGTTCGAGCATCGCGATCTTCTCCGGCACCACATCGAGAGCGAGCACCTCGAAGCCCAGTTCGGCCATGGCCGCGGCGTGCGTGGCGCCGAGATAGCCGGTGCCGATCACGGTGATCTTGAGGGCCATGGATGCTCCTGGTGGGGGTGTCGTCGCTGCGCGCCCGAGCATAGTCGGGGCGTCTCGCGTCCCCTCACCGGGCAGTTGTCGCAAGAGGAAGGCCCTTGTCGCCAAACTCACGTATCACTGGGCTTTGTAGACCCTTAAAATTTGAGTTACTTAACGGTAATTAGCGTCGGTGACCGTAGCGTTTTGGAGCGTGAGACACCTTGGCCGGATCGGCTGACTTCGACCTGTACCGCCCGTCCGAGGAGCACGACATGCTCCGTGACGCCATCCGCTCGCTCTCCGAGGCGAAGATCGCGCCGTTCGCCGCAGCGGTGGACGAGGACGCCCGGTTCCCGCAGGAGGCGCTCGACGCCCTCGTGGCGAGCGACCTGCACGCGGTGCACGTTCCCGAGTCGTACGGCGGCGCCGGCGCGGACGCCCTCGCCACGGTGATCGTGATCGAGGAGGTCGCCCGCGTCTGCGTGTCCTCCTCGCTGATCCCGGCGGTGAACAAGCTGGGCTCCCTGCCGGTGATCCTCTCCGGCTCCGAGGACCTGAAGAAGAAGTACCTGGCGCCGCTCGCCAAGGGCGACGCGATGTTCTCGTACGCCCTCTCCGAGCCGGACGCCGGCTCGGACGCGGCCGGCATGAGGACCAAGGCGGTCCGCGACGGCGACCACTGGATCCTGAACGGCGTGAAGCGCTGGATCACCAACGCCGGCGTGAGCGAGTACTACACGGTCATGGCCGTGACGGACCCCACCAAGCGCAGCAAGGGCATCTCCGCCTTCGTCGTCGAGAAGTCCGACCCGGGTGTCTCCTTCGGCGCCCCGGAGAAGAAGCTCGGCATCAAGGGCTCCCCGACCCGCGAGGTCTACTTCGACAACGTCCGCATCCCGGCCGACCGCATGATCGGCGAGGAGGGCACGGGCTTCGCGACGGCGATGAAGACGCTGGACCACACCCGTATCACGATCGCCGCGCAGGCCCTCGGTGTCGCCCAGGGCGCCTTCGACTACGCCAAGGGCTACGTCCAGGAGCGCAAGCAGTTCGGCAAGCCGATCGCCGACTTCCAGGGCATCCAGTTCATGCTCGCCGACATGGCGATGAAGATCGAGGCGGCCCGTCAGCTGACGTACGCGGCGGCGGCCAAGTCCGAGCGCCTCGACGCCGACCTCACCTTCCAGGGCGCGGCCGCGAAGTGCTTCGCCTCGGACGTGGCGATGGAGGTCACCACGGACGCGGTCCAGCTCCTCGGCGGCTACGGCTACACCCGCGACTACCCGGTCGAGCGCATGATGCGCGACGCCAAGATCACGCAGATCTACGAGGGCACGAACCAGGTCCAGCGCATCGTGATGGCCAGGAACCTTCCGTAACGCAGCACCGGCGCGGGCCCCGGACGGTGGTCCGTGTCACTGCGTGAGGTGTGCGACGCGCGGCCCCGGGGCATGCCCGGGGCCGCGCGCCGGGGGAGCGGCGGGTGCTCGTGGGCCGGTCCCGAACCCTTCAGTCGCCGAAGCCTTCCGCCGTCCGGCGTTCGCGCAGTTCCCTGATCGCGCGGCGGCGGGCCAGGCGGTGGGTGCGGCGGATCTGGGCCTCCTGGTAGCGGCGCTCGTCGCGTTCCGTCTCCGGCAGGACCGGGGGGACCGCCCGCGGCTTGCCGTCGGCGTCCACGGCGGCGAAGACCAGGTAGGCGGAGCCGACCTGGGTGGCCGGGGCGGACTCGTTCCAGCGTTCGGCGAGGACCCGCACGCCGACTTCCATCGAGGTCCGGCCGGTCCAGTTGACC
The DNA here is from genome assembly GCF_016860545.1 of Streptomyces asoensis. Lineage (NCBI taxonomy): Bacteria > Bacillati > Actinomycetota > Actinomycetes > Kitasatosporales > Streptomycetaceae > Streptomyces > Streptomyces asoensis. The sequence continues at coordinate 576,020 of NZ_BNEB01000003.1, read as the reverse complement.
TGGGCCTTCACATGGACCAGGTCGCCGACGCGGACCGGCTCCAGGAAGGCCATCTCGTCCATGGACGCGGTGACGGCGGGCCCGCCGGAATGCCGCCCGGCCACCGCCCCCGCCGCGTCGTCGACGAGCTTCATGATCACGCCGCCGTGCACCGTCCCCAGCAGGTTGGTGTCGGCGTGGGTCATGATGTGGCTGAGGGTGGTGCGGGACGCGGACGTGGGCTTGCCCGGGATGTCCGGGGTGCTGCCCGAGTCCGCCGCGGTGACCTGGTCTGTCATGTCCTCCACCTTATGCCGAGGGGGACAACCCGGGATTTTGTGTCAGCTTGGCAACAGCGGGGCCCTGATTCTCCGACGGCCCTTGTAAGGCACACAGCACTGCCCTGCACACTGGTCCGCATGAACGATTGGCCCGAGGGACGGTCCGACAGCGACCGCGGCAACCGGTACGGCGGCGGCAGCGCGAACGCGCAGCCCGAGAGCCCGCGCGTCATGCGGCAGGTCCGGCGCGGCCCGGCCGCCCCGCCGCGGGGCGCCGGAGTCCCGCCGCAGCCGTCGTACGTGAACGGTCAGGGGTACGGCGACTACACCAACGCCCAGAACACCGGGTACGACAGCGGCTACAGCTCGGGCCAGGTCTACGGCGGCGGGGGCGACTCCGGCGGGCCGGGGTCCTTCGACACCCGCGCCCCGCGTCCCGCGCCGAACTGGCGCCGTCGTATCAAGTGGACGGCGATCACCGTCCTGACCGTGCTGGTCGTGACGTCGGTGGGCACCTACATCTGGGCCGACGGCAAGCTGAAGCGCGAGGTCGACCTGTCCAAGGTCATCGACCGGCCCGAGGGGGGCGACGGGACGAACTACCTGATCGTCGGCTCCGACAGCCGCGAGGGCCTGTCCGCCGAGGAGAAGAAGCAGCTGCACACCGGCTCCGCCGAGGGCAAGCGCACGGACTCGATGATGATCCTGCACGTCGGCTCCAACGGAGACACGCTGGTCTCGCTGCCGCGCGACTCCGACGTGGAGATCCCGACGTTCGTCGGCTCCGAGTCCGGCAAGACGTACAAGGGCACCGGCCGGCACACGAAGCTGAACGCCGCCTACGCGACGGACGGCCCCGAGCTGCTGGTGCGCACGGTCGAGTTCAACACCGGTCTGCGCATCGACCACTACGTGGAGATCGGCTTCGCCGGCTTCGCGAACATCGTGGACGCGGTCGGCGGTGTCGAGATCACCATCGACAAGGGGTTCAAGGACAAGTACTCGGGCGCCGACTTCCAGGCGGGCAAGCAGACGCTGAACGGCGAGGAGGCGCTCGCCTTCGTCCGCACCCGGCACGCCTTCGCCGCGTCCGACCTGGAGCGCACGAAGAACCAGCAGAAGTTCCTCGCGGCCCTCGCCCACGAGGTGGCGACCCCGACCACGGTCCTGAACCCCTTCGCGCTCTACCCGACGATGAGCGCGGGCCTGGACTCGCTCATCGTCGACAAGGACATGGGGCTCTACGACCTGGGGTCCATGTTCTTCGCGATGAAGGGCGTCAACGGCGGCGACGGCACCTCGCTGAACATGCCGATCTCCGGCTCCTCCGGCGGCAACCTCGTCTGGGACAAGGCGAAGGTGAAGCAGCTGGTGAGCGAGTTGAACAACGACGAGAAGGTCACCGTCACGGGCAACTGACCCGGGCGGTGCGCACAGAACGGGGGCGCCCGGCCCGGGCGCCCCCGTTCTGTGCGGACGGCGGTCACATGGTGGCGCCGGCCATCGTGCGGCACATGTCGGCGCAGCGGCGACACGCCTCGGCGCAGCGCATCATCTGCGGATCGTCCGGCATGGACATACACGCCTCGGCGCACATGTCACAGGCCTTGGCGCACATCGCGCACATCTCGGTCGCCATGGGCGAGCGCCGCATCATCATGTCGGCGCACATGCGGGTCGTCTCCGAGCAGTCCATCAGCGCGCGCATGATCTGCATCTGGGCCTGGCCGCCCAGCTGCATGCAGGAGCTCATGGTCTCCTCGCAGACGCTGTGGCAGGACATGCACGCCTCGACGCAGTCCTGCATCTCCTTGCTCATGGCGGTCATGGTTCCGGGCTGGGTCATGGCTCCTCCTGGGGGTGAGGGGGCCCGTGCGGGCCCCGGGCGTGCCCTTCCGTCGTACGCCTCCCGGGTGCCCCGCGCCATCGGGGGGACGGGACCGTTTCGCACGTTTTGCACCAGAAGGCCACATCCGCCTAGGAGCAGCCCACCTCGTCCCCTCTCACCACCCCGAACTCCCCCTGATCCGCATGGGCGGCCCGTACCTTGCGCACCTGGCGGAAGTCGGCTCCGGCGATGACCTTCAGGGTCGCTCCGAGGCCCTTCACGGCGCGCAGTTCGCTGCCCGGCAGGGCGGTCGCGAGGGACTTCGCGGAGCGGTCCCAGCGGGGGTCGTAGGCGACGACCGTGCGCAGGGCGGTGGGGGCGGCGGCGCTGACCGGCTGCCGGGTGGTGCGGAAGCCGGTCGCGGCGAGTGCCGCGTCGACCCGTCGGCCGAGTCCGGCCGTGCGGGTGCCGTTCTCGACCTGGACGCGGATCTGCTGCGGGGCCACGTCCACGCGGACGGCGCCGCCGCCGGGCCGGGCGCCCGTGGCGAGGGGCTCGTCGTCGCGCAGGGCCCGGAAGAGGCGCTGGGCCCGCACCGGGTCCCACTTCAGGGTCGAGCCGATGCCCTTCACGACGTATCCCATCTGTCCGATGGGCACGGTGGTGAACTCGGAGGAGGAGGGGGAGAAGGTGCGCATCGCGCGGCCGAGGTCGAGGAGCTCGTCGGTGCCGAATCCCCGGTCGGCCCGCACCGAGCCGAGCACCGCCCGGGTCACGTCCCGGAACCTCAACGGGTTCAGCAGCACCCCGGAGGAGGTGGCGCGCTCCACCAGGGCCGCCAGGAAGCGCTGTTGGCGTTTCATCCGGCCCAGGTCGGAGGAGGCGTCCGCGTGCCGTGAGCGGACGTACTGGAGGGCCTGGCCGCCGTTGAGGGTGTAGGTGCCCGGCGCCAGGTCCAGCCCGGTGTACGAGTCCTTCAGGGGCTGCGCGGTGCACACCTTGACGCCGCCCAGCACGTCCACCGTCTTCATGAAGCTGGTGAAGTCGACCTCCAGGTAGTGGTCGATCTTCACGTGCGTCATGTTCTCGACCGTGCGGACGGTGAGCTGCGGCCCGCCCTCCGCGTACGCCGAGTTGATCCTGATCGGGTGGCCGTGGTGCGCCTTGCCGGTGACCCGGTCGGTGTGCGGGGGCGTCTCGGCGTAGGAGTCGCGCGGGAGACTGACGACGCTGGCCCGCTCCCGGTCCTCCGAGATGTGCACGATCATGATCGTGTCGGTGCAGTGGCAGGGGGCGCCGCCCAGCCGGTAGCGGCGGCGTTCCGCCCGGGTGATGTCGTCGCGCCCGTCGGTGCCGACCAGCAGGACGTTCATGCCGTGGCCGGCCCGGGGGCGGTTCTTCATGTCCTTGAAGGGGTCGACCCGGGCGATGTCCGCGTCCAGACCGGCGACCACCGAGTGACCGATCCCGGCGGCGGCCAGGAGCACCACCGAGAGCGTGGTCGTCGCCCGCATGGCCCAGCGGGGGCGTCCGCGCCGGCCGGGCGGACGGCGTACGCGGCGCGGCGGTAGGGGTTGACGCGGGGACCGGGGCGGTGTGGCGGGCATACGGGGGCACCTCCGGGCGGCGGCCGTGGGCGGGGCGAGCCGTTGGAACAGTAGGCCCATACGATCGGCCGACCGGTGCAGCGCACCCGGCGGGGCGGGCCCTGTCCCCCGTTCGCGGTAACGTGAGTCCCCTATGAACGCCAAGCCCGACGTGCGCCTCCCCGCAGTGTCCGTCATCATGCCCGTCCTCGACGAGGAGCGGCATCTGCGCGGAGCCGTCCAAGCGATCCTCGCGCAGGAGTACGCCGGCGAGATGGAGGTCGTGATCGCCATCGGTCCGTCCAAGGACCGTACGGAAGAGATCGCGGCCGAGCTCGTCGCCGAGACCGCCTCCCACGCCAACAAGCGCGTGCACACGGTCCCCAATCCCACCGGGCGGACGCCCGCGGCGCTCAACGCCGCGATCAAGGCCTCCCGCCATCCGGTCGTCGTCCGCGTCGACGGGCACGGCATGCTCTCGCCGGACTACATCGCCACCGCGGTGCGGCTCCTGGAGGAGACCGGCGCGCAGAACGTCGGCGGGATCATGCACGCCGAGGGCGAGAACGACTGGGAGCACGCGGTCGCCGCGGCCATGACCTCGAAGATCGGGGTCGGCAACGCCGCCTTCCACACCGGAGGGCAGGCCGGCCCGGCGGAGACCGTGTACCTCGGTGTCTTCCGCCGGGAGGCGCTGGAGCAACAGGGCGGCTACAACGAGGAGTTCGTCCGCGCCCAGGACTGGGAGCTGAACTTCCGGATCAGGGAGGCGGGCGGCCTGATCTGGTTCTCGCCCGAGCTCAAGGTGTCGTACCGGCCGAGGCCCAGCGTCAGGGCGCTCGCCAAGCAGTACAAGGACTACGGCCGTTGGCGGCACGTCGTCGCCCGCTACCACGAGGGCTCCATCAACCTGCGCTACCTCGCCCCGCCGGTCGCGGTGTGCGCGATAGCCGCCGGCATCGTGGTGGGCGCCGTGCTCACCCCGCTGGGCTTCCTCGTCCCCGCCGGCTACCTCGCGGCGATCACCGCCGGTTCCCTGCCGGCCGGCCGGGGGCTGCCGCCGAAGGCACGGCTGCGGATCCCCGTGGCCCTCGCCACCATGCACATGTCGTGGGGATTCGGCTTCCTGACCAGCCCCAAGGCGCTGGCCAGGAAGGTCATCGCGTCACGGCGCCCCGCGGTCCTCAGCGACACGCACTGAGCGCCGCGCGGCGCACCGAGCACCACGGGACCCGGGCTACCAGGTGTAGGCCGGGTCCACGTGCATGCACTGGGTGGTGTCGGAGGCGTTGATCGCCCCGGCGGTGTCGGGTGTCTTGTCGTCCTTCACCGGCGCCTTGTACGCCGTCCCCGAGCGCCAGTCCGCTCCGACGAGGACCGTGACCCCGGAGACCGCGGTGGACTTCTTCACCTGGGCCGCCGGGACGCCGAGGGCCTTGGCGACGGCCAGGGCGTCCCCCTGGAGGTCGGCGCTCGGGTAGCGGACCACGGTGCTCGCCACGGCCGTGGCCGGAGAGGTGTCCGCGACGGCCTTGGTGAAGCCCTTGCCCGTCAGCAGCTCCGTCACCGCCGTCGCGCGTCCGCGGACCGCCCCCAGGGTGTCCGAGTAGGTCCCGTTGTGGACCTGCACGGCGATCCGGTCGTTCGGCGCGGCCGCGTCCGTCACCGTCGGCGACGGGCTCGCGGTGGCCTTCTTGGCGTCCTTGCCGTCCAGGGCGATGTCCTCGCGCACCAGGCGGAACAGCTGCTTGGCGTCCTCCGTGGGCACGACCCGGCTGCCCTGGTAGCGGTTGGGCATCGTCGTCATCGTGATGCGGTCGGTGGGCACCTTCTGCAACTCGCCCGCCAGGTCGTACATCTTCGTGATGGTGTCGAGGCCGTCGTCGACGGTGATGGCCTTGGTGGCCGCCTCGGCGAGCTTGCGCAGCTTGTTGGGGTTGGTCAGCTTGGCGTTGGCGCGCAGCTCGCGGACCATCGAGTTCATGTACATGTGCTGCGCCTTGGCACGGGCGAGGTCGGTGTCGTCCTCGAAGCCGTAGCGCGTGCGCAGCCACTGGAGGGCCTGCTTGCCCTTGACGGAGTGCGTGCCCTCCTCCAGCTTCAGGCCGGAGCCCTTGCCGGTGCTGGTGTGCGAGTAGACGTTGGCGTCCACACAGACCGGCACACCGCCGATCGCGTCCGCCATGGAGACGACACCCGAGAAGTCGATCATCATGAAGTGGTCGATGTGGATGTCGGTGAGCTTCTCCCAGGTGGCCACCGTGCAGCCCGGACCGCCGCGGCCGAGCGACACGTTCGTCATCTCGCCCTGCAACGCCCCGTAGGTCTTCCCGTCGTCGGGGTCCGTGCACCTGGGGATGTCCAGCAGGGTGTCGCGCGGCATGCTCACCACCGACATGTTGCTGCGGTCCGCCGATATGTGCAGCAGCATCTGGACGTCCGCGAGCGGGGGACCGCCGAAGTCGTACTTGGCGCCGCCGAGCTTCTGGTTCGCGGCGGTGTCCCGGGCGTCCGAGCCGATCAGCAGGATGTTCAGCGCCGTCTGGCCCGCCGAGTTGGCCTTGGTGTCGGCCGCGCGGTCCTTGTCGTCGCCGATGTTCAGGTCGTCGTGCTTGATGTTCGCGTTGAGGTGCTCGTAGTACAGGTAGCCGGCCCCCGCGGCCCCGAGTATCACCACCGCGAGCACCGTCGCCGACCAGCGCAACGCGCGTCGACGTCGGCGTTTGCGGTCCGGGCCGCGGCCCGCGCCGCGTCCGCCGCCGCGTCTTCCGTCGCCGGCCGGCTCCCCCTTCTCGCTCTTCTCGCCCTTCTCCTGCGCCGTCAAGGACATCGTGTCCTCGACCGCGGGAACCTCCCCGCGCACCCCGCTGCTCCCCGCCATTCCCCTGCCCCTCCCCGCCCTGCGCCTGACACGGGCCCGTCCCGCGTCAAGTCAGACGCACAACGGGCCCGAAGGGTTACCTACTTGGCGCACTCGACCTTGTCCGCCGTGGACTTCTGCACCGTGTCCGGCACGGCGGTCGGAGCCGTGAGCGAGACTCCCGCGCCCTTGAAGTCCTTGCCCAGCGTCAGTGTCATCGTCGGCAGACCCTGGGAGTTCTCGACGCTCTTGCCCGGTTTCAGCGCGGTCCCGGGCAGCCCCATGACGGCGGCGAGCTTACGGGCCTGATCGGCCTGGTCGGGCGCGTACTCGAGCGTCGTCCTGCTCAGCACCGCGGGCGCGTTGCCCGCGTTCTCGGACTTCGTCACGCCCTCATCATTCTGGAGCCAATTAAGAGTTTCCTGTGCGCTGCCGGCCGGGGCGCCCCCGTTCATGACCTGCACCCGCACCGCGGAGGCCGCCGACTGCGTGCCCTTGAGACGCGCCGCCGCGGCCGCGGCCGCCGCGTTCTTGGACGCCGCCGCCTGCTCCTTCACCTCGGTGAACGAGACATCGTCCTTGATCATCTGGAAGACCGTGGGCGCGGTCGACTTGTTCACGACGACCGTGGCCTTGACCTTCTCGGCCGGGTTGTCGACCACCGGCACGGTGGTGAAGGTCAGGTTCTTGACGTTGAGCTTGCCCAGCTCCAGACCGAGGTCCTTCAGCTTGTCGATGCTGTCCAGCTGGGAGTCGACGGTCAGCGCCTTGGTGCCCGCCTCCGCCAGCTTGATCATCTTGGTGGGGCTGGTGAGCGTGTCGTTCGACTTCAGCTTGCGCATCAGCGCGCTCAGGAACTGCTGCTGCAACGCGATCCGGCTGAGGTCGCCGCCGAAGCCGACGGAGTGCCGGGTGCGCACGAAGGCCAGCGCCTGCTCGCCCTCGATGGTGTGCGTGCCCTTCGACAGCTTCAGGTGCGAGTCCTCGTCGTCGATGTCCTTGGCCAGGCACACGTCGACACCGCCGACCGCCGTGGTCAGCGTCTTGACCGCGTTGAAGTCGGCGACCATGAAGTTGTCGGCCTGGATCCCGGTCAGCGCGGTGACCGTGCGCACGGTGCAGCTCGGCGTGCGCTCGTCCTGTCCGAGACTGGTGTTGAAGCGGACGTTGTCCGAGCCCTTGATGACCTTGGTGGAGCCGTCCGCCTGCTCCGTCTGGCAGTCCGGGACGTTCACGATCAGGTCGCGCGGGATGCTCAGCGCGGTCGCGTTCGTGCGGTCCTTGGAGACGTGCAGCAGGATCGTGGTGTCCGCGTGCCCCACGCTGTTGGCGTCGCCGTAGCCCTCGTTGCCCGAACCGGTGCGCTTGTCGGTGCCGATCACCAGCAGGTTGATCGCCTTGTCCTTGCTGAAGCCACCGGTGCTCGCGCCGTCGTCGGAGACGGAGGTGATGTTGTCGTTGAGGTGCTCCAGATACAGGTAGGCCGCACCTGCGGTGCCCACCAGGACGAAGGCCATGATCCCGCCGGTCCACAGCAGGATCTTCTTCGCCTTCGACTTCTTCTTCACCGGCCGGCGTCCGCGCCGGTTCGCGGCCGGCTCCTCCGCCGGTACGCCCCGGCGGCGGCGTGGCGACGGCACCGCCGCGTCCGCTGCCTCGCCGGGCGAGGACGACTGCCGGTCCGGCGCCGCCGTACGGCCGCGCGCGGCGCCCGCGGTCCCCCCGCCGGAGCCGGAGCCGGAGCCGGACCGACGAGGCCCGGGCACCGCCGACTGCGGAGCGGAAGGGCCCAGTCGCAGTTCGTATTCACCGGTGTTCGGATTGAGCACCCACTGGTCTGCGGGATCGATGTTCTCCGCCCGCCCACGGCCTTGCGCGTCCACGGTTGTCCGAATCCTCCGTCGGGGCCACGCGGCGCCTTTCCCCCCTCAAGGCGCTCGGGTCTCGGTCACTCGGTGCACGACCCCGGGAGAGACCTCGTGGCCGGGTGCACCGGATCGCTCACACTATCCGCCCCGTTCGGCGTCGAGCGACGGCCGTGACAAATTCCACGCCCCTACAACCGGGCAATCCGACCTATTTCTTTGAACTTGTGTTCGCCGCGCGGGATCTGCTTGGCAAGCGCTTTACCCGCAGCCGTCCTCGGCGGCGGTGTTGCCGCGGAACGTGGGGGCGGGCGGAGTGGGCGAAACCCCTGCGGAAGCCGCAGGCCCCACCACCCGCGTCACGAACGGACCGTAATCACCCGACTCCACAGGGGCGGGATTCGTGGGAATCTTCTGAGAAATCACCACGGGCGCGTCCGTGCGCAGCCGTTCGAACAGTTTCTCCGCCTCGGGCTCCACCAGTTGGTCGCGATTGGGGTCACGGACGTACGACTCCCGCGGAACGGTCAGGAATTGCACATGTTCGGTGGGAATGTCCCGCAAACCGCGCACGAGTTCGTAGAGACCGCGCAGACTCGCCAGGGCCGGGTCGGTGGTCAGCGACGAGGTGGCCGCGTCCAGCACCGGGTACAGCTTCACCGGGTTCAGCAGGACGTCATTGCTCTGCACCTTGTTGACGAGCGCCCCGAGGAACCGCTGCTGCCGGTCCATCCGGTCGGTGTCGCTGCCGTCCCCGAGCGTCTTGCGGACCCGGACGTAACCGAGCGCCTGCTCCCCGTCGAGGGTGACCTTCCCGGCGGGCAGCCGCAGCTTCGCGTCCTTGTCGTCGATCGGCTCCCGCAGGCACACCTGCACCCCGTCCACGGCGTCCACCATGTCCTTGAAGCCGCTGAAGTCGACGACCACGTGATGGTCGACACGCACCCCCGTCAGCTTCTCCACCGTGCGGATCGTGCAGGCCGAACCGCCGCTCTGGAAGGCGTGGTTGAACATCGTGAACACCGGCCGGGTCCGCTTGCCGTCCGGCCCCAGACAGCCCGGCACGTCCACCATCAGGTCGCGCGGGACGGAGACGGCGGTGGCGCTGCGCCGCCCGGCCGCCAGATGCAGCAGGATCGTGGTGTCGGACCGCTCGGTCCCGGAGTCCCGCCCGTACTTGCGGTTCCCGTCCCCCGACCGTGAGTCGGACCCTATGAGCAGGATGTTCTGCGCGTCCTTCACCAGCGAGGTCGGCCGCTCCGCGGCGTACCGCGCGAGTTCCGCGGCCGCCGCGTCGTCGGGCGTGATGTTCCCGTCGAGCTTCGCGTAGACGACCCACCCGGCCACCCCCGTCCCCAGGACGAGCACACCCGCCACCGCCGCCCCGCACCCCAGCCACCGCCGCCGGCGCCGCCGCAGAAGGCCCCGCCCGTCCGCGGACGCCCCCGCGCCCGGCCCGAGGAGCCCACCGGAACCCGCCGTTTCCCTCACGTGCGATCCACCCTCCCGCTTCGGGGCCCGACCGGGCCGTACGAGCGTGCGGTGCTGCACCTACGACGATGCCGCGAAGCCCGGCCCCGGGGCGGCCGGGGATGAGCCGAACGGGTGAACCGCGCGGGCCGAGGGGGAGTGGCCGCGGGGTCAGCGGACGGTCGCCGTGACCCGCTCGCTCTCCACCCGCCGCGCCACCGCCTCCTCGCTCGCCTCTGCCAGGTTCCTGCACAGCACCACGGACCCTCCGCTCGCCAGCGGCGCGTACAGCCCGGCGCAGAGCCCCTCCCAGGTGTCGTACGGCAGCCCCGACAGCAGCCGGGACCCGGGACCCGTCAGTCCGAGTCCCGCCGCCGACGCCCGGGCCCGCTCCACGGTCTCGGCGCCGGTGTACTCGGCCCCGGCCACGATCAGCGCGGGCGCCTCGGGGTCCACGGGGACGTAGGGCGCGAACCGGTCCCCGAAGGACGGGACGTTCACGGCGTAGTCGTCGTAGCCCTCGGGAGGCCCGGGCACGAACCGCCGGCCGAGCGGTGCCAGGGACAGCGCGTACCGCTCGCCCTTGCAGGCCAGCCCCGCCTCGAACATGCCGGGCCCCGCGACCACGAAGTCCGCGCGCGCCGGATCCCCGGCCACGTCCGCGACGACCCCCACCGACGAGCACGCCAGCAGCCACACGGCCGTCTGCCAGTGCGCGGGCAGCAGCAGCGCGACCCGGTCGCCGGGTTCGGCGGACAGCCCGTCCTGGAGGAGATTGGCGGTCTTGGCCACCCAGTTGGCGAAGGTGGCCACGGACAATTCGACCCGCTCGCCCGTGGCGTCGTCGTAGAAGGTCACCAAGGGGCGCGCGGGGTCCGCGGCCAGCGCGGAACGCAGCAGGTCGGCAGGGGTGCGATCAATGGCAGTCACCCGCCGAAGGGTACGCGCCGCCGGGCCTGCCGCACCCGTCGCGGGGCGCCCGCGGAGCCACCGGTTCGGCGGAACGCGCCCGACGGCCCGTCAATTCACCGATGGACAGAAATGTATGACTATGTCCAGGATCGTTGGCATGCGCGGATTGCTTGCTACCTCGATCGGTGTCACCTGCGCGGCGGCACTCGCCCTCCCGCTGACGCCGCCCGCCGACGCGGCGACGGCGCGACCGGCGCCGGCCACGAAGACGGCGCCCACCGGGACGGCCAGGGCCACGAGCCCCGACACCCCGACCACCCACACGACTCACACGACTCACACGACGCGGTCGACGAACGCGACTCGGTCGACTCGGACCACTTCTACCCTCCCCGACCTCCCGGGCAGCACCCAGTCGCTGCCCCTGACCCCTCTCGCCGGTGACCGTGCGCTGGGCGGCACCGGCGCCGACCGGGGCCTGTCCCGACGGGACGTGCACCGCTTCTCCCTCCTGGGCGTCGTCTGGGACGACCCGGACACGGAGCTCCACGGCCGCGTCCAGGTCCGCACCCGTCCGTCGGGCGCCGGCGCCTGGTCCGGCTGGCAGGACGTCGAGACCCACAACGCCGACCACGGCGCCGACCCCGGCACCCGGGAGAGCGCCTCCGGCCGGGTCCGCGGCGCCACGGCCCCCCTGTGGGTCGGCGACTCCGACGGCGTGGAGATCCGCGTCCACCCGGACACGGAACGCCGTACGGAGGAGACCGCCAAAGGCACCCGCACCCTCTCCACGATCGCCCCGCTCCCGTCCGGCCTGCGACTGGAACTGGTCGACCCGGGAGCGGCACCCCCCGAGCGCGCCCCCGCGGACGGGGACGACACGGTGAACGCCGAGGACGCGGAAGGCCCCGAGGACGCGGACGGCACGCAGGACGCCGACGGTCCCGAGGGCGCCGAGGGCCCGGCGGGTTCCGTCATCCCGGGCATGACCGCCGAGGTGGCCGAGACCTCCGCCGCCAACGCCGCCCTCGCCCCGCTCGGCGCCCTGGAGATCCCCGCCCTGGACCGTGCGGGCACCGAGCGCGAACTCCTCGCCCTGCGCGGGACCGAACTGACGGCGGCCCAGCGGGCGAAGCCGTACATCGGCGCCCGCCCGAGCATCGTCACCCGCCGCGGCTGGGGCGCCGACGAGAACCTGCGCGAGAGCGGCTTCCGCTACACGACGCAGGTCAAGGCCGCGTTCGTGCACCACACGGCCTCGGGCAACGGCTACAAGTGCTCACAGGCCCCGTCCGTCATCCGCGGCATCTACCGGTACCACGTCAGGAGCATGGGCTGGCGGGACATCGGCTACAACTTCCTGGTCGACAAGTGCGGGAAGATCTACGAGGGCCGCGCCGGGGGAGTGGCGAAGCCCGTACTCGGCGCCCACACCCTCGGGTTCAACAGCAACAGCATGGGGATCGCCGTCCTCGGCACCTTCACCAGCGCCAAGCCGAACACCACCACGCTCAACGCGATCGCGCGGCTGACGGCCTGGAAGCTCGGCCTCTTCGGGGCGAATCCCCAGGGGAAGACATACCTGAAGTCCGCCGGTGGCAATCTCTACGGAAAGGGAAAGAACGTACGACTGAACGTGATCTCGGGTCACCGGGACGGGTTCGCCACGGAGTGCCCCGGCAAGCAGCTCTACGGCAAGCTCACCTCGGCCCGCTCGACCGCGGCGCGCTACCAGGGGCGCTGAGGCCGGACCAGCCGTTCACGACCGCCGGGGCCCGGGAGGGCCCCGGCGGCCGCGCGTCCGGGACGGCCGGTGACCAACCTCGGAGGGGACACGTGCCCGGCGGCCGCCGGGGGAGCGTCCGCCGGGGCCGGGACGCGACACCCACGGTCCGGAAGCCGCCGCACGACGGTCTGCATACACTGGCCGGTCGAATGACGGTTCGGCCGGTCCCGGCAGGAAGCAGAGACGACGGTGACAGAAGCGATCCTCCTGGTCGGCGGCAAGGGCACCCGGCTGCGCCCCCTCACGGTGCACACGCCCAAACCCATGGTCAGGGCGGCGGGGGTGCCGTTCCTCACGCATCAGCTGGCGCGGGCACGAGCGGCGGGCGTGGACCACATCGTCCTCGCGACGAGCTATCTGGCCGAGGTCTTCGAGCCGTACTTCGGCGACGGCTCCGCGCTCGGCCTGCACCTCGAGTACGTGACGGAGGAGGAGCCCCTCGGCACGGGCGGCGCGATCCGCAACGTGGCGTCGCGGCTGCACTCGGGACCCGACGACCCGGTCCTGATCTTCAACGGTGACATCCTCACCGGCCTGGACATCGGCGCCCTGGTGGCCACCCACGAGGAGACCCGGGCGGACGTCTCCCTGCACCTGACGAAGGTGGCGGACCCGAGGGCCTACGGCCTGGTCCCCACGGACGGCACGGGCCGGGTCCTCGCGTTCCTGGAGAAGCCGCAGACGCCCGAGGAGATCGTCACCGACCAGATCAACGCGGGCGCGTACGTCTTCCGCCGCTCGGTCATCGACACGATCCCGCAGGGCCGCCCGGTGTCGGTGGAGCGCGAGACGTTCCCCGGCCTCCTCGCGGCCGGCGCCCACCTCCAGGGCATGGTCGACTCGACGTACTGGCTGGACCTCGGCACACCCGAGGCCTTCGTGCGGGGCTCGGCCGACCTGGTCCTCGGCCGGGCGCCGTCCCCGGCCGTCCCGGGACGCTGCGGCGACCGCCTGGTCCTGCCGACGGCCCGGGTCGCGCCCGACGCGAAGCTGACGGGCGGCACGGTGGTGGGCGAGGGCGCGTTCGTCGCCGAGGGCGCGCGGATCTCCGGCTCGACGATCCTGCCGGGCGCGGTCATCGAACCCGGCGCGGTCGTCACCGACTCCCTCATCGGCACCCGGGCCCGCGTGGGCGAACGCTCCGTGCTCACCGGCACGGTCATCGGGGACGGCGCGGTCGTCGGCCCCGACAACGAACTCCGCGAGGGCGTGCGGGTGTGGTGCGACGCGAGGATCCCGGCCGGCGCCGTCCGCTTCTCCTCCGACCAGTAGCCCTGCTCGCGGGCAGTGACCCGGATGGCTCCGTGGGCGGGGTCGCGGGCGGTGACCCGGGCGGGGGCGCGGGCACGGCAACAGCCAGGCCGACGGGAGCACGGAGGGGCGGCGACGGGGCAACCCCACGCGGCCCGCCCCCGCCGAGCCGCCCGCCGGGCCACCGCGCCACAGACGTTCGGGCTGCGCTACAGGCCGCCGAGCCACAGTCCGCCGGGCTGCGCTCCGGGCCACTGCGCTCCAGACCGCCGTGCCACAGCCCACCGGGCCACCGCGAGACCGCCGAGCCGCCCGCCGGGCCACCGCGCTCCAGGCCGCCGTGCCACAGACGGCCGGGCTGCGCTACAGGCTGCCGCGCCACAGACGTTCGGGCTGCGCTCCGGGCCACTGCGCTCCAGGCCGCCGTGCCACAGCCCACCGGGCCACCGCGAGACCGCCGAGCCGCCCGCCGGGCCACCGCGCTCCGGGCCGCCGCGCCACAGCCCGCCGGGCTGCGCTCCGGGCCAGCGCGCTCCGGGCCGCCGAGCCACAGTCCGCCGGGCTGCGCTCCGGGCCACCGCGCTCCAGGCCGCCGAGCCACAGCCCGCCGGGCTGCGCTCCGGGTCGTCGGGCTAGAGGCTTCCGATGTCCCACCGGGGCATCTTCGGCATCCGCCGGGCCGGCACCCGGCCGCTCAGCAGGATGAGCCGGGCCGCCCGGTGCCGCTGCCCGGCGTACGGCTCCAGCAGCTCCAGCATCACCGAGTCGTCCGCGTCACGGTTCCCCGCCAGCGCCCACCCGACGATCCCCGGCAGATGCAGATCGCCCACGGTCACCGCGTCCGCAGCCCCGTGGCTGCGCTGCACCGTCTCCGCGGACGTCCACGGTCCGATGCCCGGCACGACCTCCAGCCGGGCCTGCGCCTCGGCCGCGGTCATCCGCGTCGCCTCCTCCATCCGCCCGGCGACCCGGACGGCCCGCAGGATCGTCGAGGCCCGCTTGTCGTCGACGCCCGCCCGGTGCCACTCCCAGGAGGGGATCAGCGCCCAGGTCCGGGGCGCCGGCATCACCCAGAGCCGTCCGCCCGCCGCGGGGCCCGGCGCGGGCTCCCCGAACTTGCGCACCAGCAGGCGCCAGGCCCGGTACGCCTCGTCGGTGGTGACCTTCTGCTCCAGCACCGAGGGGATCAGCGACTCAAGGACCAGCCCGGTCCGCGTCAGCCGCAGGCCCGGCCGCCGGTGTCCCGCCGTCGCCACCACGCGGTGCCGGGGCACGAACGCCTCCGGCGCGTCGGAAGCGCCGAGCAGGTCGGGCATCCGGTCGAGCAGCCACTCCGCGCCCGGACCCCACGCCTCCCCGCGCACCGTGCCGCCGGCCGCGGCGACGCGCAGTGTCCCCGGCCCGGAGGGCGTGAGCGTGGCCCGCCACACCGATCCGTCGGGCGTCGCGCGGAACGTGGGATCACCGGGCCCCCGTCTGAGCGGCCCGAGCACCAGCCCGAGATCGAGCGGCCCCTGCGGCACCCAGTCCCGCACCCGCCCCGCCGCCGACGCCTGCCGCGGCACGCCCGCGGGCACCGTGGTGTACCCGCCGCGCACGGTGGTGCGCGTGGGCCGGGGGGAGAACCGTCCTGACACGAGAGAAGTCCTGGTGGAGAGTGCTGCTGCGTCGCTCGCGGGAGCGCCGCGGGAGCCGGAGTGCTGCTACGAGGGTAGGCGCACCGCGGCCCCGGGGCACCGCCCGGCACCCGGCACCGCGGGGACGGGACCTATCTCACCGCGATGAAGTCCCCCGCCTCCCGTTCGGCCCGGGCCCGGGGCTCCTGTGCCGGATGTCCGACGGCGACCGCTCCCATCGGGTCCCAGTCGTCCGGCAGTTCCAGTGCCTCGCGCACCACGTCCCGGCAGAACATCGTCGAGGACACCCACGCGGAGCCCAGCCGTTCCCCGGCGAGGGCGACCAGGAAGTTCTGCACGCCGGCCCCGGTGGCGACCACGAACATCTCGCGCTCGGCCGCGTCCCGCCGCGCGTCGCCGTAGGTGTGCGAGCCGTCCATGACCAGACACGGCACGACCAGGCAGGGCGCGTCGCGCAGGACGTCCCCCCGCCGCACCCGCTTGGCGATGGACTCCTCCGACTTCCCGTCCCGCCGCAGATCGGCGATCCAGGCGTCCCGCATGGCGTCCAGCAGCCGGACCCTCGACGCGGCCGACTCCAGCAGCACGAACCGCCACGGCGTCGTGTGGTGCGGCGCCGGCGCGGTGACGGCGGCCGCCACCGCCCGCCGGACCGCCCCCGGGTCGACGGGCTCGTCCGTGAAGGACCGCACGGTCCTGCGCTGGGTGACCGCCAGCCGCACCGCTTCGGAGGTCCCGAGCCGGAACATGTCGTCGCGCGCCCCGCGCACCATGACCCGGGCCCCGGCGTCGTCGGTCACGACGACGTGCCCCAGTCCCCGGACCACGGCCACGGGAAGCGCGGAGGCCTTTCCCTTGACGAGGTCCCCGGCGGCTGCCAGTTCGTCCGCGGTGGCGACGACCGTCGCGCTGAGCGGATTGCCGTGCGCGTCCGTGCCTCCGCGCAGGTCGTCCAGGACCCGCACCCCGGCGGCGCCGATCGCCACGTCGGTGAGGCCGGCGCGCCAGGGCCGCCCGAAGGTGTCGGTGACGACGACGCCCACCTCGACACCGAGCGCGTCCCGCAGCCCGTCCCGGATGAGCCGCGCCGAGGCGTCCGGGTCCTCGGGCAGCAACAGCACGGTCCCGGCCGGGGTGTTGGAGGCGTCGACCCCGGCGGCCGCCATGACGAGGCCCTGCCGGTTCTCGACGATCCGCAGGGTGCCGCGCCGGGCGACGACCCGTACGGTCTCGGCGTCGATCGCGGCCTCCCGGTCCTCCGCATGGACGATCCGTCCCTCGGCCTTGGACACGATCTTGGAGGTGACGAGCAGGACGTCACCGTCGGCCAGCCCGGGTTCGGCGGCCGCGATCAGCTTCGTGAGGTCGTCCCCGGCGCGTACCTCGGGCAGCCCGCCGACCGCCCAGACCCGGTAACCGGTCCCGGTGGACCCGGAGCCGCTCATACCGTCCGCACCTCCTCGGCCAGCGCCAGCGCCTCCCGCGCCATCCGCGCGGTCGCGTCCAGGTCGGTCATCATCAGCGGGACGGCCCGGCAGCGGATCCCGGCCGCCTCGACCCGCTCCACGGCCCCCGCGTCCACGGTGTCGACGAGCCAGCCGTCCAGCAGACCCGAGCCGTAGTGCTCGGCCACCGCGGCCGCCGCCGACTCCACGCCGACCGCCGCGAGCACCTTGTCGGCCATCCCGCGCACGGGCGCGTCCCCGACGATGGGGGAGAGGCCCACCACCGGCACCCCGGCGTCGGCGATCGCCTCGCGGATGCCCGGCACGGCGAGGATCGTGCCGACCGAGACGACCGGGTTGGACGGCGGGAAGAGGATCACGTCCGCCGCCGCGACGGCCTCCAGCACCCCGGGCGCCGGCTTGGCCTGCTCGGCGCCGACGGGCACGACGGCCCGCGCCGGGACCGAGGCCCGCAGCCGCACCCAGTACTCCTGGAAGTGCACGGCCTTGTTCTCACCGTCCACCTCGACCGCGACATGGGTCTCCACCCGGTCGTCGGTCATGGGGATGAGCCGGACGCCCGGCTTCCACCGGTCGCACAGCGCCTCGGTCACCGCGCTCAGCGGGTACCCGGCGCCGATCATCTGCGTCCGCACGATGTGCGTGGCGAAGTCCCGGTCGCCCAGTCCGAACCACCCGGGTCCGGCGCCGTACGCCGCGAGCTCCTCCTTCAGGTGGAAGGTCTCGTCGGCCCGCCCCCAGCCCTGTTCCTCGTTGATGCCGCCGCCGAGCGTGTACATCACCGTGTCGAGGTCCGGACAGACCTTCAGCCCGAAGAGGTGGATGTCGTCGCCGGTGTTGCCGATGACCGTGATGTCCGCGTCCGGCACGGCCTGCTTCAGACCGCGCAGGAACCGGGCACCGCCGATGCCGCCTGCCAGAACCACAATGCGCATGGGAGCAAGTCTCGCAGGCGACCGCGACGGTCCGTCGGCCGGTTGTGGACAACCACCCGCCTGTGGAAATCCCGGTCACCCCTACGGGCCGACGGGGTCCGTCGGTCCGTGCGCCGCGAGCGCCGTGCAGGCCATCGGTGTCCGGCGGGCGCCCTCGGCGGACCCGGTCCCCGCGGCCGTGAGGAGCCCGGACCCCGGGTGCATGGGCATCTCCGTCAGGCCCGGGAAGTAGACGTGCAGGCTGACCGCCGGCTCCAGGGCGTCGTTGACGACCTCGTGCGCGTACCCCGGCGCGAAGACCCGCTGCACACCGGCCGTGAGCACCCGCTTCCCGCGCTCCGTGCGCTCGGTCAGCTCGCCGTCCAGGACGGTGAGCACGCCCGAGGAGCGGCCGTGGTCGTGCAGCCCGCTGCCCTGTCCGGGCACCCAGGACAGCAGCCACACCTCGTAGCCGGGGCCGGTGCGCAGCCGGTGGTACCAGCGGGTCGTCGCGTCGTACCGGACCAGGTGGGCCCACCGGTCCCGGTCGGCGGCGACGGAGCGGGCCAGGCCGACGAACTCGGCGACGGTGGCCGGGTGTTCGCGCGGAGCCTGGAGGAGGTGCGGGACTTCGAGGAGGTCGCCCGCGATCTGGAGGTCGCTGTCGCTGTTCATTGGGGTGCGTGTTCCTCGGCGGAAGAGGCGGAAGGAAGTGGGGGGCTGGGTGTCACGTACCGTCCGCCCGGATCGCGGGAGGAGCAGGGGCGCCCTGGTGTGGGCCGGAGGGAAACAGCAGCCGAGTCGCGGTGGACTCAGGGGGAGCGGCCGGAGCGCGTTGGCTCAACAGCTGGAACGACGACAACAGCTACAGCGAGCGCGGGCAGCACCGTGGGACCCGGCGGAGCGGGTCGAGGTGAGTGCCAAGTTCGCGAGCATGCCCACAAGGACAGCGGTTCACACCTCCACTGTCAACTCGACGCCCGGTATGTGGGACCCGGTTCACCTCATTCGGTTCATCTGCGAGGTGAAAGGTTTGTGCATGCCCCGACCGGGACACATGGCGCACATGCCGGGCGCGCAAGCCTCCTGGCGATCCCGTGATCCTTCTGTGATCAGGTTCGCTTCCGCGTGCGTGCCGCAACGGGATCGCACCTGTGGGCGTCTTCTCCGTACGAGCACCGTGCGGGGCCGACGGCCTTCCGGGGCTCCATCTGCGTGTCAAGGTTTATGGCGATTTGAACACTTACCGCTTGGCCTTGGTTCCGCAGAGTGAATAAGGGGCCCAATAGCAGATCTCGGCTTGACTCGCCCGGAGCAGCACACTTGTAATTTCACTCGTGTCGTTCAGCCGGAATCGGTAACGGCCACGTCACGGGGACGCGAAAGACAGAGCGAGGGGCGCACATGACCGAGCTGGTGCAGCAACTGCTGGTCGACGTCGACGACGCGGACGAGGAACTCGGCTGGCAGGAGCGCGCGCTGTGCGCCCAGACCGATCCCGAGTCCTTCTTCCCCGAGAAGGGCGGCTCCACCCGCGAGGCGAAGAAGGTCTGCCTCGCCTGTGAGGTCCGCTCCGAATGCCTCGAGTACGCCCTGGCCAACGACGAGCGCTTCGGCATCTGGGGCGGCCTGTCCGAACGGGAGCGCCGCCGGCTGAAGAAGGCGGCGGTCTGAGCCAGGACCGCATCGACGGGCACGAAAGACACCGCGGCGGTCGCGGTACGGGAGACGACCGCGGTGCCGCACTACGGGAAGCAAGGGTCCGAACGGCCCGTCGCACGTGGGTCGTCCACGCGCGGCGGGCCGTCGCCCGTCCACCGCCCGGCGGCCGCCCCCGGTCACAGCGCCGCGCTCCGCCCCTTCCGGTTCAGCCGATAGTGTGGGCGCTCGTCCGAGACACCCCGCCGCCCACACGGCGCAGGCGTCCACCGCAGTCCACCGAACCGGGGCCCGTACCTCGATGTCCGTGCACAGCCACACGGCAGCCCGCCACGACGGCGCTGCCACACCTGAGTTCCCGCGTCACGCAGTGACCGCGGTGATCGTCTCCCACGACGGTGCCCGCTGGCTGCCCGACGCGCTCGCCGGGCTGCTCGGCCAGGAGCGCCCCGTCCAGTCCGTCATCGCCGCCGACACCGGCAGCTCGGACGACTCCGCCCGCCTGCTCGGCGAGGCCCTCGGCGACGACCGCGTCCTGCACCTCGCCCGGCGCACCGGCTTCGGCCAGGCCGTCGAGGAGGCCAACCGCACCGCACCGGTCCTCACCCCCGAGGAACTGCCCTACCTCAAGCGCCCCAGCGGCTGGGACCCCGTCACGCGCACCTGGCGCGACGACGCCTACGACCTGCCGGAACTCCCGTACGGCGAGCCCGTGCAGTGGCTGTGGCTGCTGCACGACGACAGCGCCCCCGAACCGGGCGCGCTCGCCGAACTGCTGCGCGTGGTCGACAACGAACTCGAACTGGGCCGCGACGACGTGGCCGTCGTCGGCCCCAAGCTCCGCGGCTGGTACGACCGCCGCCAGCTCCTCGAGGTCGGCGTCACCATCGCCCACTCCGGCCGCCGCTGGACCGGCCTCGACCGCCGCGAACAGGACCAGGGCCAGCACGACCACGTCCGGTCCGTGCTGTCCGTCTCCACGGCCGGCATGCTGATCCGCCGCGACGTCTTCGACCGCCTCGGCGGCTTCGACCGCCGTCTGCCCCTGATGCGCGACGACGTAGACCTGTGCTGGCGCGCCCAGGCCGCGGGCCACCGCGTCCTCATCGCCCCCGAGGCCGTCGTCCGGCACGCCGAGGCCGCCTCCCGGGAGCGCCGCACCGTCGACTGCGCGGGCCGCACCAGCGCCTCCCCGCACAAGGTCGACAAGGCCGGCGCCGTCTACACCCTCCTCGTCAACAGCCGCACCGCCCTGCTGCCCTGGGTCCTGCTGCGGCTCGTCGTCGGCACCCTGCTGCGCACCGTCGCCTACCTCGTCGGCAAGGTCCCCGGACAGGCCCTCGACGAGATCCGCGGCCTGCTGGGCACCCTGCTGCGGCCCGAACGGATCATCGCCGGGCGGCGCAGCCGCGGGAAACCGGCGGTCGGCAAGGACGAACTGCGCCCCCTGTTCCCGCCTCCCGGCGCCACCGTGCGGGCCACCGTCGAACAGGTCGCCGGCGACTTCTTCGGCTCCTCCGACCCCGACGCCGTCTCCGGCGCCGGCCGGCACGGCGGCGCCGTCGAGTCCGGACCCGGCGGTGACGACGCCGACTTCCTGGAGATCGAGCAGTTCGCCCGCCTCAAGCGCATCGCCCGCAAACCCGGCCCGGTGCTCTTCCTCGTCCTGCTGCTCGTCTCCCTGGTCGCCTGCCGCAACCTCCTCGGCGGCGGCGCGCTCGCGGGCGGCGCCCTGCTCCCCGCCCCGGCCGACGCCTCCACGCTGTGGTCGAGCTACCTCGACGCCTGGCATCCGATCGGCACCGGCGGCACCCCGTCCGCCCCGCCCTACCTCGCGATCATCGCGACACTGGCCACCCTGCTGTTCGGCTCGACCGGCCTCGCCCTCACCGTGCTGCTGGTCTGCTCGGTGCCGCTGGCCGGCTTCACCGCCTACTTCGCCTCCCGGCCGCTCGTGGAGTCCCGTCTCCTGCGTGCCTGGGCGGCCGTCGTCTACGCCTTCCTGCCCGCCGCCACCGGCGCCCTCGCCGGCGGCCGGGTCGGCACCGCCGTCCTGGCCGTCCTGCTGCCGCTCATCGCCCGCGCGGGCGTCGCCGCGAGCGGCCTCACGCACGCGTCCGGTGCCCGCGGCAGCTGGCGCGCCACCTGGGCCTACGCCCTGCTGCTGACGATCACCACCGCCTTCACGCCGATCGTCTGGCCCGTCGCGCTCGTCCTGGGCCTCGCGGTCCTCGCCGTGCGCCGCGGCGAGATCACCGCCTACGGGCTGCGCTTGCTGGCCCAGCTGGGCACCCCCCTGCTGATCCTCGCGCCCTGGTCGCTGTCCCTGCTGCCGTTCGGCTTCTTCACCCAGGCCGGCCTCGACTTCGGACCGTCGTCCGCCACCGCGATCGACCTGCTCGGCGCCAGCCCCGGCGGCCCGGGCACCGTCGACGGCCTCATGCTCATCGGCATCGTGCTCGCCGCGCTGGCCGCCCTGCTGCGCTCGGAGCGCACCTTCGGCGTCCGGGCGTCCTGGGCGGTCGCCCTCGTCGGGCTCGTTTTCGCGGTGCTGTCCAACGGCTCCACCTGGGCCGGACCGGCCACCCTCGTCTACGGCCTCGCCCTCCTCGCCGCCGCCGTCATCGGCGCCGACGGGGCACGCACGCGTGTCGCCGAGCAGAGCTTCGGCTGGCGCCAGCCGGTGGCCGCCCTGATCGCCTTCGCCTCGGCGGCCGGACCGCTGCTGCTCGCCGCCGGCTGGATGATCGGCGGCGCCGACGGCCCCCTCGAACGACGCGACCCCGTCCAGGTGCCCGCGTTCGTCGCCGCGGAGGCCGGCAACCGCGACCAGCCCCGCACCCTCGTCCTCGACAGCGACTCCGCCGCCCACGTCGGCTACATGCTGGTACGCGGCTCCGGCGCCCGCCTCGGCGACGCCGAACTCGCCGCGGCCGACGGCGAGAACGGGCGGCTCGACAAGATCGTCGCCAACCTGGTCGCCGGTTCCGGCGCCGACCAGGCCGACGAGCTCGGCAAGTTCGCCGTGGGCTACGTCCTCGTCCACAAGGGCGCACCCCGCGAGGTCACCCGCGTCCTGGACGCCACACCCGGCCTGAAGCGGCTCAGCCAGCAGAACGGCAGCGCCCTGTGGCGGGTCGACCAGGAGGTCTCCCGCGCGGCCGTCGTCGCGAAGTCCGGCACGGGCACACCGGTCCCCGTCGCCGCGGGCCCCGTCGACATCCACACCACCCTGCCGGGCGGTTCCGGCGACCGGGTCCTGCGCCTGGCCGACGCCGTCGCCGACGGCTGGACGGCCACCCTCGACGGCGAGGCCCTCACCCCCACCACCGTCGACGGCTGGGCCCAGGGCTTCGAACTCCCGGCCTCCGGCGGTGTGCTGGACGTCACCTACGACGACCCGTTCACCCACACCGTGTGGCTGTGGACCCAGGGCTTCCTCGCCCTCGTCCTCGTGGTCCTCGCCCTCCCGGGCCGTCGTCGCGACGTCGATGACGACCTCCCCGAGGAGGAGCCGCTCGCGGAAGGGGCGGCCGACGGCGAGGGCCGCCGCGCCCGCCGCCTGCGCGCCCAGGCCGAGGCGGAGACCGAGGCCGAGGCCGACCCCGGGTTCGGGTTCGGTTCCGGTTCCGAAGAGGCCGCCCACGACGGGGAGTTCCCGTCGCAGGCACCCGAGGAGAGCCCGGTCGTGGTCCCGCAGCAGCAGTCCTACGGCGAGTGGGACCAGGCGGACTACAGCGATCAGTACGCGGGTGAGCAGTACCAGGGCGCCCAGCAGTACCAGGGCGGCGGCTACGACCAGCAGGCCTACGACCCCTACCAGGCCGGCCAGTACGACCCGTACGCCTACGACGGGCAGCCCCAGCAGACGCCGTACGACGGGCAGGCGGAGCAGTCGGCGTACGACGGCCAGGCGCAGCAGGCGGCCTACGACCAGAACTACCAGCAGCAGGGCTACGACCCGGCGGCCTACGGCCAGGGCGGCTACGACCCCGCCTACGACCCGGACCGGCACCCCCACGGCACCGGCAGCGAGCGCCCCGACAGGAGCCAGCAGTGAACCGCACCACCCTGTCCCTGATCGCCGGCACGGCCGCGCTCGCCGCGGTCACCGGGTTCGCCACGCTCAACCAGCCCGGCGCGTCGGCCCCGGACACCGGCAAGGCGGCCGCCGAACTGCCCGTGGAGCGCACGAGCCTGGTCTGCCCCTCGCCTAGCACGTCCGACCTCGCGGAGACGTCGTACACGTCCTTCACGCCCGTCACCAAGGGCACCGGCGCCGACGGCGCCGCCCGACTGACGGCGGCCACCGGGCAGTCGGCGGACGCGGCGACCGGCAAGCCGACCGGGAAGGCGACGGACAAGGCCGGCGACAAGGCGGACGACAAGGGCGACAAGGGCGACAAGAAGAAGGCCGTGAAGCCGGTCCTCACGCCCAAGGCACCCGGCACCCCGGCCGTCGGCGACACCACCGGAGGCGAGGCGCCCGCCCTGCTGGGCACCGCCGACGGCAAGTTCGCCCCCGGCTGGACCGTCCAGGCGACCACCGAGGTCCCCGCCGGCACCGGCCGCGGCCTCCAGGGCGTCACCTGCACCCCGCCGGACACCGAGTTCTGGTTCCCCGGCGTCAGCACCCTCGCCGACCGCACGGACTACGTCCATCTCACCAACCCGGACGACGCCGCAGCCGTGGCCGACATCGAGCTCTACGGCAAGGACGGCGCCCTGCCGACCACCGTGGGCGACGGCATCACGATCCCGGCCCACTCCAGCGAGCCCGTCCTGCTGTCCACGCTCACCGGCGAGAAGCAGGAGGACCTCACCGTCCACGTGAACGTCCGCAGCGGCCGCGTCGGAGCCGCCGTCCAGGCCCTCGACGAGAAGCTCGGCGGGGACTGGCTGGCCGCCTCGACGGACGCGGCGGGCACCCAGGTCGTCCCCGGCATCCCCAAGGACGCCACCGCCGTCCGCCTCGTCGCCCACGCGCCCGGCGACGCCGACGCGGACCTCAAAATCCAACTCGCCTCCCCCTCCGGCCTGATCACCCCCGCCGGACACGAGACCCTGCACGTCAAGGCGGGCATGACGGCCTCGGTCGACCTCGGCGACGTCACGCGCGGGGAGGCCGGCTCGCTGGTCCTGACGCCCACGGGCCGGTCGGTGCCCGTCGTCGCCGCCGTACGGGTGCTGCGCGGCAAGGGCGCCGACCAGGAGTCCGCCTTCATCAGCGCCACCGCGCCGGTCCGCACGCGCGCGTCCGCCGCCGACAACAGCGCCAAGGGCACCACGCTCTCCCTCACCGCGCCCGAGGGCACCGCTCAGGTGAAGGTCACCGCGTCCGCGGGCAGCGGCGGCGGCACGGCCGTGTCCAAGACGTACACCGTCAAGGCCGGCACCACCCAGGACGTCCAACTCCCCGTCCCCACCGGCCTGAAGGGCACCTACGCGCTGACCGTCGAACCCCTCACGGACACCCCCGTCTACGCCGCCCGCACCCTGACGGCCACCCAGGACGGCGTCCCCGGCTTCACGGTCCAGACCCTCCCCGACGACCGCGGCACCGTGGCGGTCCCGGAGGCCGACCAGGACATCACGGTGCTCCAGAAGTAACCCGAAAGGGCTGTCGGGGCACCCCGGAAGAGGGGCACCGGGGCGCCGGGACGGCGGTGGAGCGCGAGAGGACCTCAGTCCTCGCCGTAGCGCGGATCCACCGTCTCCGGTGTCAGCCCCAGCAGCTCCGCGACCTGCTCGACGACCACCTCGTGCACCAACGCGGCCCGCTCGTCGCGCCCCTTGGTGCGGATCTCCACCGGCCGCCGGTAGACGACCACCCGCGGCGGCCGTCCCTCACGCGCGGCGATCGTCCCGCCCAGCGGCACCGCCTCGTCGTTCCACGGCTCCGGGGCCGCGTCCAGGCGCGGCACCTCCAGCACCATGAAGTCGATGTCGGCGAGCTGCGGCCACCGCCGCTCCAGCCGTTCCACGGAGTCCTGCACGAGATCGGCGAACACGTCGGAACGACTGGCCGCCAAGGGGACCTGCGGGGGCGCGACGGGCCCCCGCATGCCCCGGCCGTGGCGGTCGCGACGACGGGGTCCGGGGCCTGCGGCGGGCGGCGGCGGTACGGGGCTGTCCATCACTACTGAAGCGTAGTCCCCGCCGTGACCCGCCGCCCGGCCCCGCACGGCGACACCGCCCCGTCGGCCACCGTGCCCCGCATGTCGCCAGATGACCATTCCAGCCAAGGTTGGGCTCGATTCCGTATCTCTCCGAGACCGGCGAAGTCATCGCAATTGATGCCGTTTGTGTCGAACGGTGACTGCGAGTCGAGGTCTTCCTGCGTTTAACCACTGGTGTTCGCGCAGGTCAGCGGGGTATGACTGAGGAAGCGCGTGGGGCGTTTCACAACACGACACGGTGGAGTGACCTGGTGGAGAGTCGTCGCGGCCCGCTCAAGAGTGCGGTACCGTCCAACGTCGTGAGCCCTGTACGTCGCTGTTCGCGAACTGCCTGCGGCCGACCCGCCGTCGCGACGCTGACGTACGTCTACGCCGACTCGACCGCGGTCCTCGGCCCGCTCGCCACCTACGCCGAACCCCACTGCTACGACCTGTGCGCCGAGCACTCCGAGCGCCTCACCGCCCCGCGCGGCTGGGAGGTCGTCCGGCTCCTCGACGGTTCGGCCCCTGCCCGCCCCAGCGGTGACGACCTGGAAGCACTGGCCAACGCCGTCCGCGAGGCCGCCCGCCCGCAGGGACGCGCGGCCGGCGCCGGCGGCGGACGCGCGGCGGACCCCATGGAGGTCGCGCGCCGCGGCCACCTGCGGGTGCTGCGCTCGCCGGACAACTGATCCCGCACCCGCCCGCCCCTGCGCGCGGACCGGTGCCGCCCGATCCCCTCCGACAGGCCCGCGCGCCAGGCGCGTTGCCTCCCGGCCCGGCCGAACAGCCCGCCCCGAAGCCGGTTTGACAGCCGTCGGTCACTCTCCGGCCGCAACCGACCTCCCGGGCCGCCGACTTGAAGCACCTCGACCGTCGCTCGCGCACGCGCCGGTCCGCCGACGCCCACGCGCGCGTGCCCCACCCCCGAAGAGCTCCGCCGCAGCCGTGCCGGCCCGGCCGACGGGCCCACCGCGGACGGCGGACCGGTCCGGGTACTTTGTGGTGACTCACCGACCCGATGACCTACCGACCCAAAGACCTACCGACCCAAAGACCTACCGGACCTCAGGAAGGGTGGCCGTGGCCGCTGATCTGTCACAGCTCGTGAAGGCGTACGACGTACGCGGGGTGGTCCCCGACCAGTGGGACGAGTCGCTGGCCGAGCTGTTCGGAGCCGCCTTCGCCCTGGTGACCGGCGCCGGAGCCATCGTCGTCGGCCACGACATGCGCCCTTCCTCGCCCGGCCTGTCCGGCGCCTTCGCGCGCGGCGCGGCGGCCCTCGGCGTGCACGTGACCCAGATCGGCCTGTGCTCCACGGACCAGCTCTACTACGCCTCGGGCGCCCTCGACCTGCCCGGCGCCATGTTCACGGCCTCGCACAACCCGGCCCGCTACAACGGCATCAAGCTCTGCCGCGCCGGCGCCGCCCCGGTCGGCCAGGACACCGGACTCACCGAGATCCGCGAACTCGTCGAACGCTGGACCGACCCGGACACCGCCGACTCCGTCCCCGCGCCGGCCACGACCCCGGGAACCCTCACCACGGCCGACACGTTGAAGGACTACGCGGCGCACCTGCGCGCCCTCGTCGACCTGACGTCCGTCCGCCCCCTGAAGGTCGTGGTCGACGCGGGCAACGGCATGGGCGGCCACACCGTGCCCACCGTCTTCGACGGCCTGCCCCTGACGCTCGTCCCGCTGTACTTCGAACTGGACGGCACCTTCCCCAACCACGAGGCCAACCCCCTCGACCCGGCGAACCTCGTGGACCTGCAAAAGCGCGTCCGCGAGGAATCCGCCGACCTCGGCCTCGCCTTCGACGGCGACGCCGACCGCTGCTTCGTCGTCGACGAGCGGGGCGAGCCCGTCTCCCCGTCCGCGATCACTGCCCTGGTCGCCGCCCGCGAACTCGCGCGCAACGGCGGCGAGGGCACGGTCATCCACAACCTGATCACCTCCCGGACCGTCCCGGAGGTCGTGAAGGAACACGGCGGCACCCCCGTCCGCACCCGCGTCGGCCACTCCTTCATCAAGGCGGAGATGGCCCGCTCCGGCGCGATCTTCGGCGGCGAGCACTCCGCGCACTACTACTTCAAGGACTTCTGGAACGCCGACACCGGCATGCTGGCCGCCCTCCACGTCCTCGCCGCCCTCGGCGGCCAGGACGGCCCGCTCTCCACCCTGGTCGCGGAGTACGACCGCTACAGCGGCTCCGGGGAGATCAACTCCACGGTCGCCGACCAGGCCGGCCGCATCGCCGCGATCAAGGCCGTGTACGGCGACCGGGAGGACGTCACCCTCGACGAACTCGACGGCCTGACCGTCTCCGCCGCCGACTGGTGGTTCAACGTCCGCCCCTCCAACACCGAACCCCTCCTGCGCCTCAACGCGGAGGCCCGCGACGAGGCGACGATGACCAGGATCCGCGACGAGGCCCTCGCCCTCATCCGATCCTGACCCTGCTGCCTGCTGCCTGCTGCCTGCTGCCTGCTGCCTGCTGCCTGCCCCGCCCGTCCGCCCGCCGCGGGGGCGGGGGGGCAGGGGCAGGGGCGGCGCGGGCCCGTCCCTCGTCCATCCTCCGCCCCAACTCCACCAGCGGTACCCTGACCAGGCACATCCGCGCACCCCGAAGGGACACCCCATGCCGCTCGAAGCCGGCCTCCTGGAGATCCTCGCCTGCCCCGCCTGCCACGCCCCCCTGGAGGAGCAGGACGCGGAGCTGATCTGCACGGGCAAGGACTGCGGCCTGGCCTACCCCGTCCGCGACGGCATCCCCGTCCTCCTCGTCGACGAGGCCCGCCGCCCCGCCGCGTAACGGCACACCGCGGCCGCGCCGCACCCCCGCGCCCACCCGCCGCGACGGCGCCCCGGGCCGGAGGCCACCTCGGCGGCCCCGGCCGAGCCGCCCCGGCACGGACACCCGGCGCCACGCGGCCCGCACCCCGCGCCCGCGCCGCGCCGAGCGGCCCCGCACACCGACGACGCCCCAGGCGATCGGAGACTGCCGACATGCTGGACGACTCGCTGCTCGACACACCGGACGCCCTCGCCGAGGCCGACCGCCGGGCCCTCCTGCGCGGCGCGGCCGAGGCCGGCGCCCGCGTCCGCACCGCCGCCCGGCACGCCGCGGAGGCAGGCGTCCACACCCTCCGGCCCGACGGCCGCCCCCGCGCCATCCTCATCGCGGGCCCCGGCGCCGCCGCCATCTGTGTCGCCGACCTCCTCGGCACGCTCGCCGGCGCCGCCTGCCCCGTCATCCGCCTGACCCCCACCGGCGTCGCCCCCGCCGCCGGCGCCATGCGCTGGGAACTCCCCGGCTGGGCGGGCTCCGTCGACCTCCTCCTCATCGCCACCCCGGACGGCAGCGAACCCGGCCTCTCCCTCCTCGCCGAGCAGGCCTACCGCCGCGGCTGCACCGTCGCCGCCGTGGCCCCCGCCGACTCCCCGCTCACCGAAGCGACCGCCGCCGCCCACGGCCTGTTCGTACCGCTCGCGACCGCCCCGTACGAACAGGACGAGCAGGTCCCCGCCGCGGCCTCCGCCCCCGGAGTCCTCTGGGCCCTCCTCACCCCGCTCCTCGCCCTCCTCGACCGCATCGCCCTGCTCTCCGCCCCGCCCGAGGAACTCGAACGGGTCGCCGACCGTCTCGACCGCGTCGCCGAACGCTGCGGCCCCGCCGTCGCGACCTACAGCAACCCCGCGAAGACCCTCGCCGCCGAACTCGCCGACTCCCTCCCGGTGATCTGGACCGAGGGCACCAGCGCGGGCCCCGCCGGCCGCCGCTTCGCGGGCGCCCTCGCCGAACTCGCCGGCCGCCCCGCCTTGGTAGCCGAACTCCCCGAGGCCCTCGCCGAACACCAAGCGATCCTCGCCGGCCCCCTCGCCGCCAGCGCCGACCCGGACGACTTCTTCCGCGACCGCGTCGAGGAAGCCCCGGCGCTGCACGCGTGCGTAGTGCTGCTGCGCGACCGCCCGATCGGCGGCCTCACCGCCGCCCCGGCCGCCCGTGACCTGGCCCTCAGCCACGACGCGCCGATCAGCGAACTCGAGCCCGAGGCCGGCGACGAACTCGTCACCCTCGCCGAACTGATCGCCACCACGGACTTCGCCGCCGTCTACCTGGCCCTCGCCTCGGGCGCCTGACCGGCCCCCGCCCGCTTCCCGAAACGGCAGACCGCACACCGGCAGGCAGAGAGAACCCCATGGACCGCCTCGACAACACCGTCCGCCCCTACGCCTGGGGTTCCACGACCGCGATCCCGCACCTGCTCGGCACCGAGCCGACCGGCGAACCGCAGGCCGAGATGTGGATGGGCGCCCACCCCGGCGCACCCTCCCGCACCGGCCGCGGCACCCTGGTCGAGATCATCGACGCCGACCCCGAACGCGAACTCGGCGCACCCACGCTCACCAAGTTCGGCCCCCGCCTCCCCTTCCTCCTCAAGATCCTCGCCGCCGGAGCGCCCCTCTCCCTCCAAGTCCACCCCGACCTGGACCAGGCGCGAAAGGGGTACGAGGACGAGGAGCGCAGGGGCGTCCCCCTCGACGCCCCGCACCGCAACTACAAGGACGCCAACCACAAACCCGAACTCATCTGCGCCCTCACCGAGTTCGACGGCCTGTGCGGCTTCCGCGCCCCCGCGCACGCGGCCGACCTCCTGGAAGGCCTCGGCGTCGACTCCCTCGAGCCGTACGTCGACATCCTGCGCGCCCAGCCCGAGGAAGCGGCCCTGCGCGAGGTCCTCACGGCGATCCTCACCGCCGACCGCGACGAGATGGCCCGCACCGTCGCCGCCGCCGCGGCCGCCTGCGACCGCCTCGGCGGCGACTACACCCCCTACGCTGGCATCGCCCACCACTACCCCGGCGACCCCGGCGTCATCGCCGCCATGCTGCTCAACCACGTCCGGCTCCAGCCCGGCGAAGCCCTGTTCCTCGGCGCCGGCATCCCGCACGCCTACCTCGACGGCCTCGGCGTCGAGATCATGGCCAACTCCGACAACGTCCTGCGCTGCGGCCTCACCCCCAAACACGTCGACGTACCCGAACTCCTGCGCGTCGTGCGCTTCGAGCCCGCCGACCCCGGCGTCCTGCGCCCCGAAGCCGCCCCCGACGGCGAAGAGGTCTACGACACCCCCATCGACGAGTTCCGGCTGTCGCGCCACGTCCTCCCGCCCGACGCCCCCGCCCACGACCTCACCCTGCCGACCCCCCAGATCCTCCTGTGCACCGCGGGCACCGTCCGGGCGGACGACCACACGCTCACGCCCGGCACGTCTGTCTTCGTCCCCGCGGGGCACAAGGCCGAAGTGACCGGTCCCGGTACGGTCTTCCGGGCCACGGTCGTCGCATGACCCCGGGCGCGACGCCCTGACACACCGCCGCCGCGCCGGGCTGCAAGAATGACCCCCCGGCAAAGGACGGGCAAAACCGAAGACGGGCCGCGCCGCGCCCAGCACGGCGTACGCACGGAAGCGAAGGGACAACGCGAACACATGAGCGCGTCAGGCGGCACCAGGGCGATCGTGGCGGCACTCGGCGCCAACCTCGCGATCGCGGCATCGAAGTTCGTAGCGTTCGCGTTCAGCGGCTCGTCGTCGATGCTCGCCGAGGGCGTGCACTCGCTCGCCGACTCCGGCAACCAGGCCCTGCTCCTCATCGGCGGCAAGAAGGCCCAGCGCGAGGCCACCCCGCAACACCCCTTCGGCTACGGCCGCGAGCGCTACATCTACGCCTTCCTCGTCTCCATCGTCCTCTTCTCGGTCGGCGGCATGTTCGCCATCTACGAGGGCTACGAGAAGATCAAGCACCCGCACGAGATCGAGCACTGGTACTGGCCCGTCGGAGTCCTCGTCTTCGCGATCATCGCCGAGGGCTTCTCCTTCCGCACCGCCATCAAGGAGTCCAACCCTCTGCGGGGCGACCACTCCTGGAAGGAGTTCGTCCGCCGCGCCAAGGCCCCCGAACTCCCCGTCGTCCTCCTGGAGGACTTCGGCGCCCTCGTCGGCCTCGTCCTCGCCCTCGGCGGCGTCGGCCTCGCCCTGCTCACCGGCGACGGCGTCTGGGACGGCATCGGCACGCTCTGCATCGGCGTCCTGCTCATCCTGATCGCGCTCGTCCTGGCCGCCGAGACCAAGTCCCTCCTGCTCGGCGAGGCCGCCAACAACGAGGACCTCCGCAAGATCGAGACGGCCGTCGTCGACGGCGACACCGTCACCCGCGTCATCCACATGCGCACTCTCCACCTCGGCCCCGAGGAACTCCTCGTCGCCGCCAAGATCGCCGTCCGGCACGACGACACGGCCGGCCAGGTCGCCGCCGCCATCAACGCCGCCGAGGCCCGCATCCGTACGGCGGTCCCCATCGCCCGCGTCATCTACCTCGAGCCCGACATCTACAGCGAGACCGAGGCGGCCAAGGGCGCCGACCCCGAGGCGACCCCGGGCGGCCCCTCCCAGCACCCGGCCGAACACTGACCCGCACCCACCACCGACGACAGGGCCCGCCGCACCACCGGCGGGCCCTGCCGCCGTTGCGGCCCGCGACCCGGCCGCCCGCTCACCCACCGTGTTCGGCGCGATCCGATCGGAGATGGACTGGGGCCGCCCCGCGACTCCGGTGTAGCTTGGAACGGAGCCAGACGTCGCTGCTGATGGCGGTCGGGCGGTCCCGGTGCGGACCGTCCGAGGGAGAGAGGGCCTCCGACGGACTGCGCTGCGCGTACCGGGCATGCCTGTGTCCATCTCGGGCACCCCTGTGTCCGCCGCCGCGCAGACCAGCCGTATCCACTCTCTCGACCCAACCCGAGGAGCAGCTCACCATGACGACTGTCGACAACCGACAGGACTTCAAGGTCGCCGATCTCTCCCTGGCCGCCTTCGGCCGCAAGGAGATCACCCTCGCCGAGCACGAGATGCCCGGCCTCATGTCGATCCGCAAGGAGTACGCCGAGGCCCAGCCCCTCGCCGGCGCCCGCGTCACCGGCTCCCTGCACATGACCGTGCAGACGGCCGTCCTCATCGAGACCCTGACCGCCCTCGGCGCTCAGGTCCGCTGGGCCTCCTGCAACATCTTCTCCACCCAGGACCACGCGGCCGCCGCCATCGCCGTCGGCCCGAACGGCACCCCCGACAACCCCCAGGGCGTCCCCGTCTTCGCCTGGAAGGGCGAGACGCTCGAGGAGTACTGGTGGTGCACCGAGCAGGCGCTGACCTGGCCGGACAGCCCCACCGGCGGCCCCAACATGATCCTGGACGACGGCGGTGACGCCACCCTCCTCGTCCACAAGGGCGTCGAGTACGAGAAGGACGGCAAGGTTCCCGCCGTCGACACCGCCGAGAACGACGAGCACCGCGTCATCCTCGAACTGCTCAACCGCACCATCACCGACGGCTCGCAGAAGTGGACGCAGCTCGCCTCGGAGATCCGCGGTGTCACCGAGGAGACCACCACCGGCGTGCACCGCCTGTACGAGATGCAGCGCGACGGCGTCCTGCTGTTCCCCGCGATCAACGTGAACGACGCGGTGACGAAGTCGAAGTTCGACAACAAGTACGGCTGCCGGCACTCCCTCATCGACGGCATCAACCGCGCCACCGACGTCCTCATCGGCGGCAAGACCGCCGTGGTGTGCGGCTACGGCGACGTCGGCAAGGGCTGCGCGGAGTCGCTGCGCGGCCAGGGCGCCCGCGTGATCATCACGGAGATCGACCCGATCTGCGCGCTCCAGGCGGCGATGGACGGCTACCAGGTCACGACCCTGGACGAGGTCGTCGAGACCGCCGACATCTTCATCACCACCACCGGCAACAAGGACATCATCCTGGCCTCGGACATGGCGCGGATGAAGCACCAGGCGATCGTGGGCAACATCGGCCACTTCGACAACGAGATCGACATGGCCGGCCTGGCCCGCATCCCCGGCATCGTCAAGGACGAGGTCAAGCCGCAGGTCCACACCTGGACGTTCTCCGACGGCAAGGTCCTCATCGTGCTCTCCGAGGGCCGCCTGCTCAACCTGGGCAACGCCACCGGCCACCCCTCGTTCGTGATGTCCAACTCCTTCGCCGACCAGACCCTCGCCCAGATCGAGCTGTTCACCAAGCCGTCCGAGTACCCCACGGGCGTCTACACGCTGCCCAAGCACCTGGACGAGAAGGTCGCCCGCCTGCACCTGGACTCGCTCGGCGTCAAGCTCACCCGGCTGCGCCCCGAGCAGGCCTCGTACATCGGTGTCGAGGTGGACGGCCCCTACAAGTCGGACCACTACCGGTACTGAGTCCGCAGGACCGCCCGCCGGCAGCGCGTCCGTACACGCACGCGCTGCCGACCGGCAGTTCCCCGAGACAGGCCCCCCGCACCCCCGTGCCGGGGGGCCTGCCCCGTCGGCCCACAGCCGGACCCGGCCGGCCAAGACCGGACCGTCACACCCCAGGACCCCCATGCCCCGCGGCCGATATTCGCTCCACGATCCGCACGATCACACCCCCCTCGCTCACGAGCACTTCCAGTGCGCCCCCGGCCCGTCCGGCTGGCGCTACGTGTCCCGGCTGACCACTCCCACCGGCGAAAACACCGGCTCGGTCGACCTCACCCTCGACGACCTGGGCCGCCCCCTGCGCCTCGAACTCCACGCGAGCAGCTGGCAGGTACGCGGCGCCGCCCTGGAGGGCGTCACCTGGGTCCGCACCGACCCCACCGGCACCGAGGCCACGGAAGGCAACGTCCCCGCCCACGCCTTCACCGGCACATCCCCCGCGTTCCTCGTCGCCACCAGCCGGCTCCTGCGCCTCACCCCCTCCTCCTCGGCGACCCGCGTCCGCCTCGTGGCGTTCACCGATCCGGTCCTCGCCCCCCGCACGGTGGACCAGTCCTGGGCCTTGCTGAGAAGAGAAGCACACCCCACTGACAACGGCCCCCTGACCGTGGACGAATACCAGGTCACAGCCCTGGACACCGGGGAACAGCACACCGTGCACCTCGCCGGCGACGTGGTCCTCGCGGCCCCCGGCATCGAGCTGGAGGACCTCGAGACACCTCCGTCGGCATTCGACTGAGGACAACCCGCGACGGGACGCCTAAGCCGGAGGCACGAACCCCGACCCCGGTCCCTTCCTCTGTCCTTGTACCTGCCCCTGCCCCTCGTCCGCGGACGCCTCCTCCGCGGGCCCGTGAGGAGCCGGGGCTCCGTAGGGAGCGGGGCCGTACGAGGCCGGGGGAGCGTGGGAAGCCGGGGGAGCGTAGGCAGAGGGCCGGTCATACGAAGCGGCCTCGCCGTACGCGGCCGGAGCGGGAGGGCCGTACGGGTTCGGCGGACCGTAGACGCCCGGCGCACCACCCACGCCGCCCGCACCCGCGTGCCACTCCGCCACCGGACCGTTCCCGAAAGCCCGCCGCGCCTCGCGGACCTGCCGCTCCTGCACCACCGCCGCCAGATACGCGGCCGGCGGCACCCCCGGCGGCACCGGCGTCCCCGTGCGCGCCGCCACATCCTCGGCCAGCTGCCCCGCCATCGCCCAGCCGACCTGAGGATCCAGCTGGTTCATCCGCCCCAGACACTGGCGCACCGCCAGCCACAGACCGTCCGGCACGGCCGACAGGTCGACCGCCTGGAACCGCCCCGCCAGCCACGGCGGAGGCGGGGGGAGGAATCCGGACCGCGACACGGGCACCCGCTCACGCACCACCAGGGTGCCGGCGAACACATCACCGAGCCGCCGTCCCCGGGCCGACACCAACGAGGCGATGCACGCGACCACCCCGATCGTCAGCAGGATCTCGACCACCCCGATCGCGCCCCGCACGAGCGCGTGCCGGAACCGGATCGGCCCGCCGTCGTCCCGCACCACGCGCAGCCCGCACGCCATCTTCCCCAGGGACCGCCCGTGGCTGAGGGTCTCGACCGCTATCGGCCCGCCGACCAGGACCAGCAGGAACGTGGCGATCGACAGCGCGACCTGCGCCGCCTCGTCCAGGGAGGCCGACGCCGCCAGCACGCCGATGCTCACCACTACGTAGACCACGAACACCACGACCAGGTCCAGCAGCGTGGCCAACGCTCGGCTGGGCAGCCTGGCAGGCCGCAGCTCCAACGCCACGGCCTCACCCGTCACCAGCTCACTCACGCCCGTCGTCCCTTCCCTGGCCTGCCCCGAGAACGGCCAGTCTGCCAAGCTGAAGGCACATCGCGCCGCAGTACGACAAGCTGACATCGATCACCGGCCGCCGACGAACGCCGAGGAGCAGGCACACCGATGGACCTCGACGTCTTCGTCTCCGCCCACCGAGCCGAGTGGGACCGTCTCGACGCCCTGTTGCGCCGCCGACGCAGCCTCACCGGCGCCGAGACCGACGAACTCGTCACGCTCTACCAGCGCACCGCCACCCACCTCTCGCTGATCCAGTCCAGCGCCCCCGATCCACAGCTCACCGGTCGGCTCACCCAGCTGGTGGCACGCGCGCGTAGCGCGGTGACGGGCACCCGGCGAGCCTCCTGGCGCGACGTGACGCGCTTCCTCACCCAGAGCTTTCCCGCCGCGGTCTACAGATCGCGTCACTGGTGGGTCCCGACGGCGTTGATCTCCACCGCCGTCGCGGCGCTCCTCGGCTGGTGGATCGGCGCCCACCCGGAGGTCCAGTCCTCCCTGGCGCCGCCCGACGAACTGCGTGAGCTCACCCGACCCGGTGGCCTGTACGAGACGTACTACTCGAGCCACCAGGCCGCGGCCTTCGCCGCGCAGGTGTGGACCAACAACGCCCAGGCCGCCGCCATGTGCCTGGTCCTGGGCGTCTTCCTGGGGCTTCCGGTCCTCTGGATCCTCTTCCAGAACATGCTCAACCTCGGGATCGGCGCCGGCCTCATGTCCTCCGCGGGACGGCTCGACACCTTCCTGGGTCTCGTGCTCCCGCACGGCCTCCTCGAACTCACCGCCGTCTTCGTCGCGGCCGGCACCGGACTCCGCCTGGGCTGGACGGTCATCGATCCGGGCCCGCGCTCCCGGCGCACCGCGCTCGCCGAAGAGGGCAGGGCCGCGGTCGGCATGGCCATCGGACTCGCCCTGGTCCTCTTCGTCTCCGGTGCCATCGAAGGCTTCGTCACCCCATCGGGTCTGCCGACCTGGGCCCGCATCACCATCGGCATCGCGGCCGAACTGGCCTTCCTCGTCTACGTCTACGTCGTCGGCGGCAGAGCCGCCCGGGCCGGCGACACGGGCGACCTGGGGGCCACCGAGCGCAGCGCCACGGTGCCGACGGCCGCCTGATGTGCGGATGGCCCCGACGGGCTGCTAGTCTCCTCTTCGCCCCACAAAAACCGTTGACACGGAGCGCGTGGGGAGGTAGATTCGAACAGTTGCCTGGAACTGGACAGGGTCCGGTCGGCAGCGGTTAGTATCTGTCAGCCTCCTGAATCCGAGATTCTACCGAGGCTCCCGATAACTCGGAAATGAATGACCGGTCAGACCGGCCTGAAACTTCTGATAAAGTCGGAACCGCCGGAAAGGAAACCGCGAAACAAAAGCGGGAACCTGGAAAGCACCGAGGAAATCGGGTCGAGAAAAGATCTGATAGAGTCGGAAACGCAAGACCGAAGGGAAGCGCCCGGAGGAAAGCCCGAAGAAGTTCGGGTGAGTACAAAGGAAGCGTCCGTTCCTTGAGAACTCAACAGCGTGCCAAAAATCAACGCCAGATATGTTGATACCCCGTCCCCGGCAGTGATAGCCGAGGATGAGGTTCCTTTGAAATAAACACAGCGAGGACGCTGTGAACGGCCGGGCTCATTCCGCCTGGCTGTTCCGCTCTCGTGTGTGTGCACCGGATTACCGGTAAACATTCACGGAGAGTTTGATCCTGGCTCAGGACGAACGCTGGCGGCGTGCTTAACACATGCAAGTCGAACGATGAACCACTTCGGTGGGGATTAGTGGCGAACGGGTGAGTAACACGTGGGCAATCTGCCCTTCACTCTGGGACAAGCCCTGGAAACGGGGTCTAATACCGGATATCACTTCCACTCGCATGGGTGGGGGTCGAAAGCTCCGGCGGTGAAGGATGAGCCCGCGGCCTATCAGCTTGTTGGTGAGGTAATGGCTCACCAAGGCGACGACGGGTAGCCGGCCTGAGAGGGCGACCGGCCACACTGGGACTGAGACACGGCCCAGACTCCTACGGGAGGCAGCAGTGGGGAATATTGCACAATGGGCGAAAGCCTGATGCAGCGACGCCGCGTGAGGGATGACGGCCTTCGGGTTGTAAACCTCTTTCAGCAGGGAAGAAGCGAAAGTGACGGTACCTGCAGAAGAAGCGCCGGCTAACTACGTGCCAGCAGCCGCGGTAATACGTAGGGCGCAAGCGTTGTCCGGAATTATTGGGCGTAAAGAGCTCGTAGGCGGTCTGTCGCGTCGGATGTGAAAGCCCGGGGCTTAACCCCGGGTCTGCATTCGATACGGGCAGACTAGAGTGTGGTAGGGGAGATCGGAATTCCTGGTGTAGCGGTGAAATGCGCAGATATCAGGAGGAACACCGGTGGCGAAGGCGGATCTCTGGGCCATTACTGACGCTGAGGAGCGAAAGCGTGGGGAGCGAACAGGATTAGATACCCTGGTAGTCCACGCCGTAAACGGTGGGAACTAGGTGTTGGCGACATTCCACGTCGTCGGTGCCGCAGCTAACGCATTAAGTTCCCCGCCTGGGGAGTACGGCCGCAAGGCTAAAACTCAAAGGAATTGACGGGGGCCCGCACAAGCAGCGGAGCATGTGGCTTAATTCGACGCAACGCGAAGAACCTTACCAAGGCTTGACATACACCGGAAAGCATTAGAGATAGTGCCCCCCTTGTGGTCGGTGTACAGGTGGTGCATGGCTGTCGTCAGCTCGTGTCGTGAGATGTTGGGTTAAGTCCCGCAACGAGCGCAACCCTTGTTCTGTGTTGCCAGCATGCCCTTCGGGGTGATGGGGACTCACAGGAGACTGCCGGGGTCAACTCGGAGGAAGGTGGGGACGACGTCAAGTCATCATGCCCCTTATGTCTTGGGCTGCACACGTGCTACAATGGCCGGTACAAAGAGCTGCGAAACCGTGAGGTGGAGCGAATCTCAAAAAGCCGGTCTCAGTTCGGATTGGGGTCTGCAACTCGACCCCATGAAGTCGGAGTTGCTAGTAATCGCAGATCAGCATTGCTGCGGTGAATACGTTCCCGGGCCTTGTACACACCGCCCGTCACGTCACGAAAGTCGGTAACACCCGAAGCCGGTGGCCCAACCCCTTGTGGGAGGGAGCTGTCGAAGGTGGGACTGGCGATTGGGACGAAGTCGTAACAAGGTAGCCGTACCGGAAGGTGCGGCTGGATCACCTCCTTTCTAAGGAGCACTTCTTACCGATCCCTTCGGGGTGAGGTCAGAGGCCAGTACATCGGCGAATGTTCGATGCTGGTTGCTCATGGGTGGAACGTTGATTATTCGGCATTCTCAGTCATCTCGGGCTGTAAGTACTGCTCTTCGGAGCGTGGAAAGCTGATCACGAGTGGCGGGGGTGCCGGGCACGCTGTTGGGTGTCTGAGGGTGCGGCCGTGAGGTCGTCCTTCTGATGCCGGCCCCAGTGCACTCGGACCGTAAGGGTTCGGGGTGATGGGTGGCTGGTCGTTGTTTGAGAACTGCACAGTGGACGCGAGCATCTGTGGCCAAGTTTTTAAGGGCGCACGGTGGATGCCTTGGCACCAGGAACCGATGAAGGACGTGGGAGGCCACGATAGTCCCCGGGGAGTCGTCAACCAGGCTTTGATCCGGGGGTTTCCGAATGGGGAAACCCGGCAGTCGTCATGGGCTGTCACCCGCTGCTGAACACATAGGCAGTGTGGAGGGAACGCGGGGAAGTGAAACATCTCAGTACCCGCAGGAAGAGAAAACAACCGTGATTCCGGGAGTAGTGGCGAGCGAAACCGGATGAGGCCAAACCGTATACGTGTGAGACCCGGCAGGGGTTGCGTGTACGGGGTTGTGGGATCTCTCTTTCACAGTCTGCCGGCTGTGAGACGAGTCAGAAACCGTTGATGTAGACGAAGGACATGCGAAAGGTCCGGCGTAGAGGGTAAGACCCCCGTAGTCGAAACGTCAGCGGCTCGTTTGAGAGACACCCAAGTAGCACGGGGCCCGAGAAATCCCGTGTGAATCTGGCGGGACCACCCGCTAAGCCTAAATATTCCCTGGTGACCGATAGCGGATAGTACCGTGAGGGAATGGTGAAAAGTACCGCGGGAGCGGAGTGAAATAGTACCTGAAACCGTGTGCCTACAAGCCGTGGGAGCGTCGGACATCAAGCTTGCTTGGTGTCTCGTGACTGCGTGCCTTTTGAAGAATGAGCCTGCGAGTTTGCGGTGTGTTGCGAGGTTAACCCGAGTGGGGTAGCCGTAGCGAAAGCGAGTCCGAACAGGGCGATTCAGTAGCACGCTCAAGACCCGAAGCGGAGTGATCTAGCCATGGGCAGGTTGAAGCGGAGGTAAGACTTCGTGGAGGACCGAACCCACCAGGGTTGAAAACCTGGGGGATGACCTGTGGTTAGGGGTGAAAGGCCAATCAAACTCCGTGATAGCTGGTTCTCCCCGAAATGCATTTAGGTGCAGCGTCGTGTGTTTCTTGCCGGAGGTAGAGCACTGGATAGGCGATGGGCCCTACCGGGTTACTGACCTTAGCCAAACTCCGAATGCCGGTAAGTGAGAGCGCGGCAGTGAGACTGTGGGGGATAAGCTCCATGGTCGAGAGGGAAACAGCCCAGAGCATCGACTAAGGCCCCTAAGCGTACGCTAAGTGGGAAAGGATGTGGAGTCGCAGAGACAACCAGGAGGTTGGCTTAGAAGCAGCCACCCTTGAAAGAGTGCGTAATAGCTCACTGGTCTAGTGATTCCGCGCCGACAATGTAGCGGGGCTCAAGCGTACCGCCGAAGTCGTGTCATTGCAGCAATACGCCCAACGGCGGCTGTGATGGGTAGGGGAGCGTCGTGTGCCGGGTGAAGCAGCACCGGAAGGTAGTTGTGGACGGTTCACGAGTGAGAATGCAGGCATGAGTAGCGATACACACGTGAGAAACGTGTGCGCCGATTGACTAAGGGTTCCTGGGTCAAGCTGATCTGCCCAGGGTAAGTCGGGACCTAAGGCGAGGCCGACAGGCGTAGTCGATGGATAACCGGTTGATATTCCGGTACCCGCTGTGAAGCGTCAAACATCGAACCAGGCGATGCTAAGTCCGTGAAGCCGTTCCGGACCCTTCGGGGAAAGGAAAGTGGTGGAGCCGACGAACCAGACTTGCAGTAGGTGAGTGATGGGGTGACGCAGGAAGGTAGTCCATCCCGGGCGGTGGTTGTCCCGGGGTAAGGGTGTAGGGCGAACGGTAGGCAAATCCGCCGTTCACGTGTCTGAGACCTGATGCCGAGCCGATTGTGGCGAAGTGGATGATCCTATGCTGTCGAGAAAAGCCTCTAGCGAGTTTCATGGCGGCCCGTACCCTAAACCGACTCAGGTGGTCAGGTAGAGAATACCGAGGCGTTCGGGTGAACTATGGTTAAGGAACTCGGCAAAATGCCCCCGTAACTTCGGGAGAAGGGGGGCCATCACTGGTGATTGGATTTACTCCATGAGCTGGGGGTGGCCGCAGAGACCAGCGAGAAGCGACTGTTTACTAAAAACACAGGTCCGTGCGAAGCCGTAAGGCGATGTATACGGACTGACGCCTGCCCGGTGCTGGAACGTTAAGGGGACCGGTTAGTCACATTTCGGTGTGGCGAAGCTGAGAACTTAAGCGCCAGTAAACGGCGGTGGTAACTATAACCATCCTAAGGTAGCGAAATTCCTTGTCGGGTAAGTTCCGACCTGCACGAATGGCGTAACGACTTCTCGACTGTCTCAACCATAGGCCCGGTGAAATTGCACTACGAGTAAAGATGCTCGTTTCGCGCAGCAGGACGGAAAGACCCCGGGACCTTTACTACAGTTTGATATTGGTGTTCGGTTCGGCTTGTGTAGGATAGGTGGGAGACTTTGAAGCGGCCACGCCAGTGGTTGTGGAGTCGTCGTTGAAATACCACTCTGGTCGTGCTGGATGTCTAACCTGGGTCCGTGATCCGGATCAGGGACAGTGTCTGATGGGTAGTTTAACTGGGGCGGTTGCCTCCTAAAGAGTAACGGAGGCGCCCAAAGGTTCCCTCAGCCTGGTTGGCAATCAGGTGTTGAGTGTAAGTGCACAAGGGAGCTTGACTGTGAGACCGACGGGTCGAGCAGGGACGAAAGTCGGGACTAGTGATCCGGCGGTGGCTTGTGGAAGCGCCGTCGCTCAACGGATAAAAGGTACCCCGGGGATAACAGGCTGATCTTCCCCAAGAGTCCATATCGACGGGATGGTTTGGCACCTCGATGTCGGCTCGTCGCATCCTGGGGCTGGAGTCGGTCCCAAGGGTTGGGCTGTTCGCCCATTAAAGCGGTACGCGAGCTGGGTTTAGAACGTCGTGAGACAGTTCGGTCCCTATCCGCTGCGCGCGCAGGAATATTGAGAAGGGCTGTCCCTAGTACGAGAGGACCGGGACGGACGAACCTCTGGTGTGCCAGTTGTTCTGCCAAGGGCATGGCTGGTTGGCTACGTTCGGGAGGGATAACCGCTGAAAGCATCTAAGCGGGAAGCCTGCTTCGAGATGAGTATTCCCACCCCCTTTGAGGGGTTAAGGCTCCCAGTAGACGACTGGGTTGATAGGCCGGATGTGGAAGCCCAGTAATGGGTGAAGCTGACCGGTACTAATAGGCCGAGGGCTTGTCCTCAGTTGCTCGCGTCCACTGTGTTGGTTCTGAAACCACGAACAGCCCCATGTGCCACACATGGTGCGGCTGGACAGTTTCATAGTGTTTCGGTGGTCATAGCGTGAGGGAAACGCCCGGTTACATTCCGAACCCGGAAGCTAAGCCTTACAGCGCCGATGGTACTGCAGGGGGGACCCTGTGGGAGAGTAGGACACCGCCGAACAAATTTTATGGGAGACCCCCGCACCTGATGGTGCGGGGGTTTTCTGCGTTCCGGGCAGATTTCTGAATTCCACGGCCCTTTCGTGAATGGGAAGAGGGCCCGTGGAGCTCAGAGGCGTCCGGCTGCTTTCAGTGCGAGGTAGGCGTCCGCCAGGGCCGGGGCCAGTTGGTCCGGTGTCGCGTCCACGACGGTGACGCCGTGCCGGCGGAGCTGTTCGGCCGTGTGCTGACGTTCCGACTGGGCGCGGGCGGCGGCCGCGGCCTCGTACACGGCGTCCGCGGTGCCACGGGACATGGTCATGCGGGCGATGTGCGGGTCGGCCACCGAGGCCACCAGGACGGTGTGGCGCTGGGTGAGTTGAGGGAGGACCGGGAGGAGGCCTTCTTCGACGGGGGCGGCGTCCAGCGTCGTCATCAGGACGATGAGGGAGCGGCGGGGGGCTGTGCGCAGGGCCGCGGCGGTGAGGCCACGGGCGTCCGTCTCGACCAGTTCGGGTTCGAGGGTGGCCATGGCGTTGACGAGCGACGGGAGGACGTCGCGTGCTGTTCGGCCCTGGACGAGGGCGCGTACGCGACGGTCGTAGGCGAGGAGGTCGACCCGGTCGCCGGCGCGGGAGGCCAGGGCGGCGAGCAGGAGTGCGGCGTCGAGGGAGGCGTCGAGGCGGGGAGCGTCGTCGACCCGTCCCGCCGAGGTGCGGCCGGTGTCGAGGACGAGCAGGATGTGGCGGTCGCGTTCGGGGCGCCAGGTGCGGACGGCGACCGTGGAGTGGCGGGCCGTGGCGCGCCAGTCGATGGAGCGGGTGTCGTCACCAGGCACGTACTCGCGCAGGCTGTCGAACTCCGTGCCCTGGCCGCGGGTGAGGACGCTGGTGCGGCCGTCCAGTTCGCGCAGGCGGGCGAGTTTGGACGGGAGGTGCTTGCGGCTGGTGAACGGGGGGAGGGCGCGCACGGTCCAGGGGACCTTGTGCGTGCCTTGGCGGGTGAAGAGGCCGAGGGGGCCGAAGGAGCGGATCGTGACGCGGTCGCTGTGGTGGTCGCCCCGGCGGGTGGGGCGCAGGCGGGTGGTGACGCGGCGGCGCTCTCCGGACGGGACGGTCAGACGGTGACGGGAGGCCTCCGTCTCCGTTCCCGGTGGCCAGCTGCTCGGGGGCCAGGCGTCGCGGAGGTGGGCGCGCAGGGGACGGCGGGAGGGGTTGGTGATCGTGAGGGTGATGTCGGCCGGGTCGCCGAGGCGGGCGGAGGTGTCGCCGGAGCGCGTGAGCTTCAGACGGCGTACCGGGGAGGCGAGGGCGAAGTCGCAGGCGCACGCCAGAGCCAGGGGGGCGTTGACGGCGAGGAGACCCGTCCAGCTGGGATCCCAGATGCCGACGGGGAGGGAGCCGAGGGCCGCGAGGAGCGCGGTGCGTCCGGTGAGGGCCATCAGCGGGGCACGGGGACGTGGGTGAGGAGCGCGGTGATGACGGAGTCGGCCGTCACGCCTTCCATCTCTGCCTCCGGGCGGAGCTGTACGCGGTGGCGCAGGGTGGGCAGGGCGAGGGCTTTGACGTCGTCGGGGATGACGTAGTCGCGGCCGGTGAGCCAGGCCCAGGCGCGGGCGGTGGCCAGGAGGGCGGTCGCGCCCCGGGGGGAGACGCCTAGGGTGAGGGAGGGCGAGTCGCGGGTGGCGCGGCAGATGTCGACGACGTAGGCCGTGATCTCGGGGGAGACCGTCGTTTTGGCGACGGCTGCGCGGGCCGCCTCG
The DNA here is from genome assembly GCF_016860545.1 of Streptomyces asoensis. Classification (NCBI taxonomy): domain Bacteria; kingdom Bacillati; phylum Actinomycetota; class Actinomycetes; order Kitasatosporales; family Streptomycetaceae; genus Streptomyces; species Streptomyces asoensis. The sequence continues at coordinate 531,627 of NZ_BNEB01000003.1, read as the reverse complement.
AGGTCGGCGGGTCCTGCGACGGGGCGTACGCCGGCGGCCTGGAGGTCGCGTGGGTTGAAGCCCTCGGCGTGCCGGGTGAGGACGTCTATCTCCTCCTGGCGGGAGGGGAGCGGGATCGTCAGCTTGAGGAGGAAGCGGTCCAGCTGGGCTTCGGGGAGGGGGTAGGTGCCCTCGTACTCGACGGGGTTCTGGGTGGCCGCGACGAGGAACGGGTCGGGGAGGGGGCGGGGGGTGCCGTCGACGGTGACCTGGCGTTCCTCCATCGCTTCGAGGAGGGAGGACTGGGTTTTCGGCGGGGTGCGGTTGATCTCGTCGGCGAGCAGCAGGTTGGTGAAGACCGGGCCGGGCTGGAAGGAGAACTCGGCGGTGCGGGCGTCGTAGACGAGGGAGCCGGTGATGTCGCTGGGCATCAGGTCGGGGGTGAACTGGACGCGTTTGGTGTCGAGTTCGAGGGCTGCGGCGAGGGCGCGGACGAGGAGGGTCTTGGCCACCCCGGGGACTCCTTCGAGGAGGACGTGTCCGCGGCACAGGAGGGCCACGACGAGGCCCGTCACGGCGGGGTCCTGACCGACCACGGCCTTGGAGATCTCGGCGCGCAGGGCCTCCAGGGAGGCGCGGGCGCGGTCGGGGTCCCCGGTGTTCCCGGCGTTGTCAGTGGTCGGGTCCATCATGGACGGCGTACCTCTCTTTCGAGGGCGTCGAGGTGGTCGGCGAGCGCGATCAGTGCCGTGTCGTCGGCGGGTGGTGGTCCGAAGAGGAGGGCGTGCAGGGACTGTCCGTCGCCGTGGAGGTGGTCGGACAGGGCGGGCAGGAGGGACTCGGGGGTGTGTGCCCGGGTGACGGGGATGCCGAGGAGGGGGGCGAGGCGGGTGCGGGTGGTGGAGCGGAGAGCGTCTGCCGCGCGGTCGCGGGCGTCGGCTTTGCGGTAGAGGCGGGCGCGGCCTTCGGCGGTTTCGGAGGCGCGGATGGCCACGGGGAGTTTTTCCGGTACGAGGGGGCCGAAGCGGCGTGCCCGCCACAGGGCGGCGAGGGCTGCGGCGACGAAGAGCTGGAGGGTGCCCCAGAGCCAGCCGGAGGGGAGCAGGTCGAGGAAGCTCTTCTCGTCGGCGGGGTCGGTGGCGGCGGTGTCGGAGAGTGAGGGGAGGTACCAGACCAGGTGGCTGCGGGAGCCGAGGAGTTGGAGGGCGAGCGAGGCGTTGCCCTGTTCGTCGAGGCGGTCGTTGTAGAGGATGTCGGGGGCGCCGAGGACGACGGTGTCGCCGTCGCCGGTGGTGTCGGGGATGCGCAGCAGGGTGGCCAGGCGGGCGCTGGGGTAGCACGAGTCGGCGTCGAGGTGGCGGGTGGTGTAGCGGATGCCGCCGGTTTCCGCGGTGCCGGCGCGGCGGGCGGCGGGCAGGGCGCAGTCGGGGGAGAGCGCGGAGGCGCGGCTGTTGGCGGGGTCCGCGGTGACCCCGGGGGCGAGGGTCTCCACGGACCAGGCGGTGGGGGCGACGAGGAGGGTGCGGCCGCCGGAGCCGGTGATCGACGTGTGCAGGTCGCGTTGTTGACGTTCGGTCAGCAGGTCGGGGGTGGCGACCAGGAGTGTGGTGCCGGGGCCGGCCTCGGCGCGGGCCTCGGCGAGGGTGGTGACGACGCGGGTGGACACGCCGCGGTCGGCGAGGAGTTCGGCGAGGGCCCGGCTGCCGTAGGGGTCCGCGGAGCGCGGGTCGAGGGCGCCGTGGCGGGCGTCGGACTGGAGGACCGCGAGGGTGACGGCGCCCGCGAGGAGCAGCACGAGGGCGAGGGTGATGCCGCGCGTGCGGGTCCACAGCGCGCGGGCGGTGGGCGAGGTGGAGGTGGAGGGGAGGGTGGCCCCGGTCGTCATCCGGAGGCTCCCTGGTGGGTGTCGTGGGCCGTGGTGCGGGGGCTGTCCGCCGTCAGCCGGGGGCGGGCGCGTTCGAGGTCGAGGTCCAGGTCGGCCATGCGGGTGTACCACTGGCGGGTGGCGAGGCGTCCGCCGTACGTCACGTCGTCGAAGTCGCGGGCGGCGGCGTGCAGGCGGTCGGTGTGGCCGGGCAGGGCGCGTCCGGCTTCGGCGGCGGCCTCGTCGGCCGTGCGGCCGGGGCGGACGTCGAGGAGGGCGCGTTCCTCGAGGGAGCGGACGATCGCCCGGGTGCGTTCCTGGACGGCCTGGTTCCAGTGGCCCTGGGCGGCGTGTGCCTCGGCGGTCGCGCGGTGTTCCGCGGCGCTGCGCGGGCGGTCGTCGAAGAGGGCGGCGGTGGAGGCGGGCGTGCGGCGCGGGGTGCCCAGGCGCCACCACAGGGCGCCGACGACGGCCGCCACGGCCAGGGCGACGACCAGCAGGCCGAGCGTGCCGCCGGGGGTGGCCGTCGACGCGGTGTCGAAGAGGCCGCCGACCCAGTCCCAGAGGGCGTCGAGGGCGCGCTGCATCAGGCTGGGGTCGTTCTGGTGGTACAGGCTCTTGGACAGCTCACGGCGGGCCGCTTCCCGTGCGGGGTCGCGCGGGATCGTGACCGGTGGTTCGTCGCCGCCGCGGGCGAGGACCGGCGCGGTCCTGTCGCCCGCCCGCAGCAGGGCCGCCACGGCGCCGCGGGTGAGACGCGGCAGGGCCGTCGGCGACGCTTCGGCGTTGCCGGGCAGCCCTGCCCCCACGGTGGGGCCGCCCGGGAGTGGTACCGCGGTGAGGAGCACCCCCGCCAGGTTCACCGCATCAGCTCCCCGGGATCGTGGCGGCGGCGGTGGTGGTGCCGTTGTCCGGGAGGCCGGCGGCGCGGGCCAGGACGACGTCGAGGGCCTCGCGGCGGATGCGCTGGTCGATGTAGAGGAGCACGATGACCCCTGCCGAGATCGGGAAGGTGATCATGGAGCCGATGACCGAGCCGATGCCGCTGACGACGAGGTAGGTCCAGCCCAGGTCGCTGCTCGCGTCGAGCATGCCGCTGACGCCGCCGTCGCTGAGGGCGGCGCCGAGGACGGCGAAGGGGACGACGGCGATCATCGACACGATGTTCGCGATGATCATGGCGAGCAGCTGGATGCCGAAGATGCGCCACCAGGAGCCGCGGGTGAGCTTCGCGGAGCGGGCGAGTGCCTTCTTGATGCCCTGCTTCTCCAGCATCAGGGTCGGCGAGGCGAGGGAGAAGCGGACGAGCAGCCACAGCACGAGGACGACCGAGCCGAGGATGCCGAAGGCCATCAGGGCGGCCCCCGCGTCGGCGTTGTCGGCGGCGGTCACGAGGATGCCCGGGAGCAGGCAGACGAGGACGGTCACCGCGGCGCCCAGTATGAGCAGGAAGATCAGTCCGAACAGCCGGGGCAACTGGGGGCGGGCGTCGCGCCAGGCCTCGCCGAGGGTGACCGGTTTGCCGAGGACGGCCCGGCTGGTGACGGCCGTGAGCAGGGCGGTCGCCGTGATGGTGCCGACGAGGGTGATGAGCAGGACGGGGCCGGAGGCGCGCAGGGCGTCGCCCATGGCGCTGAGCTGCTCGTCAGGGGTGGCGCTCGGGTCGCCGAGGGCGTTCGGGTCCGTGGCGTCCAGGACGAGGCCCTGCACGAGGACGACGAAGATCTGGGTGACGACGGCGACGGTCAGCGAGATGCCGAGGACCGTGCGCCAGTAGGTGCGCATGGTGGTGACGGCGCCGTCGAGGATCTCGCCCACGGCGAGCGGACGCAGCGGGATCACGCCGGGCTTGGCCGCGGGCGGCGGGCCGCCCCAGCCGGCACCCCAGCCGCCGGGAGCGCCCCAACCGCCGTAGCCCGCGGGGCCGCCGGGGTGTCCGCCGCCCGGTCCGGGAGGCGGGGGGCCGCCCCAGCGGGAGCCGGGCGGCGGGGGCGGTGGCGGCGGGGTCGGGCCCGCGGCGCGGTCCGGGGCCGTGGGCGCGGACCACTGGCCGGGGCCGGGTGGCGGCTGTTCCTTGGACCACTTCGTGCCGGGGCTCTGCGGGTCCGTGCCCGGCTGCTCCGCGGGCGGGGCGCCGACGGGACGGTCGGTGGGCCCGGCGGGACGGGACGCGCCGGGCTCCTGTCCGTCGGACGGGGCGGATCCGGGCGAGGCCCAGCCCGGAGTGTCGTTCATCGTCGCTCCTTCACGGTGCCCGTCCGCCGTCGCGGCGGCAGGTTGGGGGCCATCGTGCCATGGGGTGCTGATCGGGTGACCGGCCGCGGTACGGGCTGCGCACCTTCAATCGTCCGCTTCAATTGTCCGCCGGATCGGGGGCAGACTGATCGCATGGCTGATCAGCACGCGCAATCCGGTGAGGACAAGCGGCCGAGCGAGACCCCTGCGATCCGTTGGGAGGAGCTACCCGAAGGCCCGGTACTCGTTCTGCTCGACCAGACGAGACTGCCGGCCGAAGAGGTCGAACTGGTGTGTACGGACGCATCCGCGCTGGTGGAGGCGATCGGTTCGCTCGCCGTGCGGGGCGCTCCGCTGCTCGGGATCGCGGGGGCGTACGGCGTCGCGCTCGCCGCCGCGCGGGGCTTCGACGTGGAGGACGCCGCGAACGCCCTCGCGGGCGCCCGGCCCACCGCGGTGAACCTGTCCGTCGGTGTGCGGCGGGCGAAGGCCGCCTACGAGGAGGAGACCGCGAAGAGCGGTGACCCCGCGCAGGGCGCGCGGGCCGCGCTGGCCGCGGCGCGGCAGTTGCACCGGGAGGACGCCGAGGCGAGCGCCCGGATGGCCGAGCACGGGCTGGCGCTCCTCGACGAGCTGCTGCCGGGCGGCGGACACCGGGTCCTCACGCACTGCAACACCGGTTCGCTGGTGTCGGGCGGGGAAGGGACGGCGTTCGCGGTGGCGCTCGCCGGGCACCGGGCGGGGCGGCTGCGGCGGCTGTGGGTCGACGAGACGCGTCCGCTGCTCCAGGGCGCCCGCCTCACGGCGTACGAGGCGGCCCGCAACGGCATGGCGTACACCCTGCTGACGGACAACGCGGCGGGTTCGCTCTTCGCGGCGGGCGAGGTGGACGCGGTGCTGATCGGGGCGGACCGCATCGCGGCCGACGGGTCGGTGGCCAACAAGGTGGGCAGCTATCCGCTCGCGGTGCTGGCGCGGTACCACCATGTGCCCTTCATCGTGGTCGCGCCGGTGACGACGGTCGATCTGGAGACGCCGGACGGCGCGTCCATCGAGGTGGAGCAGCGGCCCGGGTTCGAGGTGACGGAGGTGATGGCGTCGCAGGCGCCGGTGACCGGGGCGGGCACCGGGACCCCGGTGGCGCCGTTGGGGACCCAGGCGTACAACCCCGCGTTCGACGTGACGCCGCCCGAGCTGGTGACGGCGATCGTCACGGAGGAGGGCGTGGTGTCGCCGGTGACGGCCGACGCGCTCGCCGGGCTGCGCGGCAAGGTCGCCGGGGCCGGCGAGGTGGTGTGACCGGCCGTCGGCGGTCGTCCGCGTGAGCGGCGGCCGCCGACGGCCGTCCACAGCAGGACGAGCGCGACCACTTCGAGTCCGCGATGCACCGCGAACAGGTCGAGGCCGCTCTCGCTCGCGGGCACCCACAGCAGGAGAGCGGCCACGATGGCGCCGATCAGGGCACCAGCCAGGCGCTGTGCGCCGGCGAGCGCCGCCTGCTCGAGGCTCGGCTTCAGCGCGATCATGGCCGCGATCGGGATCCAGGAGCCGTACGAGAGATCCAGTCCGAAGGCCAGCGCGACGGTGCCGGCCATGACCACGGCGCGGATCAGCGCGAACAGGACCAGCGGGCGGGTCAGCTTCTTCCGGGAAGTGTCACCCGGGAGCTCCGAGAAGGGCCGGCTCTGATCCCTGCGCCCCCGGATGAGCCACCAGAGGAACGTCACGGTGATCCACAGTGCCGCCCCTCCGGTCCACGAGAGCACCTGGGCCCATACGTAGCTGGTGACGTGGTCGTCGTCGCGGATGCCGAACTCGAAGCCGACGGCGACGACGAACCAGATGTTGAGAAGCAGGGCGCTGATGAACCTGCGCACCCCGAACGCGGCTGCCGTCCCGGCCACGAGTGTGATGACGAACGACCGAGCCAGAGATGACCCGCGGAGCGGTCATGGGTGGACCACTGGAGCAGTGGCTCGGCGAACATGGCGTCGGCCAGGACGGCGCCACCGATCGCCCCGGCCGTCTGCGCGGGGAGGTAGACGACCAGGTCCCGCAGGGGTAGCCCGTCGGGGGTGCGGCGGCCGGTGAACCAGGCCACGAGCGTGACCACGGGGTTGAAGGGCGCGCCGGAGACCTGACCGAACAGCGCGATGAGGGCGCCCAGGCCGAACACGGTGGCCAGGGAGTCGGCGAGCAACTGGACGCCGATGTCATCGGTCAGTTCGGTGGCCTGCCCGGATGCCGGAGCCGACCACCACCGTGACCAGAACGGCCGACCCCACCGCCCCTGGCGACGGCTGCTGCACCGGCCAGGCCGCCGAGGGGGCCCCGGCCGCTGTCGGGTGTTCCTGCGGCTGACCGACCCAAACCGGCTACGCGATCGGCCGACCGTGCTTCCGGGCGCGTTGTACCCTCCGGTTTCAGAGAGGGGGATCTCCATGGCGCACCTGGCACGGCCGGACGCCCGCCTGCGGACCCGCCTTCGGGAGTACCTCCTGCTGAGCGCATGGTTCGGCCTCGTGGCAGTCGCCGCACACAAGTGGGTCCCCGAGACGTGGAGGCAGGCGACCGAAACGGCGATCACACTGTTCCTGGGTTGGGTCGTCCGGCTCGAGCTTCGCGCGGCAAAGTACCGACGCCGCACCGGGCAAGGGCTCGAACCGTAACCGGCCACTGGCGGCACGGCATCCGCCTCACCTTCGCAGCGCCGCTGCACGCTCACCCCGGTACCTGCGAAACATCACCACTTTCTCGCCGACATCGACCCGGGTGCGCCGGATCGGCGACGGTCGGCCGCGGGTCGACCGGGCTGACATCAGCGCTGACATCAACGCTGACGGACGGGGGCAGACAGTGACGGTCCCCTGCGGCTAGGGTCACAGGCCGGTGACCCTGCTCACCTGCGTGTCCTTCACCGTTATGAGAATGGGATGATGTCGTTTATGAAGGGACGAGTCCTTGTCGTCGACGACGACACCGCACTGGCCGAGATGCTCGGCATTGTGCTGCGTGGTGAAGGTTTTGAGCCGTCTTTCGTAGCTGACGGCGACAAGGCGCTGGCCGCTTTCCGTGAGGCGAAACCCGACCTGGTGCTGCTGGACCTGATGCTGCCCGGCCGGGACGGCATCGAGGTGTGCCGCCTGATCCGGGCGGAGTCCGGGGTGCCGATCGTGATGCTCACGGCGAAGAGCGACACCGTCGACGTCGTCGTCGGCCTGGAGTCCGGCGCCGACGACTACATCGTGAAGCCGTTCAAGCCGAAGGAGCTGGTCGCCCGCATCCGGGCGCGGCTGCGCAGGTCCGAGGAGCCGGCGCCCGAACAGCTCGCCATAGGCGACCTCGTCATCGACGTGGCCGGTCACTCCGTGAAGCGGGAGGGCCAGTCCATCGCACTGACCCCGCTGGAGTTCGACCTGCTGGTCGCGCTGGCGCGCAAGCCGTGGCAGGTCTTCACCCGCGAGGTGCTCCTCGAACAGGTGTGGGGCTACCGGCACGCCGCCGACACCCGCCTGGTCAACGTGCACGTCCAGCGGCTGCGCTCCAAGGTCGAGAAGGACCCCGAGCGTCCGGAGATCGTCGTGACCGTCCGTGGCGTCGGATACAAGGCAGGACCCAGCTGACATGTCCGGTGACAGTGCCGCTTCGGCCCCCGGTCGGTCCGGGGCCCGTCCACAGCGGCCTGTCGGCCGTGGGACGCCGGGTTCACGCTTCGCCCGCCTCCTCGAGGGCGGGCTGCTCCAGGGCGGGATGCAGAACAGCCCTGTCCTGCGCCTGCTCCTGCGCTGGGTGCGCAGGCCGCTGCTGCCCGTCATGCGGCTGTGGCGGCGCAACATCCAGCTCAAGGTCGTCGCCACCACGCTGCTGATGTCGCTCGGCGTCGTGCTGCTGCTCGGCTTCGTCGTCATCGGGCAGGTGCGCAACGGGCTGCTGGACGCCAAGGTGAAGGCGTCCCAGAGCCAGGCCACCGGCGGCTTCGCCGTGGCCAAACAGAAGGCGGACGAGGCCGCCAGCTCCGCCGCCGACGACGGCAACCCCGCAGGCGGCGGCGCGTCCCAGAACGTCATCGAGTGGATGAGTGAACTCGTGCTGTCGCTGTCCAGCGGCGGCCAGGGCGCCTTCGACGTCGTCACCCTGCCCCCCGGCGACGTCAGCGGCGTCGCCCGCGGACCGCGCGCCTCCGGCTACGTCGACCCTGACAAGAGCGTCCCCGAGAACCTGCGCGAGCAGGTCAACAGCAGCAACGGCGCCGCGCAGAGCTACTCGCGCATCATCTACCTCAACGACAAGGAATCGCAGCCGGCCCTCGTCATCGGCAAGCAGGTCAACGACCCCAACGGCGACCCCTACGAGCTGTACTACCTCTTCCCGCTCACCCAGGAGGAGAAGTCGCTGAGCCTGGTCAAGGGCACGCTGGCGACCGCCGGACTGTTCGTCGTCGTCCTCCTCGGGGCCATCGCGTGGCTCGTGGTGCGCCAGGTCGTCACACCGGTCCGGATGGCCGCCGGGATCGCCGAGCGGCTGTCCGCAGGCCGCCTCCAGGAACGTATGAAGGTCACCGGCGAGGACGACATCGCCCGCCTCGGCGAGGCCTTCAACAAGATGGCCCAGAACCTCCAGCTGAAGATCCAGCAGCTCGAGGACCTGTCGCGGATGCAGCGACGGTTCGTCTCCGACGTCTCGCACGAACTGCGCACGCCGCTGACGACCGTCCGCATGGCCGCCGACGTCATCCACGACGCCCGCGTCGACTTCGACCCCGTCACCGCGCGGTCCGCGGAACTCCTCGCCGACCAGCTCGACCGGTTCGAGACCCTGCTCGCCGACCTGCTCGAGATCAGCCGCTTCGACGCCGGCGCCGCCGCCCTCGAAGCCGAACCGATCGACCTCAGGGAAGTCGTCCGCCGGGTCGTCAGCGGCGCCGCCCCGCTCGCCGAGCGCAAGGCGACGACCGTACGCGTCGTCGGCGACCAGCAGCCCGTCGTCGCCGAGGCCGACGCCCGGCGCGTGGAGCGCGTCCTGCGCAACCTGGTGGTCAACGCCGTCGAACACGGCGAGGGCAAGGACGTCGTCGTCAAGCTGGCCTCCGCGGGCGGCGCCGTCGCCGTCGCCGTACGCGACTACGGCGTGGGCCTCAAGCCCGGCGAGGCCACGCGCGTGTTCAGCCGGTTCTGGCGCGCCGACCCGGCACGCGCGCGTACCACCGGCGGCACCGGCCTCGGACTGTCCATCGCCCTGGAGGACGCCCGCCTGCACGGCGGCTGGCTCCAGGCCTGGGGCGAGCCCGGCGGCGGCTCGCAGTTCCGGCTCACGCTGCCCAGGACCGCCGACGAGCCGCTGCGCGGCTCCCCGATACCGCTCGAACCCAGGGACTCCCGGCGCAACCGCGGCGACCTGGACGGCACGGGTCAGCCGCGCGGCGGAGGCGAGAAGAGCGCCACGGTGCCGGTCCAGCCCGCGGGAGAGCAGCGGGCGGCCGCGCGCAGCCCGCTCACGCCCCGCACGGGCGGCGCCGCGCCCACGGCCGACCCGACGGCGCTGCCCGGCAACGGCGCGCGCGTCGTACCCCGGTCCGCCCCCGGCACGGTCGGCGGCGGACGCGGCCAGGACGCGGCGCGCACCGAGGGGACCGCGGGCGGCCCGAAACCGGAACGGGCCGACCCGGCCCGCGCCGGAGACCCGGGCGACACGAGTGACATGGGTGACACGACACCGAGGGGGACCGCGGACCGGCCGAGCGCCGCAGCGGAGTGCTCGGACCAGCATGGGGAGGCATTTCGTGGGCGCTGAGTGGCGCGAGGGGGGAACCCGGCGCACGCCGGGGCGCGCGGTGGCGTACACCGCGTGCGGGGTCGTCCTGCTGGCCGGGTGCGCCTCGATGCCCGACAGCGGGGACCTGCGCGGCGTCGAGTCCACGCCCCGCCAGGACACCCAGGTACGGGTGTTCGCGATGCCGCCCCGGGGCGACGCACAGCCCTCCGAGATCGTCCAGGGCTTCCTCGAAGCCCTCACCAGCGACGACCCGGGCTACTCGACCGCACGGCAGTACCTGACCGCCCGGGCCGCCCAGAAGTGGCAGCCCGAACGGTCCACCACGGTCCTCGCCGACGGTCCGGCCACCGAATCCCGGCCCGCCGGCAGCAGGGAGGACGGCGACGACTACTCCTACGTCCTCACCGGCACGAAGGTCGCCACCGTCGACGCCCAGCAGTCCTACGCGCCCGCCTCGGGCACCTACGGCCAGACCGTCCACCTCAGCCGCGACAAGAAGTCCGGGCAGTGGCGCATCGACGCCCTCCCCCAGGGCGTCGTCATGGGCAAGTCGGACTTCCAGCGCAACTACGTCTCCGTCAACAAGTACTACTTCGCCTCCAACACCGCGGCGGACAGCTCCCGGCAACCCATGACCGTCGCCGACCCCGTCTACGTCCGCGAGCGCGTCGACCCCATGACCCAGATGGTGCGCTCCGTCCTCAACGGACCCACCAGCTGGCTGCGCCCCGTCGTCAGATCCAGCTTCCCCACCGGGACGGCACTGCCCAAGGGCGTCACCGCGCTGACACCCGACGACCAGAACAAGCTCACCGTGCCGCTGAACGACAAGGCGGCCCACATCGGCCGGAGCAAGTGCGACGAGATGGCGGCCCAGCTGCTGTTCTCCCTCCAGAGCCTGACCCCCACCGTCGACGAGGTCGCGCTGCGCGCCGGTGACACCCAGCTGTGCTCCCTCGCCGAGGAACGCGCCCCGACCGTCGCCGCACGCGGCTCCGAGACCACCCCCGACTACCTGTACTTCATCGACGGCCAGCACCGCCTCGTGCGGATGACGAGCGGCAGCGGCAACACCAAGGCCGACCCCGTGCCCGGCGCGCTCGGCGACGGCGCCAAGGCACTGCGCTCCGTGGCCGTCGCCCGCGACGAGCACATCGCCGCGGGAGTCGCCCTCGACGGCAAGACGCTCTACGTCACCTCCACCGTCTCCGGCAGCTCCATCGGCGACCCCGTCCTCCAGAGCAAGGGCAAGACCGAGTCCGACCGGCTCACCACGCCCAGCTGGGACTCCCAGGGCGACCTGTGGGTGGCCGACCGCGACCCCGCGGCCGCCCGGCTGCTCATGCTGGAGAAGGGCCGCGGCCAGCCGCTGGAGGTCCTCACCCCGGGGCTGGACGGCCGTATCAACGCCGTGCGCGTGGCCGCCGACGGGGTGCGTGTCGCGCTCGTCGTCGACAAGGGCGGCAAGCAGTCCCTGCTCATCGGACGCATCGAACGCGGCCCGGGCAGCGGTGACCGGCCGTCCGTGTCCGTCCAGGAACTGCGCTCCGCAGCGCCGGAGTTGGAGCAGGTCACGGCCGTGGCATGGGCCGGGGACAGCCGGCTCGTCGTCGTCGGGCGCGAGGCCGGAGGCGTCCAGCAGGTGCAGTACGTGCAGTGCGACGGCTCGATCCCCGAGGCGGGAACGCTGCCCGGCCTCACGGAGGTCACCAGCATCGCCGCCTCCGAGGACACCGACATCCCGCTCTTCGCGACCTCCAAGGACGGGCTGCTGTGGCTGCCCGGCGGAAGCGGCTGGCGGACGCTGAAGGAGACCGCCTCGGTCGCGTTCTACCCGGGCTGACCATTTCCGGGACACGGGTACGGGTTCGAGGGCCGGTTCGCTCGGGACGGCGTGGTGGCATGCCCCCGCCCGTTCGTCGTAGCTGTTCTGCGTAGCCGTTCCTCGTTCTCGTCGAGTGATTTCGGCCGGTTCCTATTCGCCGGCCGGATCGCCGACCACTCACATCGCCTTTCGGCCGTCTTCCGGCGTCCGACGTCCTCAAGGCGGTTCTCCGCCGCCTTCCCGGACTTTTCCACAGGCCTCCGGGACCGTTTTCCACAGGGGTGGCAGGACCCTTCCCCCGTTGGCAGAGTGGTCCACGTGGAAGGCGTTCGCAGGTGGTGGCACGAACTCGCCGGTCTGATGCTGCCCGCCGAGTGCGGAGGCTGCGGAAGCCCGCGCACCGTGCTCTGCCCTCGGTGCCGCACGGCACTGGGCGCAGCCGGGCCGTTCCGGGTCCGTCCGGTGCCGCGGCCGCCCGGGCTGCCCGCGGTGCACGCGGCGGCCCGGTACGCCGACGAGGTACGGGCCGTGCTGCTCGCGCACAAGGAACGCGGAGCGCTGGCGCTCGCACGACCGCTGGGCTCGGCGCTCGCGGGGGCCGTGAGAGCGGGGCTGGGGGAGGCGGGGGTGGGGGAGGGGGAGGCCCCCCGGCCCCCCACCGGAGTACTGCTCGTCCCCGTCCCGTCGGCCCGTGCCGCCGTGCGGGCGCGTGGTCATGATCCGGCGCGGCGGATCGCGCTCGCCGCGGCGGGGGAGTTGCGGCGGGCCGGGGTGCCGGCGCGGGTGGCCGCCGTACTGCGGCAGCGGCGGGCCGTGGCCGATCAGTCGGGGCTCGACGCCCGGGGGCGGCTGGACAACCTGGTGGGCGCGCTGACGGTGGTGCCGGGGGGTGTACGGGTCCTTCGCGGCGGCCCGGTGGTCCTGGTGGACGACGTGGTCACGACCGGTGCATCGCTGGCGGAGGCGGCGCGCGCGGTGCGGGCGGCCACGGCGGCGGAACGGGCCGTACGGGGGGAGAGTGGAGGGAGCGGGGAACGCGCGGAGGACGTCGTAGGAGCGTCGGGTGGTGTTGGGGTGACGGCTGTGTACGCGGGCTTCTGCCGGGAAGGCAGAAAGGAGTCGTCCGGAGCGGAGGAGGAAGGTGTGGGCGAGGTGCGGGAGCCGCCGTCGGGTGGTGCGTGCGGAGCCGGTGACGTGCTCTGCGCGGCCGTGGTCGCCGCGTCGCCGGACTCCCCCGGAATAAACCGGAACTGAGTGAGAACTTGCGTCGTTGCAGGTAATGAGAGAGCCAATTCCCCTGAACGGAGGTACGCCGCAGTAGAGGGTGACGACATCCGTCCGGGCGAGATATGTTCGGTTGTGAGGGAAAGCCGCAGGCCACCCTCTCAAATCCGAATGCCGTGCTGCGGTTTTCGTAATCTTCCGTGGCACCTGGGGTGTAGATCTCGCCCATGGGGGAGGAGGAGGTGGAAGTCACCAAGTCGGAGGTTCCGGTGCTCACCGGGGCCTGGTGCAAAAGGGAGACGCTCCGCCGTCGAAGCGGGGCGATCCGGGAACGGAGTTCTGCGTGGACATCGTCGTCAAGGGACGCAAGACCGAGGTGCCCGAGCGGTTCCGCAAGCACGTGGCCGAGAAGCTGAACCTGGAGAAGATCCAGAAGCTCGACGGCAAGGTGATCAGCCTCGACGTGGAGGTGTCCAAGGAGCCCAACCCGCGACAGGCGGACCGGTGCGACCGAGTGGAGATCACGCTCCGCTCCCGCGGTCCTGTGATCCGGGCGGAGGCGTCGGCCAGCGACGCGTACGCGGCACTCGACCTGGCGGCGGAGAAGCTGGACGCCCAGCTGCGCAAGCAGCACGACAAGCGATACACGCGCCGCGGTGCCCGCCGGCTGTCCGCGGCGGAGGTTTCCGACCATGTCCCCGGTGTGGCGACACTGAACGGTGACGGCACTCCCGTCCCCACCGGAGAGTCGGACAGCGTGCCGACCAAGCGGATCGGCTCGCTCGAGGTGCAGGGCGACGGCCCCCTCGTGGTGCGCGAGAAGACCCACGTCGCCGCTCCGATGACCCTCGACCAGGCCCTCTACGAGATGGAACTGGTCGGACACGACTTCTACCTGTTCGTCGACTCCGAGACCAAGCAGCCCAGCGTCGTCTACCGGCGCCACGCCTACGACTACGGCGTGATCTACCTCGACACCGACCCGATGGTGGCCCAGGCGCACTCCCCCGAGGCGGGCGGAGCGCTGGGCGGCTGATCCTGCCCGGTGACAGCTGAGCGGTGTGCCCCTGGAGCGCTGCGTGCGCCCCCAGGGGCACCCGTGTGCGACCCCTTGGGGCAGCGCTCTGTCACCGCGTTGCCGTCCAGGCATGGAATCATGGCCAGGGCGGCTCAACCGGTGGGCCGCTGCCTTGGGTTGGCGACGGCACAGGACCACGGCCACAGCCTTCAGGGGGAGGAACGATGGCGGACAGCTTCGGACCGATGCGGGACGACGATGCCGACGACGGCGTCGTCGGCATGGGCCCGGACGGGGGAACCTCACGCAAGGAGCCGATCAGAGTCCTTGTCGTGGACGACCACGCCCTGTTCCGCCGCGGACTGGAGATCGTGCTCGCGGCCGAGGAGGACATCCAGGTCGTCGGTGAGGCCGGGGACGGTGCGGAGGCCGTCGACAAGGCGGCCGACCTGCTGCCCGACATCGTGCTGATGGACGTACGGATGCCCAAGCGCGGCGGTATCGAGGCGTGCACCTCCATCAAGGAGGTGGCCCCCAGCGCGAAGATCATCATGCTGACGATCAGTGACGAGGAGGCCGACCTCTACGAGGCGATCAAGGCCGGCGCGACCGGCTATCTCCTCAAGGAGATCTCCACGGACGAGGTCGCCACCGCGATCCGCGCGGTCGCCGACGGCCAGTCGCAGATCAGCCCCTCGATGGCGTCGAAGCTGCTCACCGAGTTCAAGTCGATGATCCAGCGGACCGACGAGCGCCGGATGGTGCCCGCGCCCCGGCTCACGGACCGGGAGCTCGAGGTGCTCAAGCTGGTGGCCACGGGGATGAACAACCGGGACATCGCCAAGGAGTTGTTCATCTCCGAGAACACCGTGAAGAACCATGTGCGCAACATCCTGGAGAAGCTTCAGCTGCACTCCAGGATGGAGGCGGTGGTGTACGCGATGCGGGAGAAGATTCTCGAGATCCGGTGAGCCGGCCGGACGGGGTCGGTCAGCTCGGCCGGTGCCGGTCCGTCGGGCCGGGGTCGGTCAGCTCGGCCGGAGTCGGTTCGCCCGGCCGGTGCCGGTCCGTCAGGCCAGTGCGCGGTTGAGCTCCGTGGTGAGGGACTCGCGCAGTTCCGGGGCGTCCACGCGCTCCACGCGGACGTCCGTGCAGTCCACCCAGGTCGCCGCCTCCAGCAGGGCCTGCGCCACGGCCGGGACCGCCTTGGGGCCGTCCAGCGTGACCTGCCTGGCGATGAGGGTGCGGCCCTCCCTGGCCGGGTCCACCCGGCCCACGAGCCGGCCGCCGGCCAGGACCGGCATCGCGAAGTAGCCGTGGATCCGCTTCTGCTTGGGGACGTAGGCCTCCAGGCGGTGGGTGAAGCCGAAGATCCGCTCGGTGCGCGCCCGTTCCCAGACCAGGGAGTCGAAGGGGGACAGGAGCGTGGTGCGGTGGCGGCCGCGCGGCGGGGTCTCCAGCGCTGCCGGGTCGGCCCAGGCGGGCTTGCCCCAGCCTTCGACGGTGACCGGGACCAGGCCCGAGTCGGCGATCACCGCGTCGACCTGTTCGCCCTTGAGACGGTGGTAGTCGGCGATGTCCGCGCGCGTGCCCACGCCGAGGGAGCGGCCGGCCAGTCGGACGAGACGGCGCAGGCACTCGGTGTCGTCCAGCTCGTCGTGCAGCAGGTCGGCGGGTACGGCGCGTTCGGCGAGGTCGTACACGCGCTTCCAGCCGCGGCGTTCGACGCAGACCACCTCGCCGTACATCAGCGCGCGTTCCACGGCGACCTTGGTGCCGGACCAGTCCCACCACTCGCTGGTCTTCTTCGCTCCGCCCAACTCGGTCGCGGTGAGCGGTCCTTCGGTGCGGAGCTGCTTGACCACCTGGTCGTACGTGCCGTCCGGGAGGGCGTGGTTCCAGTGCGGGCGGGCCCGGTAGGCGCGGCGGCGGAAGGCGAAGTGGGGCCATTCCTCGATGGGGAGGATGCACGCGGCGTGGGACCAGTACTCGAAGGCGTGGGGCCGTACCGGAGGGGTGTCCGTGGCCGACGCATTCCAGTAGGCGTCCTCGACGGTTCTGCGGCCCACGGCGCCCAGGCGGGCGTAGGGGATCAGTTCGTGGGAGCGGGCCAGGACGGAGATGGTGTCGAGCTGGACCGCTCCGAGGTGACGGAGGACTCCGCGGACGCCGGCCCTGCGGTCCGGAGTGCCGAGGAAACCCTGTGCGCGCAGGGCGATGCGGCGGGCTTCGTCGGCCGAGAGGGCGGTGGCGGGGCGCGGGGTCGTCATGCCTCGCACGATAGGGGGTGGGACTGACAGTGGGCGGTGAGCCGGGGGTGAGCCGGGACCGGGCGGGAGCCGCGGCGAGCGCGAGCGCGGGGACAGGGGCAGGGACGGGGGTGTGGGGTGGCGGGTCGTGCGGGTCAGTCGCCGGTGGTTCTGGTGGGGGCCGGGAGGTACGGGGCCGTCGACGGGAGGCCGAGGTCCGAGGGGAGCAGGGAGGCGACCCAGCAGTCGCGGCGCACGCCCTTGTTGTCGATGGCCGAGCGCAGGGTGCCCTCCTGGGTGAATCCGGCGTTCTCGGCGACCGCGCGTGAGGCGGTGTTGCCGAGTTCGGCGCGCCATTCGACGCGGTCGACGGCGAGGCGGGTGAAGGCCCAGCGGACGGCGGTGAGGACGGCTTCGGTGGTGTAGCCGCGGCCGCGGTGTTCCTTGGCGGTCCAGAAGCCGACCTCGGCCGTGCCCGGCAGGCGCATGGTGAGGCTGAGGGCGCCGGTGAGGGCTCCGTCGGGGAGGCAGACGGCGAAGGTGAACATGGAGCCGGTCGCCCATCCTTGCGGGGCGAGCTGCTCGGTGAAGCTTCGGGCGTGTTCGGGGAGGTAGGGGGAGGGGATCGTCGTCCAGCGCTGGATCTCGGGGTCCTGGGCGGCGGTGTACACGGCGTCGGTGTCGCGCGGGTCCAGGGGGCGCAGGACGAGGCGGGGGGTGGTGAGGGTGACGGGCTCGGGCTCCATCGGCCGATTCTGCGCGGGCGTCCGCCGGAGCGCCATCCCTTTGCCGTGCGTGAGCGGGTGATCACAATTCGCGCAATTCGTCTGCCGTGCGCGGCACCATCGGCGGGGCCCGGCCGTTGTCCCCTTTGAAGAAGATTTTGGAGCAGGTGCGCAGCAGTGTGCGGTCCTCGTCGCGGCAGGCCTCCCGGCGCGGCGGGGTCCTCGCATACGATGGCCGTTGCTCAGTAAGTCCATTGGAAACCGACCGTCCCAGGCCCGACCGGCAAGGAGACCAACCCCCGTGTCCGTCCTCTCGAAGATCATGCGTGCAGGCGAAGGCAAGATCCTGCGCAAGCTGCACCGCATCGCGGACCAGGTCAACTCCATCGAAGAGGACTTCGTCGACCTCTCCGACGCCGAGCTGCGGGCCCTCACCGAGGAGTACAAGCAGCGGTACGCCGACGGTGAGAGCCTGGACGACCTGCTGCCCGAGGCGTTCGCCACCGTGCGCGAGGCCGCCAAGCGCGTCCTCGGCCAGCGTCACTACGACGTGCAGATCATGGGTGGCGCGGCGCTGCACCTCGGCTACGTGGCCGAGATGAAGACCGGCGAGGGCAAGACCCTCGTCGGCACGCTGCCCGCGTACCTGAACGCGCTGTCCGGCAAGGGCGTGCACCTGATCACGGTGAACGACTACCTGGCCGAGCGCGACTCGGAGATGATGGGCCGCGTCCACAAGTTCCTGGGTCTGGACGTCGGCTGCATCCTCGCCAACATGACGCCGGCCCAGCGCCGTGAGCAGTACGCGTGCGACATCACCTACGGCACGAACAACGAGTTCGGCTTCGACTACCTGCGCGACAACATGGCGTGGGCGCAGGACGAGCTGGTCCAGCGCGGTCACAACTTCGCCATCGTCGACGAGGTCGACTCCATCCTGGTCGACGAGGCGCGTACGCCGCTGATCATCTCGGGTCCGGCCGACCAGGCGACCAAGTGGTACGGCGACTTCGCCAAGCTGGTGACGCGCCTGAAGAAGGGCGAGGCGGGCAACCCGCTCAAGGGCATCGAGGAGACCGGCGACTACGAGGTCGACGAGAAGAAGCGCACGGTCGCCATCCACGAGGCCGGTGTCGGCAAGGTCGAGGACTGGCTGGGCATCGACAACCTCTACGAGTCGGTGAACACGCCTCTGGTGGGCTACCTGAACAACGCCATCAAGGCGAAGGAGCTCTTCAAGAAGGACAAGGACTACGTCGTCATGGACGGCGAAGTCATGATCGTCGACGAGCACACGGGCCGTATCCTCGCGGGCCGCCGCTACAACGAGGGCATGCACCAGGCGATCGAGGCGAAGGAAGGGGTGGACATCAAGGACGAGAACCAGACGCTCGCCACGATCACCCTCCAGAACTTCTTCCGCCTCTACAAGCGTCACAACCACGACGGCAAGGAGCAGCCCGGTCTCTGCGGCATGACCGGTACGGCGATGACCGAGGCCGCCGAGTTCCACCAGATCTACAAGCTCGGTGTGGTGCCGATCCCGACGAACAGGCCGATGGTCCGCAAGGACCAGTCCGACCTGATCTACCGCACCGAGGTGGCGAAGTTCGAGGCGGTCGTCGACGACATCGCCGAGAAGCACGAGAAGGGCCAGCCGATCCTCGTCGGCACGACGTCGGTCGAGAAGTCCGAGTACCTGTCGCAGCAGCTGTCGAAGCGGGGTGTCCAGCACGAGGTGCTGAACGCCAAGCACCACGAGCGTGAGGCGTCGATCGTCGCCCAGGCCGGCCGCAAGGGCGCCGTCACGGTCGCCACCAACATGGCCGGCCGTGGTACCGACATCAAGCTCGGTGGCAACCCCGACGATCTCGCCGAGGCGGAGCTGCGCCAGCGCGGTCTGGACCCGGAGGAGCACATCGAGGAGTGGGCGGCCGCGCTGCCCGCCGCCCTGGAGAAGGCCGAGCAGGCCGTCAAGGCCGAGTTCACCGAGGTCAAGGAGCTGGGCGGCCTCTACGTGCTCGGTACGGAGCGGCACGAGTCGCGGCGTATCGACAACCAGCTGCGCGGTCGTTCCGGCCGGCAGGGCGACCCGGGCGAGTCCCGTTTCTACCTGTCGCTGGGTGACGACCTGATGCGCCTGTTCAAGGCGCAGATGGTCGAGCGCGTGATGTCGATGGCGAACGTGCCGGACGACGTGCCGATCGAGAACAAGATGGTCACGCGGGCGATCGCGTCGGCGCAGTCGCAGGTGGAGCAGCAGAACTTCGAGACGCGCAAGAACGTCCTGAAGTACGACGAGGTCCTCAACCGTCAGCGTGAGGTCATCTACGGCGAGCGGCGGCGCGTCCTGGAGGGCGAGGACCTCCAGGAGCAGATCCACCACTTCATGGACGACACGATCGACGCGTACGTGGGCGCGGAGACCGCCGAGGGCTTCCCGGAGGACTGGGACCTGGACCGGCTGTGGGGCGCGTTCAAGCAGCTGTACCCGGTGAAGGTCACCGTGGAGGAGCTGGAGGAGGCGGCCGGTGACCGGGCGGGTCTGACGGCCGAGTTCATCTCCGAGTCCATCAAGGACGACATCCGCGAGCAGTACGAGTCGCGGGAGACGCAGCTGGGCTCCGAGATCATGCGTGAGCTGGAGCGGCGGGTCGTGCTGTCGGTCCTGGACCGCAAGTGGCGCGAGCACCTCTACGAGATGGACTACCTCCAGGAGGGCATCGGGCTGCGCGCGATGGCGCAGAAGGACCCGCTGGTCGAGTACCAGCGCGAGGGCTTCGACATGTTCTCCGCGATGATGGACGGCATCAAGGAGGAGTCCGTCGGCTACCTGTTCAACCTGGAGGTCCAGGTCGAGCAGCAGGTCGAGGAGGTCCCGGTGCAGGACGCCCGGCCGGTCGACATGGACAAGCAGGACGTCGTTCCGGCGCAGGCGGGTTCGCGTCCGGAGATCCGGGCGAAGGGGCTGGACGCTCCGCAGCGTCGTCAGCTGCACTTCTCGGCCCCGACGGTGGACGGCGAGGGCGGCACGATCGAGGGCGACTTCGACAGTGACGACGACGAGCCGGTGCGTTCCGAGGCCGACGGTCTCACGCGCGCCGAGCGCCGCAAGCAGGCGAAGGCCGGGCGGCGCCGCAAGAAGTAGCCGGGAGCGCTCGCCGGGTGCGGGCGCTGAACGGTGCGTCACGGCTCGAGGGCCGGGTCGTCTTCGGACGGCCCGGCCCTCGGGTTTTCGGGGGTCGTGGGAGCCGCTGGGAGGAGTGGAGTGCGGTTCGCTGCCGCCGTGTGCTGCCGTGTGTCGCCGAATGTCGCTGCGTGCTGTTCGGGGCCCTCCGCGGGGCGTTCAGTCGTCTTTCGGGTGGGGCCTGCGGGTGCCGTCGAGTTCGACGGCGGTGCACCGCCAGCGGCGGTCCGTGCCGAGTTCCAGGCGGAAGGCCATGGCTCGCAGGCGGTCGCCGGCGCCGATGCGGGCGAACGCCTCGATGGCGCCGGGGCGCGGGACGTAGTAGCCGATGTCGCGGACGACGGGGCGGGCGCCGCCGGGGGTGTCGCGCAGGGGGCCGCGTTCGGCGAGGCGGGCGAGGTCGTCGTAGGCGTGGCCGAGGGTGTGCCGGAGCATGAAGTGCACGGGGCGCCGGCCGGTGAGGACGGCGAGGAGGCGGTCGGCGAAGAGGTCCGTGGGGCGCGGCTGGGCGACGGGCGTCTGCCGGGACGGGCTTTGGGCGGGGACGCGGTCGGGCGCGGCGGTGGTGGTGCCGGTGGAGGCGTTGTCGGCCGGGTGGCGGGTGAGGGAGCGGGGGGTCGTGGGGCGGCCGTCGGCGGGGCGGGTGCGGGTGGGAGCGGTCGCGCCCGGGGAGCCGGGTGGGCGGCCGCCGCCGCAGGCCGTGCGGGTGCCGGCGCCGCTCGGGGTGCGGGGCGGGGCGCCCGCGGGGCGGCGGTTGTCGCGCCGGCCGGGCGGCCGGGCGCCGGGGTGGTGCTGCGTCCTCGTCATGACCTTGTTCATGGATGTCCCCGTTCACCGGGCCCGGCTCTACCGGGCGGTAACTTGCCGTTGTGGATCTTGTACGGGGTCGCGGCCGGTGACGGCAAGGAAGCCGGACACCCGTGGCGGGGCCCGGGGAGATTCACCTATCAGGGGTGGTGGAGGGCACGGGAACCCTGAATTCGCGGGGGTGTGCCGGGTGAATCGGACGGTCCGCGGTTGACGTCGGCGTTGGTGTGGACAGGGGCCCGAAAGGGGACGCCCGCACGTATCCTGAGAGCCCTCGGGGCGGCACGGAAACGGCCCTCCCGGGCACTCAGCCAGAGCGTCGACCACGAAGAGAGCGGCCAGCCATGCGCGTCTACGTCCCCCTGACCCTCCCCGGCCTCGCCGAGGCGCACAAGACGGGTGAGCTGGGACCCGGACCGCTCGTCGCGTACGCCGTCACGCCCGGGCTGCGCGAGTGGTACCTCTCCGACGACATCGAGGAACTGGAGTACGCGGCGCTCAGCAGGGCCGCGCTCGCCTCGCTGCGGCTGCTCTCGGCCGACCCGGGTGCCGCGCGGCGCCGGGTCGTGGTCGCCGTCGACGTGCCCGACCGGACGGCCGCCGCGGACCCCGACCGGGGGCTCGATCCGGCGGCGCTGGGCGAGGTGCGGGTGACGGGCGCCGTGCCGCTCGCCAAGGCGGCCGCCGTGCATGTCGACGCCGGGGAGGCCGAGTCCGACGTCACCGCCGCCGTGGAGGCGCTCGCGGCGGCGGACGGCGGGGACGACGACGCACAGTTCGTCGTGGACGGCGCCGAGGACCACGAGCTGCTGTGGTTCGCGAGGCAGGAGATCCCGAACCTGGTGGGCACGGGCGACTGAGCGCGCCGCGCGGACCCCGTCCGGGCAGCCCGGTCGGGGTCCGGCCGGGAATGGACTGTCGGTGGTGGCGGGTACGTTTGCAGGTATGGGGAAGCAGCGAGCGGCGCACATCGTCTGGGACTGGAACGGGACGCTGTTCCACGACAACGACGCGATCATCGGGGCGACGAACGCGGCGTTCGTGGAGCTGGGGCTGGAGCCGATCACGCTGGAGCGTTACCGGGCGCTGTACTGCGTTCCGGTGCCGAAGTTCTACGAGCGGCTGCTCGGAAGGCTGCCCACCGACGCCGAGTGGGAGGTCATGGACGAGGTCTTCCACCGGTACTACGCCGAGCACCGGGTGCGGTGCCGGCTCACCGCCGGCGCGGCGGACCTGCTCGCCGGATGGCGGTCGGCGGGACACAGCCAGTCCCTGCTGAGCATGTACGGGCACGAGGAGCTCGTGCCGCTCGTCCGGGGGTTCGGGATAGAACCGCACTTCCTGCGGGTCGACGGGCGGACCGGGCCCTCCGGGGGCAGCAAGGCCGAGCACATGGTCCGGCACCTGGAGGCGCTGACCGGGGTCGAGGTGACGCGCACCGTGGTGATCGGGGACGCCGCAGACGACGCGGTGGCCGCGCTGCACGTGGGCGCGCAGGCCGTGCTGTACACCGGCGGGTCGCACAGCCGGGCCAGCCTGGAAGGGGTGGGGGTGCCGGTGGTGGACACCCTGGGCGAGGCGGTGGAGGTCGCGGGGCGACTCGCCGCGTAGCCCTGCCGGGGGCTGTGCGGGTGTCGGCGGCGGGCCGAGTGCCGACGCGCGGGCGGGTGTCGCTCCGGGGCTTGTGCGCCGGCCGCCGGCGGTCTGCCGTCGGGGCGCGGGCCCGCACCCGTGCCGGCGGGCACGGTCCCCGGAGCGTCGCGTCGCCGGGCCATGGGCGTCCGGAGCGTCCTGCCCCCGGGGCGCGGGCATCCCGAGCGTCCTGCCGCACGGGGTGTGGGCACCCGGCGTGTGGTGCCGCTGGGTGTGGACATCCGGGAGTGCCGTGCCGCCGGGCCTTGGGTCACCTCTCCGTGCCGTCGGGGCCTGGAGGCGCGTGGCAGTGCCGGGTGGCCGCTCCCTACGCTCTGCGTCCCTGCGTGCCTGCGTGCCCGTGTCCCCGCGACCGGCGGGAGGTGGCAGGTGGGCGGTGGGTCAGGTCGCCGGGGCCTTCGTGCGCAGGACCGTCAGGAACTCGCGCATCCAGGCCGAGTGGTCCGGCCAGGCGCGGGCGGAGACCAGGGTCCCGTCGACCACCGCCTCGGAGTCCTGGAAGGTGGCGCCCGCCGCCTGCATGTCGAGTTCCAGGGCCGGGTACGCCGTGACGCGCCGGCCGCGCAGGGCGTCGGCGGCCGCGGTGAGCAGGGGGCCGTGGCAGATCTGGGCGACGGGCTTGTCGGCGTCGAAGAACGACTTCAGGATCTTGCGGAGCTCGGGGTCGTTGCGGAGGTACTCGGGGGCCCGGCCGCCGGGGATGACGACGGCGGCGTACTGGCCGGGGTCGACCTCGGAGAAGGCGAGGTCCGCGGGCCAGGTGTAGCCGGGTTTCTCGGTGTAGGTGTCGAAGCCGGGCTCGAAGTCGTGGACGACGAACCGGAGCGTCTTGCGGGTGGGGGCGGCGATGTGGACCTCGTACCCTTCCTCGCGCAGACGCTGGTAGGGGTAGAGGACTTCCAGGGATTCCGCCGCGTCGCCGGTGACGACGAGGATCTTCGTGGTCATGCTGGGGGCTCCTCTCGGACGGGCGTTGCCGAAAGGCAACGTGCCTCTTGGGCGCGGGCTTGCCAAGAGGGGGCGCTTACAGCGTCCCGCGGGGCATGACCGCCGTCGACTTTTCGGGCCATCCGGCCCGCACCCCGGCTCCGCCTCCGGCCGACGCCTCCCGCGGCCCCGGCGCCGGGCCCCACGACATCCAGCCCCCGTGGCCCCGCCCCGCCGTCCGGCCCCCCTACCCCCGCCCGACCGCATGGCGCCGTCCGGCTCCCCGACCCCCG
Organism: Streptomyces asoensis; assembly: GCF_016860545.1. Lineage (NCBI taxonomy): Bacteria > Bacillati > Actinomycetota > Actinomycetes > Kitasatosporales > Streptomycetaceae > Streptomyces > Streptomyces asoensis. Next base: position 507,869 of record NZ_BNEB01000003.1, on the reverse strand, counting down.
CCCGACCGCATGGCGCCGTCCGGCTCCCCGACCCCCGCCCGACCGCTTGCCGCCGTCCGGCTCCCCGGCCCCCGTCCGACTCGTCGGCCACACCGCCCGCCCTCGGCCCCTTCCTGCCCACCCGGCCTCCCGATCCCGGGGTTCGGCGGGGTTGCCATGCCATGGGTGGGGGGATTTGGCGCCTGTGCAGAACGGCAAAGTTATGGGTCGGGTTTTGTACACATACGGCTCATGACGAGGGGCCCGTACGGGGCGATAGCCTTAGTGGCGTGATCAGCGCGATAGTTCGCGGGGGCATCGTCGCCTCCGCCCTGCGCCCGGTGTGTGCGGACCATCTCCGCGACCGGGCTGCGGACGCTGATCGGCGCGGGCGGGACGGGGTCTCCAGGAGCCCCGGGACGCCGTACACACCCCGGACGCAGCGGACGCGGAGAGCAGCGTCACACCCGGGAGTGGTGTCGAGAATGGCTGATATCCCCCCGCTCATCTCACCTTGCGGCATAGCGTCGGAGCAGACCGGAGACCCCGGGCCGTGGCGTCGAGCCGCAGGGGAAGAGACCGTACTTCCTTCTACGTCACGCAACGGCGCGCGACAGGAGCCAGAGGACAATGCAGACCAAGCTGGACGAAGCCAAGGCCGAGCTGCTCGAGAGGGCGGCCCGGGTCGCTGAGAACAGCCCGGTCGGGGGGCACCTACCGACTGGGACGACGGGTGAGGGCGGCGGTACTCCGGGGACCCCGGACCACGACTCCCTCCTCGCGTTCCTCCAGCGCTACTACCTGCACACCGCCCCGGAGGACCTGCACGGCCGTGACCCGGTCGACGTCTTCGGAGCCGCTCTCTCGCACTACCGGCTGGCCGAGAACAGGCCGCAGGGGACGGCCAACGTCCGGGTGCACACGCCCACCGTCGAGGAGAACGGCTGGACGTGCAGTCACTCGGTCGTCGAGGTCGTGACGGACGACATGCCCTTCCTCGTCGACTCGGTCACCAACGAGCTGACGCGGCAGGGGCGGGGCATCCACCTCGTCATCCACCCGCAGGTCGTGGTGCGGCGCGACGTGGCCGGCAAGCTCATCGAGGTGCTCGGCGTCCCGCCCACCACCGGTGACCTGCCGCACGACGTGCACGTCGAGTCGTGGATCCATGTCGAGACGGACCGGGAGACCGACCGCGCCGACCTGAAGCAGATCACCGCCGACCTCGTGCGCGTCCTGTCCGACGTCCGGGAGGCCGTCGAGGACTGGGAGAAGATGCGTGACACGGCGCTGCGGGTCGCCGACGAGCTCCAGGAGGAGCCCGTCCCCGGTGACCTGGCGCGGCCCGACGTCGACGAGGCCCGCGAGCTGCTGCGCTGGCTGGCCGCCGACCACTTCACCTTCCTCGGCTACCGGGAGTACCAGCTGCGGGGCGACGACTCCCTCGCCGCCGTCCCCGGGACCGGGCTCGGCATCCTGCGGTCCGACCCGCAGCACAGCGACGACGACGCCCACCCCGTCAGTCCCTCGTTCGAGCGGCTGCCGGCCGACGCCCGTGCCAAGGCCCGCGAGCACAAGCTGCTGGTGCTGACCAAGGCGAACAGCCGGGCCACCGTGCACCGGCCGTCCTACCTCGACTACGTCGGCGTGAAGAAGTTCGACAAGGACGGCAACGTCGTCGGGGAGCGCCGCTTCCTCGGCCTGTTCTCGTCCGCCGCGTACACCGAGTCCGTGGTGCGGGTGCCGGTCGTGCGGCGCAAGGTGGAGGCGGTGCTGAGGGGCGCCGGGTTCTCGCCCAACAGCCACGACGGGCGCGACCTGCTCCAGATCCTGGAGACCTACCCGCGCGACGAGCTGTTCCAGACCCCGGTGGACGAGCTGCGGTCCATCGTCACGTCCGTGCTCTACCTCCAGGAGCGCCGCCGGCTGCGGCTGTACCTGCGCCAGGACGAGTACGGGCGCTACTACTCCGCGATCGTCTACCTGCCCCGCGACCGCTACACGACGGGTGTGCGGCTGCGGATCATCGACATCCTCAAGGAGGAGCTGGGCGGGACGAACGTCGACTTCACCGCCTGGAACACCGAGTCGATCCTGTCCCGCCTGCACTTCGTCGTGCGGGTCCCGCAGGGCACCGAGCTGCCGGAGCTGTCCGACGCCGACAAGGAGCGCATCGAGGCGCGCCTGGTGGAGGCGGCGCGCTCCTGGGCGGACGCCTTCGGCGAGGCGATGAACGCGGAGCTGGGGGAGGAGCGGGGCGCGGAGCTGCTGCGGCGCTACGCCAACGCCTTCCCCGAGGGCTACAAGGCCGACCACACCCCGCGCTCCGCCGTCGCCGACCTGGTCCACCTGGAGCGGCTCACCGAGGAGCGCGACTTCTCGCTCAGCCTGTACGAGCCGGTGGGCGCGGCGCCCGGTGAGCGGCGCTTCAAGATCTACCGCAAGGGCGACGCGATCTCCCTGTCGGCGGTGCTGCCGGTGCTGAGCCGGCTCGGTGTCGAGGTGATCGACGAGCGGCCGTACGAGCTGCGCTGCGCGGACCGCACGCACGCCTGGATCTACGACTTCGGCCTGCGCATCCCCAAGTCGCTGGCCGGTCCCGGCGGTGACTTCCTCGGCGACGACGGGCGTGAGCGCTTCCAGGAGGCGTTCTCGGCGACCTGGACCGGCAAGGCGGAGAACGACGGGTTCAACGCGCTGGTGCTGGGCGCCGGGCTGCACTGGCGGCAGGCGATGGTGCTGCGGGCGTACGCCAAGTACCTGCGGCAGGCCGGGTCCACGTTCAGCCAGGACTACATGGAGGACACCCTCCGCACCAACGTCCACACCACCCGGCTGCTGGTGTCGCTGTTCGAGGCGCGGATGTCGCCCGACCGGCAGCGCGCCGGGCACGAGATCGTCGACGCCCTCCTGGAGGAGCTGGACGCCGCCCTGGACCAGGTGGCCTCGCTCGACGAGGACCGCATCCTGCGTTCCTTCCTCACCGTCATCAAGGCGACCCTGCGCACGAACTTCTTCCAGGAGCGCGCGGACGGCCTGCCGCACGACTACGTGTCGATGAAGTTCGACCCGCGGGCCATCCCGGATCTGCCCGCGCCGCGGCCCGCGTTCGAGATCTGGGTGTACTCGCCGCAGGTCGAGGGCGTGCACCTGCGGTTCGGGAAGGTCGCGCGCGGCGGTCTGCGCTGGTCCGACCGGCGTGAGGACTTCCGGACCGAGGTGCTCGGCCTGGTGAAGGCGCAGATGGTGAAGAACACCGTCATCGTGCCGGTCGGCGCCAAGGGCGGATTCGTCGCCAAGCAGCTTCCCGACCCGGCCGTGGACCGTGACGCGTGGCTGGCCGAGGGCATCTCCAGCTACCGCACGTTCATCTCGGCGCTCCTCGACATCACCGACAACATGGTCGGCGGGGAGGTCGTGCCGCCGGCCGACGTGGTGCGCCACGACGAGGACGACACCTACCTGGTGGTCGCGGCCGACAAGGGCACGGCGACGTTCTCCGACATCGCCAACGAGGTCGCGCAGTCGTACGACTTCTGGCTCGGGGACGCCTTCGCGTCCGGTGGTTCGGCCGGCTACGACCACAAGGGCATGGGCATCACGGCCCGCGGCGCCTGGGAGTCCGTGAAGCGGCACTTCCGGGAGCTGGGCGTGGACACCCAGTCCGAGGACTTCACGGTCGTCGGCATCGGTGACATGTCCGGTGACGTGTTCGGCAACGGCATGCTGCTCAGCGAGCACATCCGCCTGGTGGCCGCCTTCGACCACCGGCACATCTTCATCGACCCCCGGCCGGACGCGGCGACCTCGTACGCCGAGCGCCGCCGGCTGTTCGAGCTGCCCCGCTCCAGCTGGGCCGACTACGACAGCGCCCTGATCTCGTCCGGCGGCGGCGTCTTCCCGCGGACGGCGAAGGCGATCCCGGTCAACGCGCACATCCGCGAGGCCCTGGGCATCGAGGGGAACGTCACCAAGCTGACCCCGGCCGACCTGATGAAGGCGATCCTGCGGGCGCAGGTGGACCTGCTGTGGAACGGCGGCATCGGCACGTACGTGAAGTCCGGCGCGGAGTCGAACGCCGACGTCGGGGACAAGGCGAACGACTCGATCCGGGTGGACGGCGACGATCTGCGCGTCAAGGTCGTCGGCGAGGGCGGCAACCTGGGGCTGACCCAGCTCGGCCGGATCGAGTTCGCGCTGCACGGCGGCCGGATCAACACGGACGCCATCGACAACAGCGCGGGCGTGGACACCTCCGACCACGAGGTGAACATCAAGATCCTGCTCAACGGCCTGGTCGCCGAGGGCGACATGACCGTCAAGCAGCGCAACAAGCTCCTCGCGGAGATGACCGACGAGGTGGGCGCCCTCGTCCTGCGCAACAACTACGCGCAGAACACGGCGATCTCCAACGCCCTCGCCCAGTCCAAGGACATGCTCCACGCCCAGCAGCGCTTCATGCGCCACCTGGTCAGGGAGGGGCATCTGGACCGGGCGCTGGAGTTCCTGCCCACCGACCGGCAGATCCGTGAGCGGCTCGGCGCCGGCCAGGGTCTCACCAGCCCGGAGACGGCCGTCCTGCTGGCGTACACGAAGATCACGGTGTCCGACGAGCTGCTGCACACGTCGCTGCCGGACGACCCGTACCTGCGCGGGCTGCTGCACGCCTACTTCCCGCAGGCGCTGCGCGAGCGGTTCCCCGAGGGCATCGACAGCCACCCGCTGCGCCGTGAGATCACCACGACCGTGCTGGTCAACGACACGGTCAACACGGGCGGTACGACGTATCTGCACCGGCTGCGGGAGGAGACCGGGGCCTCGCTGGAGGAGATCGTGCGGGCCCAGACCGCGGCCCGGGCGATCTTCCGTTCGGCGCCGGTGTGGGACGCGGTGGAGGACCTCGACAACCGGGTCGAGGCCGAGGTCCAGACCCGTATCCGGCTGCACTCGCGGCGGCTCGTGGAGCGCGGTACGCGCTGGCTGCTGAACAACCGGCCGCAGCCGCTCCAGCTCGCCGAGACCGTCGAGTTCTTCGCCGAGCGGGTCGAGCAGGTGTGGTCGCAGCTGACGAAGCTGCTGCGGGGCGCGGACCTGGAGTGGTGGCAGCGCATCCACGACGAGCTGGCCGACGCCGGTGTCGCGGAGGAGCTGGCCACGCGGGTGGCCGGGTTCTCCTCGGCCTTCCCGGCGCTGGACATCGTCTCGGTGGCCGACCGTATGGAGCGCGACCCGCTGGACGTCGCCGAGGTGTACTACGACCTCGCCGACCGGCTGCGCATCACCCAGCTGATGGACCGCATCATCGAGCTGCCGCGCGCGGACCGCTGGCAGTCCATGGCCCGCGCCTCCATCCGTGAGGACCTGTACGCGGCCCACGCGGCGCTGACGGCGGACGTGCTGGCCGTCGGCAACGGCACGTCGACGCCGGAGCAGCGCTTCAAGGCGTGGGAGGAGAAGAACGCGGCGATCCTGGGCCGGGCGCGCACCACGCTGGAGGAGATCCAGACGTCGGAGACGTTCGACCTGGCCAACCTGTCGGTGGCGATGCGGACGATGCGCACCCTGCTGCGCACGCATTCGTAACCGCGGGGCGGCGGCCCGCACCGGAGACGGTCGCGGGCGACGGCCCACCGGCGAAAAGGGGGGGGTGCCCCCGAGCCTTCGTGGCTCGGGGGCACCCCCCCTTTTCCGTCGCGTGCGGGCGGCCGTGGCCGGGCTGTCGCTCCGGCGTTCCGTCCCGCGTCCCGCCGGATGTCCCGTCAGGCGGGCTTCGGCTTGGCCTTCTTCTTGTCGCCGGTGAACGCCTCGTAGGCCTCCAGGACCTCTTCGGTCGGGCCGTCCATGCGCAGTTCGCCGCGTTCCAGCCACAGCACCCGGTCGCAGGTGTCGCGGATCGCGGCGTTGCTGTGGCTGACCAGGAAGACCGTGCCTGCGTGGGCCCGCATCTCCTGGATGCGCTCCGCCGAACGCGCCTGGAACCGCGCGTCGCCGGTCGACAGCGCCTCGTCGATGAGCAGCACGTCGTGGTCCTTGGCGGCGGCGATGGAGAAGCGCAGCCGGGAGCCCATACCGGAGGAGTAGGTGCGCATCGGCAGGGAGATGAAGTCGCCCTTCTCGTTGATGCCCGAGAAGTCGACGATCTCCTGGTAGCGCTCCTTGATCTGCTCGCGGGTCATACCCATGGCGAGGCCGCCGAGGTAGACGTTGCGCTCGCCGGTCAGGTCGCCCATCAGGGCCGCGTTGACGCCGAGGAGGGAGGGCTGTCCATCGGTGTAGATCTTGCCGTTCTCCACCGGCTGGAGGCCCGCGATGCCCTTGAGCAGGGTCGACTTGCCGGAGCCGTTGGTGCCGATGAGGCCGATCGCCTCGCCCTTGTACGCCACGAAGCTGACGTTTTTGACGGCGTGCACCGTGCGCATGCCGGCGGCCTTCTGGGCCTGCCTGGGGCGCAGGATGCGGTTGAGGGCGGCGGTGGCGCTGCCCCGGCCGCTGCCGGTGCCGTTGATCCGGTAGACGATGTCGACGCCGTCCGCGATGACGGTGGGGGCCCGTTCGTCGACGGGCTCGGTGAGCGCGGTGCGCGTTGCGTTGTCAGCCACGGCCGTACGTCTCCTCAGCCTTCCAGAAGTAGATGAACCCGCCGACGCCGGCGAGCAGCGCCCAGCCGGTCGCGACCAGCCACACGTGGGGCGGCAGCTGGCTGGCGTGGAAGCTGTCGATCAGCGCGAAGCGCATGAGGTCGATGTACACGGCGGCGGGGTTGGCCCGCAGCAGGTCGGCGACCCAGGTCGGCATGCCGTGGTGCTTGTCGATCAGGTTGTCGATGCTCCACATCACACCCGAGATGTACATCCAGGTGCGCAGGATGAACGGCATCAGCTGTGAGATGTCCGGCGTGTTGGCGCCGAGCCGGGCCAGGATCATCGAGACGCCCGCGTTGAAGACGAACTGGAGCGTCAGGGCGGGGAGGACCAGCACCCAGGACAGCGCCGGCGGCACGCCCACGGCGAACAGGATGATCAGCAGGGCGGCCATCGAGAACAGCAGCTGCTGGAGCTGCTGGAGGCAGAAGGAGATCGGCAGTGCGGCGCGGGGGAAGTGCAGGGCCCGCACCAGGCCGATGCTGCCGCCGATGGCCCGGGTGCCCGCCATGATCGAGCTCTGCGTGAACGTCCAGACGAACACGCCCGTGACCAGGAACGGGATGAAGTCCGCCACACCCTTCTTGGTCTCCAGCAGGACACCGAAGATGAAGTAGTAGACCGCCGCGTTCAGCAGCGGGGTCATCACCTGCCAGACCTGGCCCAGCTTCGCCTGGCTGTACTGGGCGGTCAGCTTGGCCGTGGCGAACGCGGTGATGAAGTGGCGGCGTGCCCAGAGCTGACGGATGTACTCCGGCAGGGACGGGCGGGCGCCGCTGACCGTCAGGCCGTGACGGGCGGCCAGGGCCGCGAGGTCGCCGTGGGGGGCGGCCTGGGTCGGCGGTGTGTGGAGAACCTGACTCACATCCGCTGCTTTCGCTCGGGGGAAGGGTGCTGGCGGCGGCGTTCCGCGACTGTCCGACGGTTTCCTTACGCTTTTCTTTACTTCTTCTTACGTCGGGACGGGACCGTATCGTCGCAACGTGAGAGTAGGCCGATCTGACGTCGGAACGCAACCGTTTCGTCGTAACGGCCTATGCTGGTCGGCATGACGACGAACGCGACGAACGCCGACGGGTCCCAGGTGCGGCCGCGCCGCCGGGCCCCCGCGGGCGCGGCCGTGCTGCGCGAGGATGTGACGGAAGCCATCCGGGGCGCCGTCTTCGCGGAGCTCGCGACCGTCGGCTACGCCCGGATGTCCATCGAGGGCATCGCCCGTCGCGCGGGCGTCGGCAAGACCGCCGTCTACCGGCGCTGGCGCTCGAAGCTGCACCTCGTCCTCGACATCGTCTCGGCGATCGCCGTGCAGGGGCTGCCCGCCCCGGAGACGGGGAGCCTGGAGGGCGATCTGCGCATGCTCTACGAGGTGACCTCCCGGGCGCTGCGGCACCCGGTGGCCTCGCAGATCATTCCCGACCTCCAGGCCGAGGCGGCCCGCAACCCCGAGATCGCCGACGCGCTCCAGAAGGCGCTGAAGGAGGGGCAGGAGGAGGTCGCCCTGAAGATCGTCGCGGCGGCGGCCGGGCGCGGCGAGATCCGCGAAGGCCTCGACGGGGAGCTGGCGCTGGACCTCATCTCGGGTCCGCTCTACTGGCGTTCGGTGGTGATCCGCAACCCCGGGCTGCCCAAGGGCTACCTGGGGTCGCTCGCCCGGGCGACGGCCGCGGCGATCAAGGCGCTGTAGCCGCGGTGAGGGTCGTGATGGCGGAGGACAACGCCCTGCTCAGGGAGGGTCTGGTCCTGCTGCTGACCTCGGCGGGGCACGAGGTGGTGGCCGTCGCCGGGTCGGGACCCGAGATCCTCCCCGCGCTGCTGCGCCACCGGCCGGACGTGGCGGTGCTCGACGTGCGGATGCCGCCGGGTTTCCGGGACGAGGGCCTGCGGGCCGCCCTGGAGGCCCGCAGGGAGATCCCCGGCCTGCCGGTGCTGGTGCTGTCGCAGTACGTCGAGGAGTCCTACGCCGCCGAGCTGCTCGGCGGGGGCGCGGGCGGGGTCGGGTACCTGCTCAAGGACCGCGTGGGCCGGGTGGACGAGTTCCTCGACGCGCTGGAGCGGGTCGCCTCCGGCGGTACGGCCCTCGACCCCGAGGTGGTCACCGCACTGATGGGCCGGCGCCGCGGCTCACCGCTCGGCTCGCTGACCCCGCGCGAGCGTGAGGTGCTGGAGCTCATGGCCGAGGGTCACGACAACGCCGCCATCGCCGCCACCCTCGTCGTCACGGAACGGTCCGTGAGCAAGCACATCGGCAACGTCTTCCTGAAGCTCGGCCTCCCGGTGGGCGACAGCGGCCACCGGCGCGTCCTGGCGGTCCTCGCGTACCTGGACAACGCCTGAGCCGGCCGGCTCACGGGTTCCTACGCGTGCTCCGGCTCCTCCTCCAGGATCGCCGCGTCGAGCGCCAGGGTGAGCTGGTCGAGGTGTTCGCGCAGCTCGCGGATCTCGTCCAGGCCGAAGCCGGTCGCCGACGCGATCCGGCGCGGCACCCGCAGCGCCTGCCGGCGCAGGGCGGAGCCCTCCTCGGTGAGCCGGATCTCCACCGAGCGCTCGTCGCGGGCGCTGCGTTCCCTGGTCACCAGGCCCGCCGCCTCGAGCCGCTTGAGCAGCGGGGAGAGGGTGCCGGAGTCGAGGCGGAGGTGTTCGCCCAGCTTCTTGACGGGCAGTTCGCCGTGCTCCCACAGGACGAGGAGCACCAGGTACTGGGGGTAGGTCAGCCCGAGTTCCTTGAGGATCACGCGGTAGACGCCGTTGAAGGCGCGTGAGGCGGCGTGCAGGGAGAAGCAGATCTGGCGGTCCAGGCGGAGCCAGTCCTCCTCGGCGTTCTCCGGTGCGGGAGAGGTGGACGTCGGGGTCATGCCTCCAGGGTAGCCCCAGCGGACCATTTAGTTGTGCACAACTGAATTGTGTGCTCTACTTCTCTGCGTGAGGCGGTCCGGACGCGAACGGCGCGAGGGCCGGCCACCCCCCGACACAGACCTCCGAGAGGGATGGTTCATCCATGGACGCGCTCTACACCGCAGTCGCCACCGCCACCCACGGCCGTGACGGTCGCGCCGTCTCCTCCGACGGCCGGATCGACCTCCAGCTGGCCCCGCCGGTGGAGCTGGGCGGCAACGGGCAGGGCACCAACCCGGAGCAGCTGTTCGCCGCCGGCTACGCGGCCTGCTTCGGCAGCGCCCTCGGCCTCGTCGGCCGTCAGGCGAAGGTCGACGTCACCGACGCCGCCGTCACCGCCGAGGTCGGCATAGGCAAGCAGGGCGAGGGCTTCGGCCTGAAGGTGACGCTGCGCGTCGAGCTGCCCGAGGGCCTGGACGAGGCGACCGGCCGCAAGCTCGTCGAGACCGCCCACCAGGTCTGCCCCTACTCCAACGCCACCCGCGGCAACATCGAGGTCGACCTCGTCATCGAGTAGCGGCGACGGCGCCCGGCGGCCGCGGCCCCGGAGCACCCGGGGCGCGCGCGGCGGCCGGGGCGGCCGGGGCGCTCCGATGGTCGCCGACCCGCGCCAGCACCTCCCCCGTCCGCCTGCTCCACGCCACCACCACGGCCTCCTCGGGCACCGGGTGCCAGCGCGTCAGCAGCAGCCAACGGACGCCGTAGCGGCGGACGATCACCGCGCGCCCGGCGCGGGTCGAACCGGGGGAGAGGTAGGCGCGGACGTCGGCGAGCCGCCGCAACCGCTCCCGTTCGTCCAGGGCCGCGTCCGGCCAGGCCGGCGCGGCCAGGTTCGGCCCGTACCCGGCGAGCGAGTGGATCGCGTAGTACCCGTCGGTCACCACCACCTCGCCGGGCCCGATGTACCGCGCGGCCCAGTCGTAGGCGGGCCAGCGCGGCGGCTGCGCGAAGCCGACCGGATCCAGTGAGCGCGGCACCACCGCCCCCGCCTGCACGGTGAGGAAGCCGACACAGGCGCCCCCCGCCGCCAGCACCCCCAGCACCCGCCGCCCCGTCCGCCACGGCCGGGGCGCCGCCAGTTCCACGGCCAGGGCGAACTGGAACGGCACCAGGGCGAGCCCGAGGATGCGCCCGTAGGTGTAGTGACCGGCGGCGAAGCCGAAGGCCACCACCAGGCAGTCCAGGACGCACATCAGCACCAGGGGGTCCCGCGCCGAGCGCCGCGACCGCGCCCACAGCGCCGGCGCCCCCAGCAGCGCCAGCCAGAAGTGCCCGGGCATCCCGTCGTACAGCCGACGGTGCATCGCGTCGACGCTGCGGTCCCCGGCCAGCGCGAACACGTCGTAGTACGGCCAGGACCCGGCCACCAGCAGCGCCGCGGCCACCGCCACCGCCCACCGCACGGCCACCGCCGCCCCCCGGCCCCGCCGCCCGCCCAGGACGAAGGCCGCGCCCCCGGTCACCGCCGCGACCGCCGTGATCGGATGCACCAGCAGGATCAGCCCGTACAGCGCGCCCAGCACCGCGTAACCGGTGTGACCGCGCAGCCCGCTCGGGCCCACGAACCGCACCCGGCGCGCGTCACGCGTGCGCGTGCCCGTCAGCGCCCACGCCCAGAAGGTGAGCCCGATGGCGAAGGTGGACGGATAGCCGAGGTTACCGGTCAGCGACATCAGCCCCGGATAGCCGCTCCACCAGGCCCGCTCGGTGCCCCACAGCAGGGTCATCGCCGCCAGCCCGAGCACCGGCGCCCACGGCCTCGGCGTCAGCGCGCGCGTGAAGCGGCCGACGCCGGTCAGCAGCACCAGCAGGTTCACCGGACCCGCGACCCGCAGCACCTCCCAGCCCGTCAGCCCGCTCACCCGGGCGAACGCGCCCTGCGCGACCGTGTACGGCGAGTAGTACGGGCTGCCCGCGCCCGGCAGGTCGGCCATCGGGTGCCGGGGATGCAGCAGACGGTCCTTCAGGCGCTCCACGACCGCCGCGTGCAGCCCGGCGTCGCAGCACTGCGGCACCCGCCAGTACGCCAGCGACATCACCAGCCAGAACAGCAGGCCGAAGACCTGGTACGGCGTCGGCCGCCACACCCGTCCGCCACGCAGCGCCGTCGCACCGCGCGCGGGCCGCCGGACCAGGACGCCGGTGCTCAACGGAGCGCGCCGCATCGGACCGCGCCGCGGGGGAAGGAGTCGCCGAGCCGGGCAAAGAGGGCCATTCGTCCTGTCTTCCCGCCTGCGTCAACACTTGCGCCGGACTCACCTCATCGAGTGAGCCCGATCGGCGCCCTCCTGGGCCGGCACCGACACCGTCCCCCGCAGCACGGGTTCGAGCAGCAGCGGCACCCCCAGCACCGGCAGCAGCCAGGCCAGCACGATCAGCCGGTCGCCCCAGATGCCGATGTCCGGGTGCGCGGCCTGGGTGAGGAACCCGGTGCACGCGGCGCCGAGCAGGAAGACCCCGAAAGCCCGCCGCCGTCCCCGCACCACCCCGAGGGCCCCCGCCGCCAGCGCGGCCACGAACAGCGGCTCCCACGCCTGCCGGCGCAGCCACTCCACCCAGAAGTTCACCTCCAGGGTGCGCAGATGCGCCCACGCGTGCGGGCGGTCGGGCCGCGCGAAGTGACGGGTCAGCAGATCCTGGAGACTCTCCGACTCGGCCGGATAGTGCAGCAGCCTCGCCAGCACCACCGTGCCCAGCGCCCCGCAGCAGCCGACGACCGCGACCGTGACCGCCCCGCGCCCCGGCGGACGCCCGCGCCGCCGGCGCCGTACCGCGACCAGCGCGCCCGCGCCCGCCAGACACAGCCCGAGGAAGAGCGCCTGCGAGTGCTTGACGGCGAACAGCGCGGCCAGCGAACCGCCGACCAGCCAGGCCGCCGCCCGCACCGACCCCTCCAGCGCCAGCGCGCACCCCCACAGCGCCGTCAGCGTCAGCGCCAGCAGCAGGCCCTCGGTCATCGGACGCACGGCGGTCGCACCGCACGGCAGCACGTAGTACAGGGCCTGTCCGGCCGCGCAGACGTGGACCGGGGAGCGCAGCGTGCGCAGGATCAGGAACACCAGCACCCCGCCCGCCACCGCCCCCACGACACCCGCCAGCCACACGCCCCAGGTGACGCCGAACACGGTGACGAACGGCAGCAGGAACACCGGATAGCCCGGACGCGCCTCGAAGATCCGCATGAAGCGCTCCGGCATGAACGGCACGGTGTGCCCGCCCGCCGGCCCCGCCCGCAGCCGCGCCCCGACGTCACGCCACTGGCGCTCGCGGCACGCGGCGGCGACCCGGCGGCCGGGGTCCGGAGCCTCGAAACGCAGCACGTCCACGCGCTGCCGGCGGTCCGCCACCGAGGCCTCGCCCGCGCAGACGTAATCGATGGTGAGGGCCGCCGCCTCCCGCTTGCCGTCCCCGCGCAGGGAGAGCGCGTACGACAGGTAGTTCTTGCTGTCGGGGGTGTCCCGGCCGGTCACGTTCGCGAGCTGGAGCAGCGCGAACACGGCGGCCAGGACCAGCACCCAGGTGCGCGGCCCCGGGCGGGACCTCACGTCGACGTGAGCAGATCGCGGCTCACGGCCTGACCGGGCACCCGCGCGACGGCGCCGCCCGGGAGGAACTCCTCGCCCAGCAGCAGCCGCCGTACCACCCGCTCGGCGGCCCGCCCGTCCTCGTAGGCGCAGAACCGCTCCCGGAAGCCCGCCCGCAGCCGGGCCGACTCCCCGTCGCGCCAGCGGCCGGAGACCAGCAGGCGGCTCAGCTCGCCGTAGGTGCGCGAGACATGGCCCGGGGCGTCGGCGGTGATGTCGAAGTAGGCGCCCCGGCTCGCCCGGTACGCGGCCCAGTCGTCGGCGTGCACGACGATCGGCCGGTCCAGGTTGGCGTAGTCGAACATCAGGGCCGAGTAGTCGGTGACCAGGACGTCCGAGGCGAGCATGACGTCCTCGACGCGCGGCTCGTCCGTCGCGTCCACCAGCACCCCGCGCCGGTGCAGTTCCGTCAGCCCGAGGCCGCGCGCCGGACCGGCCGCCAGCGACGGGTGCAGCCGCACGACGAGGGTGTGACCCTCGCCGAGATCGGCGGCCAGCCGCGCCAGGTCGACCCGCTCGGCGTGTCCGCCGCGCACGTACTCGCGGCGGGTCGGCGCGTACAGCACGACCGTGTGAGCGGCCGGGACGCCGAGCCGTGCGCGGACCGCGGCGGCCGCCCGCACGCCGGCCGCCCCGCCCGCGTTCACCAGCACGTCGTTGCGCGGGCTCCCGCTGCGCACCGAGGTGAAGTGGCACGGGTAGGCCCGCTCCCACACCAGTTCCGCGTGCTGGTTGGCGACCAGGCTGTAGTCCCAGCGGTCGGCGCGGCGCAGCATCTGCGGCACGTCCACGCCGTGCCGGGCGCCGGGCCGCCGCAGCAGGTCGGCCGCCATGTACTTCAGCGGGGTGCCGAGGTGGGTGTGGACGTGGACGCTGCCCGGCCGTTTGACCAGGGAGCCGGGCCAGTTCACGTTGTTGACGAAGAACCCGGCCCGCGCGCAGAGGCGCCGGTAGGCGGGGGAGTCGAGCAGGACGTGCTCCACGTCCCGCGGCAGCCGGGCGGCCGTCTCCTCGTCGCGCACGACCCACACTCCCCGCAGGTGCGGAGCGATCTCGCGCGCCTTGGCGTAGACGGCCCCCGGGTCGCCGAGCACACCCCGATGCGAGAACGCCGAGTACAGGACCAACTCCGGGTCCAGGGGGCGGAGCCCGTGCAGGGCGGTCAGACCCCGGCGCGCCCGTCCCGCCGCCGCGCCGCGCACCTGTCCGCCGCGCCGGGCGAGCTCGCGGCCCGCCTGCCCGGCCCGGCGCTTCGCCCGGTAGGCGGTGTACCCGCCCTCCAGGACCTTCAGCGCGGCGGGCACCGGTTCGCCGGCGGGCTTGTGGCGCGCGAACAGCTCGGCCGTCCGGCGGAAGAACTCGCCCTTGTCGCACGGCGGCAGCCGGTCGGGCTTGGCCAGGATGTCGAGACAGTGCTCGCCCATCTTGCGGTGCAGGTAGGGCCGCCAGCCGGCGAGGGCGGGGCGGGAGTCGACAAAGGCGAAGACCCGCTCGTACTGGTCGTGGATGTCGAAGTGCTTGCGGCTGGTGGTGGACAGGATGTTGCCCTGCCGGCGCTGGCGGTAGTCGAGGCAGATCCGGTCCAGCGTGACGATCCGCTCGGCGCTGAGCATGACCGGGAACGTCCAGGGTGTGTCCTCGTAGTAGCCCGGCGGGAACGAGAAGCCGTTGCTCTCGACGAAGTCGCGTCGGTAGACCTTGTTCCACACCACCATCAGCAGGTCGAGGATCTCGGGGTGCGCCGCCGCGGTGAACGCGCCGTCGCCCGCCTCGGCGAGGACGTGCGCGAGGGCGTTGCGACGGGTGCCGCCCCACCAGTAGGTGCGCGCGTAGTCGAAGACCAGCACGTCCGGGTCGCCGGTCTCGTCGAGGCGGTCGGCCATCGCGCGCAGCGCGCCCGGGGTGAGAGTGTCGTCGCTGTCGAGGAAGAACAGGTAGTCGCCGCCCGCGAGGGGCATGCCCGCGTTGCGGGCCCGGCCGAGACCTGCGTTCTCGGGCAGGTGCAGGACCCGGACGCGGTCGTCACGGGCCGCGTACTCGTCGAGGATCGCGCCGCAGCCGTCGGGCGAGCGGTCGTCGACGGCGATCACCTCGATGTCCCGGTACGACTGCTCCAGGACCGAGTCGAGACACTCGCGCAGGAAGCCCTGCACCTTGAAACACGGGACGATGATGCTGAAGCGGGGCACTGCGGCGGTCAGCTCCTTACGAGGGTGGCGGCGGCGGGGGCGGGAACGCGCTCGGCGAGCGGCCGCACGGGCGCGATCGACTCCGGGGGTTCGCCGAGCAGCACCCGGCGCACCACCCGCTCGGCGGCCCGGCCGTCGTCGAACTGGCAGAAACGGGACCGGAAGGCGGCCCGCAGGGCGGCGGCACCTGCGTCCGCGTACGAGCCGTCGCGGAACACGCGCGCCAGTTCCTCCGGCGTGCGGGCGACCGGTCCCGGCGGGGCCGCGGGGAGGTCGAAGTAGACGCCCCGGGTCTCCCGGTAGACGTCCCAGTCGTCGGCGTACACGACGATCGGACGGTCCAGGTTGGCGTAGTCGAACATGATCGACGAGTAGTCGGTGACCAGCACGTCGGCGGCCAGACAGACCTCCTCGGAGGAGCGGTGCCCGGTCACGTCGATGACACGGCCGGTGCCGCGGCCGGCGCCCCCGTCGTAGAAGTAGTGCGCCCGCAGCAGCACGACGACGTTCTCGCCGGCCGCCTCGCAGAAGGCCTCCAGGTCCAGTCCCGGCTCGAAGCCGGTGCGGTGGTCGCGGTGGGTGGGCGCGTACAGGACGGCCGTGCTGCCCTCCGGCACGCCGAGTTCGCGCCGCAGACGGATCACGTCGGCCGCGGTCGCCGTGTGGAGGACGTCGTTGCGCGGATAGCCGTACTCCAGCTGCTCGTACGAGCCGGGGAAGGCGCGCTCCCACATCTGCGTGGAGTGGGTGTTGGAGGAGAGGTTGTAGTCCCAGCGGTCCACCCGGCCGAGCAGCTTGGTGAAGGACCCGGTCGCGGCGGCCACGACCGGGTACGTGGACTGGTCGACGCCCATCTTCTTCAGCGGGGTGCCGTGCTGCGTCTGCACGTGCACGCTGCCCTCCCGCTTGACGACGCCCTCCGCGAAGTTGGCGTTGTTGACCAGGTACGTGGCGCGGGCCAGGACCTGCCAGGCGCGGCGGCTGCCGATGACGGCGTGGTCGACGCCCTCCGGCATCGTGTGCGCCTGGTCGGCCTCGACGAGGAACACCGAGCGGATGTGCGGGGCGAGTTCGGCGGCCTTGGCGTGGATGGCGGCCGGGTTGCACGCGTAGCCCCGCCCCCAGTAGGCGCAGAAGACGGCCAGGTCGGGGTCGAGGGGGCGGCGCAGCTGGCGCCGGTAGTACCAGCGGGTGCGCAGTCCACGGGGGCGCGGCACCCGCCGGGCGGCGGCGCAGGCCTTCCGGTTGGCGCCGCCCAGCAGGCGGAACGCCGTGTACGCGCCGGTCGCCAGCAGCCGGTGCTGCACCCCCAGGCTGCCACCCGGCCCGCGGTACCCGGCGGGGCGGTGACGCCGGTAGAGCCGGCCGGCGCGGCGGAAGAAGGCCCGGCGGCGGCGCCCGGTCAGCCGGGCCGGGTGCGCGGCGGTCTTGAGGACGGCCGCGAAGAGCTGCTCGAAGAGCGGACCCGACCGGTCCGCCGGGAGCCCCTGTCCGGCGGCGCGGGTGAGCACGTCCTCGACCCGGTCCAGGAGGTCGAGATGGTGGTCGCCCGGCAGGTTCGGCCGGCTGCCCTGGCGGCGCAGCAGGTGTCGTACGACGACCGAGCGCAGCACCGCGACCCGCTCGGCGTGCACGGTGACCAGGCCGCCGAAGCCGACGTCCGTGAAGTGGCCGTCGGGGAAGACGAGCCGGTGGGCGCCGACGAAGGAGCGCCGGTAGGCCGTGCCCCAGGCGGGCAGCAGCACGCCGGTGACGTCCGGGGCCCGGGCGGGGCCGAAGGCGTCCTTCGGCGCCTTCGCCAGCAGCGGGGCGGCGGGGTTGGCGGGTTCGCCCTCCCACCAGGGGGTGCGCTCGTGCTCGGCGTAGAGGACGTCGACGTCGCCGGTCTCGGCCAGCCGACCGTCCAGGGCCGCCAGGGCGCCCGGGGCGAGGACGTCGTCGCCGTCGAGGAACAGCAGGTAGTCGCCGGTCGCCGCCCGCATGCCGGTGTTGCGGGCCCCGCTCAGCCCGGCGGACGGCGGCGAGTGCACGGGGGTGACCCGGGGGTCCCGGCGCGCGTACCCGGCGGCGAGGACCGCGGCCGGGGTGCCCGGCGCGTCGCCGACGGGGATCAGCTCGAGGTCACCGAAGGACTGGGCCAGGACGGAGTCCAGCGCCAGGGACAGCCGGCCCGCGACCCCATGGGACGGGACGATGATGCTGAAGCGGGGCATTCTGCTCTTTCTCTGTCGGTGCGGTGCGGTGCGGTGCGGTGCGGTGCGGGGCTGGGCTGGGTGGGGTGGTCGGGGCGGCCGGTGGTGGTCGGTGGCGGCCGGTTCAGGCCGTGCGGCCGGGGCGTCCGGCCGGCCGCCAGGTGGACGGCCGGGTCGGGGTGGGCCGCGACGAGCCGGAGGGCATGACGACTCCCTGGGCGTGGGGGGCGGGGTTCAGCGCCGGTCGGTGACGGGCAGGACCGGGCCGGCGGGCGGGGGCACGTGGTCGAGCGCGGGGCGCCCCGCGGGCATCGCCGCCGAGGCGGCGGCCGACGGCACCGGGCGGCGCTCGGCGAGCGGCACGACCGGCGGCAGCCGCGTCTCGCCCAGCACCACCCGGCGTACGACGCGCTCGGCGGCGCGGCCGTCGTCGTGCGGGCAGAACCGCTCACGGAACGCAGCCCGCAACCGGTTCGAGCGGGAATCGCGCCAGTGGCCGCTCGTGAAGATGTCGACCAGCTCGTCCTCGCTGCCCGCGACCGCGCCCGGCGGGGAGGCCCGCAGGTCGAAGTAGGTGCCCCGGGCCGCGTCGTAGGCCTCCCAGTCCTCGGCGTGGATGACGATGGGGCGGTCCAGTCCCGCGTAGTCGAACATGAGCGACGAATAGTCGGTGACCAGGGCGTCCGAGGCCAGGCAGAGGGACTCCACGCTCGGATGGCCGGTGACGTCGATGACGCCGGGCACCTGCCGCACCAGCGGCGCCTGCTGCCAGTAGTGGGCGCGGGCCAGGATCACGTAGCGCGGCCCCAGGCGGCGCAGCACGCGCTCCAGGTCGAGCGGGGAGCGCTGTACACGGCGGTAGTCGCGGTGCGTGGGCGCGTACAGGAGGGCGACCGTGTCGCGGGGGATGCCGAGCGACTCGCGCAGCCGGGCCACGTCCTGCGGCGTCGCCCGCTGGAAGACGTCGTTGCGGGGGAAGCCGTACTCGAGCGTCTCGTAGCTCCCCGGGTAGACGCGCTCCCAGGTGAGGGTGGTGTGGCGGTTGGCCGACAGGAGGTAGTCCCATTTGTCGACGCCCTTCAGCAGCTCGGCGAAGTCCGTGCCGCGGGCGGCCGCCGGACGCTCCTGGAGGTCGAGGCCCATGTGCTTGAGGGGGGTGCCGTGCTGGGTCTGCACGAAGACCTGCCCGGGGCGCTTGACCAGCCGCCGGTCGAAGTTGACGTTGTTCACCAGGTACTTGGAGCGGGCCAGCGCCGTCCAGTACGCGGCCGTCCCGGGGCGCACGTGCCGCGGACCCGGCGGGACGGCCGGACGGTGCTCGGGGTGCGCGATCCACGCGGTGCGCACATGCGGCGCGAAGGTGCGGAACGCGGCTTCCAGCGCCCCCGGGTTGCAGCTGTGCCCGCGGCCCCAGTAGGCGGCGAACACGGCCCGGTCGGCACGCAGCGGCAGCCGCAGCTGGACGCGGTAGTGGGCCTGGAGGACGGCCGCCCGCAGCGCGCGGGTGAGTTTGGAGACGGCCTTGTGGGTCCGCCGCCGCACGGTCATGGACGCCTGGAGCACCCGGTAGGTGCGGTGCACGCCGAAGTGGACCAGGGTGTGCCGCAGCCGGGAACGCAACGGCACCGCGGCGCCCGGGGTGCGGTATCGGCGGTAGTGCGCACGGGCCTTGCGCAGGAACTCGGCGCGCGACCCGCGCGGGAGCCGGTCGCGCTTGGTGAAGACCGTCGAGAGGTGGTCGACCATGCGGCGGAACAGCACCGGCCGCCACCGGTCGAGTTCGGGCCGCTGGTCGACGAAAGCGAAGACCCGGTCGTACTGGTCGAAGACGTCGAAGTGCCCCCGGCTCGTGGTGGACAGGATGTTGCCCCGGCGGCGCTGGCGGTAGTGCACGCAGACCCGGTCCAGCGTCGCGAGCGTGCGCGCCGCCATCAGGGCCGGGTACGTCCACGGCGTGTCCTCGTAGTAGCCGGGCGGGAACGTCAGGCCCACGGACCGGACGAACTCCCGCCGGTAGGCCTTGTTCCAGGCCACCATCAGGACCCTGAGCAGCTCCGGGCGGTCCTCCAGCCGGAAGGGCGCGGGGCCTTCCTCGGTGAGCAGCTCGGCGAACTTGTTGCGGACCGTGTCGCCCGACCAGTACGTGCTCGCGTAGTCGTAGACCAGGACGTCCGGCTCGCCCGTCTCCCGCACCCGGTCGGCGATCGCGTGCAGCGCGCCCGGGGTGAGCGTGTCGTCGGAGTCCAGGAACAACAGGTAGTCGCCGCTCGCCCGCTCCATGCCCGCGTTGCGGGCCCGCCCGAGGCCGCCGTTCTCCGGCAGGTGCACGGCGTGCACGCGCGCGTCGAGGGCCGCGTACTCGTCGATGATGTCGCCGCAGGCGTCCGGCGACCGGTCGTCGACGACGATCAGCTCCAGGTCGGTGAACGACTGGGACAGCACCGATTCGAGGCACTCGTGCAGGTACGCCTGAACCTTGTACGCGGGGACGATGACACTGAACCTGGGCAAGGGACATCCATCCATGGGTCGGCGCGGGTGGAATACGCGGAATACATCGCCTTGCCCGGGAACGGCCGATGGAGTGAATCGGTTACGTTTCGTACGGCATACGGGGGAATTGCGGGTGAACGGAAAGGGGCGGGCCGGTGATCCGGTCCGCCCCTGCGGTAAAGGGCCGCCCGAGCGCTACTTGACCGCGCCCGCCATCACGCCGGACACGAACTGCCGCTGGAACGCGAAGAACACGGCCAGCGGGATCACCATCGAGATGAACGCGCCGGGCGCCAGCACGTCGATGTTGTTCCCGAACTGCCGCACCTGCGTCTGGAGCGCCACCGTGATCGGCTGGCTGTCGGCGTTGGTGAACACCAGCGCGACCAGCATGTCGTTCCACACCCACAGGAACTGGAAGATGCCCAGGGACGCGATCGCGGGCCCGCCCAGCGGCATCACGACCCGTGCGAACAGGCGCAGTTCACCCGCCCCGTCGAGACGGGCCGCCTCCAGCAGTTCGCGGGGGATCTCCGCGAAGAAGTTCCGCAGCAGGAACACCGCGAAGGGCAGACCGAACCCGACGTGGAACAGGATCACCCCCAGGATGTTCCCGAACAGACCGATCTTGCCGAAGAGTTCGGCGATCGGGATGAGCGCCACCTGCACCGGCACCACCAGGAGCCCCACCACGCCCAGGAACCACCAGTCCCGGCCGGGGAACTCCATCCACGCGAACGCGTAGCCCGCGAGGGCGCCGATGACGACGACCAGGATCGTCGCCGGCACCGTGATCAGCACGGTGTTGACGAGGGAGCCGGTGATGTCGCCGTTCTCCAGCAGCTTGCGGTAGCTGTCGAAGGTGAGCTGGGAGGGTTCGCCGAACACCGTCCACCAGCCGCTCGCGCTCATGTCCTCGGGGGCGCGCAGCGACGAGATCAGCAGCCCGATCGTCGGCACCAGCCAGAACAGGCCGACGACGATCAGGAAGGCGCGCACCACCGTGCCGTTGAGCTTGTCCATGACCCATGCGAGCCGTCCGGTCACCGCCGCACCTCCCGCCTGAGCCGACGCACGTTGAACCACATCACCGGGATCACCAGCAGCAGGAGGAACACCGCGATGGCGCTGGCGATGCCGGGCTGGTCCTCGGAGAAGCCCTTGCGGTACAGCTCCAGGGCGAGCACGTTGGCGTCGTCCTGCGAGGAGCCCGGGGCGATGATGAAGACCAGGTCGAAGACCTTCAGCACGTTGATCATCAAGGTGACGGCGACGACCGCGAGGACCGGCGCGAGCAGCGGGACGGTCACCCGGCGGAACACCTGCCACTCGTTCGCGCCGTCCACCCGGGCCGCTTCCAGCAGTTCCCTGGGGATCCCCGCGAGGCCCGCCGCGATGAGCACCATTGCGAAACCCGCCCACATCCAGATGTACGAGCCGATGATGGCCGGAGTGACCAGCGAGGGACCGAGCCAGTCCAGGCCGTTGTACGGCTCCTTGAAGTTGCTCGCGGGCAGCCGCAGCAGGGCGCCGTCGGCCGCGGCGGGGAGCGCGAAGGTGCCGTCGTCGGCCGCCTTCGTCGACGCCACCACCTCGCCGTCCTTCACCGCCTCGATCCTCATCCCGGCGTAGCCCAGTTCGGACGGGTCGGGGGCGCCGAGGGTGCCGACGCCCTTGCCGCGGGTGAAGTCCTGCCAGGCGGTCCCGGTGACCTTGTCCTTCTCGGGCCGCGCCCGCACCGCCTTCGCCGCGCCGCCGGGCATCTGGTCGGGGGCGACGCCCACCAGGGGGAGCGCGACCGGTGCGCCCGTGTGCACGGCCGCCTCGGTGACGAAGCCGCCGTCCTGCGCCCTGAGCGGCGAGTCACGGCCCGGGTGGGCCTTCGGGAACGCCGACGACTCGGCGAACGTGTCGTGGACGCCCACCCACACCGCGTTGGCGACGCCCTTGTCGGGGTCCTGGTCGTAGACGAGCCGGAAGATGATGCCGGCGGCGAGCATCGAGATCGCCATCGGCATGAAGACGACCAGCTTGAACGCGGTGCCCCAGCGCACCCGTTCGGTGAGCACCGCGAAGATCAGACCCAGTGCGGTCGCGACCGTCGGCGCGAACACCACCCAGATCACGTTGTTCTTCAGGGCGGTGCGGATGCCGTCGTCCGTGAAGAGGGCCTTGTAGTTGTCGACGCCGGCGAAACCGTCGCCGGACTGGTCGTAGAAGCTGCGGACGACCGAGTACCCGATCGGGTAGACCACGAGCGCGCCGAGCAGCACCAGGGCGGGCAGCAGGAACAGCGCCGCCACGGTCCTGCGGGTGCCGGTCACGCTCTTGCGCGGGCGAACAGGGGCGGGGGCTCCGGGAGCCCCCGCCGCCGCGGGTGTCGCCATCTCCGCGTCAGTTCCCGTACGCCGCTGCCGCGTCCGACTCCAGTTTCGCCTGGGTGCCGGCCACGTCCGTCGGGTTCTTCAGGAAGTCCTGGAGGTCCTTCCACTCGCCCTTGCCGGGGGTGCCGCCGAAGGCCTGCGGGGCCTGGTCGGACATGTCGAAGCGGAAGTCGTCGCCCGCCGCGATCAGCGCCTTGGCGATCGTCCGCTGGACCTCGTTCGGGTACGCGGAGACGTCGACGTTCTTGTTCGGCGAGAGGTAGCCGCCGAGCTTCGCCTGGATCTCCGCCGCCTGCGGCGAGGCGAGGAAGGTGGCCAGCGCCTGCGCGCCCTTGGAGTCCTTCAGGACGACGGCCGCGTCACCGCCGGAGACCACCGAAGCGGTGCCGCCGGCCGGTGGGAACGGGAACACCTTGGCGTCCGTGCCGACCTTCGCCTTGGTGTCCGCGATGTTGACCTGCACGAAGTCGCCCTCGTAGACCATGGCCGCCTTCGGCTGGTCGCCGCCGGTGAAGGTCTGCGTCACCGAGGCGGGGAACTCGGTCTGGAGCGCGCCGCTCGCGCCGCCCGCGACCCAGTCCTTCTTGCCCCAGACCTGGGCGAGCGTGGTCAGGGCCTCCTTCACGGAGGGGTCCGTCCACTTGATCTTGTGCTGGGCCAGCTGGTCGTACTTCTCCGGGCCCGCCTGGGAGAGGTAGACGTTCTCGAACCAGTCGGTGAGGGTCCAGCCGTCGGCACCGCCGATCGAGAACGGCGTGACACCGGAGTCGTACACCGTCTGCGCGGTGTTCAGCAGGTCCTTCCACGTCTTCGGCTCGGAGGCACCCGCGTTCTCGAAGACCTTGGCGTTGTACCAGATCAGCGACTTGTTGGCGGCCTTGTAGTAGACGCCGTACTGCTTGCCGCCCACCTTGCCGATGTCCTGCCAGCCCTGCGCGTAGTTCTTCGCGAGCTCCGCTCGGGCCTCGGCGCCCAGCGGTTTGGCCCAGCCCTTCTCGGCGGCCTGTTTGATGGCGCCGGGCTGCGGCAGCATGGCCACGTCCGGCGGTGAGCCACCCGCGATCTTGGAGCCCAGGAAGTTGATGATCGGGTCCTGCGCGGGCACGAAGGTGATCTTCGCGCCGGTGCGCTTCTCGAACTCGGCGAGGACCTTCTTGAAGTTCGCCTGTTCGGTGCCGGTCCACACGGCGGCCACCTCGAGCGTGGTGCCGTCGAGTTTCGGCAGATCCAGGGTGCTGCCGGAGGCGGCGCCCGTGGGGCTGCCGCTGCTGTCTCCGCCGTCGCTCTTGTCGTCGCCGCCGCACGCGGTGAGCGAGAGCGCCAGGGCTCCCGCCAGGGCCACGGCGGCGCCTCTCACGGTCCTGCGTGTCCGGATGGTGCTGCTCGTCCTGCGCATCACTGCCCCGTTCTTCGTCCTCGTCGACTCGTGAACGTTCGGGCGCTGTCCCGTGGCACTGGTCTACGCCGGGTGCTGTGGCTCGGCAAGGGCGCCTGTGCCGCCGACCGGGGGATCGTGACCGCGTCGTGATCACAGCGCGCGATTTCGCCGCCGGCCCGCCCCTTGCGCGCGGGGGACCGGCCGGGCGGGGGCGGCACCGGGGCGAGAGGGGCGGGGGTCAGCCTGGGGTGGGGGAGCCGCCCGACGGGCTCAGTTGGCGGGCCGCCCGTTCCAGAGCACTGGCCAGGAGCGCCAGGTCCGTCGGACCGTTGCCCAGTTCGCGGACCGGGCGGCGGGTCGGCGGGTCGCCCATCCGGTGCCACTCCAGGGGGACCACCGTGGGGCGCTGCGTCGCCGTGCGCGGGATGCGGCCCGTGACGCGGCCGCCCTGGAACGGGGTGAGACGGCCGTCGGCGCCCTTGAGGCGGCCGCGGCCCGGCGCCGGTTCGTCCGTGCCCGAACCCGGCGGCTCCAGAGTGATCCGAACGGTGGACAGCCGGGCGGGCTCCGACTCCGCCGTGCGGCCGCCGGGGGCCGCCGCCGTCACCAGGTGCACACCGAGCCGCTCCCCCTCGCGGGCCACCGCCTCCAGCGCGCGCATCACCGAGCCCGCGGCCGGCCGGCCCGGGGAGCCGAGCGCGGGGGACACCAGGGCGTCCAGATCGTCGACGACCACCACCAGCCGGGGCAGCGGCGGCGCCACCTCGGCCTGGCGGCGGGCGGCCGCTCCCGGGCGCAGCCGCAGGGTGGCGCTGGACGGGGTCTCTATGTCGGCGGCGCCGCCCGAGCCGCCCCCGGGCGCCTGGGACGGGGTGTGCGCGGTGCGCTGCGGGACGATCCGGCCGGAGACCGTGCGCCGGGTGTGCCACTCGGCGAAGCCGCACCGGCCCAGCAACTCGGACCGCCGCTTCAGCTCGGCGCTCAGCGACTGCGCGAACTCGCGCATCCGGACCGGGTCGTTGGCGGTGAGGTGGGTGGTGACATGCGGTACGTCCGTGCAGATCCCCAGGCCGTCGCCGTGGCCGTCGCCGCCCTTGCCGACGGTGTCACGGCCGTCCAGCAGGACGATGCCCAGCCGGTCCGGCCGCTCGGCGGCGGCCAGCGAGGCCACGACCGCCCGCAGCAGCTCCGTGCGTCCGCTGCCGGCCGGTCCCTCGATCAGGAGGTGGGGGCCCTCGGCTACCAGGTCCACGCCGACCGGGCCGCGCGGACCGGCGCCGAGCACGGCCCAGGCCCGGCCGCCGAGCGCCTCGGCGTCGTCGGCGGCGTCAGCCCAGCGGGCCATCAGCGAGGCGGGGGTGGCCCTGGCCAGCCCCAGCTTGTCCAGCAGGCGGGCCGACTGGGGCAGCGGCGCGGACACGCGCGTGTGCCGCTCGCCGTTCCCGCCCGAGCCCTCGGGGCGCAGCGGCGCCAGGGCCCGCGCGAAGCGTTCCGCCCAGGCCGCGGAGACCGCGTCCACCGCGCCGACCGTGCCCGGGCCGACCGGGCCGGGCCGCTCGGTGGGCGCTCCGGCGGGCGCGACCCGCAGCAGCCGCAGCGCGGTCGCCACGTCCCCGCTGAGCAGGGCGACGGCGCCGCAGGCGCGGAACGTGGGCGCCGCGGCGCAGGCTGCCTCGTACGTCTCCGTCACCGGCGAGGAGGGGGAGGCGGCGGGCGTCTCCGCCAGGCACAGGAGGTGTATCCCGGCGCGCGGCCCGACCTGCGCGAGCCGGGTCACCGCCTCGCGCAGGTCGGCCCCGCCGGGATCGCCGTCCACGACGACCACCGTGCAGGGTCCGGCATAGGCGCCGTCGCCCGTGTCGTCGGCCACGGCCCAGGAGGGGCGGCGGGCGGTGCCGCGGGGCGCGGGTACCGGGAGCCGTCCCGTCGTGTCCGGGACGCCCGCGCCGTCGCAGAGCTGGTCCTCCAGCCGGCGCAGCAGTTCGTCGGTGCGGGCCGTGGCCTGGTCGCGGTCGTAGGCGAGGAGGAGACGGCAGTCCTGGCCGTGCCCCGGACGCAGGTGCGGCAGCCAGCCCAGCCAGGACCACTCGGCGACGCGCTCCTCCTCGGAACGCGCGCGGTCCGTGCTGACGAGGACGATCTCCAGGCTGTCGGGGGAGTGCAGCGCGGCGAGCTGGGCCAGCACCGCGCGTGCCAGCCCGGACAGCCGCGGCCGCGGCCCGGCCAGTCCGAGCGCGCCGACCTCGCGCAGCCCCACCGTCACCGGCACGGCGGGCAGCAGCCCCGAGCCGTCGGGCGCGGGCCGGTCGGCGGTGCCCAGCCGCACGGCGAGCGCCTCGGGGTGCCCCGGGCCGCGTTCCCACAGCCGGGGGCCGGGGCCCAGCGCCGTGAGCAGCAGGGCCGCCGGGTCCGGCCAGGTCTCGGGCGCCGGGGACGCGCCGGCCGGCAGGTACGGCTGCGGGTCGTCCGTCCGCTCGTCGAAGGCGTCGTCGGTGTCGGTGCCCTGGGGGCCACCGCGGCCGCCGGCCAGGCGGCGCGCCCACGCGGACAGGCCGCCGCGCCTGCGGACGCCGGGCGGGACGTCGGTGCCGCGCAGCGGGGTGCCCTTGCGGCGCGTGTCCGCCCGCGGATCGGCCCCGGGGTCCTCGTCGTAGGGCGACGGGGACGGCGCCGGTTGCGTGGGGGCGGGTCCGGAGGCCGGGGAGCCCGCAGAGTGGCCCCGCGCGGCGCGGGCCTCGTCGTGGGCGCACGCCGTGTCGTGCGGGCCGTGCGGGCCGCGCACCTCGTCGTCGTCCGCGCCGGTCCCGGTGAAGGAGCCGAGTCCGCAACGGCCGCCGTGGGTGGCCGGGAACCCGTCCGCCGTCGCCGCTGTGCCGTCGGGGGCGGCCGCCGCGGGCGGGGTCCGGCGCGGCGGGGCCGTCCGGCGGGTCTCGCCGCCGTGCCGGCTCTCGATGTACGGCGCCGTGCCCTGGCCCGGCACGACCGCGGAGGCCTGCGCCGGCTCCCCGGGGGCGCGCGTGTGCCCGTCCGGTGTCCGGGACGAGCCCTGGGGCGAGCCGCTCCAGTCCACCGTGCCGTAGGCGTGGCCGGTCGGTCCCGAGGGCCGTTCCGAGGCGCCCGTGCCGTCGGCCGTCGCACGCGTGGGTGCGGCGCCCGGGGCGGGGTGGCCCACGGACGGGCCGTCCGCCGCCGGGTCCGTGCGTCCCGGTCCGGTGTCCTGCGGGGCCGTGTCCGGACAGGGCACGCGGACGTGTCCCTCTCCGTCCGGCGTGGTCGCCGCCCGGGGGCCGGGACCGCCGGGCGGGGCCAGGCGCAGGGCCGACTCGCCGACGCGCAGCAGGGCGCCCGGCGTCAGACGGACCGGGCGGGCCTGCACCGGGGCGCCGTCCAGGGTGGTGCCGTTGGTGGAGCCCAGGTCGGCGACGGTGAGGCGGCCGTCGGGGGAGAGCGTCACGGCGCAGTGCAGCCGGGAGACGTCCGGGTCGTCGAGCGGCACGTCGGCCTCGGCGGAGCGCCCCACCCGGACCTGACCGCCGTGCAGGAGGTGGACGCCGCCCGCGTCCGGCCCGGCCACCACGTGCAGGCGGGCCGGGGCCTCGTCCACCTCGGGGTGCGGCTCGGGGTCGGCGGGGGCGCCCAGGGACAGCACGGCGCCGTCGACCAGCGGCGGCTCGCCGAGCGTGCAGCGCTGGGTGTCGAGCCGCTCCACGCCCGCGTAGAGCACCACGGCCGCCGCGGACGAGGAGGATGCGGAGCCCTCCCCGGAGACGGCCGCGGCCAGCGCGGACGCCACCGCGGCCAGGGCCGTGCCGGCGGGCGCCGTGACCAGCACGTCGCAGCTCGCGGAACGGGTCCGCGCCGGGGGACTTCCCGCACGGGCGGAGCCCGGCGCGGCCAGGGGCGCGCCCGTCGGGTCTACGACGGTCAGCCGGATCTGCATCGCCGTCAGCGGTCCCTTCTGCACGGGCGCGGACTTCCCCACCCCACACGAGCACAGCGGCCAGTACTTGCAGGCATCCTCGCACCTGTCACTGACAACGCGCCCCACACCCGGGAACAAGTGATCTTGATTGGTCGGCTCTGCCCGCAAAAGTGCCGGACAAGTGCGTCGCCGGCGATCAGTTGAGATCGGTCACGTCCGGCCCCGGCAACCAGGAAGACCGGGCCGCGCGTCCTTCTTTCGGGAAAAGACGGCAGCCCGGCGTCCGCACACCGGCACTACAGTGGGTCGGAACACGGACAGGACAGGCAAGCAAGCAGCAGGGAGCGCGTGACGTGCGGCCAGTCGGCAGCAAGTACCTGCTCGAGGAGCCGCTCGGACGCGGCGCCACGGGCACCGTCTGGCGAGCCCGCCAGCGCGAGACCGCGGGCGCCGAGGCGGCCGTGGCCGGCCAGCCCGGGGAGACCGTCGCGATCAAGGTCCTCAAGGAGGAGCTCGCCAACGACCCCGATGTCGTGATGCGCTTCCTGCGGGAGCGGTCCGTGCTGCTGCGCCTGACCCACCCGAACATCGTCCGGGTCCGTGACCTGGTGGTCGAGGGCGATCTGCTGGCGCTGGTCATGGACCTCGTCGACGGCCCCGACCTCCACCGCTACCTGCGCGAGAACGGGCCCTTCACGCCCGTGGCCGCCGCCCTGCTCACCGCCCAGGTCGCCGACGCGCTCGCCGCCAGCCACGCCGACGGCGTCGTGCACCGCGACCTGAAGCCCGCCAACGTCCTGCTGATGCAGAACGGCGGGCAGATGCACCCGCTGCTCACCGACTTCGGCATCGCGCGTCTCGCCGACTCCCCGGGCCTGACCCGGACCAGCGAGTTCGTCGGCACGCCCGCGTACGTCGCGCCGGAGTCCGCCGAGGGCCGCCCGCAGACCTCGGCCGTGGACATCTACGGCGCCGGGATCCTCCTGTACGAGCTGGTCACCGGGCGGCCGCCGTTCTCCGGCGGCTCCGCCCTCGAGGTGCTGCACCAGCACCTCAACGCGGAACCGCGCCGCCCGTCCACGGTCCCCGACCCGCTCTGGACGGTCATCGAGCGCTGTCTGCGCAAGAACCCCGACGACCGGCCGAGCGCCGAGAACCTCGCGCGCGGTCTGCGGATCGTCGCCGAGGGCATCGGGGTGCACGCGAACTCGATGCAGATCGCCGCCGCCGACGGCGTCGGCCACCTGCTCGCCCCCGACCCGGCGCCCGCGACCGTGCCGGGCGGCACCTACGACCCCAACGCGGCGACCAGCGTCCTGCCGCACACCTCCGGCCCGGCGGGCGCGGCCGACCCGACCGCCGTCCTGCCGCACACCTCCGGCGCGGCCGACCCGACGGCCGTCCTGCCGCCGGTGCCTCCGCACCAGCCCGGACAGCAGGGGCAGCAGCCCGAGCAGCCGCATCCCTGGCAGTCGCAGATGCAGGGTGCCCGCGCCCGCAACGAGCAGACCCAGGTCCAGCAGTACCTCGACCCCGACGACGACCCGCTGCGCCGCCGCCCCCAGCGGCAGGTCTCCCGCCAGCAGCAGCCCCAGCAGCCGTATCCGCAGCAGAACCAGCAGCAGCGCCCGCAGCAACGGCCCCAGCAGCGCCCGCAGCAGCCCGGCTACGGATACCCGGGGCAGCAGCAGCCGCAGCAGCAGTACGCGCCTCCGCAGCACCAGCAGCCCCGTCAGCAGCCCCAGCGGTACGCGCCGCCGCCCCAGCCGCAGCCGCAGCGGCCCCAGCCGGAGCCCCGCCAGCCCCGGCAGCGCAGCGCCAACCCGATGAAGATCCCCGGGCTGGGCTGCCTGAAGGGCTGCCTGTTCACGATCGTCATCCTGTTCGTGGCCGGGTGGCTGATCTGGGAGCTGAGCCCGCTCCAGGAGTGGATCGGCACCGGCAAGAGCTACTGGCAGCTGATCAGCGGCTGGTTCGACGACGTCACCGGCTGGATCGGCGACCTGGCCGATTCGGGCGGTTCGGGAGGCACGACCGGGACCGGCAACTGAGACACCGCCTCCGGTTCTGACCGCGAGTCTGTGTACTTGTCGACATCTGGCGGGTGATTTCCGTCTCCGCGGTGAAGGTTGGCTCCTCGGACGCGTACTTTGATGGGCAACACGCGTCTGTAGGAGCAGCCTTGGCACGGAAGATCGGCAGCCGGTACACCGCCCACCAGATCCTGGGACGGGGCAGCGCCGGCACGGTGTGGCTGGGCGAGGGACCGGACGGGCCCGTCGCCGTCAAACTGCTGCGCGAGGACCTCGCCTCCGACGAGGAGCTCGTGGGCCGCTTCGTGCAGGAGCGCACCGCCCTGCTCGGCCTGGAGCACCCGCACGTGGTCTCGGTGCGCGACCTGGTGGTCGACGGCAACGACCTGGCCCTGGTCATGGACCTCGTCCGCGGCACCGACCTGCGCACCCGTCTGGAGCGCGACCGGCGCCTGGCCCCCGAGGCCGCCGTGGCGATCGCCGCGGACATCGCGGAGGGACTGGCCGCCGCGCACGCGGCCGGGATCGTGCACCGGGACGTGAAGCCCGAGAACATCCTGCTCGACATGCAGGGGCCGCTCGGCCCCGGCGGCTCGCACCGCGCGCTGCTGACCGACTTCGGCATCGCGAAACTGATCGACACCCCCAAACGGACCCGCGCAACGAAGATCATCGGGACGCCGGACTACCTGGCGCCGGAGATCGTGGAGGGTCTGCCGCCGCGCGCCTCGGTCGACATCTACGCCCTGGCGACCGTCCTGTACGAGCTGCTCGCCGGTTTCACCCCCTTCGGCGGCGGTCATCCGGGCGCGGTGCTGCGCCGCCACGTCACGGAGTCCGTGGCCCCCCTGCCCGGTATCACCGACGAACTGTGGCAGCTCCTCGTGCAGTGCCTGGCGAAGGCGCCCGCGTCCCGGCTGCGGGCGTCCGAGCTGGCGGCCCGCCTCCGGGAGCAGCTGCCGTCACTGGCCGGGATGCCACCGTTGGACGTCGACGAGCCCGACCCCGGGCAGGAGGAGGGCGGCCCGGCCGACACCGAGCCCTCCGCCGCCTCGCCCGCGGCCCCGTCGGGGCGGGAGCGGCGCGGCTCGGTGCCCCTCGTGCCGCACGCCAAGCCCGACTCCAACCGCGACACCCACACGTCGATGCGGGTGCCCGCGCCCGACGAGCTGGCGGGCGGGGCGCACGGCACCGCACGGGTGCCGAGGGCGGCGGGCGCGCCGCGGCCCGGTTCGGCCCGCAACCGTTCCGCCACCCGGCGCCGGCGCATCACGCTGGGCGTGGCGGCCGCGGCCCTGGTCGCCGCGGCCGGCGTCGGGACCTGGGCGGCCACCTCGGGCGACGACGCGGGGGCGACCCCGCAGGACACGAAGAACTCGGCGCCGGCCTCTCCGTGACCGGCCGGGACGCCGAGGCCGGGCGGGCTCGGATGCCGGGTCCGTTAGGCTGGAGGCGTGGCAGTCGTCGATGTATCCGAAGAGCTCAAGTCCCTCTCCTCGACCATGGAGTCGATCGAGGCCGTTCTGGACCTCGACAAGCTGAGGGCAGACATCGCCGTGCTCGAGGAGCAGGCGGCCGCGCCGTCCCTGTGGGACAACCCGGACGAGGCGCAGAAGATCACCAGCAAGCTGTCCCACCTCCAGGCCGAGGTCAGGAAGGCCGACGCGCTGCGCGGACGGATCGACGATCTCTCCGTGCTGTTCGAGATGGCCCAGGAGGAGGACGACCCGGACACCCTCGCGGAGGCCGAGGCGGAGCTCACCGCCGTCAAGAAGGCGCTGGCCGAGATGGAGGTCCGTACGCTGCTCAGCGGGGAGTACGACTCCCGCGAGGCGCTCGTGAACATCCGCGCCGAGGCCGGTGGCGTCGACGCCGCCGACTTCGCGGAGAAGCTCCAGCGGATGTACCTGCGGTGGGCGGAGCAGCACGGCTACAAGACCGAGGTCTACGAGACGTCGTACGCGGAGGAGGCCGGCATCAAGTCGACCACCTTCGCCGTGCAGATCCCGTACGCCTACGGCACCCTCTCCGTGGAACAGGGCACCCACCGGCTCGTGCGGATCTCCCCCTTCGACAACCAGGGGCGCCGGCAGACCTCCTTCGCGGGCGTCGA
This sequence comes from Streptomyces asoensis, assembly GCF_016860545.1. Taxonomy (NCBI): domain Bacteria; kingdom Bacillati; phylum Actinomycetota; class Actinomycetes; order Kitasatosporales; family Streptomycetaceae; genus Streptomyces; species Streptomyces asoensis. The sequence continues at coordinate 476,069 of NZ_BNEB01000003.1, read as the reverse complement.
GATCCTGCCCGTGGTGGAGACGACCGACCACATCGAGATCGACGAGTCCGAGCTGCGGGTGGACGTCTACCGCTCCTCCGGTCCGGGCGGCCAGGGCGTCAACACCACCGACTCCGCGGTGCGCCTGACCCACCTGCCCACCGGCATCGTCGTCTCCTGCCAGAACGAGCGCTCGCAGATCCAGAACAAGGCGACCGCGATGAACGTCCTCCAGGCCAAGCTGCTCGAGCGGCAGCGTCAGGAGGAGCGGGCCAAGATGGACGCCCTGAAGGACGGCGGCAGTTCGTGGGGCAACCAGATGCGTTCGTACGTCCTGCACCCGTACCAGATGGTCAAGGACCTGCGCACCGAGTTCGAGGTCGGTAACCCCGAGGCCGTGTTCAACGGCGAGATCGACGGGTTCCTGGAAGCCGGAATTCGCTGGCGCAAGCAGCAAGAGAAGTAGTTTTGTCGACAAGGCAACCGCCCCTGAATCAGGGGCGGTTGCCTTTTTATGTCACATTCACAGCACCGACATAGCGCAAAGCGGCCCGACTTGGACATTGCGTACGCAACGGCCTTGACGATGCTTTGAAAGTTGGGGAGGGTGCAGTGTGGCATGCGTATCTCTGGGGCGCATGTGAACCGGGGGCTTCAGCACTACTCAGCTACCTCCGTCGATCACGGCCCCGGGCGCGGCCTCATCGACGATTCGGCTACTGGGGGTAGCAGCTATATGACCAAGAAGACGCGGATCCGGCTCGCGCGGATAGCCGCCGGCGCCGTGATCGCCGCAGGCGCCTCGCTGACGGTTGCGGGCGTCGCTTCGGCCGACGACGACGCTCTTGTCGACACGAGCAAGATCGTCCCCATGGACGGCGAGGACGACTGCACCATCGTCGTCACCCCGGAGTGCGAGACCGGCGGCACGGGGAACGGCGGTGCGACCGACGGTGGTACCGCAACTGACGGTGGCACGGCCACCGACGGTGGGACGGCGACCGACGGTGGGACGGCGACCGACGGCGGTACGGCCACCGATGGTGGTACCGCGACTGACGGCGGTACCGCGACTGACGGTGGCACGGCGACCGATGGTGGTACCGCGACTGACGGTGGCACGGCCACCGATGGTGGTACGGCGACTGACGGTGGTACGGCCACCGACGGCGGTTCCGGCAACGGCGGCTCGGACAACGGTGGCTCCGGCAACGGCGGCTCGGGCAACGGTGGCTCCGGCAACGGTGGTTCCCAGAACGGCGGCTCCGGCAACGGCGGCAGCACGTCCTCCGGTTCCTCCTCGACCGGTGGCTCCGGCAGCACCGGTGGCTCCGACAGCACCGGCGGTTCCGTGACCGGTGGCACCGACACCGACGGTACGTCCACTCAGGAGGAGGGCAGCTCCGCGCTGACCGACACCTCGGACACCGCCGCCGACACCACCGCCCAGGGCGGTGGCAAGGAGCTCGCCGAGACCGGTGCCGGCGAGACCACGTTCCTGATCATCGGCGCCGCCACGATGATCGCCGGCGGCATCGGCTTCCGGGTGCTCCCGCGCCTGGTGGTCGGCCGTGACGGGGCCGCTGCCTGACGCCGGGTAGCCGTACCCGTACGTGACGTACACGCGAAGGGCCCGGAGCGCTCGGCTCCGGGCCCTTCGTGGTGTCCGTCCCGCGCTACGCGGTCTGGTGGGCCAGCAGCGCCAGCGCCGCCACCAGTACCGCCAGCAGCGCGATCAGCGCCATCGGGTTCAGCCCCGCGAAGAGGTTCTCCTGTTGCTGCATCCGCTCGCGGTTCGCGCGGCACACGGGGCACCGGCCTTCGCTCACGGGCGCGGCGCAGTTAGCGCACACCAGCCGGTCGTACGTCATGCGCTCGCCCTCCTTGCACCGGTTCCACGTGTTCAACGCTTCGAGGAACGGGAACGTTCCCCCTCCACTGTGCCAGGTTCCCGCGGGGGCCGCGCGGCTCACCCGGAGACCGGGGGGCGTACAAAGTCCCGTACAAAAACGCACAAGCCCCACTCAACCCCTCGCGACGCCTGCGCCGCCCTCCCCGGTTCGCGTATGGTCACGCTCATCTACCCCCGGCGACCCGTGGTGCATCCGTGATCCGATTCGACAACGTCTCCAAGGTCTACCCCAAGCAGACCCGCCCCGCACTCAGGGATGTCTCCCTCGAGGTGGAGAAGGGCGAATTCGTCTTCCTCGTGGGATCCTCCGGTTCCGGAAAGTCCACCTTCCTGCGACTGGTCCTGCGCGAGGAGCGCACCAGCCACGGTCAGGTGCACGTCCTGGGCAAGGACCTCGCGCGCCTGTCCAACTGGAAGGTGCCGCAGATGCGGCGCCAGCTCGGGACGGTCTTCCAGGACTTCCGGCTGCTGCCGAACAAGACGGTGGCGGAGAACGTCGCCTTCGCGCAGGAGGTCATCGGCAAGTCGAAGGGCGAGATCCGCAAGTCCGTGCCCCAGGTGCTCGACCTCGTCGGGCTGGGCGGCAAGGAGGACCGGATGCCCGGTGAGCTGTCCGGTGGTGAGCAGCAGCGGGTGGCCATCGCCCGTGCCTTCGTGAACCGGCCCAAGCTGCTGATCGCGGACGAGCCCACCGGCAACCTCGACCCGCAGACCTCCGTCGGCATCATGAAGCTGCTCGACCGGATCAACCGGACGGGCACGACCGTGCTGATGGCCACGCACGACCAGAACATCGTGGACCAGATGCGCAAGCGCGTCATCGAGCTGGAGCAGGGCCGCCTCGTGCGTGACCAGGCACGCGGCGTCTACGGCTACCAGCACTGACCGCCCCCGCCATCGCGCCCGCACCCGCGGACGTCCCCCGAAAGGCCTGAACAACTCGCCATGCGCGCCCAGTTCGTACTGTCGGAGATCGGCGTCGGTCTCCGCCGCAACCTGACGATGACCTTCGCCGTCGTCGTCTCGGTGGCCCTGTCGCTCGCCCTGTTCGGTGGGTCGTTGCTCATGAGCGACCAGGTCAGCACCATGAAGGGCTACTGGTACGACAAGGTCAACGTCTCGGTCTTCCTCTGCAACAAGAGCGACGCCGAGTCCGACCCGAACTGCGCCAAGGGCGCGGTCACCGCGGACCAGAAGAAGCAGATCAAGTCCGACCTCGACAAGATGGGGGTCGTCGAGAAGGTGACGTACGAGTCGCAGGACGACGCGTACAAGCACTACAAGGAGCAGTTCGGCGACTCCCCGCTGGCCAGCTCCCTGACCCCGGACCAGATGCAGGAGTCGTACCGGATCAAACTGAAGGACCCGGAGGAGTACAAGGTCATCGCGACCGCCTTCGACGGGCGGGACGGCGTGCAGTCCGTGCAGGACCAGAAGGGCATCCTGGACAACCTGTTCGGGCTGCTCAACGGCATGAACTGGGCGGCGCGGGCCGTGATGGCGCTGATGCTGGTCGTCGCCCTGATGCTGATCGTCAACACCGTGCGGGTGTCCGCGTTCAGCCGTCGGCGTGAGACCGGGATCATGCGGCTGGTCGGCGCCTCCGGCTTCTACATCCAGGCTCCGTTCATCGCCGAGGCGGCCGTCGCCGGACTGATCGGGGGCACGGTCGCCTGCGGATTCCTGGTGATCGCCCGGTACTTCATCATCGATCACGGACTGGCGCTGTCGGAGAAGCTCAATCTGATCAACTTCATCGGCTGGGACGCGGTGCTGACCAAGCTCCCGCTCATCCTCGCCACGAGCCTGCTGATGCCCGCGCTGGCCGCGTTCTTCGCGCTGCGCAAGTACCTGAAGGTGTGACGCACGCCCCCCGGGGCCGTACGGTCAACCGGCCGTACGGCCCTTCCTGTTCCCCTAGACTCACCGCCATGTCAGGCCGTGACCTGTTCTGTCAGCCCCGCCGTTTCGGCCGCGGGGCCGCCCTGACCTTGTTGTTCGCGAGCGTGCTCGTCGCCGGCGCCGCCACCGGATCGCTGCCGGGGGACCCCGGGGAAGCCGCGCCGGGCGCCACGGGCGCCGCCCCCGGCGGCCGTTCCGAGGACGTGACGCGGGCCGCCGAGGAGGCCGCCGCGGACGGCAAGTCCCCGATGGAGGCCGCGGAACGCGCCGTCAGCCGCAGCGGTGACCGCTGGGCGGCCGTCTACTCCGAGGGCGAGTACGAGGAGTTCGCCGAGTCCCTCGACGGCCGCTACACCGGCGTCGGTCTGGAGGCGCGGCGCGAGCGGGGCGACCGGATCGAGGTGACCAAGGTGCAGCCCGGATCGCCGGCGGCCGCCGCCGGGGTGCGCGCGGGCGACCGGCTGCGCAGCGTCGACGGACGGTCCGTCGACGGGCTGCCGGTGACCGACGTCGTCTCCTTACTGCGCGGTGACGCCACGGACGCGCACGCCGGCACCACCGTCCGTCTCGGCCTGGAGCGCGGCACCCGCGTGTGGACCGAGACCCTGCGCCGGGCCCTGCTCTCCACGGACTCCGTCACCGTCCACCGGCTCTCCGACGACACCACCGTCATCACCGTCGCCGCCTTCACCAAGGGCGTCGGCGACAGCGTGCGCAGCGCCGTGCGCGACGCCCCGGCGGGCGCCGGGATCGTCCTGGACCTGCGCGGCAACTCCGGCGGCCTGGTCACCGAGGCCGTCTCCACCGCCTCCGCCTTCCTCGACGGCGGCCTGGTCGCCACCTACGACGTGGACGGCGACCAGCGCGCCCTGCACGCCGACGGCGGCGGCGACACCACCAGCCCCCTCGTCGCGCTCGTCGACGGCGGCACCATGAGCGCCGCCGAACTGCTCACCGGCGCCCTCCAGGACCGCGGCCGAGCGGTCGTCGTCGGCTCCCGCACCTTCGGCAAGGGCTCGGTGCAGATGCCGCGGCGGCTGCCCGACGGCTCCGTCGCCGAGCTGACCGTCGGGCACTACCGCACCCCCTCCGGCCACGGCGTCGACGGCCGGGGCATCACCCCCGACCTGGAGGCGGACGACGGGGCGCTCCAGCGGGCCGAGACCGTGCTGAGCGGCCTCGGGGACGTGTCCTGACCGGTCCCCGCCCGACCCTGCGCGAGCCGGCCGCGTAATCGGCTTTCCCCCGGCGGGCCTGCGGATGCGAAAATGGCCGGACTATGAGCAAGGGAATGTACGTACCGAAGGAGTCCCAGCCGAAGCAGGGCGGGGCGGCCGCGTCAGGCAAGGCCAAGGACGGCAAGCGCAAGATCGTCGCGCAGAACAAGAAGGCCCGGCACGACTACGCGATCATCGACGTGTACGAGGCCGGCCTGGTGCTCACCGGCACCGAGGTGAAGTCGCTGCGCGAGGGCCGCGCCTCGCTGACCGACGGCTTCGTCCAGATCGAGGGGAACGAGGCGTGGCTGCACGCCGCCCACATCCCCGAGTACTTCCAGGGCAGCTGGACCAACCACTCCGCGCGCCGCAAGCGCAAGCTGCTGCTGCACCGCGAGGAGATCGACAAGCTGTCGGTGAAGTCCGAGGAGACGGGGCACACGATCGTGCCCCTCGCCATCTACTTCAAGGACGGCCGGGCGAAGGCCGAGATCGCGCTGGCGCGCGGCAAGAAGGAGTACGACAAGCGCCAGACGCTGCGCGAGCAGCAGGACCGCCGGGAGACCGACCGGGCGATCGCGGCGGCCAAGCGCCGGCAGCGGCACGCCTAGCCCCGGCGGCGCGGCCGCCGGGAATACAGTGGCACCGACGTGCGTTGGTCACGTACGATGGCACCTGTGCCCCTCGGTGGGCACGGGCCCTCTCCGGAGGGAATTGAAAAATCAACATGGGGATGATCGGTTTCGACAGCGACTGTTGAAGCAGGGGAAGCGTGTCGAGGAAGCGGCAATGATCTCGTAAACCATATGTCGCAAAAAATAATCGCCAATACCAAGAGCGATTCCCAGTCCTACGCTCTCGCTGCCTGATAAGCAGTGAGGTAGGACCCTAAAGGGTGTCAGCCCGGGAGTGTTCCCGGCCCGGATCCTGGCATAATCTAGGGAACTAAACCATCGAGCCCGGTCACGGGGCCCGATGGGAAATCAAACAGTGACTGGGCCCGTCGGCGACCTGTTCGCGGGATTGCCGGGGCCGAGAAAATCGCAGCGAACTGCACACGGAGAAGCCCTGATTCTGCACCGTTGGACGCGGGTTCGATTCCCGCCATCTCCACTCATCCCATGTGAACGAGAACCCCGTCGCTTTCGAGCGGCGGGGTTCTCGTCGTTCCGTGCCCTGGTGCGGGCAACCTCAGCGGGGGTCGACCGTGCGCGGTGCCGTGCTCGCCCTGCGGGTCAGCGTCGGCGGCAGCAGGGTGGCCTCCGGCACGGCCTCGCCGCCGAGCTTGCGCATCAGCAGTTCCACCGCCCGCTCACCCACCTCCGCGGACGGCAGCGCGACGGAGGTCACGGGCACCCGCAGGGTCGAGGCGAGTCTGTCGGGGCAGATCGCCGTCACCGACAGGTCTCCGGGGACCCGCAGCCCCAGCTCCTCGAAAGCGTCGACGAGCGGTTCCAGCGCCGCCTCGTTGTGCACGACCACTCCCGTCAGCGCCGGCTGCTCGCTCAGGAGCCGCTCGGCGACCCGGCGGGCCTCGGCCGGCGTCGTCCCGCACGGGTGGACGGCCGAGGCGATCCCCGCCCGGTCCGCGGCCGCCGTGAACCCCTGCACCACCCGCTGCGCGAACGCCGTCCCTCGGACGTACACCTGCGGCGGTGACCCGACCAGGGCGACCACCCGGTGTCCGAGCTGCGCCAGATGCTCCACGCACCGCTCGCCCGCCGCCCGGAAGTCGAGGTCGATGCAGGTCAGTCCCTCTGCCTCCAGCGGGAAGCCGATCATCACGGAGGGCCGGTCCAGGGTGCGCAGCAACGGCAGCCGGGGGTCGTGGAGCTGGACGTCCATCACGATCAGCGCGTCGACCAGGGCGGTGTCGGCGACCCTGCGCAGTCCTTCCTCGCCCTCCTCCTGGGTCACCAGCAGGACGTCGTGGTCGCGGGCCGCCGTCACCACCGACACCGCGAACTGCATGACGACCGGGACGTGGATGCCGGTGCGCAGCGGCACCACGAGCGCCAGCACGTTCGAACGGCTGCTGGCCAGCGCCCGGGCGCCGGCGTGCGGGCGGTAGCCCAGCGCCCGGGCGGAGTCCTCGACCCGCCGGCGGGTCTCCTCGGAGATCGGCCGCTTGCCGCTCAGCGCGTAGGACACCGTGCTGGGGGAGACCCCGGCGTGCCGCGCCACATCGGTGATCTTCACCATCGGTCCAGTTCCTCCGGTCCCTCGTCCGGGGTCTCCAGGGTCAGGAACCCGGTGCCGGCCCCGGCCCGCGCGATCCGGTCCCCGGCGGCGAGCGCCCACGGCGCCCGGGGGTCGCTCGCGGACGCCCGCAGCGTGTCCCCCTCCCGTACGACGGTGAACGTCACGTCCCCCACCCGTACCGTGACCTGGGCGCCGCGCTCCAGACCGTACGCGCGCAAGGTGACCCCGTCGGCGTGCGGATAGTCCGGCCGGTCGGCGTGGGCGCCCACCGGGAGCACCGCGCCCGGCCGCACCAGCAGCGGTGCGCTGAGGAACCCGTGGCGCTCGCGCACCCAGCGCGGTCCGGTCACCGTCCGCCCGGTGAGGTAGTGCGTCCAGGTGCCCTCGGGCACGTAGTACGTCACGTCGCCCTCGTCGTCGAACACGGGCGCGACCAGCAGGTCCGGGCCGAGCATGTACTGCCGCTCCAGGTGCGCGCACCCGGGGTCGGACGGGAACTCCAGCACCATCGCCCGCATCACCGGGGTGCCCTCCTCGTGGGCCGCGCGGGCGGCCTCGTACAGGTAGGGCATGAGCCGCAGCTTGAGCCGGGTGAAGCACCGCAGCACGTCGACGGACTCCTCGTCGAACAGCCAGGGCACCCGGTACGAGGAGCTGCCGTGCAGTCTGCTGTGCGAGGAGAGCAGTCCGAAGGCCAGCCAGCGCTTGAACAGGGCCGGTGTCGGGGTGCCCTCGAAGCCGCCGATGTCGTGGCTCCAGAAACCGAACCCCGACAGACCGAGGGAGAGACCGCCGCGCAGCGACTCCGCCATCGACGCGTACGTCGCCTCGCAGTCGCCGCCCCAGTGCACCGGGAACCGCTGGGCGCCCGTGGTCGCCGACCGTGCGAAGACCACCGCCTCCCCTTCGCCCCGGTGCTTGCGCAGCACTTCGAAGACGGTGCGGTTGTAGAGGTAGGTGTAGTAGTTGTGCATCCGCTCCGGGTCCGAACCGTCGGACCAGGTCACGTCGAGCGGGACACGTTCGCCGAAGTCGGTCTTGAAGCAGTCGACGCCCTGGGCGAGCAGAGCCTCCAGCTCGGCCGCGTACCAGTCGCGGGCGGCGGGGCTGGTGAAGTCGACGAGGGCCATGCCGGGCTGCCACAGGTCCCACTGCCAGACGCTGCCGTCCGGCCGCTTCAGCAGGTGGCCGAGGGCCCGGCCCTCGGCGAAGAGCGGCGACCGCTGGGCGATGTAGGGGTTGATCCACACGCTGATGTGCAGACCCTTCGCCTTCAGCCGGGCCAGCATGCCCTCCGGGTCGGGGAAGACCCGCGGGTCCCAGCGGAAGTCGCACCAGTGGAACTCCCGCATCCAGAAGCAGTCGAAGTGGAAGACGGAGAGCGGCAGTTCGCGCTCACGCATGCCCTCGATGAACGAGGTCACCGTCCCCTCGTCGTAGGAGGTGGTGAACGACGTCGACAGCCACAGGCCGAACGACCAGGCGGGCGGCAGGGCCGGGCGGCCGGTGAGGGCGGTGTACCTGCGCAGGATGTCCTTCGGGGTGGGCCCGTGGATGACGTAGTACGTCAGCTCCTGGGTCTCGGCGCTGAACTGGACCCGTGACACCGCCTCCGAGCCGACCTCGAAGGACACCTTGCCCGGGTGGTCGACGAAGACGCCGTAGCCGGCGTCCGTGAGGTAGAACGGCACGTTCTTGTAGGCCTGTTCGGTCGCCGTGCCGCCGTCGGCGTTCCAGACGTCGACGACCTGGCCGTTCCTGACCAGCGGGCCGAAGCGTTCGCCGAGGCCGTAGACGGAGGTCCCCACCCCGAGGTCGAGCTGTTCGCGCAGGTAGTGGCCGCCGGTGGCCGGGTCCCGCATGATGCCCATGCCCTTGGGGCCGCTGGAGGTGAGCGTGCGGCCGTGGGCGGAGAACTCCACGTGCCAGGGGCCGGAGCGGGCGACCCGCACCCGGAGGGCGCCGGAGGTCAGGCTCGCGTGGTCGTCGTCGCAGGAGAGCTGCGGGTCGGGGTCCGCGCCGGTGAGCTCGAAGGCGGGCCCGGGGGGTCTTCCGCCGGTGAAGTGGGTCAGGGTGAGGCCGATGACGTCGGGCATCGGACTGTGGACGGTGAGCGTCATGACGGGCCCCGTCATCAGGTCGCCGCGGCCCCGGATCGGCCGGGTCGGCGCGTGGATCTCCAGGGCGCCCTGCGATGCGGTGACGTCGAGGACCTCGGCGGGATGGGCGGCGGTGACGCCCTCCCGCAGCAGCCAGTAGCCGTCGGTGAACTTCATGGGTGGGGGGTCCTTACTGCTCGGTCCGCACTACTTCACGGCACCCACGGCGATACCGCGGGTGAGGGTCCGCTGGAAGACGAGGAAGAAGACCAGGGCCGGGAGCACGCCGAGGAGGGCGGCCGCGTCGGTCATCGTGGCGTCCATCAGGCGCTGCCCCTGGAGGACGCCGAGGGCCACCGACACCGTCTGGTTGTCGTTGGAGATCAGCATGACCAGGGGGAGCAGGAACTCGTTCCAGGTCCAGATGAAGAAGAAGACGAGGAGCACGCCGAGGGTGGGGCGGCTGACCGGGACGACGATCCGCCACAGCACCTGCCAGGTGCCCGCGCCGTCGATCCGGGCCGCCTCGATGATCTCGCGCGGGAACCGGCTCAGCACCGAGGAGAGCAGATAGGTGCCGAAGGCGGCCTGGAGCACGGTGAAGACGATGATCACGCTGAGCCGGGTGTCGTACAGACCGGCCTGCTTGCTCAGGTAGTACACGGGGTAGACCAGCGCCTCTTGCGGGATCATGTTCGCCAGCACGAAGAAGGCCAGCACCCAGGTGCGGCCCCTGATCCGCCCGATCCCGATCGCGTACGCGTTCAGCACCGACAGGACCACCGCCCCGACCGCCACCGAGCCGCTGATCAGGACCGAGTTGAGCAGTTTGCGGCTGTAGTCGACGCGCTCCCAGAAGTCCTTCAGCCCGTCCAGGTACAGCCCGTCGGGCAGGCTCAGCGGGCCGTCCTGCGAGTACTGCGCGGGGGACTTGACCGCGTTGACGACGACGATCAGGAACGGGACGGTCATGAAGAGGGCGGCCAGGCACAGGGCCACCAGGACGGGGGAGCGGCGCAGGAGCCGGGCGGTCCTCATGGGCGCGGTCCTTCCTCCGCGTCCTCCGCCCGGGTCTGGAGCCGCAGGCCGACCAGGGAGAGGGCGAGGATGATCACGGTGAGCACGGTGGAGACCGCGGCGCCGTAGCCGACCTGTGTCTTCTCGAAGAACGTGGTGAAGGAGAAGTAGGAGGGGACGTTCGTCGCGCCGCCGGGGCCGCCCTTGGTCAGGACGTACACCGCGCCGAACACCTTCAGCGCGGCGATCGTGCACCAGGTGAGCACGACGTAGATCTCCGGGCGGATCTGCGGCAGCGTGATGTGGACGAAGCGGCGCCACCAGCCGGCGCCGTCCAGCTCGGCCGCCTCGTACAGCTGCGGGTCGACGCGTTCCAGGCCCGCCATGAAGACCACCAGCGGGAAGCCCAGCTGCACCCACACCATCACGCCCATGACGCTGTAGAGGGCGAGGTCGGGGTCGCCGAGCCAGTCCTGCCGCCACGAACCGAGCCCGACGACCCGCAGGAACTCGTTGAGCGAGCCGTCGTCGGGCGCGAGGATCCAGCTCCAGACGATGCCGGCGACCGCGACCGGCAGCACCTGCGGGAGGTAGAAGCAGGCCCGCAGCACGGCCGCGGTCCGGCTGCCGAAGTGCTTGCCCACATGGTCGAACAGGGCGGCGGCCAGGACCAGTCCGAGGGCGGTGGGCAGCGCCGCCATCGCGACGACCATGAACAGGCTGTGCCGGAAGCTCTCCCGGAACTCCGTGTCGTCCAGCAGCGCGCGGTAGTTGGCGAGGCCGGTCCACTCGGGGCTGCCCACCCCGTGCCACTCGGTGAGACTCACCCCGGCGTTCATCAGGAACGGGACGACGACCACGGCGAGGAAGGCGAGGGCGCCGGGGAGCAGGAACAGGGCGTAGGAGTCGCGGGCGCGGCGCGGGTGAACGGCCCTGTGCCGTCCGCCGGTCACCCGCCGGGCGCGTGCGGCGGTGGTCGCCGTCATGTCTTCGGTACGCCCTTGTCGTAGGCCTCCTGCAACGCGTCCAGGTAGTCGTCCGGCCGCACGCTGCCGGTGAGCAGCTTCTGTGTCTCGGAGACGAGGACGTCGTAGAAGCCGGGGACCGGCCAGTCGGGGTAGAAGGCCAGGCCGTCGCGGCCGGACAGGGTGTTGAACTGGGTGATGAGCTCCTTGGACTTGGGGTCGGTGAGGGCGGCGGCGTCCGCGGCGACCGGGACGCCGCCCTTGTTGCCGAGCAGGTTCTGGATCTTCTTCGACAGGGTGATGTCGATGAAGTCGTAGGCGAGTTCCTTGTTGCCGGAGCTCTCGGGGACCACCCAGAGGTTGCCTCCGGAGCCGGGGCTGAGCGTGGAGCCGGGCCACAGGGTGGTGCCCCAGTCGAACGTCGCCTCGTCCTGGAAGCGGCCGTACCACCAGCTGCCGGAGAACAGGATCGGCGCCTTGCCCTGGAGGAAGGAGACGCCCGCGTCCTCGGCCTTGGCGCTGACGGCGTTCTTGCCGAGGTAGCCCTTCTTCACCCAGTCGGCGAACGTCTTCGCCGCGTAGGTCCAGGCGGCGTCGTGGAAGTCGGTCCTGCCCTGGTACAGCTCGTAGGCGTCGACCCACGGGCGGTCGGCCTTGGACAGGGCGAGCTGGTAGACGTACTGCTGGGCCGGGTACTCGGCGCCGGAGTTCGCGAGCGGGGTGATCCCCTTGTCGACGAAGGTGTCCATCGCCGCGACCAGCGCGTCGGAGGTCTTCGGCTCGGCCAGCCCGTACTTCGCGAACAGGTCCTTGTTGAAGTAGACCATCGTGTACTCGGCGTAGTTGGGCACCCCGTACCACTTGCCGGAGCCCATCACGCCGTTCGCGTCGTACCGGCTGGTGGTTTGCACGCCGGGGCTGAGCAGCTTGTCCCAGCCGCGCTCGGTCACCTCGGCGGACAGGTCGGTGAGGAGTCCCTGCCGGGAGAGCAGGCCCGCCGTCGCGTTTCCCTTGTTGTACTCCATGAGGTCGGGCGCGTCGGAGGAGTTGAGGACCATGGGGGCGGTCTTCTGGATCTGGTCGAAGCTCTTCTCCTCGAACTTCACCCGCACCCCGGGGTGCCGGGCCTCGAACTCCTTGATCGCCTCGGTCCAGGCCGCGCCCATCGCGCTGTTCGGTGCCTCGTAGTGCCACAGCCGCAGGGTCCGGGAGTCGGCCGAGCCGCCGTCCGAGCCTCCGCACGAGGCCAGGAGCAGCGAGCAGGCGACCGCCGTCGCCGCGCACGCCGTTCCCCGTCGTGTCCTCACACGCCTTCGTGCCGTCAACATCCTGTGCCTCCAGGGGAGCCGGATGGTTCTGAGGGCGTCACGGTGCGTCCATCGAATCGATTCGATGGGTGACGTCGAAGCGCTTCGACGGGGGAACGTAGGTGGGCTGATGTGGCCGCGTCAATGGTGCGGGTGGGGAAAACGGGCATTCCGGGTCCGGTACGGGTGCGATTTCCGGCCATGCCTGACGCGGTGCCCTTCTCCCTCGGGAGAAAGTTATTTTTGGGCACTTCTATCCGATTATGTGGGGAGTCATTTCGACTCCCTCGATCGTCGTTCCGTCCCGGGTGATCGCATTCGGATGGGTGCGGTCGGGCTGCGACGGTGAGCTGTCACGCGGGGGCGATTTCGGGCCATAGGCATGAACATGATCTCTACCCGTAAATGACGCATCGCGAACACCGGGCGCAAGCCTGCGCTAGATTCGTGGACCTGAGCGCAATGGGGTAAAAGGGGCGCTGGAGTTGGGTGGGGGCCTGGTTCCGTCGACTGCGCTCAGGGTCGTAGGCGCACCCAGAACAGTTCCTTGGGGGGAAGTGCGCACATGAAGAATTGGCGAGAAGACGCCCAACCGGAGTGGCCGGCGGCGGCATCGCCGACCCTGGGCTCACCCGTGGTGGGCGCGGGGTCGCAGAGCCTTTCGGGGATCGGGGGGACTCCTCTGGCATCCCGATCGGGAGACGGCACCCGATACCGCTCACTGCTGGACTTACCGTCCGAAAGCGGTCCGCCGCCGACCCCGGCCGCGTCGAACGGCGTTGCCGAAAACGAACGGTCGAGCGATCTGCGGGATCCCTGGGAGGAGCCGTCCGGCGGCCCGGACGCGACGGCCAACGACCCGGGCGAGGTGACCGTCCAGCTCGACTCCCTCAAGAAGGGGCGCCCCGAGGCGGACGCCGCCTCCGACGTCCCGGTGTTCGTCGACGAGTCGGGCCGCCGCAGCCGCACGTTCCGCCGCATCGGCATCCTCGTGGGCATCGCCTGCGGGGCGTACGCCGTCGTCATCGTGGCCGCGCTGCTGTCCGGCAACGCGGGAGCGCCCTGGCTGCCGATCCCGGTGCCGGGCCAGGCCGACGAGAAGCCGTCGGCCGGCAACGTGGACAGCCCGTCGTCGCCGGACGCGTCCGCGAGCCCGGGGCGCGACGGTTCCGGCCGCAGGGCGCCGGGCGCCCCGGACGTCACCGCCTCCGCCACCGCCGCGGCGCCGGGCAGGCCCGGTGCGAGCGCGTCGCCCGGCGCCTCCGGCAGCGCGGCCCCGTCGAAGGGCGCGTCCCCGGCGGCGCGGTCCTCGGCGAGCGGCACCGCGCGCCCCAGCACCGGTCCGACGGCGTCGGCCCCGGCCGCCGGCGCGAGCACCCCGGTGGTCGCCCCGCCCGCGTCCACTCCGCCGCCCCCGCCGACCTCGCCCGCCGCGTCCCCCTCGGTGGCCTCCTCCCCGTCCCCGGCCGGAGGAGCCTCGACCACGGTCGCCGACGGCCCCCCGGCCCCGGCGCCGGCGGCCTCCAGCCCGGCGGCCTGACCACCCCGGTGCCCACCGCCGACCACTGCCCCGCAGCCACCCCGGTTCCCGGGGAGTGCCGGCCGGACGGGACCCGCGGCAGCCGCGGCCCGGTCGGACCGGCGGGGCGTCCGGGGACGGCGGCCGGAGCGGGGCCCACGGGCTGTGGCGCCGCACGGGCGCCGTAGGGCGTCCGCGCGGTGGATGTCCGACCGCACGACCCACCGGTCCACGGGCCCACGAACCCGTGACGGCCGGTACCGCGCGGGAGACACCGCACCCGCTGTGTCCCGCCCCGGCGGCCCCGGCGGCCCCTGCGGTGGCCCTGGCGGTGTCACCTGCGGTGGCCTCGGCGGGCGGCACCTGCGGTGGCCTCGGCGGTGTCACCTGCGGTGGCTCCGGCGGTGTCACCCGCGGTGGCCCCGGCGGCGGCACCCACGGCGGCACCCGCGACGGCCCCGGCGGTCGGCACCCGCCGTTGGGCCCACGCGGTGGCTCCGGTGACGGTCGCCGACCGCGTGCCGGACCCGCCGCCGTACGACCCGGTCCCGGCCCCGGTCCCGGCCCCGGGCCGGTCCCGGGCCGGTCCCGGTCCGGCCGACGGGCCGGGTCTTCCGCCCGTCCGCGGGCCCGCGGAGCACCCCGGTGCCCGCAGGCCCTCGGGGGCCGCCGGACCTCGGTCCGCCGGCCCCCGGCCCCCGTCTTCGGTGAGCTCCCCACGCTCACTCCCCGCCGCTCGCCCAGCGGCCCTACCTCGCCCGCTCTCGTCCCCGGAGAACCACCTCTCATGGCACCACGTACCAGCCGGCGCTCGACCCGACGGTCCCCCGTCGGACAGCCGGCGCACTCGTCAGGCGGCAACGCCGCGTCCGCCTCGCCTTCGGCCGGGGATCCCCCGGGCGGGGAGCCCGCCGAGGCGCCGCGCGGCGCCGGACGGCGGTCGGCCGGGCGGCGGTCCGGCCCCCGGCAGGGGCGGGGCCGGGCCCCGGGCCGCGCCGCCGGCGGTTCCGCGCACGCCGCCTCACCGCCGGCCGGACGCCGGCGCCTGGTGGTCCCGCTCCGGCTGCGCCGCGTCCTGCCGCTCCTCGTGCTCGGCGCGATGATGGCGATGCTGATGCTGCGCGGCTACGTGCACAGCGAGATCCTCGCCGACCACCGGGTCCGCCCCGAGGCCGCCGCCGACAAGGTCCCGAAGTCGGTCCTCCAGGGCGGACCGGTCGTCGACACCCGCAACGGGCAGCGGACCAGCCTGGACGTGCCGGACCACCGGATCGTCCTCACCTTCGACGACGGCCCCGACCCGACATGGACCCCCAAGGTCCTCGACGTCCTGAAGAAGCACCACGTGCACGCCGTCTTCTTCATCACCGGCACCATGGCCTCCCGCTATCCCGACCTCGTCGAGCGGATGGTCGAGGAGGGCCACGAGATCGGCCTGCACACCTTCAACCACCCCGATCTCTCCTACCAGTCGAAGAAGCGCATCGACTGGGAGCTCACCCAGAACCAGCTGGCCCTGGCGGGAGCGGCGGGCATCCGGACCTCGCTCTTCCGCCCGCCCTACTCCTCCAGCGCGGACGCCCTCGACGACGCGTCCTGGCCGGTCACCCAGTACGTCGGCACCCGGGGCTACCTCACCGTCTTCACCACCGCCGACAGCGAGGACTGGCGCAGGCCCGGTGTGCGGCAGATCATCCGCAACGCCACACCGCGGGGCGGCAAGGGCGCGATCGTGCTGATGCACGACTCCGGCGGCGACCGGCACCAGACGGTGCAGGCACTCGACACCTACCTGCCCGAACTCCGGGCCAAAGGCTACGAGTTCGAGAACCTCACCGAGGCGCTGAAGGCCCCGAGCGCGCACACCCCGGTCACCGGGGTCGACCTGTGGAAGGGCAAGGCCTGGGTCTTCCTCGTCGAGGCCTCCGACGACGTCACCGGCGTGCTGGTCGTCGGACTCGCCGTCATCGGCGTCCTGGTCTTCGCCCGCTTCGGGCTGATGCTCCTGCTCTCGGCGATCCACACCCGCCGCACCCGCCGCAGGGGGTTCGTCTGGGGGCCCGACGCGCCCGTCACCGAACCGGTGTCGGTGCTCGTCCCGGCGTACAACGAGGCCAAGTGCATCGAGAACACGGTGCGTTCGCTGATCGAGAGCGAGCACCCGATCGAGATCCTCGTCATCGACGACGGCTCCAGCGACGGCACCGCCCGGATCGTCGAGGACCTGCGGCTGCCCGGCGTCCGGGTCGTCCGCCAGCTCAACGCGGGCAAGCCCGCCGCCCTCAACCGGGGCATCGCCAACGCCCGGCACGACCTCATCGTGATGATGGACGGCGACACGGTCTTCGAGCCGTCCACCGTCCGCGAACTCGTCCAGCCCTTCGCCGATCCCCGGGTCGGCGCCGTCGCGGGCAACGCCAAGGTCGGCAACAAGGACACCCTCATCGGCGCCTGGCAGCACATCGAGTACGTGATGGGCTTCAACCTCGACCGCCGCATGTACGACGTGCTGCGCTGCATGCCGACCATCCCCGGCGCGGTGGGCGCGTTCCGCCGCACCGCGCTGGAACGGGTCGGCGGCATGAGCGACGACACCCTCGCCGAGGACACCGACATCACCATGGCCATGCACCGCGACGGCTGGCACGTCGTGTACGCGGAGAAGGCCCGCGCCTGGACCGAGGCACCCGAGTCAGTCCAGCAGCTCTGGTCGCAGCGCTACCGCTGGTGCTACGGCACCATGCAGGCGATCTGGAAGCACCGCAGGGCGCTGGTGGAGTCGGGCCCCTCGGGACGCTTCGGCCGCGTCGGGCTGCCCCTGGTCTCCCTCTTCATGGTCGTCGCCCCGCTCCTCGCCCCCCTCATCGACCTGTTCCTCGTCTACGGCCTGCTCTTCGGTCCGACCGGCGAGACGGTCGCGGCCTGGTTCGGCGTCCTCGCCGTCCAGGCGGGCTGCGCGGCCTACGCGTTCGTCCTGGACCGCGAGCGCCTCACCCCGCTCATCTCCCTGCCGCTCCAGCAACTCCTGTACCGCCAGCTGATGTACATCGTGCTGCTCCAGTCGTGGATCACCGCCCTCACCGGCGGCCGCCTGCGCTGGCAGAAACTCCGCCGCAAGGGACAGGTGGCCGCGCCGCCCGGTGCGCAGGCGGCGACCGCGGACGCAGGAGCGGCCTGATGAGCATCCGTCCGACCGACACCACGTCCGAGCTGCCCGAACTGCCCGACCCGCCGACCCGGAACACCGCGGCGGATCAGCAGGGTCCGGAGCAGGGTCCGGAGCAGCGGGGTCCGCAGTCGCAGGGTTCCGAGCAGCGCGGTGCCCGGAAGAAGGGCGGCGGACGCGACCTCTACTTCGACCTGCTGCGTGCCGTCGCCCTGTTCCGGGTCGTCCTCTACCACCTGATGGGCTGGGCCTGGCTGCCCATCGTCTTCCCTTCCATGGGCGTGATGTTCGCGCTCGCCGGCAACCTGATGGCCCGTTCGCTGGCCAGGCGCCCCGCGCCGGAGGTCGTGCGGGGCCGGCTGCGCAGGCTGCTGCCCCCGCTGTGGCTGCTGGGCGCGGTCGGTGTGACCGGCATGCTGGCGGCGGGCTGGGGCCCGGACGAGGACGGACACCCCGGCTGGTGGTGGCTCCACCTCGGCTACTGGATCCTGCCGCTCAGCGACCCGCCGTACGGTGACGGGCTGCCCGGCGTGCACGGGCTGATCGGCGACGACTGGGCCACCGACATGGGCGTCCCGCTGTGGTACATCCGCGCCTACCTGTGGTTCGTGCTGCTCTCCCCGCTCCTGCTGCGCGCCCTGCGCCGGCTGCCCTGGCTCACGGTCGTCGCACCGCTCGTGCTGTCGGCCGCCCTGGAGGCCGGGATGCTCCCGGTGCCGGGCTGGCGGCTGGAGGCGCAGCTCAGCGACTTCGGCGCGTTCGGCGCGTGCTGGCTGCTGGGGATGGCCCACCAGGAGGGGATCCTGCGCCGGCTGCCCCGGTACGTGGTGCCGTCGCTGGCCCCGGCGGTGGCGGCGGCCGGCCTCTGGTACGCCCTGGCCCATCATCTGGAGGAGGGCCACGACCTGGACGACATGCCGTTCGCCCAGTCGCTGTGGTCGTTCGCCGCGGTCCTGCTGCTCCTGCACCTCAGCCCGTCCTGGTCGCAGTGGCCGGGCAGGCTGCGCCGCTGGGACCGGCTGATCACCCTGCTCAACTCCCGGGCCGTGACGATCTACCTCTGGCACAACGTGTGCATCGGGATCGTCGAGGCGCTGTGGGACCGGCTGTGGGCCGTCCCGGGACTGGAGACCGGCGCCCCGTGGATCCTCCAGAGCCCGTGGCCGCAACTGCCGGTCATCTGGCTGCTCACGGCGCTCTGCGTGGTCTGCTTCGGCTGGGTGGAGGACCTGGCGGCCCGCCGCAGGCCCCGGCTGTGGCCGGACGGCCGGGCGGCGGCGCACCGCGCCTGAGCCCCGCGCGGCGCACGGGCCCCGCGCGGCGCACGGGCTTCGCGCGGGGTCCCTCACCGGGCCCCGAGCGCCGCGCGGCGGGCGGGGCCCGCCCTGGACCTCTCACCGGGCCCGCGCGCAAGGTGAGAGCAACGTTCCTTTCCGGTCACCCACAGCCACAGCGCGGAAACGCGGCCTCCCTACCTTCGGGACTCATCACCGCTCATCCCCTCGAAACACCCGAGCCCCGGAGCACCGTGGAGGCGTCATGACAGCCCCGAGTACAGCCCCCGCATCCCCGCCCCCCGTGAAGAAGGGGAGCCACTGGATCGAGGAGTGGGACCCGGAGAACGAGGCCTTCTGGAACGAGAAGGGCGAGAAGATCGCCCGCCGCAACCTCCTCTTCTCCGTCCTCTCCGAGCACATCGGCTTCTCGATCTGGACCCTGTGGTCCGTGCTGGTGCTCTTCATGGGCCCGGAGTACGGCCTCACCCCGGCCGACAAGTTCCTGCTCACGTCGATGGTGACGCTGGTGGGGGCGGTCGTCCGGGTGCCGTACACCTTCGCCGTCGCGATCTTCGGCGGGCGCAACTGGACGATCATCTCGGCCGGTCTGCTCCTGATCCCCACGACCGCCGCGTTCACCGTGATGGAGCCGGGGACCTCCTTCGGCACGTTCCTCCTGGTCGGCCTGCTGGCGGGCATCGGCGGCGGCAACTTCGCCTCCTCGATGACCAACATCAACGCGTTCTTCCCGCTCCGCAAGAAGGGATGGGCGCTGGGGCTCAACGCGGGCGGCGGCAACATCGGCGTGCCGGTCCTCCAGCTGATCGGTCTCGCCGTCATCGGCGCGAGCGGCGGACCGCGCGTCCTGCTCGGGATCTACATCCCGCTGATCCTCGTCGCCGCCACCCTCGCCGCGCTGTACATGGACAACCTGGCCTCCGTGAAGAACGACACCGGCGCCGCCGTCGACGCGGCGAAGGACGGCCACACCTGGATCATGTCCTTCCTCTACGTGGGGACGTTCGGGTCGTTCATCGGCTACAGCTTCGCCTTCGGCCAGGTCCTGACGAACCAGTTCGGCCGGACGCCCCTCCAGGCGGCCTACCTCACCTTCATCGGCCCGCTGCTCGGTTCCCTGATCCGGCCCGTCGGCGGCTGGCTCGCCGACCGTTACGGCGGCGCCCGCATCACCCTGTACAACTACGTCGGCATGGCCGCGGCCACCGCCGTCCTGGTCTTCGCGAGCATGCGCAAGTCGCTGCCGCTGTTCGTCTGCGTCTTCGTGGTGCTGTTCGTGCTCAGCGGCCTCGGCAACGGTTCGACGTACAAGATGATCCCCGGCATCTTCCAGGCGAAGGCCGTCGCCCAGGGGCTCACGGGCGAGGAGGCGGCCGCCCACGGCCGGCGGCTGTCCGGCGCCTCCATGGGTCTCATCGGGGCGGTCGGCGCGCTCGGCGGGGTGGGGATCAACCTGGCCTTCCGGCAGTCCTTCCTCTCCTACGGCTCCGGCACCGGCGCGTTCGTCGCCTTCCTCGCCTTCTACGCGGCGTGCTTCGCGGTCACCTGGGCCGTATACCTTCGCCGCCCGGCCGGCCGGACCACGGCGGGCAGCGCCGCTTCCGAGGCGAAGCCGCAGCTCAGCTACGCCGAGGTGTGACGTAACACCGGCGACATGTGGCCGAACCGAGCCTGTCATGCACCATTGACAGGCTCGTCGGCATGTAGGTGTGAACGGGACTCGAGCGGGACGAGAGTGATGTACGAACAGCAGCGATCCGACGCCGGCCCCGAGGGCGCCGTCGAACACGGGCCCCTCGCGGGCTTCACCGTGGGCGTGACGGCCGCGCGCCGCGCCGAGGAGCTCGGCGCGCTGCTCCAGCGACGCGGGGCGGCGGTGCTGCACGCGCCCGCCCTGCGCATCGTGCCGCTCGCCGACGACGGCGAACTGCTCGCCGCCACCAAGGAACTCATCGACCAGGCGCCGGACGTCGTGGTCGCGACGACGGCGATCGGCTTCCGGGGCTGGATCGAGGCGGCCGACGGCTGGGGACTCGGCGAGCAGTTGCTCGCCCGGCTCGGCGGGGTCGAGCTGCTGGCCCGCGGCCCCAAGGTCAAGGGCGCCGTACGGGCCGCCGGGCTGACGGAGGAGTGGTCGCCGTCCAGCGAGTCCATGGCCGAGGTGCTCGACCGGCTCCTGGAGGAGGGCGTCGACGGACGGCGGGTCGCCGTCCAGCTGCACGGTGAGCCGCTGCCCGGGTTCGTGGAGTCGCTGCGGGCCGCGGGCGCGGAGGTCGTGGGGGTCCCCGTCTACCGGTGGATGCCGCCGGAGGACATCACACCGCTGGACCGGCTCCTCGACGCCGCCGTCTCGCGCGGTCTGGACGCGATCACCTTCACCAGCGCGCCCGCGGCCGTCTCCCTGTTCTCGCGGGCGGAGCAGCGCGGGCTGCTGGCGGAGCTGGTCGCCGCACTGCACCACGACGTGCTGCCGGCCTGTGTCGGCCCGGTCACCGCGCTGCCGTTGCAGGCGCGGGGCGTGCCCACCGTCTCCCCCGAGCGGTTCCGGCTCGGGCCGCTCGTGCAGTTGCTGTGCCAGGAGCTGCCGGTGCGGGCCAGGGCGCTGCCGGTCGCCGGGCACCGGGTGGAGATCCGGGGCCACGCGGTGCTGGTCGACGGCAGTCTGCGCCCGGTGCCCCCGGCGGGGATGTCCTTGCTGCGGGCGCTGGCCCGCAGGCCGGGGTGGGTGGTGCCGCGCGCCGAGCTGCTGCGGGCGCTGCCGGGCGCCGGGCGCGACGAGCACGCGGTGGAGACGGCGATGGCCCGGCTGCGGACGGCCCTCGGCACGCCGAAGCTGATCCAGACGGTGGTGAAGCGGGGATACCGGCTGGCGCTGGACCCGGCGGCGGACGCCAAGTACGCCGACGGATAGGCGGCTTCACCACCCGGCCCGGGAGATCCCGGGATCTCTCCGGGAGGGGTACGCCCCACGGGCTGGTGGTCGGCACCGCGCGCTGGCACTGTGAAGGGACGGATTCCCGAGCAGGGCAGCTGGGTTGGCGGTGACACGCGCATGGACGAGCTCCGGTTCGACGCCGGCCGGATCTGTCTCGACCTGCTCGCGACCGCGCATCCCGTCGAACGGCTGGACGCCGTGGCGCCGTTGTGCGCGTGGATCCGCGGCAGCGGCCTGGTCCCGCCGGGCACCCCGCTCACCCACGCGGACTCCTCCTGGCCGCCGGCGTTCCGCGAACTGCGACGCAATACCGGACAGTTGGTGCACGGGTGGCTGGCCCTGCACGACAGCGGACCTCTCGCCCGGCACGACAGCGGGCCCGACGACCCCGCGCTGGCCCGCGTCAACGACTTCGCCCGGGCCGCGCCCCCCGCCCCGCGGGCCGTACGCGGCGAAGAGGGCGCGCTCGTGCGCGCGTTGGCCGGACCGCCGGCGTGTGCCGCGCTGCTGGCCGCGGTGGCCCGGGACGCGGTGGAGCTGCTCACCGATCCCGTCGCCCGGGCGGGCCTTCGGCAGTGCGAGGGCGACAACTGCCCGATCGTGTACGTCGACATGTCCCGGGGGCGCCGGCGGCGCTGGTGTTCCAGTGAGGTCTGCGGCAACCGGGAACGGGTGGCGCGGCACCGCAGACGGGCGGCACTCGCGTCACGTCCGTAACTCCCCTGCCTGGTATGCGGCTTTCGTGGAGGGGGCGGAGAGCGGCCTTCGAAGTGATTTCGATTACACGCCGTTTACCCGGACGGAAGCCGGGGCAGCCAGCGCGATCTTGTCGGTGTGGCGGAAATGTAAAGAAAAAGCGGTGGGAATGTGCCGCCATGTCCCCCTCGTCATGACACCCCGAAGAAAAATGTCCCGGTGGTTTGAACACCCAACACCCCGTCTGCGTACCCGTCGTCGAGCGACCGACTGGGGGATCCCCCGGACACCGGAGGTGGGCGTGCGCAAGGATGCGGCCGTGGCCAATGAACGTGGATCGAGGGCCCGACATCGCATGTCCCAGCCCTCGGAACCTGACGAGGAGCTGATGCGTGCTCTGTATCGGGAGCATGCCGGACCCCTGCTTGCGTATGTCCTGCGCCTGGTTGCCGGAGATCGGCAGCGCGCCGAGGACGTCGTGCAGGAGACGCTCATCCGTGCCTGGAAGAACGCCGGTCAGCTCAATCGTGCGACCGGATCTGTACGCCCCTGGCTGGTGACGGTCGCACGCCGCATCGTCATCGACGGCCACCGCAGCCGGCAGGCCCGGCCGCAGGAGGTCGACCCGTCGCCGCTGGAGGTCATTCCTGCGGAGGACGAGATCGACAAGGCGCTGTGGCTGATGACGCTGTCCGACGCGCTCGACGACCTGACCCCGGCCCACCGGGAGGTGCTCGTCGAGACGTACTTCAAGGGGCGTACCGTCAACGAGGCGGCCGAGACGCTGGGCATACCCAGCGGCACCGTGCGCTCACGGGTCTTCTATGCCCTGCGGTCGATGAAGCTGGCTCTGGAGGAGCGGGGGGTGACGGCGTGATGAGCGTTTACGGGGGATTCGGAGCAGGTGGTTCGGGTATGTCTGGTCCCATGCAGGGATCTGCGGGATCTCCGAGCCCGAGCGAACACGAGACCGTCGGCGCCTATGCCCTCGGGATTCTCGACGACGCCGAAGCAACCGCTTTCGAGATGCATCTCGCCGGCTGCGAGTGGTGCGCCCAGCAGCTCGACGAGCTCGCGGGCATGGAACCCATGCTGGCCGCCCTCGCGGACCTGCCGGGCACCGGCACCCCCGCGATCGGCGAGTCCCTGTCGGCCCGTCCCAGTCCGCGGCTCGCGGAACGGCTGGTCGACGAGGTGTCCGAGCGCCGCGCGGTCAAGCGCCGTCGTTCCTTCTTCCTGGTGGCCGCGGCGGCCGCGCTGATCATCGGCGGTCCGCTCACCGTCCTGGCGGCGACCGGCGGCGACAGCGGGACCAAGGGGACCGAGGCGAGTGCGCCGAAGTCGGCGAACAGTGCCCAGACCACCTTCGCCGCGCTCACGGACCGGGTCTCCGCGACCGACCCCGCGAGCAAGGTCTCGGCGACCGTCGCCATGGGCGAGAAGGCGTGGGGCACGGAGATCGGCGTCGAGCTGAAGAACGTGGCCGGCCCGGAGAAGTGCTCGCTCATCGCCGTCGGCAAGAACGGCGAGCGCGAGACGGTCTCCTCCTGGTCGGTCCCGGAGTGGGGCTACGGTCTCCCCGGAGCCAAGACCGAGCAGGCCAAGAACCCGCTCTACGTCGTCGGCGGCGCCGCCTTCAAGACCGGCGAGATCGACCACTTCGAGGTCATGACCTTCGACGGCAAGAAGCTCGTCCAGATCGACGCGTAACTTCCTTCGGCGGGCCCCCTTCGCGTACGGTTGACGGCTGCCCAGCACGTCAGAAGGGGGCCCGGTGGCCGTTCAGGCACAGCAGGAGACCGCGGTCGGATCGGATCGGCACCCCGCGCCGGATTCGGTGCGGGACCGAGAGATCGGCGTCGAACAGGAACACCTCGACCGGGTGTACCGGCGCCTCGAGGAGAAGATCCACGAGGCCGAGTTCCTCATGGACGACGCGGCCAAGCGCGGCCAGGTCGGCACCCCCGGGGCCCTCGCCGAGCGGGACGCGCAGGTGTTCCGCGCCGGCGTCCACCTCAACCGGCTCAACAACGAGTTCGAGGACTTCCTCTTCGGGCGGATCGACCTGCTCCTCGGCAAGGACGGCAAGAAGGGCCCGGACGGCGCCTACACCGCCGTCGAGCCCGCCGAGGGGGCCGTCCGCCCCGACAACACCGCCGACATCGCGGAAACGCTCCACATCGGCCGGATCGGGGTCCTCGACTCCGACTACGCCCCCCTGGTCATCGACTGGCGGGCACCGGCCGCGGCCCCCTTCTACCGGTCCACCCCGGTCGACCCGGGGCGGGTCGTACGGCGCCGGGTGATCCGCTCGAAGGGGCGGCGCGTCCTCGGCGTCGAGGACGACCTGATGCGTCCCGAGCTCAAGGCGGCCCTGGACGGCTCCGAGCTGCCCGTCATCGGCGACGGCGCCCTCATGGCCGCCCTCGGACAGGCCCGCAGCCACACCATGCGCGACATCGTCGCCTCCATCCAGGCCGAGCAGGACCTGGTGATCCGCGCGCCCGCCGCCTCCGTGACCTACGTGGAGGGCGGCCCCGGCACCGGGAAGACCGCCGTCGCGCTGCACCGGGCCGCCTACCTGCTCTACCAGGACCGGCGCCGGTACTCCGGCGGCATCCTGATCGTCTCGCCCACGCCCCTGCTGGTGGCGTACACCGAGGGCGTGCTCCCCTCGCTCGGCGAGGAGGGCCAGGTCGCCATCCGCGCCATCGGCTCCCTCGTCGACGGCGCCGAGGCCACCCTGTACGACTCCCCGGCGGTGGCCCGGGCCAAGGGGTCGTACCGGATGCTGAAGGTGCTGCGCAAGGCCGCGCGCGGCGCGCTGGAGAGCGGCGGGCGGGCCGCGGCGCAGCCCACCCTCGACGAGCCCGACGAGTCACCGGCGCCCTCGGCCACCCCCACCCGGCTGCGGGTCGTCGCCTTCGGCCGCCGCCTGGAACTGGAGGCCGCCGACCTGGACCGCGTCCGCCAGAGCGCCCTCAGCGGCACCGCCCCGGTGAACCTCCTGCGGCCCCGCGCCCGCAAACTCCTCCTGGACGCCCTGTGGGAGCGCTCCGGCGCGGCCGGCCGGCACAGCGACCCCGAACTCGCCGCCGAGCTGCGGTCCTCCTTCGACGAGGACGTGACCACCGAGGACTCGTTCATCGCGTTCCTGGACGCATGGTGGCCCGAGCTGACCCCGCAGGCGGTCCTGACGGCCATGGCCGACGAGCGGCGCCTTGGACGCTGGGCGCGGCGCGTCCTCAGCCCGGGCGAGGTCCGCAGGGTCGCCCGCGCGCTCAGGCGCGAAGGCCACTCGGTGCACGACATCGCCATGCTCGACGAGCTCCAGGCGATCCTGGGCGCCCCGCTGCGCCCGCGCAAACGGCGCGAGTACGACCCGCTGGACCAGCTCACCGGCCTGGAGGAGCTGATGCCGGTGCGCGAGGAGACCCAGCGCGAGCGCGCCGAGCGGCTCGCCCAGGAGCGCACCGAGTACGCGCACGTCATCGTCGACGAGGCCCAGGACCTCACCCCGATGCAGTGGCGCATGGTCGGCCGCCGCGGCAGACACGCCACCTGGACGGTCGTCGGCGACCCGGCCCAGTCCTCCTGGTCGGACCCGGACGAGGCCGCCGAGGCCCGTGACGAGGCACTGGGCACCCGCCCGCGCCGCCGCTTCGAGCTGACCGTGAACTACCGCAACCCCGCCGAGATCGCGGAGCTCGCGGCGAAGGTGCTGGCCCTGGCGATGCCGGGCGCGAAGTCCCCGTCGGCGGTCAGGTCGACGGGTGTCGTGCCCCGCTTCGAGGCCGTCACCGACACGCTGGGCGCCACCGTCCGGGCGGAGGCCGCGCGCCTCCTGGAGCGGGTCGACGGCACGGTCGGCGTCGTGGTCGCCATGAACCGCCGTGAGGAGGCGAGACGCTGGCTGGCCGGCCTCGGCGAGCGCGTGGTGGCCCTCGGCAGCCTGGAGGCGAAGGGCCTGGAGTACGACGCGACGGTCGTCGTCTCGCCCGCGGAGATCGCGGACGAGTCACCGGCCGGCCTGCGGGTGCTGTACGTGGCCCTCACCCGCGCCACCCAGCAGCTGACGGTCGTCTCCGGGGAGCGCGACGAGCCGGACGCGGACGGCGTGCCGGACCTTCTCAGGGACTGAGCCGCAGGTCCGGCCCCGGCGGGGACCGGGCCGCGCGGTCCGCCGGGGGAGCGCGCGGGCGGCCGCGCGGGCGACCGTTTCCTGTGAACCTGGCGGACGGGAATGGCCTTCGGGCATCCGTTTGTTAGCCTGGTCGTGACACCGGCTCGATCCAAGCCCCCGGGCCCAACCTTCGTCGCTACGAGCGACCACTTGCCGCGAGGCGAGCATGGCGGGCCGGTGTCATGAACGTCGGGAGAGGCCCGCACCACACCGTGGTGCGGGCCTCTCGCCGTGCCCGCCCCCTTCGTCGAGATTCATTGAGAACAAAACGATCGCAATCCGGGGCGGCTTTCACGTACTCGTCGGTAGGTGCGACGATCGGACGGCAAACCCGCGACCCAGCAGTGCAGAGGAAGTCGGCCATGGCAACGGCGCCCAGCGTCTCCTACTCGATCACGGTCCGTCTGGAGGTGCCCGCGAGCGGAACGGCGGTCTCCCAGATCACCACGGCCGTGGAGTCCCACGGAGGCTCGGTGACCGGCCTCGACGTCACCGCGTCCGGCCACGAGAAGCTGCGGATCGACGTCACCATCGCCGCCACCTCCACCGCGCACGCCGACGAGATCGTCGAGCAGCTGCGCGGCATCGAGGGCGTCACCCTGGGCAAGGTCTCCGACCGTACGTTCCTGATGCACCTCGGCGGCAAGATCGAGATGGCGTCCAAGCACCCCATCCGCAACCGTGACGACCTCTCCATGATCTACACGCCGGGTGTGGCCCGCGTCTGCATGGCGATCGCCGAGAACCCCGAGGACGCCCGCCGCCTCACCATCAAGCGCAACTCCGTTGCGGTCGTGACGGACGGCTCGGCCGTGCTGGGCCTGGGGAACATCGGTCCGAAGGCCGCGCTGCCGGTCATGGAGGGCAAGGCCGCGCTGTTCAAGCGCTTCGCGGGCATCGACGCCTGGCCGCTGTGCCTGGACACCCAGGACACCGACGCCATCGTCGAGATCGTCAAGGCGATCGCCCCCGGTTTCGCGGGCATCAACCTCGAGGACATCTCCGCGCCCCGCTGCTTCGAGATCGAGGCCCGGCTGCGCGAGGCCCTCGACATCCCCGTCTTCCACGACGACCAGCACGGCACCGCCATCGTCGTCCTCGCCTCCCTCACCAACGCCCTGCGCGTGGTGAACAAGGGCATCGGCGACGTGCGTGTCGTCATGTCCGGCGCCGGCGCGGCCGGCACCGCGATCCTCAAGCTGCTGCTCGCGGCCGGTGTGAAGAACGCGGTCGTCGCCGACATCCACGGCGTCGTCCACGCGGACCGCGAGGACCTGGTCGACGCGGCCCCCGACTCGGCGCTGTGCTGGATCGCCGACAACACCAACCCCGAGGGCCTCACCGGCACCCTGAAGGAGGCCGTGCGCGGCGCGGACGTCTTCATCGGCGTCTCCGCCCCGAACGTCCTCGACGGCGACGACGTGGCCGCCATGACCGACGACGCGATCGTGTTCGCGCTCGCGAACCCGGACCCCGAGGTCGACCCGGCGATCGCCCGTCAGACGGCCGCCGTGGTGGCCACCGGCCGCTCCGACTTCCCGAACCAGATCAACAACGTGCTGGTCTTCCCGGGCGTCTTCCGCGGCCTGCTCGACGCGCAGTCCCGCACGGTCAACACGGAGATGATGCTCGCGGCCGCGAAGGCCCTGGCGGACGTCGTCAGCGACGACGAGCTCAACCCGAACTACATCATCCCCAGCGTCTTCAACGACAAGGTCGCCGGCGCGGTGGCCGGCGCGGTCCGCGAGGCCGCGAAGGCCGCGGGAGTGTCGGCCTCCTAGTTCGGGGCACGCGTGGGGCGGGGGCTGTGAGTATCGCCACGGCGGCCCCCGCAACGGCGCGTCGCGGAACGTCGCGCCGGGAACAGCCCTCTAGGGTTGCGCCCGACCCAACCGCCCTCCGTGTGACTCCCAAGGGTTGTCTCACGGCTCCGTGCGGGTGCCGGATTGGCTTTCGCGCCGCTGGTAGGGGCAGGATGCGTCTCTGGGCGCGTGCACAACGACTTTCGCTGTGCCCAACATGCGGCTCCGCCGCGTGGCACGCCGCAACGGCAAGAAGAACACGGGAGTAACAACATGAACCGCAGTGAGCTGGTGGCCGCGCTGGCCGACCGCGCCGAGGTGACCCGCAAGGACGCCGACGCAGTGCTGGCCGCGTTCGCCGAGGTCGTCGGCGACATCGTCTCCAAGGGCGACGAGAAGGTCACGATCCCCGGCTTCCTGACCTTCGAGCGCACCCACCGTGCCGCTCGCACCGCCCGCAACCCGCAGACCGGCGACCCGATCCAGATCCCGGCCGGCTACAGCGTCAAGGTCTCCGCGGGCTCGAAGCTCAAGGAAGCGGCCAAGGGCAAGTAAGCACTCCCCGGGAGTGCCGTGGGTAGCTGCGGGCCGCCTGTGACCGGCCGCGCAGTTCCCCGCGCCCCTTCGGGGGCACGTCCGCCGCAGGGCGCGCACAACGCCGATGGGGCGGCCACCCGGATCCGGGTGGCCGCCCCATCGGCGTTCTCGCTGCGGCCGCGGGGCCGGGCGGGCTAGCCGAGTGCCTTGCCGGGCAGCTCGACCTTCGCGCCGAGCTCGACGAGCTTCTCCATGAAGTTCTCGTAGCCGCGGTTGATGAGGTCGATGCCGTGGACCCGGGAGGTGCCCTGGGCCGCGAGGGCGGCGATCAGGTACGAGAAGCCGCCGCGCAGGTCGGGGATGACCAGATCGGCGCCCTGGAGCTTCGTGGGGCCCGACACGACCGCGGAGTGCAGGAAGTTGCGCTGCCCGAAGCGGCAGTTCGAGCCGCCGAGGCACTCGCGGTACAGCTGGATGTGGGCGCCCATCTGGTTGAGCGCCGAGGTGAAGCCCAGCCGCGACTCGTACACCGTCTCGTGGATGATCGACAGGCCCGTGGCCTGCGTCAGGGCCACGACGAGCGGCTGCTGCCAGTCGGTCTGGAAGCCGGGGTGGACGTCCGTCTCCAGCGCGATCGACTTCAGCTGGCCGCCGGGGTGCCAGAAGCGGATGCCCTCGTCGTCGATCTCGAAGGCGCCGCCCACCTTCCGGTAGGTGTTCAGGAACGTCATCATCGAGCGCTGCTGGGCGCCGCGGACGTAGATGTTGCCCTCGGTCGCCAGCGCGGCGGACGCCCAGGAGGCGGCCTCCAGGCGGTCCGACAGGGCGGCGTGGTTGTAGCCGCCGAGCTTGTCGACACCGGTGATGCGGATGGTGCGGTCGGTG
This sequence comes from Streptomyces asoensis, assembly GCF_016860545.1. Lineage (NCBI taxonomy): Bacteria > Bacillati > Actinomycetota > Actinomycetes > Kitasatosporales > Streptomycetaceae > Streptomyces > Streptomyces asoensis. Next base: position 446,451 of record NZ_BNEB01000003.1, on the reverse strand, counting down.
TCCATCGCGATGATGGCGCCCATCTTCTGGAGCACGCAGATGAGATCCTCGATCTCCGGCTCCACGGCCGCGTTCGAGAGCTCGGTGACGCCCTCGGCGAGCACGGCGGTCAGCAGGACCTGCTCGGTCGCGCCGACGGACGGGTACGGCAGCGTGATCTTCGTGCCGCGCAGCCGCTGCGGTGCCTCCAGGTACTGGCCGTCCTCCCGCTTCTCGATCTTCGCGCCGAACTGGCGCAGCACGTCGAAGTGGAAGTCGATGGGCCGGCCGCCGATGTCGCAGCCGCCCAGACCGGGGATGAACGCGTGCCCGAGGCGGTGCAGCAGGGGCCCGCAGAACAGGATCGGGATCCGGCTCGAGCCCGCGTGGGCATCGATGTCGGCGACGTTGGCGCTCTCCACGTAGGTCGGGTCGAGCACCAGCTCGCCCGGCTCCTCACCCGGACGGACCGTCACCCCGTGCAGTTGCAGCAGGCCGCGTACGACCCGCACGTCACGGATGTCGGGAACGTTGCGCAGCCGACTCGGCTCACTGCCCAGCAGGGCGGCGACCATGGCCTTGGGTACGAGGTTCTTCGCACCGCGGACACGGATCTCGCCCTCGAGCGGGGTGCCGCCGTGGACAAGCAGTACGTCGTCAGAGCCGTTGACGGTCATGTATCTCGCGTTCCATGGATGGTGGATTGGGGCAGGGGCCTTGGTGTCGGAGGCAGGGCCAGAGGAGACAGAGTAATCGCCGTCGCCCCCTGTCCCGTAAGCCCGAGGACCACCCAGGAACGTCATAGCTGTGTCACAACACGAACCGTTTCCCGTCGGGCACATGGGGTCACCGTCGGCCTCCTCGCGGGTGCGTGCGCCCGGACCGCTTCCGTGCGCCCGACCTGCCCTCACCCCGGTACCCCGGATTGCCGTCCCACTGCACGGGAAGATGCGGGATCATGTCAGGCATGACCGAGGTGTCCTCGCTCACAGGGCGGCTGCTCGTGGCAACGCCCGCCCTGGCGGACCCGAACTTCGACCGTGCGGTGGTGCTCCTTCTCGACCACGACGAGGAGGGCTCCCTCGGTGTCGTCCTCAACCGCCCCACGCCGGTGGGTGTCGGCGACATCCTGGAGGGCTGGGCCGACCTCACCGGTGAACCCGGCGTCGTCTTCCAGGGCGGCCCGGTGTCCCTCGACTCGGCCCTCGGGGTCGCCGTCGTCCCGGGCGGCGCGGCCGCGAACGGCACGCCGCTCGGCTGGCGCCGGGTGCACGGCGCGATCGGCCTCGTCGACCTGGAGGCCCCGCCGGAGCTCCTGGCCTCGGCCCTCGGCTCGTTGCGGATCTTCGCCGGATACGCCGGCTGGGGCCCCGGGCAGCTGGAGGACGAGCTGGGGGAGGGCGCCTGGTACGTCGTGGAGTCCGAGCCGGGCGATGTCTCCTCGCCGTCGCCCGAGCGGCTCTGGCGCGAGGTCCTGCGCCGTCAGCGCAACGAGCTGGCGATGGTGGCGACGTACCCGGACGACGCCTCGCTCAACTGACGGACGAGCTTCGCACCGGGTTTCAGTACCCTTGGCGCCATGAGCACTCTTGAGCCTGAGACCCAGCCCCAGCGAGGCACTGGGACGGGAACCCTCGTAGAGCCGACGCCGCAGGTGTCGCACGGCGACGGGGACCACGAGCGCTACGCCCACTACGTCCAGAAGGACAAGATCATGGCGAGCGCCCTCGACGGGACGCCCGTCGTGGCGCTGTGCGGCAAGGTCTGGGTGCCCGGCCGCGACCCGAAGAAGTACCCCGTGTGCCCCATGTGCAAGGAGATCTTCGAGTCCATGGCGGGCGGCGGCGACGACAAGGGCAAGGGCGGCGACAAGAAGTAGCCCCCTGGGATTTTCCGGGGCCCCCGGGACGCGCTGTGCCGCGTCCCGGGGGCTTTTGGCGTCCCGGCCCCTTGCCGGGACGCCCGGGCACTCCTTAGCCTTCGGGGTGTTGTGCGGTGCGAAACGCGCATTGCGCAGGGTGCAACGCCTGGAGGGCCGTGCCGTGGAGCTCCCCGTCCGGCCGGCCGCGCCGCGGGAGGGGGAGCGGTGAATCCTCCGCGGATGCCCGGCGGTCCGACCGCGGACTCCGGCGCCGTGCGGGAATTCCCTCCCCGGTGTTCCGCGGCGGCGCGAATTCGACCGCCCTACCCCCGCCGCCCCCGTGACCGGGGTCGCCGTGACGACCGCCCGGCGCCACCCCCGCGATTCCTCCCGCGGCCGCCGTCACCCCATTCCGGTTCGGCTTCCGGAGAGATCCGCCCGCCGTGTTTGCGGCGTCCCGGAAGGCGCCCGCAAGGGCGCTCGCGATCCGACGTTCTCCGCCTGCCGGACTTCGGCCGGCCGAACGCCCCGCAGGCCCTGATCCCGCCTCACATCGCCTTCTCGCCGCGCTTCACGACCTGGTTCCCGGAACGCGCCGGAAAGCGTTTCCCGGCGGGTCCGTTTCCCGCTCGCGCCGCCGTGTCCGGTACGCGTGAACGCGTTTTCCGTCATCTCCACCAGGAACCGCCCGGATCCCGGTGTTCTTCGTACTCGTACAGCGACGGCCGGTCCGCGACCGGACGGAGCGGTAAAGGACCGGCGTGATTTCCGAAACGGACCTCGTTCCCGCGCCACGCGTCGTGGAAGGCCCCGCGCGGGGTGCGTTCCTCCTCGGTGAGGACACCGTCCTGTGGGCCGCTCCCGGCACGCAGACCACCGAACGCTGGCTGCGCGGCACGCTCGGGGCGGCACTCGGTCTGCCCCTGCGACCGGGCCCGCAGGACGCCCGCCACTCCGTACGGCTGCGTCTGGACGACGCGTTCGGGGCCGAGGCGTACCGGCTGAGCGTCCTGCCCGACCAGGGCGTCGAGATCCGCGGCGGAGGCCCGGCCGGGGTGTTCTGGGGCGCCCAGACGCTGCGGCAGTTCCTCGGCGCCGACGCCTTCCGGCGCGCGCCCGTGCGGCCCGGGGCCGGCCGCGCCGTCCCGTACGGGGTCGTCGAGGACGGCCCCCGGTTCCGCTGGCGGGGCCTCATGCTCGACGTCGCCCGGCACTTCATGCCCAAGGACGGTGTGCTGCGCTACCTGGACCTGATGGCGGCGCACAAACTCAACGTCTTCCACTTTCATCTGACGGACGACCAGGGCTGGCGGATCGAGATCAGGAGGCATCCGCGGCTGACCGAGGTGGGTTCCTGGCGGGCGCGCACGAAATTCGGCCACCGCGCCTCACCCCTGTGGGAGGAGAAGCCGCACGGCGGCTTCTACACGCAGGACGACATCCGGGAGATCGTCGCCTACGCCTCCGAACGGCACATCACCGTCGTCCCCGAAATCGACGTCCCCGGCCACTCGCAGGCCGCGATCACCGCCTATCCGGAACTCGGCAACACCGACCTGGACACCGCCTCCGGCGAGCACGCCGCGGCCCTCTCCGTATGGGACACCTGGGGGATCAGCCCGCACGTACTCGCCCCCACCGACAACACCCTGCGCTTCTACGAAGGAGTCCTCGAAGAAGTACTGGAGCTGTTCCCCTCGGAGTTCGTCCACCTGGGCGGCGACGAATGCCCCAAGGACCAGTGGCGGCGCTCCCCGGCCGCGCAGGCCCGCATCGCGGAACTCGGACTCGCGGACGAGGACGGGCTCCAGTCCTGGTTCATCGGCCACTTCGACCGCTGGCTCACCGCGCGCGGACGCCGGCTCATCGGCTGGGACGAGATCCTCGAGGGCGGGCTCGCCGAGGGCGCGGCCGTGTCGTCCTGGCGCGGCTACGCGGGCGGGATCGCCGCCGCGCGGGCCGGGCACGACGTCGTGATGTGCCCCGAGCAGCACGTCTACCTGGACCACCGGCAGCACGGCGGCGCGGACGAGCCCGTGCCCATCGGGTTCGTGCGCACCCTGGAGGACGTCTACCGCTTCGAACCCGTTCCCGCGGAGCTGACGCACCGGGAGGCGCGGCACGTGCTCGGTACGCAGGCCAACCTCTGGACCGAGGTGATGGAGGACCACACGCGCGTGGACTACCAGGCCTTCCCCCGGCTCGCCGCCTTCGCCGAGGTCGCCTGGAGCGCCCTGCCCGCCCCGCGGGAGCGGGACTTCGCCGGCTTCGAGCGGCGGATGCGGTCCCACTACGGCCGGCTCGACGCGCTGGGCGTCGGCTACCGCCCGCCCGCCGGCCCCCGGCCGTGGCAGCGGCGGCCCGGTGTCCCGGGGCGGCCGATCGACGGCCCGCCTCCCGCGCGGTGACCCCGCGCGGCACGGAGAAATCCAGCCAGGATCACCGAAGAGTGGCAATCCGTACGCACCGGTGATGCCGTGCGAAAACGGACCATCTCCGCGATGAGGTGGGCGAATGCCTCCTAGCGGACCCCCGCGTTCGGGTGTTGCGAAGATGTGCCAGAGTTGCCACGTCCGCCCTGTCAGCACGTACCGTACGGCAGCACAGGTGGGACCAGGTGGGGCAGCGGGAAGGGGCAGCCGGTTTTGACCACGCACGCACCGCAGGCGGGGCAGGCCGTCACGCTGCCCACGACTCTGGACGAGGCCGTGGCGGCGCTGGCCGCCATGCCCGCAGCCGTGCCGGTGGCCGGCGGCACCGATCTGATGGCCGCCGTCAACTCCGGACAGCTCAGGCCCACCGCGCTGGTCGGCCTCGGCCGCATCAGCGAGATCCGCGGCTGGCAGTACCAGGACGGCCACGCGCTGCTCGGCGCCGGACTCACGCACGCGCGCATGGGCCGCCCCGACTTCGCCGCCCTGATCCCGGCGCTCGCCGCGGCCGCGCGCGCCGCCGGCCCGCCGCAGATCCGTAACGCGGGCACCCTCGGCGGCAACATCGCCTCGGCCGCCCCCACGGGCGACGCGCTGCCCGTGCTGGCCGCCCTGGAGGCGACCCTGATCATCGCGGGCCCGGGCGGAGCCCGCCGTGAGATGCCGGTGTCGCACCTGCTCGCCGGCATGGAGATGCTGCGCGGCGGTGAACTCATCGGCTACGTGCGTGTGCCGCTGCTGCACGCCCCGCAGATCTTCCTGAAGGCCACCGGACGCACCGGGCCGGGCCGCGCCGTGGCCTCCGTCGCCCTGGTCCTCGACCCCGCCCGGCGCGGCGTCAGATGCGCCGTCGGGGCCATAGCGCCGATGCCGCTGCGGCCGCTCGACGCCGAGCAGTGGGTCGCCCGGCTCATCGACTGGGACAACAACCGCACGATCGTCCCGGAGGCCCTGCACGCCTTCGGGGAGTACGTCGCCGCCGCCTGCATCCCCGACGCGGTGCCGGACGTGGACGGCTCCGTGCCGGAACTTCCGCCCGCCGTACTGCACCTGCGGCGCACCGTCGCCGCGCTGGCCCGACGAGCACTGGGGAGGGCGCTGTCGTGACCGACGACCAGCACGGACCCGGACACGGACCCGGACAGGAAGAGGGCCGTGGCCGCGGCACGCCGCCCGGCGGCAGCCGCTGGGACCCGCTGCCCCAGGGCGACTACGACGACGGCGCGACCGCCTTCGTCAAGCTGCCCGAGGGCGGCATCGACGCCTTCCTGGCCGCGCGCGGCGACAGCCCGCTCGCCGCGCCCGGACACGGGTACGTGCCGCCGCAGATAGCGGTGACGCCCCCCGCGGACACCGACGCGACCTGGGCCGCCCCGGCCGGCGGCTCCGACTGGCCCGCCCCGCAGGGCACCCCGCAGACGGTCGGCGACGACCGGTTCACGTACCACCCCGGTTCGACCGGCCAGTGGGCCTTCGAGGACACCGCGTCCGCGCAGGGCGCACCGCCGGCCGCCCCCGGGCACGACGTGACGGGCCAGTGGTCGATCCCCGTCGCGGGCGGCGACCTGCCCGACGAGTCCGGCGAGTTCACCACGTCGGCGCTGGTCGAGCAGTGGGGCGGCACGCCCCCGGCCACCCTGCCCGGCGGCGCGGCCGCTCCGTGGGCGACCGGCACCACGGACCACGGCGGCGCCGACCGCGCCTGGGAGACGCCCACCGGCGAGAGCGACGCGCTCGCGCCGCCGGCGACGGACCTGCCCGCCTACGGGCACACCGCGGACCACGGTCCCCTGACCGCGGACCTCGACGCGCGCCACCGGGCCGCGGAGTTCGACACCCGTCACCCCGTCGCGGACCCCGGGGGGAGCCACCCCGCGGGCGAGCACACCGGGCAGTACACCCACCTGACCGGGACGTACGCCCCGGAGGTCTCCGCCGAGGCCTACACCGTCGCCCCCGAAGGACCCGGCTCCGCCCCGGACGACGCCCGGCGGGCCGCTGAGGCCGACGGGACGGCCGCGACGCCCGAGGACCCCGCGCAGGCCCACGAGGCCCCGCAGGAGCCCGCGGAGGCCGCCCACGGCCCCGCGGAGCCCCCCGCCGGCCCCGCCGCCGCGCACGACGGCGCACACGGCCCCGCCGACCCGGACGAGGACCCGTCCGCCGCGCCCCTCGCGGACGCCCCGCACGACCCCGCCGCCGACCCGGCGCCCGCCGACACCGCACCGGAAGGCGCCGCGGACCCCGGGTCCGCCGGCACCGCCGAGCCGGGATCCGAGGAGCCCGCGGCCGAGGAGGCCGCCGGGGAGCCGGACGACGCCCCGGCGCCGCTCCTGGAGGAACACCCCCTCGCCGCCTACACGCTGCGCGTCAACGGCTCCGACCGGCCCGTCACCGACGCCTGGATCGGCGAGTCGCTGCTCTACGTCCTGCGCGAGCGGCTCGGCCTCGCGGGCGCCAAGGACGGCTGCTCGCAGGGCGAGTGCGGCGCCTGCAACGTCCAGGTCGACGGACGGCTCGTCGCCTCCTGCCTCGTCCCGGCCGTCACCACCGCCGGCAGCGAGATCCGCACGGTCGAGGGCCTGGCCGTCGACGGGCAGCCCTCCGACGTGCAGCGGGCGCTCGCCCGGTGCGGGGCCGTGCAGTGCGGCTTCTGCGTGCCCGGCATGGCGATGACCGTGCACGACCTGCTGGAGGGCAACCCGGCGCCTTCGGAGCTGGAGACCCGCCAGGCCCTGTGCGGCAACCTGTGCCGCTGCTCCGGGTACCGCGGCTTCCTGCGCGCCGTCCAGGACGTCGTCGCCGAACGCGAGGCGCACGCGGCCGCCGACGCCGAGGCCGACGGCGACGAGGCCCGCATCCCGCACCAGGCCGGACCCGGCGCCGGAGGCGTCCACGCGTCGGCCTTCGAGAACCCCGCGCAACCCCACCCGCACGACCCGTCGTACGGACAGGGCCAGGACGGAGGCCAGGCGTGAGCAACGAGACAGTCACCACGACGACGTCCGTCGATCCCGTCCCGGCCGCCGAGGCGGTCCCGCACGGCCTCGGCGTCTCCCTCCAGCCCGCCGACGCGCGGGCCAAGACCGAGGGCACCTTCCCGTACGCGGCCGACCTGTGGGCGGAGGGCCTGCTGTGGGCGGCCGTGCTGCGCTCACCGCACCCCCACGCGCGCATCGTGTCCATCGACACGACACACGCGCGTGAGATGCCCGGCGTCCGGGCCGTCGTCACCCACGAGGACGTGCCCGGCCGCGCCCTGCACGGCCGCGGCAAGGCCGACCGCCCGGTCTTCGCCTCCGACGTCGTACGCCACCACGGCGAGCCCCTCGCGGCCGTCGCCGCGGACCACCCGGACACCGCGCGCATGGCGGCGGCGGCCGTCATCGTCGAGTACGAGGTGCTCGACCCGGTCATCGACCCGGAGCAGGCCTTCGAGGCGGAGGCGCTGCACCCCGACGGCAACCTGATCCGGCACATCCCGCTGCACCACGGCGACCCGGCCGCGGCCGGCGAGATCGTCGTCGAGGGCCAGTACCGCATCGGCCGCGCCGACCCCGCCCCGATCGGCGCCGAGGCCGGCCTCGCCGTGCCCCGTCCCGACGGCGGCGTGGAGCTCTACCTCGCCTCCACCGACCCGCACTCCGACCGGGACACGGCCGCCGCCTGCTACGGCCTCGAACCCGAGCGCGTGAAGATCGTCGTCACCGGCGTGCCCGGCGCCACCGCCGACCGCGAGGACCAGGGCTTCCAGCTCCCGCTCGGCCTGCTCGCCCTGAAGACCGGCTGCCCGGTGAAGCTCACGGCCACGCGCGAGGAGTCCTTCCTCGGCCACGCCCACCGCCACCCCACGCTGCTGCGCTACCGCCACCACGCCGACGCCGAGGGGCGGCTGGTGAAGGTCGAGGCGCAGATCCTGCTCGACGCCGGCGCCTACGCCGACACCTCCGCCGAGGCGCTGGCCGCCGCCGTCTCCTTCGCCTGCGGCCCCTACGTCGTCCCCAACGCCTTCATCGAGGGCTGGGCGGTCCGCACGAACAACCCGCCGTCCGGCCATGTCCGCGGCGAGGGAGCGATGCAGGTCTGCGCCGCCTACGAGGCGCAGATGGACAAGCTCGCGAAGAAGCTCGGCGTGGACCCGGCGGAGCTGCGCCTGCGCAACGTCATGGCGACCGGCGACGTGCTGCCGACCGGCCAGACCGTGACCTGCCCGGCCCCCGTGGCCGAACTCCTCCAGGCCGTGCAGGAGTTCCCCCTGCCGCCGCTGCCCAAGGACACCCCCGAGGAGGACTGGCTGCTGCCCGGCGGCCCCGAGGGTGCGGGCGAACCCGGCGCGGTGCGGCGGGGCGTCGGCTACGGCCTGGGCATGGTGCACATGCTGGGCGCGGAGGGCGCCGACGAGGTCTCCACGGCGACCGTGAAGGTCCAGGACGGCATCGCCACGGTCCTGTGCGCGGCCGTCGAGACGGGCCAGGGCTTCACGACGCTGGCCCGCCAGATCGTCCAGGAGACGCTGGGCGTCGACGAGGTGCACGTGGCCCCCGTCGACACCGACCAGCCCCCCGCGGGACCCGGCTGCCGGGGCCGCCACACGTGGGTGTCGGGCGGCGCGGTCGAGCGCGCGGCGAAGATGGTCCGCACCCAGCTGCTCCAGCCCCTGGCGCACAAGTTCGGCATGTCCACGGAGCTGCTCCAGATCACCGACGGCAAGATCACCTCGTACGACGGCGTCCTGTCGACGACCGTCACGGAGGAGATGCACGGCAAGGAACTGTGGGCGACGGCCCAGTGCCGCCCGCACCCCACCGAGCCGCTGGACGCCGCGGGCCAGGGCGACGCCTTCGTCGGCCTCGCCTTCTGCGCGATCCGCGCGGTCGTGGACGTCGACATCGAACTCGGCTCGGTCCGGGTCGTCGAGCTCGCGGTCGCCCAGGACGTCGGCCGGATCCTGAACCCGGCGCAGCTCGCCGCGCGCATCGAGGCGGGCGTCACCCAGGGCGTCGGCATCGCCCTCACGGAGAACCTGCGCACCCCGAGGGGTCTCGTCCGGCACCCCGACCTCACCGGCTACGCGCTGCCCACGGCCCTGGACGCCCCGGACATCCGGATCGTCAAACTGGTCGAGGAACGCGACGTCGTCGCCCCGTTCGGCGCGAAGGCGGCCAGCGCGGTCCCGGTGGTGACCTCGCCGGCGGCCATCGCCTCCGCGGTGCGCGCGGCGACGGGACGTCCGGTGAACCGGCTGCCGATAAGGCCGCAGGCCGCGGTGGTGACGGACCGGTGAGCGACCGGGAGCCGGACCCGGCCGCGGCTCCGGTTGCGTCCGCGGACGGGGGCGTGGCGCCGGGTGTCCGGCAGTACGAACCAGCGCCCGGGGTGGGCAGGCTGCTGATCTGGGTCCTGCTCTTCGTGCTGGCGGCGGTGGCCGTGGTGCTCGGCGGCGTCTACTTCACCTGAGTTCACCTGAGCGGTGAACCCCCCTGCGGGTGATTTCGGCCGGATCCCGGCCCGAGCGGGAACGCACGGGGCCGCCCCGGCGTCTGTCAGTGCGGGACCTGTGTCGCGTGTGCTGGGCGCTGTCGCTGGTCAGAGCCGTTGTCAGTGGTGCCGCATAGGCTGCGGAGCAGTGGGACGGCGCACGCAACTTTCCGCACGGGGGACCCGATGGGCACGACCAGGACCACCACAGCCACGATGACGATCACCTTCACCGGGGACGAGCCGGGCCCGTACGTCACACACGCGCCGACGCGCCGCCCGCGCACCGGCCGCGGCCTGCCCGGACCGGCGGGCGACGGCGTCCGGCCGCCGTTCGCGGCCCTGCGCACGGACCTCTTCCGCACGGACGCCTTGCGCAGGGACGGCCTGCGCACGGACGCCCCGCGCACCCTCGGGGACGCGACCGGCGGCCCCGAAGCCCCCGGCGGCCGGGAGACGGCACCCGCCCCGCTCGGCTCCGTCGCCGGCGCGATCCCCGCGACGTACTTCCTGCACGACCGCCCCGGCCCGGCGGACCTCCGCCCGCTCGCGCCCGCCCTGGAGCTGCTGATGCGTCACGCGAGCGCGGTGGACGAACTGGCGGCACTGCGGGGCCAGTTCGCCTGCTACGCGCGCCGGCTCGGGCCGCGGGCGGTGGCGCAGGCGGCACACGGGCTGCCCGCCGTCCTGGAGGACGCGGGCGGCGACACCGGCGACGCGTCCGGTGCCCTCCGCCTGCTGGCCGCGGTGCTCCGCCCGCCGGCCCTGACGGCGGGCACCACGTCCGGCCTGGCCCTGGACCTGCCGGTCCGTCTGCTGGACGACGCGTTCGGCTTCGGCGCGATCGTCCGCTTCGAGGACATCGACTGCCCGCGGGCGCTCGTTCACGCCCCGACCCGCCGCTTCCTGCGCGAGGTGGGCCTGCCGGAGGAGGCGGTCCGCCTCTCCCTGGAGACGGACGCGCCCCTTCAGACCCTCACCGAGTACCTGGCGGACGACCCCATGGGCGACCTCGCTGGCTGCTCCACGGACGACACCGACGCCGGCGACCGCACGGGAAGGCGGCTGCCCGCCAACGCCGACCGCCTGATCCGTCTGGGCCGGCTCCACGAGGACACCAGCCTGCTCGTCGACGGCGCCACGGGCGCGGTGCTGTGCTGGAGCGAGCAGGACCCGGCCCCGCGCCCGGTCAGCACCGACCTCTCGACGCTGGCGCTCACCCTCTGGCTGATACGTCGTGAGCGCGCACTGGACGCGGTGCACCGACTGACCGAGGCCTGCGACCGCCTGACCGAGAACATGGGCCGCTCCCTGGCCGCGGTGGAGCCGGGCGCCTGCGACCCGACCCCGGCCCCGGGTTTCCCCACGGACGGCGGCCCGAACGCGTAGCCCCGCGCTCGCGGTCGATCAACATAGGTATTTTGCGAAAATCGGATCAATCTCGGTCGATCACTTCATGCAACCCGGATGACTCACCCGCACCAAAAGCGAGCAGTTGGCGAACAAGGTGCATATGCGCCCCCCTCGGAGATATATCCCCTCCAAGGAAACAGGTCGTACCGAGGGGGCCCCGAATGCCGGTCGAACCATGGTCCGTAGCGACGCTGGCAGCGCGCGCCACCCTGACAGCCTATGGTCAGCGGCAGCAAATAGCCTCCACCTGGCAGAAAATCCTCACGAAGATCATGCGCAGGCAGTCCTCGATAGCCATTACCGGCGTAGGAGGCGTGGGAAAGACCGTCCTCTCCGACCATCTGTCCGGAGAGGGGCTGCGGATCGACTACACGCCGCCGGGAAGGTCGGTGAACCAGGAGCGCAAGGAGCTCTACTCCGGCAAGAGGATGACGGCGCTGACCGTCGTTCCCGGCCAGGTGTCACCCCAGAAGGACAAGAGCCTCGACGAACTCTTCGACGGACAGCGCCGGGTGGACGGAGTCATCCACGTCGTCAGCAACGGATTCGTCACCCTGCGCGAGCAGGACGCGCGAGAGCTCGCGCAGGAGCACAACGACCTCGACAAATTCCGTGAGTTCCAGCGGAACAAGGAGGTGGAGGATTTCAAGGAACTCATCGGATACGTCAAGTCCTCGCACCGGAAGGGGAAAGGGCCCGCCTGGCTGCTGCTGGCCGTGAACAAGGTCGACCTGTACTACGAAGACACCAGCCTCAAGGACGCCTATCGGCACTACGCCGCTCCCGGCGGGCAGTTCTTCGCGTCCCTGAACCAACTGGGCGCGTCCCTGGGGCAGACCGACTTCGAGTGGGACGCCCTGCCCGTGTGCGCCGCGCTGGACCATTTCGTCTGGGAGGAGGAAGGCGTCCGGTCCACTCTGCTCCCGGGCCAGCGCAACAAGCTCCTCCTGGGCCTCCTCAAGGCCGTCGACGACCGGATCTCCACATCATGAACGCGGACGACGAGTGGTACGACGTGCAGAAGATGCTCGATCTCGCCGAGGAGATGCAGGAGAAGATCGACCGGAGCAGCCGGCTCTCCACGGTCGGCGAAAGTCTCTTCACGCTTCTGGCGGCCGCGTCGCTCGGCGGAGCCGCGTTCCTGACCTTCAACCCGAAGACGCGCGGGTCGATCGATCCCGCCTACTACGTCGCCTGGACACTCGCCCTGACCGCCTCCCTGTTCCAGTGGCTTCAGCGAAGAAGCATGAACAGGAGGGTCTTCCGCCGCGAGGGGCGGGCGATGGTGCGCGTACTCGACCTCCTGCACGAGGTCGACGCGTCCCTCAACCTGAGCAAACTGCAGAAGGCGGAGCTGCGCATCAGGCTGGCCAGACTGGACATGACGGCCAGCCCCGGCGAGGGGTTGATCAGCCGCACACTCCGCGTACTGCTCCAGACCGTCCCGTCCCCCGGCAGCCCGAGGCAGAGGGACCCCTACGACCGCACGGGCCCCCACCCGTGACCCGGACGGCACCGGAGCCCGGACGCCCGAGAGGGCGGCCCCCCTCTCGGGGTGCCGCCCTCTCGTTCTGCCTGGTCAGGCCAGATGGAGGCCGTGGCGGGAATTGAACCCACGTACCTCGCTTTGCAGGCGAGTCCCTAAGCCACTCGGGCACACGGCCAGGCCGGGAAGCGGGTCGGAGGCCCGTTCCGGACTTGGTACGTCGACCGTACGGGCGGGGTCGGGAGGGCCTCAAGGGCAATCGCGGCGCCGCAACGCGACTGCCACACGCCGTTCATGAAACGGCGCCGAGGGGCGGCGGCGGTCGTACGACCATCGTCCCGGTGGATACCCGCCCTCCGACAGGGGTCATCGCCGGTAGTGGCCCTTACGCTGACGACCATGGCTGCCCTCGAACCCCGCGACACCGGTGTCGCCGACGAAGACCTGCGCTCTCCCGACGCCGATGCCGACTCCGGCGGCGGCCTGGAGGCTTACGCCGGCGTCTGCGCCGACGCGCGAGTGGAGCCCGAGCCTGAGCGGGACGGCGGGACCGTGCTCGGGCGCTCCTACCGGGCTCTCACCGTGGGGATCGTCTCCGTCGTGCTGCTCATCGCCTTCGAGGCGACCGCCGTGGGGACCGCCATGCCGGTGGCGGCGCGGGAGCTCCACGGGGTCTCGCTGTACGCGTTCGCGTTCTCCGGGTACTTCACCACCAGCCTCTTCGGGATGGTGTTCGCCGGGCAGTGGTCGGACCGGCGCGGGCCCCTCGGCCCCCTGGGCGGGGGCATCGCGGCCTTCGCCGCCGGGCTGCTGCTCGCAGGGAGCGCGAACGGCATGTGGGTGTTCATCCTCGGGCGGGCCGTCCAGGGGCTCGGCGGGGGACTGGTGATCGTCGCGCTGTACGTCGTCGTCGGGCGGGCCTACCCGGAACGGCTGCGGCCCGCGATCATGGCCGCGTTCGCCGCCTGCTGGGTCGTGCCGTCCGTGGTGGGACCGCTGGCCGCCGGTGCGGTGACCGAGCAGCTGGGGTGGCGGTGGGTCTTCCTCGGCATCCCCGTCCTGGTCGTGCTGCCGCTCGCGCTCGCGCTGCCCCGGATACGGCAGCGGGCGAGCGGCCCCGTGGAGGGCGCGGCCGTCGCCCCCTTCGACCGGCGCCGGATCAGGCTCGCCCTCGGGATCTCCGTCGGCGCCGGGCTGTTGCAGTACGCGGCGCAGGACCTGCGGCCGCTCTCCCTCCTCCCCGGGGCCGCGGGCGTCGCGCTGCTCGTGCCCGCCGTGCTCGGGCTGCTTCCGCACGGCACCTGGCGGGCGGCCCGCGGGCTGCCGTCCGTCGTGCTGCTGCGCGGAGTGGCCGCCGGGTCCTTCATCGCCGCCGAGTCCTTCGTGCCGCTGATGCTCGTGACGCAGCGGGGGCTCAGCCCGACCCTCGCCGGGTTCTCCCTCGCGGCCGGCGGGGCGACCTGGGCGCTGGGGTCGTGGGTGCAGTCGCGGCCGTGGGCGGAGCCGTACCGCGAGCGGCTGATGGCTCTGGGGATGGTGCTGGCGGCTTCCGCCATCGCCACCGCGCCCAGTGTCCTTGTCCATGCCGTTCCCGTGTGGACGGTGGCCGTCGCCTGGGGCTTCGGCTGCCTGGGGATGGGGCTGGTGATCTCCTCCAGCAGCGTGCTGCTGTTGCAGCTGTCGGCTCCCGAGGAGGCCGGGACGAACTCCGCCGCCCTCCAGATCTCCGACGGGCTCTCCAACGTGCTGCTGCTGTCCGCCGGGGGCGCCGCGTTCGCCGCGCTGGGCGGGGGAAGCGTGGCGCACACGGCCGCGGCGACGGCCACCGCGTCCGGCGGCTCCCACCCGGCGGCCTTCGCCGCCGTCTTCCTGCCGATGGCGGCCGTCGCCCTGTTCGGCGCGTGGGTGACGACCCGCCTGCGGACGGACCCGCGGTGACATCCGGTGCCGGCGGGCGTCCTACGACCTGAGGACCCGTGCGCCGCGAGGGCCATCCGGCGGCCTGGGCCGCGCCGCGGGCGAGCAGTGGACAGGCCGGGGCCGGCGCCTGCACGGCACGCGCCGCGCCGTCCAGGCGCCGTCCCACCCGAGCCGCACGGGCCGTCGGGCCCCGACCGCACCGGCCGTGGCGCTCCGTCCACGTCGGCCGTCGGGCCCCGTCTGCAACCGGCGTCGGGCCCCGGCCGCCAACGGCGCCGGGCCACCTGAGCCGCCCCGGCGCTGTCCCAGCCGCACCCCGGTAGCGCCGGCGCCGTACCCGCCGATGTGCCCTGGCCATGCCCCGGACGCGTCCCTGGTCGCACTCCGGACACGCCCCCCACCCCGTCCCCGCCGCACCCCTGGTCGTGCCCGCGACGTACACCCGGCCGCCTCCCGGGGACCGGGACGCGCGGGGTCGTTCCGTCACGGTGTCGGGTTGTGACGTGGGTCCCACCCGTGGTGGGTCCGGCCTCGATGACACGTGGACAGCGGTGGGCCGCCGGTAGGGTGGCCCGGTTGTCGTACGCAGTCGAGAGCCCCGAACCCGGAGACCGTGACTACCACCGCCGCTTCCTCCACCGCCCACTCCCACCACCTGTCACCGGCCTTCCCGGGCCGCGCCCCCTGGGGCACCGCGAGCAAGCTGCGGGCCTGGCAGCAGGGGGCGATGGAGAAGTACCTCCAGGAACAGCCGCGGGACTTCCTCGCCGTGGCCACCCCGGGCGCCGGCAAGACGACGTTCGCGCTGACCCTCGCGTCCTGGCTGCTGCACCACCACGTCGTGCAGCAGGTGACCGTGGTCGCGCCGACCGAGCACCTGAAGAAGCAGTGGGCGGAGGCGGCCGCTCGGATAGGGATCCGGCTGGACCCGGAGTACAGCGCGGGCCCGCTCAGCAAGGACTACCACGGCGTCGCCGTGACGTACGCGGGTGTCGGCGTCCGTCCGATGCTGCACCGCAACCGGAGCGAGCAGCGCAAGACCCTCGTCATCCTCGACGAGATCCACCACGCCGGTGACTCCAAGTCCTGGGGCGAGGCCTGTCTGGAGGCGTTCGAGCCCGCGACCCGACGGCTGGCCCTCACCGGCACGCCGTTCCGCTCCGACACCAACCCGATCCCCTTCGTGACGTACGAGGAGGGCAACGACGGGATCCGGCGGTCGGCCGCCGACTACACCTACGGGTACGGGTCCGCGCTCGCCGACCAGGTCGTGCGGCCCGTCATCTTCCTCTCCTACAGCGGCAACATGCGCTGGCGCACCAAGGCGGGGGACGAGATCGCGGCGCGGCTCGGCGAGCCGATGACCAAGGACGCGATCAGCCAGGCCTGGCGTACGGCACTGGATCCGCGCGGCGAGTGGATGCCGAGCGTGCTGCGCGCGGCGGACCAGCGGCTCACCGAGGTCCGCAAGGCCATCCCGGACGCCGGCGCACTCGTCATCGCCTCGGACCAGGAGTCCGCCCGCGCCTACGCCAAGCTCATCCGGGAGATCACCGGGACGAAGGCGACCCTCGTCCTGTCCGACGACACCGGCGCCTCCAAGCGCATCGACGACTTCAGCGGGGGCAACGACCGCTGGATGGTCGCGGTGCGGATGGTGTCGGAGGGCGTCGACGTGCCGCGGCTCGCTGTCGGGGTGTACGCGACGACCATCTCCACCCCCCTCTTCTTCGCCCAGGCCGTCGGGCGTTTCGTGCGGTCCAGGCGCCGCGGCGAGACGGCCTCCGTGTTCCTCCCGACCGTGCCCGATCTGCTCACCTTCGCCAACGAGATGGAGGTCGAGCGCGACCACGCCCTCGACAAGCCCAAGAAGGAGGGCGAGGAGGATCCGTACGCCGAGTCCGAGAAGGAGATGGACGAGGCGAACAAGGAGCAGGACGAGGACACCGGCGAGCAGGAGCAGTTCGCCTTCGAGGCGCTGGAGTCCGAGGCCGTCTTCGACCGGGTGATGTACAACGGCGCCGAGTTCGGCATGCAGGCCCATCCGGGGAGCGAGGAGGAGCAGGACTACCTCGGCATCCCGGGCCTGCTGGAACCCGACCAGGTGCAGATGCTGCTCCAGAAGCGGCAGGCCAAGCAGATCGCGCACAGCAGGAAGCGGCCGGACGCCGAGGCCGACCTGCTGGAGCTGCCCGCCGAGCGGCGGCCGGTGGTCTCGCACAAGGAGCTGATGGAGCTGCGCAAGCAGCTCAACACGATGGTCGGCGCGTACGTCCACCAGAGCGGCAAGCCGCACGGGGTGATCCACACCGAGCTGCGGCGGGTGTGCGGCGGGCCGCCGAGCGCGGAGGCGACGGCGGGACAGCTGCGCCAGCGCATCGCCAAGGTCCAGGAGTGGGCCACCCGGATGAAGTGAGGGCGCCCGCCGCCCCGCGACACCGCACCTCCGCCCGCCGCCGCGGGGGCGCGAGCCCGTGCAGCGCGCGCTCCGTACGTTTCGGGATAAATGCAGGTAGTCCATACCGGCCACTGACCGGATTCTGGACGGAGCCTTCCGCTCAGCGAACCGGTTTCGCTACTGTCCCGCTACGCACACGCCCCGTGGCAGCGCCGCCGCGGAGCGCAGCCGTGAAGCGACTGGGCCCGGACACGCCGGGCCCATTTGTCGATCGGCGGCCTCTGTAGCGCGTCACTGACGGGACTCGGTGACGCATCCGCCGCGACGGAGGTTGCCGACCTCACCACTTAAGGAGTGGGCGTCGTGACCGCGGAGACCTCCCAGACGCTCGATCGAGGACTGAAGGTCCTCAAGCTGCTGGCCGACACCGACCACGGGCTGACCGTCACCGAACTTTCCAACAAACTGGGCGTCAACCGGACGGTCGTGTACCGGTTGCTCGCCACCCTGGAGCAGCACGCACTCGTACGACGTGACCTGGGCGGACGAGCCAGGGTCGGCCTCGGAGTGCTGCGGCTCGGCCGCCAGGTGCATCCGCTGGTGCGGGAGGCCGCACTGCCCGCGCTGCGCTCGCTCGCCGAGGACATAGGGGCGACCGCCCATCTGACCCTGGTCGACGGGACGGAGGCGCTCGCCGTCGCCGTCGTCGAGCCGACCTGGACCGACTACCACGTGGCCTACCGGGCCGGGTTCCGGCATCCGCTGGACCGCGGCGCCGCGGGCCGGGCGATCCTCTTCGCCCGGCAGAACCCGGCGCGTGCGGACGAACCGGGCTACACGCTGACGCACGGCGAGCTGGAGGCCGGCGCGAGCGGCGCCGCCGCCCCGCTGCTCGGCGTGACCGGCGTCGAGGGCAGCGTGGGCGTCGTGATGCTGGCCGACGCGGTGCCGGAGCGGGTGGGGCCGCGGGTCGTCGACGCGGCCCGGGAGGTCGCGGAGGCGTTGCGCTGACCGTGCGAGGGCCTTGGGGCCGGAATGCGCGGTCACGTTAGATTGACCCCGTGCTCTCTCGCCTCTCACGTCCCAAGGCCCTCACCGTCTGCGCTGTGCCCCTCGTGGCGCTGCTCGCGACGGCCGCTTTCGCGCCGCTGCCGTTCTCGGTCGCGCAGCCGGGCATGACGGCGAACGTGCTCGGCGAGAACAAGGGCACCCCGGTCATCACGATCACCGGCGCGCCCGTCCGCACGACGAGCGGGCAGCTGCGGATGACGACGATCGAGGCGACCAACCCCGACACCGACGTCAGGCTCGCGGACGTCGTCGACGGCTGGTTCCGCACCGACCAGGCGATCATGCCGCACGACTCCGTGTACCCCGGAGGGGAGAACACGAAGGAGATCGAGCGGCACAACACGCAGCAGATGCGCGAGTCGCAGGACGCCGCGACCGAGGCCGCGCTGAAGTACCTGGACCTGCGCGGCCAGGGCGTGAAGGTCACCCTGACCCTCGCCGACGTGGGCGGTCCCAGCGCCGGGCTGCTGTTCTCGCTCGGCATCGTCGACAAGCTCGACGGCGACGGCAGCGGCGGTGACCTCACCGGCGGCCGCACGATCGCCGGCACGGGCACCATCGACACCGACGGGAAGGTCGGCGCGGTCGGCGGGGTGGCCCTCAAGACGCAGGCCGCCCGGCGGGACGGGGCGACCGTGTTCCTGGTGCCCAGGGCCGAGTGCTCCGACGCCCGGGCCGACCTGCCCGAGGGGCTGCGCCTGATTCCGGTCAGCACGCTGAAGGGCGCCGTGGACGCGCTGGTCGCCCTGGAGAAGGGGAAGGGCTCGGTACCGAGCTGCTAGGGGATGTCCGGCGCATGCCCGCGGTGTCGCGGCGCCGACTCGTGAGGTGCGGCCGGTCCGGCCGCCTCGCGAACCCCTCCGGCCGGTCCGGCTGGTTCACCGTCCGGCTACTTCACGAAGCCCTCCTGCTTCATCCAGTCCAGCGCCACCTGGTGGGGGTCCTCCCCGTCGACGTCCACCTTGGCGTTCAGGTCCTGGGCGACCTTGTTGTCCAGCTTCCTCGTCACCGGGTCGATGACGGTGGCGATCGCCGGCCACTCCTTCAGCGTCCGGGAGTTGATCACGGGCGCCGCGTTGTAGTTGGGGAAGAACTTCTTGTCGTCCGCCATCACCACCAGGTTCATGGACTTGATGCGCCCGTCGGTGGTGAACACCTCCCCGTAGGTGCACGCCCCCTTCTGGATCTGGGTGTAGATGATCCCGGTGTCCATCTGCGTGACCCGGGACGCCGGCACGGACATCCCGTACGCCTTCTCCATGCCGGGCAGCCCGTCCGCCCGGTTGGCGAACTCGCCCTCCACGCAGAGCGTCACGGCGCTCGGGTCGGACTTGGACAGCGCGGCCACCTGTGACAGCGTCCTGGTGCGGTACTTCGCGAAGTTCGCCTGGTTCATGGCCAGCGCGTAGGTGTTGTTCAGCCGCGAGGGCGGCAGCCAGGTCACGCCGTTCTTCAGGTCGGCGTCGTGCACGGCCTGCCACTGCTGCTGCGGGTCGGGGATCGGCTCGCTGTTGCCCTGGTAGGTGATCCACGCGGTGCCGGTGTACTCGTACATGGCGTCGGCGTCACCGTTCCTGACCGCCTCGCGCGAGCCGATGGAGCCCTGGATGCCGGTGCGGTCCAGGACGTCCGCGCCGGCCGCCTGGAAGGCGATGCCCATCATCGCGCCGAGGACGAGGTTCTCGGTGAACGACTTGGACGTCACGGTGAGGTGCGCGCCCTTGAGGGGCTCGCCCTGTCCGATCGACCCGGGCGAGACGTCGTCCACCATGGGGGAGCCACTGGTGAGCCCGCAGCCGGCCGGCGCGCAGCAGGCCAGCAGCACCAGGGTCCCGGCGATCACCGGGCGGGCGCGCCTCATGCGTCCGCGTCCAGGCCCCGCGGCCGCAGCAGCACCTCGGCGAGCGAGGCCAGCCAGTCGACGAGCAGGGCCAGCGAGACGGTCAGGATCGAGCCGAGCACCAGCACCGGCATCCGCTGGTTGGTGATGCCGGTGGTGATCAGCACGCCCAGCCCGCCGCCCCCGCCGAAGGTCGCCAGGGTCGCCGTGCCGACGTTGAGGACCAGCGCCGTGCGCACACCGGCCAGGATCAGCGGGACGGCCAGCGGCAGCTCGACCCTGCGCAGCACCCCCAGGGGGGACATGCCGATGCCGCGGGCCGCCTCCAGCAGCGTCGGGTCGTTGGACTTCAGGCCCGCCACGGTGTTGGCGAGCACCGGCAGGATCGCGTAGGCGATGATGCCGACCAGGGCGGCCTTCGTCCCCGTGCCCAGCCAGATCACCAGCAGGGCGAGCAGACCGATCGCCGGGGTCGCCTGCCCCATGTTGGCGATGGCCATCGCGAACGGCGTGGCCCTGCGCAGCGCCCCGCGGGTCAGCAGGATGCCGAGCGGGATGGCGATGATCAGCACGAAGAAGGTGGAGATCGCGGTCAGCCGCACCTGCTGCCACAGGGCTTTCGACACCTGCCCGTTCGACAGCGCGTTCTCGGAGATCGGGTCCAGGTCCGCCTGCTGGAACCAGAGCCAGGTGGCGAGCAGCAGGGCGACGAGGAAGGCCGGCAGGAAGGTCAGCTTCTGCCAGCCGAGGCGGCGGCGGTGCGGTGCGGACGGCAGGGCGGGGGAAGCCTCCGGGCCGTCCTGCTCCCGCGGTCCGGACGTCCCGTCGGGGCCGGCGTCCACCTCCGCCCGGCCGGGGGCGCTCATGCCTTCGCCTCCCCGCCCGGGCCCTCCTGCTCGGCGTGCGTCTGCGCGGCCCGGGCCTCCTCCAGTTCGTGCTGCGCCTCCAGCGCCTCCAGCCGGTCCGCCTCCAGCAGTTCGTGCACGGAGTTCAGCAGCGTCTCCATGTCGACGACCCCGGTGTACTCGCCGCGCCGCCCGGTGACCGCGACGCGCCCGGTGTTGTCGGTGAGCACCGCCTCCAGCGCGTCCCGCAGGGTGGCGTCGCGGGTCACCGTGTCGCTGACCAGGGTCCCGGCGCGCGCGAGGGAGCCCCTGGCGCGCATCAGGTCCCCGCGGCGCAGCCACTTGTAGGGCCGCCGGCGCTGGTCGAGGAGGAGGATCTCGTTCGTCCCGCTGGAGCGGAGCCGGTTGAAGATCGTCTGGAGCGGGTCGTCGACGCTCACCGTCGGATACTCGGTGATCTCCACGTCCCGCACCCGGCTCAGATTGAGCCGCTTCAGCGCCGCCCCCGCCCCGACGAACCCGGAGACGAAGTCGTCCGCCGGGTTGGTGAGGATCGCCTCCGGGGTGTCGAACTGGGCGATGTGCGAGCGCTCGCGCAGCACCGCGATCCGGTCGCCCAGCTTGATGGCCTCGTCGAAGTCGTGGGTGACGAAGACGATCGTCTTGTGCAGCTCGTGCTGGAGCCGGATCAGCTCGTCCTGGAGGTGGTCGCGGGTGATCGGGTCGACCGCGCCGAACGGCTCGTCCATCAGCAGGACGGGCGGATCCGCGGCCAGGGCCCGCGCCACGCCCACCCGTTGCTGCTGTCCGCCGGACAGCTGGCGCGGATAGCGGCCGTGGAACTCGCCCGGGTCGAGTCCGACGAGGTCGAGCATCTCCTCCACCCGGTCCCGGATCCGCGCCTTCGGCCAGCCGGTCATCCGCGGCACGAGCGCGATGTTCTGGGCGACCGTCATGTGCGGGAAGAGCCCGGAGGACTGGATCGCATACCCGATCTTGCGGCGCAGCCGCACCGGGTCCATGTCGGTGACGTCCTCGCCGTCGATGCGGATACGGCCGCCGGTCGGCTCGATCAGCCGGTTGATCATCTTCAGGGTGGTCGACTTCCCGCAGCCCGACGGGCCGACGAAGATGACGGTCTCGCCCGCCTTGATCTCCATGGAGACGTTGTCGACGGCGGGCACGGAGTTGCCCGGGTAGCGCTTGGTGAGGTTGACCAGCTCGATCGTCGCCCCGTGGGCGCCCGCCCCGGAGCCGGCCCCGGACTCGGTCTCAGACACGGATCCCCCTGGGAATCGTCAGCCGTCCGATGAGGACGTACGCGGCGTCGAACAGCAGGGCCAGGACGATGATCCCGAGCGTGCCCGCCAGGACCTGGTTGAGCGCGTTCTTGCTGCCCAGGGAGGCGATGCCCCGGAAGATCTCGTTGCCGAGGCCGGGCCCGGAGGCGTACGCGGCGATGGCGGCGATGCCCATCAGCATCTGGGTGGAGACCCGGATCCCGGTCAGGATCGGCGGCCAGGCGAGCGGCAGCTCGACCCGCAGCAGCCGCGTCGCCGAGGACATCCCGATGCCCCGGGCCGCGTCCACGAGCGTGGGATCGACCCCGCGCAGCCCCACGATGGCGTTGCGCACCACCGGCAGCAGCCCGTACAGGGTCAGCGCGATCACCGTGGGCGGCACCCCGAGCCCCACGAGCGGGATCAGCAGACCGATCATCGCGAGCGACGGGACGGTGAGGATCGCGGAGGTGCCGACGGTGGCGAGGTTGCCCGCCCAGCCGCTGCGGTAGGTGACGACGCCGATCACGACACCCAGCAGGGTGGCCATGACCATGCACTGGAAGACGACGCTGGCGTGTTGGTAGGCGTCGGTGAGCAGCTGCTGGTGTCGGCTGCCGAGGTACTCCCAGAAGCTCACACGCCCTCACCGCCCCACGTCGTCCAGGCACTGACCCAGGGGACCCGGTCCGGAACGCGGCCCCTGGGTCAGGGCCTCGCCCGGTCGTCCTCGGCCGCCTGCTCCACCAGCGGGATGATCCGCAGCGGAACGGCGTTCTCCATCACGATCGCGGTGGAGGCCCGGACGATCCCATCAAAACCGACGACCAGGTCGATCACCCGCTGGAGATCGGCGTTGGAGCGGGCCACGAGCCGGCACAGCATGTCCCCGGTGCCGGTGGTGGTGTGCAGCTCCAGCACCTCCGGCACGGTCCCCAAGTGGGCCCGTACGTCGGCCCCTTGCCCCTGCCGGATCTGGAGGGTGGCGAACGCGGTGACCGGGTAGCCGAGCGCCGCCGGATCGACCTCGGGTCCGAATCCCCGGATGACTCCGTTCGACTGAAGCCGGTCCAGCCGCGCCTGCACCGTCCCGCGCGCCACGCCCAGCCGCCGGGACATCTCCAGCACCCCCAGGCGCGGCTCCCGGGCGAGCAGCACGATGATCCGTCCGTCCAGTCGATCGATCGCCACGGTCGTCCGCCTTCCCGATGGTCACCCTGTACACAAAGCCCGCCGCAACGGCCGTACCGCTGCACACATTGCCCAGCGATGGAGCGAACTATTGCGCACCTTGCAGCCCGGGGCGAGGCTTTCGTCATGACGCAGACCACACACCACACTCCCGACACCGCCCGGCAGGCCGATCCCTTCCCGGTCAAGGGAATGGACGCGGTCGTCTTCGCCGTGGGCAACGCCAAGCAGGCGGCGCACTACTACTCCACCGCCTTCGGCATGAAGCTGGTCGCCTACTCCGGACCGGAGACGGGCAGCCGCGAGACCGCCTCGTACGTGCTCACGAACGGCTCCGCCCGTTTCGTCCTGACGTCCGTCATCAAGCCCGCCACCCCGTGGGGCGAGTTCCTCGAACGGCACGTGGCCGAGCACGGCGACGGCGTCGTCGACCTCGCCATCGAGGTCCCGGACGCGCGGGCCGCGTACGCCTACGCGATCGAGCACGGCGCCCGCTCGGTCGCCGAGCCGTACGAGCTGAAGGACGAGCACGGCACCGTCGTCCTCGCCGCGATCGCCACCTACGGCGAGACCCGCCACACCCTCGTCGACCGCTCCGGCTACGACGGCCCCTACCTCCCCGGGTTCGCCGCCGCCGAGCCGATCGTCGCACCGCCGGCCCACCGCACCTTCCAGGCGATCGACCACTGCGTCGGCAACGTCGAGCTCGGCCGGATGAACGAGTGGGTCGGCTTCTACAACAAGGTCATGGGCTTCACGAACATGAAGGAGTTCGTGGGCGACGACATCGCCACCGAGTACTCCGCCCTGATGTCGAAGGTCGTCGCGGACGGGACCCTGAAGGTCAAGTTCCCGATCAACGAGCCCGCCATCGCCAAGAAGAAGTCCCAGATCGACGAGTACCTGGAGTTCTACGGCGGCGCCGGCGTCCAGCACATCGCGCTCAACACCAACGACATCGTGCAGACCGTACGGACGATGCGGGCGGCCGGGGTCCAGTTCCTCGACACCCCCGACTCCTACTACGACACCCTCGGCGAGTGGGTCGGCGACACCCGCGTCCCCGTCGACACCCTGCGCGAACTGAAGATCCTCGCCGACCGCGACGAGGACGGCTACCTGCTCCAGATCTTCACCAAGCCGGTCCAGGACAAGCCGACCGTCTTCTTCGAGATCATCGAACGGCACGGCTCGATGGGCTTCGGCAAGGGCAACTTCAAGGCCCTGTTCGAGGCCATCGAGCGCGAGCAGGACAAGCGCGGCAACCTCTAGGGGGTGCCGCCCCGCCCCGCACCCCGGGCCCCGCTACTCGGGCAGCTCGGCCGGGGCGGGCTCGCCGCCCAGCCGCGCCAGCGCCGCACGGGCCACCGGGACGGACAGCGGCGAGAACCAGGGGTTGATCCGCAGCGCCTCCGCGAGGTGACGCCGGGCCGGCCCCTCCCGCTCCAGATCCCGCTCGATCATGCCCAGGTGGTACATGTACGGCGCGCTGTAGACCGCGCCCCCGTGCACCCGGTCCGTGGCGATCATGGCGAACCGCAGCGCCTCGTGATCGTCCCCGGACCGGTGCAGCGCCCAGCCCAGCGCGTCCGCGACGGCGATCCCGGGCTGCCGCTGCCACTCGGCCCGCAGCCGCCGTACCGCCGACGCCGGATCCCCGTGGTCCGCCTCGAACCGGCCGAGCACCAGCTCCCCGTCCACCCCGCCCGCCGACTCCTGCCGGACCCGCTCCCGCAGCAGGTCGTACTGCACGCGCGCCGCCTGGGTGAGCCCCAGCGACTCGTACAGCTCGCCCAGCTCCAGCGCGTACTGCGGCAGCGGCTGCCCGGCGAGCGCCACCTGGTAGGCGCTCAGCGCCTCCGACGTCCGCCCGAGGGCCGCCAGTGCCCTGCCCTGCCCGGCGTGTGCGGCCCGCTGGTCCGGATCGGTCCTGACCGCCTCCTTGAAGTGCCGCAGCGCGTCCTCGCGCTCACCGCGCTCCCACGCCAGCTGTCCCGCCCGCTCCAGCCAGGCGGCCCGCTCGGCGGGGGACGGGGCGCCGGCCGCCGCGTCGGCCAGCGCGGCCTGGGCGTCCTCGCGCAGCCCCCGGTCCCAGTAGACGCCCGCCGCCCGGGCCCGCACGGCGGGACCCGAGTGCAGCGCCGTCAGCCGGTCCAGGGCCTTGCGGGCGTTCTTGTACTCGCCGAGCCCGGTGTACGCGTCGACGAGCTGCGCGTACGTCGTCCAGCGGGCGGGCGCCTGAGCGCGCGCGGCCTCGCCCCAGGAGCGGGCCGCCCGGAAGTCGCGGCGCGCGTTGGCCAGCGCCGCCAGACCGTCGAGGGCCTCGGCGTTGGCCTTCGGACGGACCTTCAGCGAGGTCCGCAGTGCCCGCTCCGCCTTCGGGTACAGCGCGGCGGCGTCGGCGGTGCGCCGGCCCTGCTCGACATAGGCCGTGCCGAGCACCGCCCAGGACCGCGCGTCCCGTGGATGCGCCCGCACCCGGCTCTCGCGTTCGCCGATCAGCACCGCCAGATCCGGCAGCGCGGCCGGCACCCCGGCCCGGACCGCGCTGCCCGCCTGCGCCCCCGGCGCCGGCGCGGGCGCCCGCCGGGGCCCGGACTCCCCGCCGGGCAGCAGCAGCAGCGCTCCGCAGCCCAGCACGAGACACCCCACGAGCGCCCCGACAACCACCCACCGCCCCAACCGAGATCCCCGCCCGTTGGACCCGACGGCCTCGGCAGGTTCGACGGATCCAGCGACCCCGCTGGGCCCGGCGGCTTCGGCGGCCTCGGTGGGTCCTGCGGTCCCGACGGCCCCCGCGGTCTCGGTGGCTCCGACGGGGCTCGCGGCCCCGGCGGACCCCGCGGTCTCGGCCGGGGGAGCCGGGGGGCCCGCCGGGGCCGCTGACGGCACCGATGCCGGGCCCGTCGACGGCAGCGGGGTCGGGTCGGCCGACGGTGCCGGGGTCGGGCCTGTCGACGGCGCCCGGCCGGTCGGCGGTGCCGGGGTTGTGGGGCCCTTCGTGGGCATGGAAGCCGCGGGAGCCTCGGCGGCCTCCGCGGGGGCGGTGCGCTTCTCGGCGGCGCGCTCTGCGTTCTCCATGGCGCTCACTGTGCGCCAGTACGACGACCGAGCGACG
Source organism: Streptomyces asoensis (assembly GCF_016860545.1). Lineage (NCBI taxonomy): Bacteria > Bacillati > Actinomycetota > Actinomycetes > Kitasatosporales > Streptomycetaceae > Streptomyces > Streptomyces asoensis. The sequence continues at coordinate 420,139 of NZ_BNEB01000003.1, read as the reverse complement.
TCAGCCGAAGGGCCGGGCGGACGGGGTTCACACCGATGGCCCCGGGTGCGAACCTGTGATCATGAGCCGTCACCTCGCCGACCGTCTGCTCGCCGGCCTGCCCGCCGAGGCCGTCCTCACCGACCCGGACGTCACGGTCTCCTACGCCAACGACATGGCCGGCTTCTGCCCCGCCGGGACCCCCGCCGTCGTCGTGCTGCCCCGTACCGTCGAAGAGGTCCAGCACGTCATGCGCACGGCGACCGAGCTGCGCGTGCCGGTCGTCCCGCAGGGTGCCCGCACCGGACTGTCCGGGGGCGCCAACGCCTCCGAGGGCTGTGTCGTCCTGTCCCTGACGAAGATGGACCGCATCCTCGAGATCAACCCCGTCGACCGCGTCGCCGTGGTCGAACCGGGCGTCGTCAACGCCGCCCTGTCACGCGCCGTGAACGAGCACGGCCTGTACTACCCGCCCGACCCCTCCAGCTGGGAGACCTGCACGATCGGCGGCAACATCGGCACCGCCTCGGGCGGCCTGTGCTGCGTGAAGTACGGCGTGACGGCCGAGTACGTCCTCGGTCTGGACGTCGTGCTCGCCGACGGCCGGCTGATGTCCACCGGCCGCCGCACGGCCAAGGGCGTCGCCGGATACGACCTCACCCGCCTCTTCGTGGGCTCGGAGGGCTCGCTGGGCATCGTCGTCCGGGCGGTCCTGGCGCTGCGCCCGCAGCCGCCGGCGCAGCTGGTGCTGGCCGCCGAGTTCGCCTCCGGCGCCGCCGCCTGCGACGCCGTGTGCCGGATCATGGCGGGCGGGCACGTGCCGTCCCTCCTCGAACTGATGGACCGTACGACGGTCCGGGCCGTCAACGACCTGACCCGCATGGGCCTGCCGGACACCACCGAGGCCCTGCTGCTGGTGGCCTTCGACACCCCCGACCCGGCCGCCGACCTCGCCGCCGTCGGCGCCCTGTGCGAGGCCGCCGGCGCCACCCAGGTGGTCCCGGCCGAGGACTTCGCCGAGTCCGAACTCCTGCTCCAGGCACGGCGCTCCTCGCTGGTCGCGCTGGAGGCCGTCAAGGGCACGACGATGATCGACGACGTGTGCGTGCCCCGGTCGCGGCTCGGCGAGATGCTCGACGGCGTCGAGCACATCGCTCACAAGCACGGCCTGACCATCGGGGTCGTCGCCCACGCCGGCGACGGCAACACCCACCCCACGGTCTGCTTCGACGCGGCGGACCCCGACGAGTGCCGGCGCGCCCGGGAGTCCTTCGACGAGATCATGGGCCTCGGCCTGGAACTGGGCGGGACCATCACCGGCGAACACGGCGTCGGCGTGCTGAAGAAGGAGTGGCTGGCACGCGAGATCGGCCCGGTCGGGGTCGAGATGCAGCGGGCGGTCAAGGCGGCCTTCGACCCCCTGGGCATCCTGAACCCGGGCAAGCTGTTCTGACCGCTCCCGCTCACTCCCCGTCCCGGGACTCGTCCGACGGCCAGGGGTCGGACAGCCACAGGTCGTCCAGCGGGGCAGGGGCCAGCAGTTCGGCCAGGCCGTCGTCGATGCCGAGCTGCCCGGCCTCGGTCCCCGGGGGCACCACCCGAAGGGTGCGCTCCAGCCAGGCCGAGAGCTGGGCCGCCGGCGCCTCCAGGAGGGCGTCCCCGTCGGGTGAACTGAGCGCCATCAGCACCACGCTGCGCCCCTCCACCTTCGTCGGCCACACCCGGACGTCCCCGTGCCCGCACGGGCGGAACACCCCCTCCACGAGCAGCTCGCGGGCGAACGTCCAGTCCACCGGGTGCTCGGAATTGATGTGGAAGGCGACGTGGACGGCGAACGGGTCGTCGCTGCGGTAGCCCAGCCGGGCCGGGACCGGGACGCTGCGCTCCGGCGACAGGATGAGGTTGAGCTCCAGTTCGCGCTCCACCACGGTGTGATGCATGCCGGTTCTCCTCTCGATACGGACCTCGCGCCCGCCCGCGGCGGGCCCGTACGAGTGGAGAGGGGCGGGACCCGTGACCATTACGCGGGTCCGGAGGACTTTCTTCGCCGGCGGGCGGTTCCGAACGTGTGAAGAGCGTGCACGGGGTTGCCCGGAAAGGGGCGGGTCCGTCGGGACTGGCAGTGGGGCTTGCGTCGGTCTGATAGATGTGGAGCCCCTCAACCCACCCCCGAGCAGATACGGGACGACGGACCATGAGCGCCCCCACCCCGGCACCCGGCGACGACAGGCCCCGCGAGGGGTACTACCCGGACCCGTCCATCCCTGGATACGTCCGGTACTGGAACGGTGCCTCCTGGGTACCGGGCACCAGCAGGCCGGCGCCCTCCGACGGCCGATCGCTCACACCCCCGTCCGCCGGGGCGCCGTCCGCGGGGTCGCCCCCGGCCTCCGTCGAGGAGACCGGCCCGCACTTCTTCGACGAGGACCCGGTGCCAGCGGCGGATCCGCCCGCCGGCCCTCCCGGGCCCGCCCCCTCCTGGGGCGCCGACCGCGCCCACCAGTCGGGCTTCGGCGGCGATCAGGACCGCAGGGTCTCCTGGGGCGCCCCGGGCGGTGCCGACCCGAGGGTGCCCACGCCCGCCCCGGCGCCGCCCGACGGCCGCTCGACGAGCACGGACGGCACGACGACGATCCCGCCCGCCGAGCCGGAGGACGGTGCCGGGGACGCGATCCCCGGGGGCACGTTCGTCTTCCGCCGCCCGACCGCCGGCGCCGGGCCCGCCCCCGCTCCGGGCACCGCAGGCCCGGTCCCCGACGGGGGCGCGGCCGCTGTCCGCCCGCCTGCCCCGCGCGCCGCCCAGCAGGGCGAAGGACCGGGCGCCGCGCCGGTGTTCCCAGCCGCCGCCCAGGGGCCCGCGCCGGCCCCGGGCGGCCCCGCCGCGGGGGCCTTCGGACCGCAGGGGCCGGTCGGGTCCGGGACCCCCGGCGGGCCCGCTCCCGCCGAGCCCGGCTTCGGCGCCGGCAAGGCGGCCGCCGAGCGTGCGGCGGCCCCGGCCCCGGCCGTACCGGCCCCGCAGGGCCCCGCGCCCGCCCCGGCCGCAGCACCCGCACCTGTACCCGCCCCGGCTCCCGCTTCCGTGCCGCAGGGCTCCGCCGGGTACCCGGCCCCGCAGGCCGGCGTCCAGCCGGGTGCCCAGGCGCCCGCCGCGGCGGGCCCCGGCCCTGTGCGGGGTGCACCGGGCGTGCCGCAGCAGGCCGGCGGTCCTCCGCCGCAGCCCGCCGCGGCCGCCGCGCAGCCTGCCGCACCGATGGCCGCGGGTCCGGGTGGCGGGCAGCCCTCGTGGGCCCAGCAGGTGCACCAGCTGGCGGGCGCCGAGGACGGCCCCGTCACGCCCTGGAAGCCACCGGTCGAGGACGTCTTCCAGGCGGCCGCCCGGCGCCAGGCCGAGGCCCGTCCGGCGGGGATCGGCAAGCGGCTGGCCGCCCGTCTCGTCGACACCCTGGTCCTCGCGGCCGTCACCGGCGCCGCCGCCGTCCCGCTGGGCGCGAAGGCCGTCGACCACGTGAACGAGAAGGTGGACGCGGCCAAGCTCACCGGACGCACCGTCACCGTCTGGCTGCTCGACGGCACGACGTCGGTGTACCTCGGCATCGTGCTCGCGGTCCTGCTGGGCTTCGGGGTCGTGTACGAAGCGCTGCCGACCGCCAAGTGGGGCCGCACGCTCGGCAAGAAGCTGTTCGGCCTGGAGGTGCGGGACATCGGCGGCGGCGAGCCCCCGTCGTTCGGCGCGGCCCTGCGCCGCTGGCTCGTCTACAGCGTGCCGGGACTGCTCGCCGTCGGCGTCGTGGGCGTCTTCTGGGGCCTGTTCGACAAGCCGTGGCGTCAGTGCTGGCACGACAAGGCGGCCCACACCTTCGTCGCGGGCTGACCCGCACCCACAGCACCCGCACCCGCACCCCGACCCGCACTCGGACTCCGCCCCCGCCCGCTCGCCGTCCCCCGTACGGCCGCTCGCCGGATGCGGGGTGCGGGGGTTCGCGGTCGACTCGGGGCATGACCAGCGAACCGCCCCCCGGTTCCGGCGGCGAGCCGCCGGAGGACGATCCGTTCAGGAAGCAGCCGCCGGGGCAGCAGCCCCCGCAGCCCCCGCCCGGTCCGGGAGAGGGTTCGCCGTACGACGCCCCGCGTGGGCCGTACAGCGGCGGCCCCGGCGCCGGCGGACCCGGTCAGCCGCCACCCGCCGGGGGCGGCCCCTACGGAGGCGGCCCCCAGGGCGGCGACCCGTACGGCGGCGGTCCCCAGGGCCCGTACGGCGGCGGTCCCCAAGGCCCCTACGGTGGCGGCCCGCAGGGCGGCGACCCCTACGGGGGATACCCCGCCGACCCGCTCGCCGGGATGCCCCCGCTCGCCGACAGCGGCAAGCGCACGCTGGCCCGGATCATCGACATGATCCTGGTCTTCATCGTGGTGTCGCTGATCTCGTGGGCCTTCGGCGTCGCCCAGTACACGGTGGACGCGGACCGGATCGAGTTCGGCAAGACCTTCGGCCGGGAACTGGTCGCCGCGATCCTGTACGTCGCCTACGACACGATCCTGATCGCGAAGACCGGTCAGACCCTGGGCAAGAAGTGGCTCGGCATGCGGGTGGCGAACCTCGACAACGGTTCCACGCCGTCCACGCAGACGTCCCTGGTGCGCGCCCTGGTGCTGTGGGTGCCGTTCGCGTTCTGCTGTGCCTGTCTGTGGACGGCGATCTGCGGCGGCTGGAGCTACTTCGACAAGCCGTACAAGCAGGGCCTGCACGACAAGGCGGCCAAGACGGTGGTGGTCGGCACGCGGTGAGCCGGAGCGACCGGCGCGCCGCACATGGTGAAGGGCCCGCGCCACCGGCGCGGGCCCTTCACCATGGACGCGTGTGTCAGGGGGCCGTGGTCTCCCTGACGGGCTCGGAGGCCGCGGCGACCGAGGCCGGGACCGGCGCGTGCACGCTCGCGCGCGCCGGGACGGACACGGGCTCGGGCCTGCCGATCCCCGAACGGGCCGTCGCCGTACGGGTCGTGGGACGGAGCGCGGAACGGGCACGGGTCGCCGGGCGCCCCATGGGGGCGCGTGACGCCTTGGGCACCGGTACCGTCATCGCGACGAGCACCCCGAGCGCGACCGCGGCGACGACGACGACCGCGATGCCGGGGCCCGAACTCGTCTGTGACAGCAGCAGCATGGCGAGCGTCGAGAAGATGACGGTGCAGGTACCGTACGTGAGCTGTGCGACAGTCGGACGAGGCATGGCAATCGGTGTCCTCGGAAGCGGGGGCGGTCTCGACTCTATTCGGCTGCATGCCCGAGCGGAACCAACGGTAAGCGTGACCTAACCCACGGTGCCGGTGCACAGGGGGCGCACGGAGTCATGACGTCCACCCAGTGGACCGTCCCGCGCGCCCGTCGGGGCGGCCGCCTCGTTACGGTTTCGTGTCCGCAATGCGAACACCTCCTCCCAATAATGCAGTTGACTTGTCCAAGTCAAGGTCTGTCTTTTCTCGTAAACCAGTAGTCAAATGGCGTCACTTGACTACACGCGTATAACAGCGCGCGGACCTTCCTTGACAGGGATCCCCCCTTTCCGCGCGTACGGGCGCGTGCGTGGGAGGACATCAAGTGACCAGTAGATCCTGGACGTTCAGGACCGCCTCGACGGTCGTCGCACTCGCGGCGGCCTCGGCGACGTTCTCGACGTTCGCCGTGGCACAGGCCGCCGACAACACCTCGGCGAAGGCCCCGGCGGTGGACCGGCGGGACCCGCAGCCGGCCAAGGCCAAGGAGCACGACTTCGACGGCCCGCTCAGCAAGACCCAGGAGGCGCAGCGCGAGGAGGCCCTCAAGCAGGTCATATCCGGCCAGGCCTCGGTCAAGGACCGGGACGGCTCGAAGGTCGTACAGCTGAAGAGCCGCAAGGGCGACAGCAAGTACGTCGAGCTCGGCCGGGAGAAGACCGACAAGATCTTCACGATCCTCGTCGAGTTCGGCGACCAGGTCGACAGCCGCTACGGCGGCACGGCCGGGCCGCTGCACAACCAGATAGCCGCGCCGGACCGGACCAAGGACAACTCCACGGCCTGGCAGGCGGACTACAACCAGAAGCACTTCCAGGAGCTGTACTTCGGCACCGGGAAGAACACCGAGTCGCTGAAGAAGTACTACGAGAAGCAGTCCTCGGGCCGCTACTCGGTCGACGGCGAGGTGACCGACTGGGTCAAGGTCCCCTACAACGAGGCCCGGTACGGCTCCAACAAGGCCTCCACCGGCGCCTGGTACGCGGTGCAGGACGGCGTCAGGGCCTGGGTCGCCCAGCGTGAGGCCGCCGGCGCCACCGCCGCCCAGATCAAGGCGGAGCTCGCCACGTTCGACCAGTGGGACCGCTACGACTACGACGGCGACGGCGACTTCAACGAGCCGGACGGCTACATCGACCACTTCCAGATCGTGCACGCCGGTGAGGACGAGTCCGCGGGCGGCGGCGCCCAGGGCGAGGACGCCATCTGGGCCCACCGCTGGTACGCCTTCGGCACCGACGCCGGCGCCACCGGCCCGGACACCAACAAGCTCGGCGGCACCCAGGTCGGCGACACCGGCATCTGGGTCGGCGACTACACCATCCAGCCGGAGAACGGCGGACTCGGCGTCTACGCGCACGAGTACGGCCACGACCTCGGTCTGCCGGACGAGTACGACACCTCCGGCGGCGGCGAGAACTCCACCGGTTTCTGGACCCTGATGTCCTCCGGTTCCTGGCTCGGCACCGGCAAGAACGCCATCGGCGACCTGCCCGGCGACATGAACGCCTGGGACAAGCTCCAGCTGGGCTGGCTCGACTACGACGTCGCCGCGGCGGGCCGCAAGTCCAGCCACACCCTCGGTGTCGCGGAGTACAACACCAAGGAAGCCCAGGCCCTCGTGGTCCAGCTGCCGGAGAAGAAGGTCACCACCGAGGTGGTCGCCCCGGCCGAGGGCGCCACGCAGTGGTGGAGCGGCAGCGGCGACGACCTGCGCAACACCCTGACCCGCGCGGTCGACCTGACCGGCAAGACGTCGGCCTCGCTGTCCCTGGACGGCTGGTGGGACATCGAGCAGGACTACGACTACCTGTACACCGAGGTCTCCACCGACGGCTCCAACTGGACGCCGATCGACGGCACGCTGGCCGACGGCACCGCCGTCCCGCGTGACGGCAGCGGCAAGCCCGCCCTCACCGGCACGGTCGACGCCTACCAGAAGCTGACGTTCCCGCTGAACGCCTACGCGGGCCAGAAGATCAGCATCCGCTTCCGGTACGCCACCGACGGGGGCGTGGCCCAGAAGGGCTTCGCGGCCGACGAGATCAAGGTGACGGCGGACGGCGCCACCCTGTTCTCCGACAACGCCGAGACGGCGGACGCCGCTTGGACCGCGACCGGCTTCTCGCGCATCGGCGCGTCCATCACGGACGACTACGCCCAGTACTACATCGCCGAGAACCGCCAGTACGTGTCGTACGACAAGACCCTCCAGGTCGGCCCGTACAACTTCGGCTTCTCGACCACGCGTCCGGACTGGGTGGAGCACTACCCGTACCAGAACGGTCTGCTGATCTGGAAGTGGGACACCTCCCAGGCGGACGACAACACCAGCCAGCACCCGGGTGAGGGCCTGATCCTCCCGATCGACTCGCACCCGACCCCGCTGAAGTGGGCCGACGGCACCGTGATGAACGCCCGTCTCCAGAGCTTCGACTCGCCCTTCAGCCTGTCCCGCACGGACGCGGTGACGCTGCACCGCGCCGACGTCGCGGTCAAGATCAAGTCGGCCGCGGGCGTGCCCGTCTTCGACGACCGCAAGTCGACGTACTACGACGCGACGACCCCGCTCGCGGGCGTCAAGGTCACTGACACCAACACCACGATCAAGATCGTCTACGAGGCCACCGATGGCTCGAAGATCAAGGTGAAGGTCGGTCCCTCGACCAAGTAGTCAGCATTTTCGCAGGTCAGACACACATCGGCGGCAACCCCCTGGCGGGTTGCCGCCGATCGTGTTTAGGTGCGTCCTGTGCACTTCTTATTGACACCGACCTCGATACCGACACACGCGGGGGTGTGACCGCATGGCCGCAGGAGGGTTCTGCAAGCTGCCCAACGGCAGAGTGGTGGTGGCGCTGAACCTGCCCAGCCCCGCCGCCCGCGAGGGCCTCACGGGGCCGTTCGCGGACGTCCGCGTGCTGGTCCACGCCCACAACCGCGCACGCGCCCTGACCCGGCTGCGCAACCTGGGCCTGCGCGCCGTCTACCTGCGCGGCAACGCGGCGCCCCCCACCCCGGACGAGATCACGGCGGTGCTGCACCACCCCGACGGCCTGATCTGGCGCACGGCGCCTGACAACGGTGTCCCGGCGGGCCCCGTCGCCGTACCGGAGCTGTGGCGTCCCATCAGGGCCCTCCTGCGGGGCGCGGCGGCCTGACCGCGGCGGCCCGGGCACGGCGGCCCGACCGGGGCCGCCGGACCACGGGAGCCCGGCCGCGGCGGCCCGGCGGCGGCGTCCCGGCCGCGGGGCGTCAGTACGCCTCGACCACCCGGACCTCGTCCTCGGTGACCTCGCCGTCCACGATGGTGAACGAGCGGAACTGGAACTCGCCGAGTCCGTCGGTGTCGGCGGTCGAGACCAGGACGTAGTGCGCGCCCGGCTCGTTCGCGTAGGAGATGTCCGTGCGGGACGGATACGCGTGCGTCGCGGTGTGGGAGTGGTAGACGACCACCGGCTCCTCGTCGCGGTCGTCCATCTCGCGGTAGAGCCTGAGCAGGTCGCCCGAGTCGAACTCGTAGAACGTGGGGGACATGGCCGCGTTCAGCATCGGGACGAAGCGCTCCGGCCGGTCCGTGCCCGCGGGGCCCGCGATCACGCCGCAGGCCTCGTCCGGGTGGTCCTTGCGCGCGTGGGCGACGATCTGGTCGTGCAGGGCCCGCGTGATGGTCAGTGTCCGCATGGTCGCCAGGATAAGCAACGGCCGGGACGCCGTGAGCGGCGCGTCGGGCGGGGCCCGGGGCGGACGACGGACGGGCCGTCCCCCACCGCGGGGCGGTGGGGGACGGCCCGTGTCGCGGACGTCCTGAGCGGCCGGCGCAGGGGGCGCCACGAGTGCTCCCTGCGGCCGGACGTCCCGGGGGTGGCCGTGCGGCCGGTCAGCCGACCTTCTCGAACTCCGGCTCGCGCCGCTCGGTGATCTGCGGGTTGCGGCCCTTGAGGACCGCCCAGCCGATGCCGAGCGCGGCCGCCCAGCCCGCCATCACGTACAGGCAGACCCGGGAGTCGGCGTCGTACGCGATCAGACCGGTGACGAACAGCAGGAAGGCGATGGCCACCCAGCTGAAGACCGAGCCGCCGGGAGCCGGGAAGGGCGAGGCGGGCAGCCGGCCCGCGACGACCGCGCGGCGGTAGAGGACGTGGCTGATCAGGATCATCAGCCAGGTCCAGATGCCGGCCGCGGTGGCCACCGAGGTGACGTAGCCGAAGGCCTTCTCGGGGACGACGTAGTTCAGGACCACGCCGATGCCCATGAACAGGACCGAGACCGTGATGCCCAGGGCGGGCGTCTTGGTCGAGGACAGCTTGCGGAAGGCCGCGGGGGCCTCGCCGCTGTCGGCCAGGTTGCGCAGCATGCGGCCGGTGGAGTACATGCCCGAGTTGCAGGAGGACAGGGCCGCCGTCAGCACCACGAAGTTCACGATGCCGGCGCCTGCCGGGATGCCGATCTTCGCGAACGCCTCGACGAACGGGGAGACGCCCGGTGCGAACTCGGTCCACTTCACCACGCACAGGATGACCGTGAGCGCGCCGACGTAGAACAGCGCGATACGCCACGGCAGGGTGTTGATCGCCTTGGGGAGGGTCTTCTCCGGATCCTGCGACTCGCCGGCCGTGACACCGACCAGCTCGACGGCGAGGTAGGCGAACATGACGCCCTGGAGGGTCATCAGGGACGAGCCGACTCCCTTGGGGAAGAAGCCGTCGAAGGCCCACAGGTTGGAGACCGCGGCCGTGTCGCCGGCGCTGCTGAAGCCGAAGGTCAGGACGCCGAGGCCGATGACGATCATGCCGATCAGCGCGGTGACCTTCACCATCGAGAACCAGAACTCCAGCTCGCCGAAGAGCTTCACGGAGATCAGGTTCACCCCGAAGAGGATCACCAGGAAGACCAGCGCGGTGACCCACTGGGGGACGGCCGGGAACCAGTAGTTGACGTAGATCGCGGCGGCCGTCAGCTCGGCCATCCCGGTGACGACCCACATCAGCCAGTACGTCCAGCCGGTGAAGTAGCCGAAGAACGGGCCGAGGAACTCGCGCGAGTACTCGGCGAAGGAGCCCGAGACCGGGCGGTAGAGCAGCAGCTCGCCCAGGGCGCGCATGATGAAGAAGATGATCCCGCCCGCGAGGGCGTACATCAGGATGAGACTGGGGCCGGCCTTGGCGATGTTCGCCCCGGCGCCCAGGAAGAGCCCGACGCCGATGGCGCCGCCGATCGCGATCATCTGGACCTGGCGGCTGCCGAGTCCGCGTTCGTAGCCCTCTTCGGGAGTGTCCGTGACAGCGGTGTCAGTGACCTTCTCGGAGGTCATGTGTGGTGCGCCTTTCTCCATGCCGAACCGGGCCTCTCGTCGGCCGCGGATCGGGTTTCGATCCCCCCGGATTGATGGAGCGATGCCTGGCCGGCGATCAACCGGCTCGGTGGCGCACCCGGCCGAACATGCGGGTGGTGTTCGCCGGGCGGTCGTGAAGATTTATCACGCCCGCAATATCGATCACCCGGGCGGGCTGTGGCGCACGACACAAGAAGAAGTGGATGAACGAGGCACAAAGAGGACACTCCCGGCCGTCGCGGTGATGCGATCGTTATCCGGATCTGAGCGTCCTCTGAGCGAACGGGAAACCGTACGAACTACGGCATTGCGGCCTACGGCAGGAGGGTGGTCACGAGGGTCTCCTGGAGCCCGCCGAGCCACAGGTAGGCCATCACCATCGGCTTGCGCGGGTCCGTGTCCGGCAGCCGGTAGAGGAGGTCCGTGTCGTCCTCGTCGGTGATCTCCAGGCGTGAGCCGATCGCCAGGCGCAGATCGTTCAGGGCGCGCAGCCACTGCTGGGACTCCTGCGGGGCCAGCTTCAGCACCGCCCCGCCCTCGCCGGCCGCCTCGGCGGCCAGGGCGTCCAGCGAGCGGACCACCGCGAGGGCGTTCTCGCGCTTGCCGGCCCGCAGGTCGTTCTCGGTGAAGCGGCGGAACTCGGCGGAGTGGGCCTTCTGCTCGTCCGCCTGCTGCGGCCCCGGGGTGCCCTCGGGGTCGGTGTAGGCGTCCGGGAAGAGGCGGCGCAGCACGGGATCGGCGGGCGGCTCGCTCGGTCCCTCGGCGAAGAGCTCGGCGAGCGGGTCGTCTGGCGCGTCCTCGGCGGGGCCGGGGCCGATGAGCTCCAGGAGCTGCACGGCGAGCGACCTGATGATCGAGATCTCGACGTCGTCGAGGGCGACGGCCGCGCCGCCGCCGGGGAGCGGTTCGAAGTGTCCGGGCATGGGAGGGGAGACTACTTCCGGTCCTGCTGGAGGGTGGCCCACAGGCCGTATCCATGCATCGCCTGCACGTCGCGCTCCATCTCCTCGCGGCTGCCGCTGGAGACGACCGCCCGGCCCTTGTGGTGGACGTCCATCATGAGCTTCGTGGCCTTGTCCTTGGAGTACCCGAAGTACGACTGGAAGACGTACGTCACGTAGCTCATGAGGTTGACCGGGTCGTTGTGGACGATCGTGACCCAGGGGACGTCCGGCTCGGGTACGGCGAAGACCTCCTCCGCCGACTCGGTGCGTTCGATCTCAAGGGGAGCGGGTGACGTCACACAGCCATGCTGCCACGCGGGGCGGATATCGTCACACCGACGAAAAGGCGGTACTATCGCTTCCGTGCTGCAAATCCCGGGGGAGGTGCCCCCGGGCCCCGGCCATGCCCGGGGCGGCCGCGGAGTCACGGACTGGGTGAGGCAAGTGGACGTAGCGGACCTTGGACTGCCGGTGGATGTCCCCTCGACGGCGCTCTTCACGGACCAGTACGAACTGACGATGCTCCAGGCGGCCCTGAAGGCGGGCACGGCCGAGCGGCGCAGCGTGTTCGAGGTCTTCACCCGGCGGCTGCCGGACGGACGGCGCTACGGCGTCGTCGCCGGCACCGGACGGGTCCTGGACGCCATCGAGAACTTCCGCTTCGACGCGGCCGTCCTCGCCTTCCTGCGGGAACGGGGCATCGTCGACGAGGTGACGCTGGACTGGCTCGACCAATACCGCTTCTCGGGTGACGTGTGGGGCTACCCGGAGGGCGAGGTCTACTTCCCCGGCTCACCGATCATGCGGGTGGAGGGCTCCTTCGCCGAGTGCGTGCTCCTCGAGACCGTGATCCTCTCCATCCTCAACCACGACTCCGCGATCGCCGCCGCGGCCTCCCGGATGTCCTCCGCCGCGGGCGGCCGCCCCCTCATCGAGATGGGCGCCCGCCGCACCCACGAACTGGCCGCCGTCGCCGCCTCCCGCGCCGCCTACGTCGGCGGCTTCGCCACCACCTCCGACCTGGCCGCCGGCTTCCGCTACGGCATCCCCACCGTGGGCACCAGCGCACACGCCTTCACCCTGCTCCACGACACCGAGCGGGGGGCGTTCCGGGCCCAGGTCGACTCGCTCGGCCGCGGCACCACGCTCCTCGTGGACACCTACGACGTCACCGAGGCCGTCCGGACCGCCGTCGAGGTCGCGGGACCCGAGCTCGGCGCGGTCCGCATCGACTCCGGCGACCTGCTCCTCGTCGCCCACCGGGTCCGCCGGCAGCTCGACGAGCTCGGCGCCACCGGCACCCGCATCATCGTCACCTCCGATCTCGACGAGTACGCCATCGCCTCCCTGGCCGCCGCCCCCGTCGACGCCTACGGCGTCGGCACCCAGCTGGTCACCGGCTCCGGCCACCCGACCGCCTCGATGGTCTACAAGCTCGTCGCCCGCGCCGAGTCGTCCGACCCGCAGGCGCCGCTGGTGGCGGTGGCCAAGAAGTCCACCGGAGGCAAGACCTCCGTCGGCGGACGCAAGTGGGCGGCCCGCAGGCCCGACGCGCAGGGGGTCGCCGAGGCCGAGGTCGTCGGCACCGGCCCGGTCCCCGCCGCCCTGGCCGACCACCAGCTGCTCGTCCAGCTCGTCAAGGGCGGCGAGGTCGTCGCCCGCGAGCCCCTGGACGTCGTCCGCGACCGGCACGCGGCGGCCCGCGCCCGGCTGCCCCTCTCCGCGACCCAGCTCTCCCGCGGCGAACCCGTCATCCCCACGGAGTATGTACACGCCCCGTCGGGTAGCCAGGAGGTGCCCGGCGCCGCCGGGCGCCGACCCCTCCCGCGGGGGCCGCAAAGTCTCTAGGCTCAATTACTTCACCCTCAGTCGAAGGACACCGACCATGCGCCGCGCCTTGATCGTCGTAGACGTGCAGAACGACTTCTGCGAAGGGGGCAGCCTCGCGGTGGCCGGTGGCGCCGACGTGGCCGCCGCCATCACCGAACTGATCGGACAGGCGCCCGCCGGATACCGGCACGTGGTGGCCACCCGCGACCACCACATCGCGCCCGGCGGCCACTTCGCCGACAACCCCGACTACGTCCACTCCTGGCCCGCGCACTGTGTCGCGGGCACGGAGGGCGTCGGCTTCCACCCCAACTTCGCGCCCGCCGTCGCCTCGGGCGCCATCGACGCCGTCTTCGACAAGGGCGCCTACTCCGCCGCGTACAGCGGCTTCGAGGGCGCCGACGAGAACGGCGCCGCACTCGGCGACTGGCTGCGCGACCGGAAGATCGACGAGGTGGACGTCGTCGGCATCGCCACCGACCACTGCGTACGGGCCACCGCCCTGGACGCGGTCCGGGCCGGTTTCCGCACCCAGGTCCTGCTCGACCTCACCGCAGGCGTCGCCAAGGAGAGCACCGACCGGGCCCTGGAGGAACTGCGCGCGGCCGGGGTGGAACTGACCGGGAAACCGGTCGTCGTCTAGACGCCCCGCCACCCGCCCGGCCCCGGGCCGGACCGGCCCCGGACCGTCTCCGGCCCCGCATCGGCACCGGTGCCGGCCGCGCACGGTCTCCGCACGGTCTCCGGCACCGGATCCGGCGGGGCCACCGTCCGCCGGTTACCGTTTCCGCAAGGTGCACGCACAACTCGCCCCCACGGAGATGGTGTTGACGCAACGCTCGCACGCACGGCGGCCCACGCTCGAGGACGTCGCCCGGCAGTCGGGGGTCTCCAAGTCGACCGTGTCCCGGGTGATCAACGGCGAGGACCGGGTCCGGGCGGAGGTCGTGAGCCGGGTCCGCCACGCGATCTCCGAGCTGGGGTACGTCCCCAACCAGGCCGCCAGGCAACTCGTCACCCACCGCACCGGCGCCGTCGCCGTGGTCGCCGCCCAGCCCGAGAACCGGCTCTTCCTCGACCCGTTCTTCGACCTCCTCCTGCGCGGCGTCCGCCGCGAACTCGCGCTCCACGCAGCCCAGGCCGTCCTGCTCTTCGTGGAGGAGGACGACGACTACCCGCGGGTGGCCGACTACCTCGGCGGCGGCCACGTCGACGGCGCGATCCTGTTCTCCCTGCGCCCCGGCGACCGGCTGGCCGAGATCGTCGACCGGCTCGGCGTCCCCGCCGTGTTCGGCGGCCGCCCGCTGCCCGGCGACCGCGCCGGCGAGCACCCGGGCCAGGCCCGGGTCGACGGCGACAACCGCGGCGGGGCCCGGCTGGCCGTGCGGCACCTGGTCTCCCTCGGACGGCGGCGGATCGCCACCGTCGCCGGACCCTACGACCAGGAGAACTCCGCCGCCGACCGGCTGGCCGGGTACCGGGACGTGCTGCCCGACGACGCCTCGCCGCACCTCGTCGAACGGGCCGACTACACCCGGCAGGGCGGCGCCGACGCCATGGCCGCGCTGCTCGACCGCAGCCCCGGACTCGACGCCGTCTTCGTCGCCTCCGACCTCATGGCCTCCGGCGCCCTCCAGACCCTGCGCGAGCGCGGCCGCCGGGTCCCCGAGGACGTCGCCGTCGTCGGCTTCGACGACCTCACCTCCATCGCCGAGACCACCGACCCGCCCCTGACCACCGTCCACCAGGACGCCGAGGAGATGGGCCGCCTCATGGTCCGGCTCCTGCTCGACCCCGCCACCGGCCGCACCGGCCCGGCCGACGGGAGCCCGCGGCGCTCTCCGGACGGGCCGCCCGGCGCGCCCTCCGTGATCGTCCCGACCCGGCTGGTGCGCCGCGCGTCGGCCTGAGCGCCCGCCGCGTCCGAGTCGCCCCACTCGCGCGCCGTCTCACTCACCGGCCGGGATCCGTCCGCGATGTGGGATCACATTCCAGGAGGCGGACCGGGAATCGATACGATGAGCCCATGGTTCTGAACGACGTGAGCGAGAAGACGCCGGGCGCACTGCTCGTGGCGCGGCTGCACGTCGACCTGTGCAGGCTCGCCAGCGCCATCTGTTGACGCCGTACCCCCGCCGTACGGCCGTGCGCCGACAGGGGGTACCCGCCCGCGCGAGCACGGCCGAGCGCGGGGAGCCTCGCCCGCACCACCCCGCGCCGCCCACACCTTCCGACAGGAGCCCTGAGCCATGGCCATCGAGGTCCGCATCCCCACCATCCTCCGCCAGTACACCGACGGTCAGAAGGCGGTGGAGGGCAACGGTGAGACCCTCGCCGACCTGTTCAACGACCTCGAGACCCGGCACGCGGGAATCCACGCCCGCATCGTGGACGACGGAAAGCTGCGCCGCTTCGTCAACGTGTACCTCAACGACGAGGACGTCCGCTTCGTCGACGGCATCGGCACCAAGCTGTCCGACGGCGACACCGTGACCATCCTGCCGGCCGTGGCCGGCGGCATGGCCTGATCGGCCACCGGACCCCATGCGTTACGACTCCCCGCTGGCCGCGGTGGGCAACACCCCTCTGGTGCGCCTGCCGCGGCTCTCGCCGTCCGACGACGTCCGCATCTGGGCGAAGCTCGAGGACCGCAACCCCACCGGTTCGGTCAAGGACCGCCCCGCCCTGCACATGGTCGAGCAGGCCGAGAAGGACGGCCGCCTCAGCCCCGGCTGCACCATCCTGGAGCCCACGAGCGGCAACACCGGCATCTCCCTCGCCATGGCGGCCAGGCTCAAGGGCTACCGCATGGTCTGCGTGATGCCCGAGAACACCTCGCAGGAGCGCCGGGAACTGCTCGCGATGTGGGGCGCCGAGATCATCCCCTCCCCGGCCGCGGGCGGCTCCAACACCGCCGTGCGCGTCGCCAAGGAGCTCGCCGCCGAGCACCCCGACTGGGTGATGCTCTACCAGTACGGCAACCCCGACAACGCCGGCGCCCACTACGCCACCACCGGCCCCGAGATCCTCGCCGACCTCCCGTCCGTCACGCACTTCGTCGCGGGCCTCGGCACCACGGGCACCCTGATGGGAGTCGGCCGGTTCCTGCGCGAGAACAAGCCCGACGTGAAGATCGTCGCCGCCGAACCGCGCTACGACGACCTGGTCTACGGCCTGCGCAACCTCGACGAGGGGTTCGTGCCCGAGCTGTACGACGCCTCCGTCCTCACCACCCGCTTCTCGGTCGGCTCCGCGGACGCCGTGACCCGCACCCGGGAGCTCCTCCAGCAGGAGGGCATCTTCGCGGGCGTCTCCACCGGCGCCGCCCTGCACGCCGCGATCGGCGTGGGCAAGAAGGCGCTGAAGGCGGGCGAGAGCGCCGACATCGTGTTCGTCGTCGCGGACGGCGGCTGGAAGTACCTCTCGACGGGCGTCTACACCGCGGCCACCACCGAGGAAGCGATCGAGACCCTCCAGGGTCAGCTCTGGGCGTGACGCCCCGCCCGCCCGGAGGGCGCCACCACCGGGAGCGGGCTCAGCCGGCCAGGTGACGGACCTGGTCCCACAGGACCGGGTCCACCACACCCACCCGGCGCCGGAAGTCCGCCACCGGCACCTGGCGCAGCTCGTCCGTCTCCAGGAAACTCGGCCGCCCCCGCGCGTCCCCGACGGTGCCCGGCGGCAGCGGGATCACCCCGGCCCGCTCGTCGTGGTACTTGCTGGTGATCTTCGCGACGGTCACCCGGTCACCGCGCACCGTCAGCACCAGACACGGGCGGTCCTTCACCTCCGGCGAGTCCTCGAACGGCACGTTCGCCCACCAGATCTCCGCGGGCCGGGGATGCCCGGCCCGGCCCCGCTTCCCGGCCGGCCGGCCCGGCGGACGGCCCGTGGCGCGCCCCGGCGGCCGGGTCCCGCGCGCCTTCGGCCGCCGCCCCCGCCCCCAGCCGTCCACGAGCGTCGCGACCAGCGCGAGCAGTATCACCGCCGCGAGCGCGAGCCACCAGGACGTGTCCATACGACGACGTTACCGGCGCGCGAGCGCCGTCGCGCGCCCTCTCGCGCACTTCATGTGCCCCGGGTCCAGCCGAACCGGTGACACCACAGGTGAGTTCCCCCACAACGGCCCCTGGCGGAGGAGCGACCCGGGGTTTCGCGCCTTACGCTCGACGCACCGCACGACCCACGTCGCCCCCCATATCGACGATCATTTCCGACGAACATTCGCCCCACGATCCGTACCCCGGACCCACCCGGTACTTCTCGGTTTCCCGCCAGCGGAGGTTTCTGCTTTATGAAGCTCACCGTCGTCGGCTGCTCAGGGTCGTTCCCGTCCGCGGAATCGGCCTGCTCGAGCTACCTCGTCGAGGCCGACGGCTTCCGGCTGCTTCTCGACATGGGCAACGGCGCCCTGGGCGAGTTGCAGCGCCACTGCGGTCTCTACGACCTCGACGCGATCTTCCTGAGCCATCTGCACGCCGACCACTGCATCGACATGTGCGCCTACTTCGTCGCGCGCTACTACCGCCACGACGGCGGCCGCTGCGACCCCATCCCGGTCTACGGCCCGGAGGGCACGGAGCACCGCCTGACCACGGCGTACGCCGACACCCCGTCGGCCTCCTCCATGAGCGAGGTCTTCGACTTCCACACGGTCAAGCCGTCCACCTTCGACATCGGTCCCTTCACCGTGCACACCGAACGCGTGGCGCACCCGGTGGAGGCGTACGGCATCCGCGTCGAACACGGCGGCAGCTCGCTGACCTACTCCGGCGACACCGGCGTCAGCCCCGCACTGGAGCAACTCGCCCGTGACACCGACCTGTTCCTGTGCGAGGCCGCCTTCACGCACGGCAAGGAGAACATCCCCGACCTGCACCTCAACGGCCGCGAGGCGGGTGCGGCGGCGGGCAGGGCGGGTGCGCGCAGGCTCGTGCTGACCCACATCCCGCCGTGGACCGACCCCCAGGTCAACCTGGCGGACGCCCGCGCGGTGTTCGACGGTCCGGTGGAGCTGGCCGCGCCGCGCAAGACGTACGAGATCTAGGCCCACCCCCACGCACAGGCCACGCGAAAGGCCCCCGGAGCGGTTCAGGGCTCCGGGGGCCTTCGCGTGCCGTGCGACGGCGGGCGGGGTGTGCGCCTACGCCTTGGTGAGGTCCTCGACCTCCTCCTCGGGCTCACGGCCCGGGGTGGGCAGGTTGAACTTCGTGATCGCGAAGCGGAAGACGAAGTAGTAGATCGCGCCGAAGACCAGACCGATCGGGATGATCAGCCACGGCTTGGTGGCGAGGTTCCAGTTCAGCGCGTAGTCGATGAAGCCCGCGGAGAAGGTGAAGCCCGCGTGGACGCCGAGCGCCCAGGTGATCGCCATCGACAGGGCCGTCAGCACCGCGTGGATCGCGTAGAGCAGCGGGGCGATGAACATGAACGAGAACTCGATGGGCTCGGTCACACCCGTGACGAAGGAGGTCAGCGCGAGCGAGATCATCATGCCCAGGACGGCCTTGCGGCGCTCGGGGCGGGCGGTGTGCGCGATGGCCAGGGCGGCGGCCGGCAGACCGAACATCATGATGGGGAAGAAGCCGGACATGAACTGACCGGCGGTCGGGTCACCGGCGAAGAAGCGGGTGAGGTCGCCGTGCACGACGGCGCCGGTGGCGTCCTTGAAGTCGCCGATCTGGAACCAGGCGACGGAGTTCACGAACTGGTGCATGCCGACCGGGATCAGCGCGCGGTTGATCAGACCGAACAGACCGGCGCCGAACGCGCCCAGACCCGTCATCCACTCGCCGAAGTCGGAGATGACCTCACCGATCGGCTCCCAGACCAGACCGAAGAAGACACCGATGAGCGTGCCGACGAACGCCATGATGATCGGCACCAGGCGGCGGCCGTTGAAGAAGCCGAGCCAGTCCACCAGCCTCGTGCGGTGGAACCGCTGCCAGACCACCGCGCTCAGCAGACCCATGACGATGCCGCCGAGGACACCGGGGTTGTTGTAGGTCGCGGCTATGTCCGCACCCGCCTGGACCTTGGCCTCGGTGACCGGGAACGCCTTCAGGACGTTGCTGTAGACCAGGAAGCCGACCAGCGCGGCCAGCGCGGTGGAGCCGTCGGCCTTCTTCGCGAAGCCGATCGCCACACCGATACAGAACAGCATCGGGAGGTTGTCGAAGATGGCACCGCCGGCCGTGGCGAAGACCGCCGTGACCTTGTCGGGCAGATGCAGCTTGTCCTGGACGTCCGACTGTCCGAGGCGCAGCAGCAGGCCCGCCGCCGGCAGCACGGCGATCGGGAGCTGAAGGCTGCGGCCGACCTTTTGCAGACCCTGCAACAGGCCGGATCCCCATCTCTTCTGGGGAGCCGCCGTGGGCGCGGTGGCGGTGCTCATAGACTTCCTCCATCGGGTGGTGGTCTACACCACTCAGTGGTGTAGACCATGTTGTAGCACGATGAAGGTGGCATAAGGAACCCACGATTCTCGTAATCGTGGTATTACGCTCGGCTACCCCCCGAGGGCCCTCCGCCCGACCCCCTCGCCACGCCCTGGGACCTGCCCGCGAACAGGCCCCCCGACTACGCCTTGGTGACGTCCTCCCGCTCCTCCTCCGGCTCCCGCCCGGGCGTCTTCAGATCGAACCGCGTGATCGCGAAACGGAAGATCACGTAATAGAGGACGGCGAAAGCCAGCCCGATCGGGATCATCGCCCACGGCCGCGTCGCCAGGTTCCAGTTGATGACGTAGTCGATCAGCCCCGCCGAGAAACTGAAGCCGTCGTGCACCCCCAGCCCCCACGTCACCGCCATCGACACCCCCGTCAGCACCGCGTGCACCACGTACAGCAGCGGCGCCACGAACAGGAACGAGTACTCGATCGGCTCGGTGATCCCCGTCACGAACGACGTCAGCGCCACCGACAGCATCAGACCGCCCACCTCCTTGCGGCGGGACGGCCTCGCGCAGTGCGTCATCGCCAGCGCCGCCGCCGGCAGCGCGAACATCATGATCGGGAAGAACCCCGACGTGAACTGACCCGCGTCCGGGTCACCCGCCAGGAACATGTTGATGTCACCGTGCACCACCGTGCCGTCCGGCTTCGTGAAACTCCCGAACTGGAACCAGATGGGCACGTTCAGGAACTGGTGCAGACCGATCACCAGCAACGCCCGGTTCGCCAGGCCGAAGATGCCCGCACCCCATGCGTCCAGCCCGTCCAGCCAGTCGCTGAAGTTCTCCAGCGCGTCACCGATCGGCGGCCACACCCACAGGCACAGCGCGGCGAACCCGATCGCCACGAACGCCATGATGATCGGCACCAGCCGCCGCCCGTTGAAGAACCCCAGCCAGTCCACCAGCTTCGTCCGGTGGTACCGCTGCCAGAAGAAAGCCGCCAGCAACCCCATCACGATCCCGCCGAACACCCCCGGATTCTGATAGGTGAACGCCCCCACCGTGCTGTCCGT
Source organism: Streptomyces asoensis (assembly GCF_016860545.1). Lineage (NCBI taxonomy): Bacteria > Bacillati > Actinomycetota > Actinomycetes > Kitasatosporales > Streptomycetaceae > Streptomyces > Streptomyces asoensis. Next base: position 399,311 of record NZ_BNEB01000003.1, on the reverse strand, counting down.
CGCCTGACACCCGATCCCCGGGACCACCTTCGAACCCGGCGCACAGTCCTCCGGGAACTGCCGCAGCACGTTGTAGTAGACGAGGAAGCCCGCCACCGCCGCCAGCGCCGTCGAACCGTCCGCCTTCTTCGCCATGCCGATGGCCACACCGATGCAGAACAACAGCGGCAGCCCCAGCGAGCTGTCCAGCAGCGCGGCCCCCGCGCCCGCCATCACCTTCGCCACGTCCGTCCAGCCCAGCCCGTCGTCCCCGAACACATCGGGCTGGCCCAGCCGGTTGAGGATGCCCGCCGCCGGCAGCACCGCGATCGGCAGCTGAAGACTGCGCCCCATCTTCTGGAGCCCCTGGAACGCGCTGTGCCAGTGCCGGCGCGCGGCGCTGACCTGGGTCGGGGCGCTCTCGGCACTCATCGTTTGGCGACCGCCTGTCAGGTGGTGTAGACCAGCTACGGACGATTGGGTTGCTACGACGTCTCCTCGACGTCATCCTTCGGCACACCCGCCACAATCGCTCGCGAAGATGGGCCAACTGTGGGTTACTGCGACCGACGCGCGTCACCGCGCGGGGCGCACCAGGCAATTCAGGGAGACGGAAATGGCCACCAAGGCTGAGAAGATCGTCGCCGGACTCGGCGGCCTCGACAACATCGAAGAGATCGAAGGCTGCATCACCCGGCTGCGCACCGAGGTCAACGACCCCTCGCTCGTCGACGAAGCCGCCCTGAAGGCCGCCGGTGCCCACGGCGTCGTCAAGATGGGCACCGCCATCCAGGTCGTCATCGGCACCGACGCCGACCCCATCGCCGCGGAGATCGAGGACATGATGTGAGCCTCGGTGCCCACCTCTGAGGGCCCCCACCCGGGCACTCACTCCTGAGGGGCTCCTCCCCACCCGTGGGAGGAGCCCCTCGCGCCGCTACGGCTAGGCTCAGCGCCATGTCTCGAATCGACGGCCGCACCCCCGAACAACTCCGCCCGGTCACCATCGAACGCGGCTGGAGCAAGCACGCCGAGGGCTCCGTCCTCGTCTCCTTCGGCGACACGAAGGTCTTCTGCACCGCCTCCGTCACCGAGGGCGTCCCGCGCTGGCGCAAGGGCAGCGGCGAAGGCTGGGTCACCGCCGAGTACTCCATGCTGCCCCGCGCCACCAACACCCGCGGCGACCGCGAATCCGTCCGCGGCAAGATCGGCGGCCGCACCCACGAGATCTCCCGCCTCATCGGTCGCTCCCTGCGCGCCGTCATCGACTACAAGGCGCTCGGCGAGAACACCATCGTCCTCGACTGCGACGTCCTCCAGGCCGACGGCGGCACCCGCACCGCCGCCATCACCGGCGCCTACGTCGCCCTCGCGGACGCGATCACCTGGGCCCAGGGCAGGAAGCTCGTCAAGGCCGGCCGCCGGCCGCTCACCGGCACCGTGTCCGCCGTCTCGGTCGGCATCGTCGACGGAGTCCCGCTCCTCGACCTCCGCTACGAGGAGGACGTCCGCGCCGAGACCGACATGAACGTCGTCTGCACCGGCGACGGCCGCTTCGTCGAGGTCCAAGGCACCGCCGAGGCCGAGCCGTTCGCCCGCGACGAACTCAACTCCCTGCTGGACCTGGCCGTTTCCGGCTGCACGGAACTCGCTGTCCTCCAGCGCAAGGCACTTGATACCGTCCTCGAAAAGTAAAGGGGACACCAAGAAGGGTGGCGGGCGCGGGCAACCGGCCCGCCCGCCCGTGCGTCTTGGTGAGTACGCCGACGGGGGCCCCTGGGCCTGACAAGGGGAGGAACACACTGATGTCCACGGCCGAGAGCCGACGCCCGCACCGGCGTCGCCGTACCCTCATAGCCGCCGCCACCGCGGCCGTCGCCCTCACCGTGGGGCTGACGGCGACCGGGTGCGACGCGGTCAACAAGGCCCTGGACTGCGTCCAGACCGCCGACTCCATCGCCGACAGCGTCACCGACCTCCAGCAGGCCGTGGAGAACGCCGCGAACGACCCCACACAGACGCAGGAATCGCTGACCTCCATCGAGAACAACCTCGACAACATCGGCGACAAGACGGACAACGCCGACGTCAACAAGGCGGTCGACGACCTCCGCACCGCCGTCGGGAACGTCCGCACCGCCGTCGAGAACGGCGACAACACCCCCGACCTCAGCCCCGTCACCGACGCGGCGGGCGAACTGACGAAGGTCTGCACCCCGTAGCGCCGGACCGGCCCGGGCGGCCGGGATACTGGGTGCCATGACCCGCCTGATCCTCGCCACCCGCAACGCCGGAAAGATCACCGAACTCAGGGCGATCCTCGCCGACGCAGGCCTGCCCCACGACCTCGTCGGCGCGGACGCCTACCCCGACATCCCGGACGTCAAGGAGACCGGCGTCACCTTCGCGGAGAACGCGCTCCTCAAGGCGCACGCCCTCGCCCGGGCCACCGGACACCCGGCCGTCGCCGACGACTCCGGCCTCTGCGTCGACGTCCTCAACGGCGCCCCCGGCATCTTCTCCGCCCGCTGGTCCGGCAAGCACGGCGACGACCGGGCCAACCTGGACCTGCTCCTCGCACAGCTCTCCGACATCGCCGCGGAACACCGCGGCGCCCACTTCGCCTGCGCCGCCGCCCTGGCCCTCCCCGACGGTACGGAGCGCGTGGTCGAGGGCCGCCTGACCGGCACCCTGCGGCACACCCCGTCCGGCACGAACGGCTTCGGCTACGACCCGATCCTCCAGCCCGACGGCGAAACCCGCACCTGCGCGGAACTGACGGCCCCGGAAAAGAACGCCATCAGCCACCGAGGCAAGGCCTTCAGAGAACTGATCCCGGTGGTGCGGGAACTGCTGGGCTGAGGCAGGGGACAAGGGCCGCGCTTGCGGGCGGCCCTTGTCCTCGCGTGCGGCCGGTGGGACTCGAACCCACACGGGTGTTAACCCACTGGGACCTAAACCCAGCATGACTGCCAAATTCCATCACGGCCGCTCAAAAACGGTCATCGCGCTCGACCGGCGGCACTCAGTGTACGGGCCTGCCGGGTCGCCCGGCGAGTGTGCGCGGAATGTGGGGCGGCCCGGGTCGGGGGTCCGACTCGGGCCGTGGGGGAGGGGGAGGGGTCAGATGCCCAGGTCTTTGATGATCTTGGCTACGTGGCCTGTCGCCCGGACGTTGTACAGGGCTCGTTCGACCTTGCCCTGCTCGTCGACCACGATCGTGGAGCGGATGACGCCCATGTACGTCTTGCCGTAGTTCTTCTTCTCGCCGTACGCGGCGTAGGCCTCGGTGACGGTCTTCTCGGGGTCCGCCAGGAGGGTGACCTTCAGGGACTCTTTGTCGCGGAACCTGCCCAGTTTCTCGGGGCTGTCCGGGGAGATGCCGATGACGTCGTATCCGGCGCCGGCCAGGAGTTCCAGGTTGTCGGTGAAGTCGCAGGCCTGCTTCGTGCAGCCGGGGGTAAGCGCGGCCGGGTAGAAGTAGACGATGACCTTGCGGCCCTTGTGGTCCGACAGGGAGACCTGGTTGCCGTCGGCGTCGGGGAGGGTGAAGGCGGGGGCCACGTCCCCGGGCTGGAGTCGCTCGCTCATCGGTCCAGCGTAACCGGGGGTCCTGACAGTGCGGCGGCGGGCAGAGCTGACAGACTGTCCGGAACAAGACACAGCTGACTTCGGAGGCCTTACCGTGGCGGAGACGTCGGACACCAGAACCCCGGCGCAGATCGAGGCGGACATCAGGGCCCGTCGCGAGGTGCTGGCGGAGACGCTGGACGAGATCGGGGTGCGGGTGCACCCGAAGACCATCGTCGGGGACGCCAAGGCCAAGGTCGTGGCCAACGTCGATCACACGCTCGGGAGGGCCTACGTGCAGGTCAACCGTGCGGTGGGTGAGGTGCGGTCGCGGTTCGTGGACGAGGACGGCGCGCCCCGGCTGGAGCGGGTGGTGCCGGTGGCGCTGGTCGTCGTCGGTGTCGTGGGGCTGCTCGCGTTCGGCGGGCGCCGCCGCAGGCGCTGACCGCCCGGGGCCGCGGCCGGGCCCCACTCGCGTACGGATCCGCTCCGGGCAGGTAGGTTCATCGGTGTGAGCGCCAAGAGAGACGACCTCAGTACCCCGCACGACAAGCTGCCCATCCGGATGCTGCACGACCGTGTGCTCGTGCGGCAGGAGACCGGTGAGGGCGAGCGGCGTTCGGGTGGCGGCATCCTGATCCCCGCCACCGCGGCCGTCGGCCGCCGGCTGGCCTGGGCGGCGGTCGTCGCGGTGGGGCAGAACGTGCGGACGGTGGAGCCGGGGGACCGGGTGCTGTACGACCCCGAGGACCGTGCGGAGGTCGAGGTGCGGGGTGTCGCGTACGTGCTGATGCGCGAGCGCGACCTGCACGCGGTGGCGGCCGACCGGTTCGAGGGGTCGGAGGACTCGACGGGCCTGTACCTGTAACGGGCGGGCCGTGGTGCCCGACGAGGCGTGCAAAAGGGGCTGGTGACCATGGTCACCAGCCCCTTTTGCCGTCTCTTTGCTACGTTGGGGGGAAGCCCGACGAGACGCGCCGTACCGGGACGCAGGAAAAGACGACGCACCGCTGTGTCAGTGCGTTCGCGTCCCGGAGGTGTCCCCCATGGCCTGGGTTCTGCTCGTCGTCGCCGGTCTGCTCGAGGTCGGCTGGTCGGTCGGGATGAAGTACACGGACGGTTTCACCCGGCTCGTCCCCAGTCTGTTCACCGGCGCCGGCATCGTCGCCAGCATGCTGCTGCTGTCGTACGCCGCCCGTTCCCTGCCGATCGGTACCGCCTACGGCGTGTGGGTGGGGATCGGGGCGGCCGGTGCGGCGGTGGTCGGCATGGTCTTGCTGGGTGAGCCGGCGACCGCCGCCCGGATCTTCTTCGTGTGTCTGCTGCTGGTCGCCGTGGTGGGGCTCAAGGCGACCAGCGGTCACTGAGGCCGCTCAGTCCCAGCCGGTGGCCGTGAGCTGGGGGCCGACCGTGCCGGACGTGTTGCCGGTGTCGCCGCTCGCCCCGTCGGTGGTGCCGGTCGAGGTGCCGCCGTCGGTGGTGCCCGAGCTGGTGCCCGAGGTCGTCCCGTTGGTGGCGGTCCCGCCGTCGGTGGTGCCGGCCGAGGTGTTGCCGGTGGCCGCGCCCCCGTTGGTGGTGCCGGAGGAGGTGTTGCCGGTGGTGGCGCCGCCGGTCGTGCCGCCGCCGCCGGTCTGCCCCTGGGTCTGGCCCTGGGTGCGTCCCTTGGTGGCGTCGCCGCTCGGGGTGCTGCCGTCGGTCTCGTCGTCGCTCGGTTCGTCCGAGGAGGGCGGGGCCGAGGGGTAGGCGCTCTGCTCGCCGCCGTCCTGGATCTGGAGGTTGAAGTCCGAGGCGGTGGTGCCCTTCAGGGCGTTCCTGGTGAACTGGGCCCAGATCTCGGTGGGAGCGCCGCCGCCGTTGATGCGGGGCAGGCCGAGCGCGCCCTTGAGGGACTTGTGGGCGGCGGTCTGGGGGTCCTGGCCCATGACGGCGACCACGGTGGCCAGGTCGGGGGTGTAGCCGGCGAACCAGGCGGCGGTGTCCTCCTCGGCGGTGCCGGTCTTGCCGGCGGCGGGCCGGTCGGCGGCGAGGGCGGCGGTGGCGGTGCCGTTCTGGACGACGCTGCGCAGGATCGAGGTGGTGGTGTCGGCGGCTTCGCGGCTGACGACCTGCGAGGGCTTGCGCTCGGGCAGCTCCATCACGGCGGAGCCGTCCTTGGTGACCTTGTCGATCATGGTGTACACGCCGTGCTTGCCGTGGTTGGCGAGGGTGGCGTAGGCCTCGGCCATGTCGAGGACGCTGGCGTTGGCGGTGCCGAGGGCGATGGAGGGGTAGGGCTGGAGGTCGGGGGTGTCGGTGGGCAGGCCGAGGTCGATGGCGGTCTGCTTGACCTTGGCGGGGCCGACGTCGACGGCCATCTGCGCGTACACCGAGTTGACGGACTTGTCGGTGGCGGTACGCACGTCGATGTTGCCGTAGTTGACGTAGTCCTCGTTCTCGGGGGCGTAGGTGCCGCCGGTCCAGCCCTGGATGGGGCGCTTGTTGGTGCCGTCGTAGATCGTGTTGGGGGTGATCTGGCGGCCGTCCTGGGTCTCGGAGTCGTTCTCGACGGCCGAGGTGAAGACGAAGGGCTTGAAGGTGGAGCCGACCTGGAAGTCCTGGCGGGTGGCGTTGTTGGTGTACTGCTTGACGTAGTCGATGCCGCCGTACATGGCGAGGATCTTGCCGGTCTTGGGGTCGACGGCGGCGCCGCCCGCGCGTACGTAGGTGTCGACCTTGCGGTTCTTCTTGTCGAGCTTCTTCAGCAGCTTGTCGTTGACGGCGTCGACGAAGGCGTTCTGCTTGCCGCGGTCGATGGTGGTGGTGATCCGGTAGCCGCCGGCGTCGAGTTCGGCCTGCGTGACGATCTTGTTGTCGAGCAGGTAGTCCTTGATCGCGTTGACGAGGTAGCCGCGCTGTCCGGACATGCCGGTGTCGGCGCCGGAGGTCTCCTTGACCGCGGGGAACTTCATGCCGGTGCGCTTGGCCTCGCTGAGCCAGCCCTTGGTGACCATGCCGTCGAGGACGTAGTTCCAGCGGGCCTCTGCGGCCTTGCGGTTCTCGGGGTGGGCGATGATGTCGAACTCGCTGGGCGCGTTGACCAGGGCGGCGAGGTAGGCGCCCTGGGCGGGGGTGAGCTTGCCGGCCTCGATGCCGAAGTAGGCCTTGGCGGCGGCCTGCATGCCGTAGGCGTTGCGGCCGAAGTAGCTGGTGTTGAGGTAGCCCTCGAGGATGTCGTCCTTGGAGGTCTCGCGGTCCAGCTTGATGGAGATGAAGAACTCCTTCACCTTGCGGGTGACGGTCTGTTCCTGCGCGAGGTAGTAGTTCTTCACGTACTGCTGGGTGATCGTGGAGCCGGACTGCTTGCCCTTGCCGGTCGCGGTGTTCCAGCCGGCCCGCAGCATCGCCTTGGGGTCGATGGCGGACTCGGTGTAGAAGTCGCGGTCCTCGGCGGCGAGGACGGCGTGCTGGGCGTCCTTGGAGATCTGGGCGAGGTCGACGGTCTCGCGGTTGACCTTGCCGTCGCGGGCGATCTCGGTGCCGTCGGCGTAGAGGTAGACGTTGGACTGCTTGGTGGCGAGCGCGTTGGCCGGCGGGATCTTGACCATCGAGTAGCCGAGGGCGAACAGGCCGCCGAGGACCAGGACGCCGAGGACGAGGGTGCCGAGCACCATCCGCCAGGTGGGCAGGAGCCGGCGCAGGCCGGTGCGCTTGGGTCGCTTCACCTTCTTGCTCTCCTTGCCTTCGCTGCCACTTCCTCCGTCACCCGCGCGGGGTGGTCCGGGTGCCGTGCCTTCGGTCGGCTGGTGCGGCTGCGGCTCGTCACTCATGTGTTGCAGGACTCCCATTTCGCGTCGTACGTTCCCGTACGCCTTCAACGCCTCTTGTGCCTCTTACGTCTGTTACGCCTCGTACGCGTTCTGCGCCCCCTGCTAGAGACTCTCGCACCGACTGTTCCGTTCCCGGCAATCGGCGCGCGTTCCATCACACCTCGCCCGGCCGTGCCGCGGTGCCGCGGTGCCCGGAAAACGCGTGGCAGGCGGTCGCGGCGGCGCACTAGGCTCCTGCGCTTCGGTGCCGGTGCGGGCACCAGCGGTGACTATCGGGCGAGGAGGACGGTTGCCTTGGGATCGGCGCGTTTGTACGCGGCCGTCGCGGCGGGGGGTTTCAGAAGGTACGCGACGTATCGGGTGGCCACGGCCGCGGGGGTGTTCACCAACACCGTTTTCGGCCTGATCCTCGTCTCCGCATATCTGGCGTTGTGGGACGAGCGGCCGCACCTCGGGGGCTACGGCCAGGCGCAGGCGGTCACCTATGTGTGGCTGGGGCAGGCGTTGTTCGCGACGCTCGCCATCCAGGGCGGTGGTTTCGAGACCGAGCTGATGGAGCGGATCCGCACGGGTGAGGTGGCGGTGGATCTGTACCGGCCGGCGGATCTTCAGCTGTGGTGGCTGGCGAGCGACGTGGGGCGGGCGTCGTTCCAGTTGCTGGGGCGGGGGGTGGTGCCGTTCGCGTTCGGGGCGTTGTTCTTCCCGACGGCGCTGCCGGACGATCCGGCGCTGTGGGCGGCCCTGCTGGTCGCGATCGTGCTGGCGATGGTGGTCAGCTACGGGATCCGGTTCCTGGTGGCGTTGAGCGGGTTCTGGCTGCTGGACGGCACGGGGGCGCTCCAGGTGCTGATGGTCACGGGGATGTTCTTCTCGGGGATGGCGCTGCCGCTGAACGCGTTTCCGCAGCCGCTCGGTGATCTGGTGATGCTGCTGCCGTGGTCGGCGTTGTTGCAGATGCCGGCGGACGTGCTGATGGGGCGGGTCGATCCGTGGTCGGCGTTCGCCTTCCAGGCGGGGTGGGCGGTGGTGCTGCTGGCGGTGGGCCGGTGGGCGCAGGGGGCGGCGACGCGGCGGGTGGTGGTGCAGGGTGGGTGAGCGCGGCCGGGTCGTGGAGGGGCTGCGGGCGTACCTGCTGATCGCCGGGATGTGGATCCGTTCGACGCTGGCGTACCGGGTGTCGTTCGCGTTGACGGTGGTCGGCGGTCTGCTGGTGACGGGACTGGACTTTGTCGCGATCTTGCTGATGTTCTCGCAGGTCGACGTGCTCGGCGGGTACGCGTTGCCGGAGGTCGCCTTTCTGTACGGGCTGTCGGCCACGGCGTTCGGGGTCGCGGACCTGGCGATCGGTTCGGCGGGCCGGCTGGGCGTGCGGGTGCGGGACGGCACGCTGGACACGCTGCTGGTGCGGCCGGCGCCGGTGCTGGCGCAGGTGGCGGCGGACCGGTTCGCGCTGCGGAGGGTGGCGCGGATCACCCAGGGCGTGCTGGTGCTGGGCTGGGCGTGCGCCGTGCTGGACGTCGGGTGGACGCCGGTGAAGGTGCTGCTCGTGCCGGTGATGATCGTGAGCGGCGGGATGATCTTCTCGGCGGTGTTCGTGGCGGGTGCGGCGTTCCAGTTCGTGGCGCAGGACGCGGCGGAGGTGCAGGCGGCCTTCACGTACGGCGGTCAGACGCTGCTCCAGTACCCGCCGACGGTGTTCGGGCGGGAGCTGGTGCGCGGGGTGACGTTCGTGCTGCCGCTGGCGTTCGTCAACTGGGTGCCGGCGTCCTATGTGCTGGGGCGGCCGTATCCGCTGGGTCTGCCGCAGTGGGCGGCGTTCACGCCGCCGCTGGTGGCGGTGGCGTGCTGTGCGGTGGCCGGGCTCGCGTGGCGGGCGGGGCTGCGGACGTATCGGAGTACGGGGAGTTGAGCGTGATCGTGTCGGGGAGTGCGGCGGACGCCGGGGGCGCGCAGGAGGCGTTCATCGAGGTGGACGGGTTGGAGAAGGTCTTCGACGTCCGCAGGAGGACCGGTTTCCTGAAGCGGGAGCTGCGCCGGGTGCGGGCGGTGGACGCGATCTCGTTCACCGTGGCGCGCGGTGAGATGGTCGGCTACATCGGGCCCAACGGCGCGGGCAAGTCGACGACGATCAAGATGCTGACGGGGATCCTGACGCCGAGCGGGGGCCGGCTGCGGGTGGCGGGGATCGATCCGTCGCGTGAGCGGACGCGGCTGGCGCACCGGATAGGGGTGGTGTTCGGGCAGCGCACGACGCTGTGGTGGGACCTGCCGCTGATCGACTCCTACCGGCTGATGCACCGCATGTACCGCATCCCGGACGCCCGTTACCGGGAGAACCTCGACCGGCTGGTCGAACTCCTGGATCTGTCCGCGCTGTTGGCGGTGCCGGTGCGGCAGCTGTCGCTGGGGCAGCGGATGCGCGGGGACATCGCGGCGGCCCTGCTGCACGATCCCGAGGTGCTGTACCTGGACGAGCCGACGATCGGTCTGGACGTGGTCTCCAAGGCGCGGGTGCGGGAGTTCCTGCGGGAGCTGAACACCGAGCGGGGGACGACGGTGCTGCTCACCACGCACGACCTCCAGGACATCGAGCAGTTGTGCTCGCGGGTGATGGTCATCGACCACGGTCGGCTGGTCTACGACGGTGCGCTGGCCGGGCTGCACGAGGCGGGGGAGAGCGAGCGGACGCTCGTGGTGGACCTGGAGCGGGAGCTGCCGCCGGTGGAGGCGGGGGAGTCGGCGCGGGTGGTGAAGGTGGAGGGGCCGAGGCAGTGGCTGGCCTTCCCGGCGTCGATGTCGGCGGCGCCGCTGGTGGCGCGGATCGCGGCGGAGTACCCGTTGGTGGACCTGTCGGTGCGCGAGCCCGACATCGAGGCGGTGATCGCCCGGATGCTGTATCCGTCGGGGGAGACCCCCGCGCCCCGGTCCGGGCGGGAGCCCGAGCCGGAGACCGTGGTGCCGGCGCCCGGGAACTCGTAGGCTGCCGCCATGAGCGACGACGCAGCCCCGGGACTGCCGGATCTTCGTGCCTCCGACGCCGATCGTGAGCGGGTCGCCGAGGTCCTGCGGGACGCCCTCGCGGAGGGCCGTCTCGACATGGCGGAGTTCGAGGAACGGCTGGAGGAGACGTACAAGGCGCGCACCTACGGGGAGTTGGCGCCGATCACCCGGGACCTGCCGGCCGCCGGGGTGACGCCGCCGTCGGTTTCGCTGGCCAAGGAGGCTCCCGCGGACGGGAGGTGGGCGGGGCGGATCGTGGGCGGCGAGGGCTCGTCGGCCTGGGCGGTGGCCGTGATGTCCGGCTTCCAGCGCCGGGGCCGCTGGACGGTCCCGCGGCGGTTCACCTGCGTCGCGTTCTGGGGCGGCGGGGAGATCGACCTGCGCGAGGCGGACTTCTCGGCCGGCGAGGTCGAGATCAACTGCGTCGCGATCATGGGCGGTGTGCAGATCGTCGTGCCGCCGGGGGTCGAGGTCGTCGTCCGCGGAGTCGGTGTGATGGGCGGCTTCGACCAGCGGGAGACCGGCGTGCGCGGGGACCCGGGTGCGCCCCGGGTGGTCGTCGGCGGGTTCGCGTTCTGGGGCGGCGTCGGTGTCGAGCGCAAGAAGACGCGGGCGGCCAGGCGGCAGGAGAAGCTGGAGCGCAAGGCGGCCCGGCGCGAGCTGCGCTCGTCGTCGAGGGACGAGGATCTCGACGCCCACCTGCGGATCCTGGAGGGTCACCAGGACCTCCTGCGCGGCCACGGGCGGGGTCACGCGCCCGGGCGGGGCGCGCGGGAGGACGTGCGCGAGCCCCGCCGCGAGGACTGACGGCGGCCGTCGCCGTTCTACAGCCGGGCCGGGACCGGGCCTTCGAGGTCGGTCGGGTCGATGGTCCACGCCATCGTCCGGTAGCCGCGGTCGCTCGGGTGCAGACGGTCGCCGGAGTCGTACTCGGGGCGCAGGCTGCGCGGGTCGTACGGGTCGCGCAGCGCCTTGTCGAAGTCGACGACCTCGTCGAACACGGCGTCCGCCCGGATCGCCCGGTTGACCTGCTGCCGCACGTCCTCGCGGGCGTCGGTCCAGCCGCGGTGGCCGCGGAACGGCGTGAGGGTGCTGCCGACGACCCGGATGCCGTGGGCGTGGGCGCGTTCGACGAGGGTGCGCAGGCCGGTGACGATCGCCTGCGGGTCGGCGAGCCGCCGGTTGCGCAGGATGTCGTTGATGCCGAGGTCGACGACGACGGCCTTGACGTTCGGGCGGTCGAGGACGTCCCGTTCGAAGCGGTCGAGGGCCGACGCGCCGCGGCGGGGGTCGTCGGCGAGGAGCTGGTTGCCGCTGATGCCCTCGTTGACGACGCCGTAGCGGGGCGCGTCCCCGGTGGCGCCGTCGGCGCGCAGCCGGGCGGCGAGGACGTCGGGCCAGCGACGGTCGGCGCCGGACGTGGAGGTGATGCCGTCGGTGATCGAGTCGCCGAGGGCCACGACGGTGCCGTCGGCCTCGTCGCCGAGGACGTCCAGCGCGGTCAGGTAGCGCCAGTACTCGCCGGCGGCCGCGAACGACGCGCCGGTCACGTCCTCGGTGGACTCGCCGTCGGCGACGTAGTTGGTCTGCCGGGCGTGCGGGTGGTAGGTGACCGGGCCGGCGGAGATCGGGGAGTAGACGCTGACCAGGACGTCGGCGTCGGCGGGGACGACGACGGTCACGGCGTCGCTGGACGTCTGCCCGCCGGCCGGGACGACGACGGTGGTGGCGCCGCGGAAGGTGAGTCTGCGCAGCGTGTCCGGGTCCGCGGCGGCGCTCCCGTCGCCGGCCGCCACGGCGAGGGTGGCGTGCGTGACGGTGAGCGGGTCGGTGCCGTAGAGGTTGGACAGTGTGACGCGGGCACTCGTCCCCCCGACACTGGTGTGGACGACGTTGCGGACCGTGCGGCCCGCGGTGCCGTCGGCGGCGGTGCCCGGTTCGCCGCCGACCGGGGCGGCGGCCCAGGTGCCGACCCAGACGCCCGTCGACACGGGAGCGGCGTCGCCCGGACCGGGGGCCGCGGCGACGGCGGCCGAGCCGGAGCGGGGGCCGGGTCCGTGGTCGGCGGCGACGGAGACGTATATGGCGGCGGACAGCGCCACGACGAGGGTGATGATCGCGGACAGCAGGGCGCCACCGTGGGGCCTGGTCATGGGGGTGGGTCTCCTCGGTGAGGGGAGCGGCTGCGCGGCTCCGGGTCATGCGGTGGTGCGGTCATGCAGGAGTTCACCGTCGAGCTCCCCCACCTGACAGACGCCGGGAACTCCTGTTCCGTTCCGGGAGTCGGTCAGGTAGGGACAATATCTGCGTGATCCGCGTGCGGGACGGGTGGCACGGGGCGTCGACCGGAACGGATGGAGCGGATGGAACGTACGGAAGCGGAGCGGCCGGCCGGCACCGGGGCGGCGCGCGCGATGACCGTCTTCAGCGCCGCCGACGAGGAGAAACGGCGCGGGGTGCGCCGGATGAAGCTCACCGCGGCGGGCCTGCTGCTGTTCGTGGCCGTGGTGTACGTCCTCGCCGAGTGGGCCTCCCACCACGGCGCGGGCGCCTGGGCGGGCTATGTGGCGGCCGCCGCGGAGGCGGGCATGGTGGGTGCGCTCGCCGACTGGTTCGCGGTGACGGCGCTGTTCCGTCACCCGCTCGGCCTGCCGATCCCGCACACGGCGATCATCCCGAACAAGAAGGACCAGCTGGGTGTGTCGCTGGGCGAGTTCGTCGGGGAGAACTTCCTCTCCGAGGACGTCGTGCGGCAGCGGCTGCGCGCGGTCGGCATCGGCACCCGGCTGGGCGCCTGGCTGTCCGACCCGGAGCACGCCGACCGGGTGACGGCGGAGCTGGCGACGGCGCTGCGGGGCGCGCTGACGGTGCTGCGCGACTCGGACGTGCAGGCGGTGGTGGGGGAGGCGATCACTCGGCGCGCGGAGGCCCAGGAGATCGCGCCGGGCATCGGGAAGATGCTGGAGAAGATCGTCGCCGACGGCGGCCACCGGCGGGCCGTGGACCTGGTGGTGGCCCGCGCGTACGACTGGCTGGTGCTGCACGGCGACTCGGTGATGGGCGCGGTGGAGGGCGGCGCCCCGGGCTGGACCCCCCGCTTCGTCGACCGGCGGATCGGCGAGCGCGTCTACAAGGAGCTGCTGCGGTTCTGCGCGGAGATGCGGGACATGCCGTCCCATCCGGCGCGGGGCGCCCTGGACCGGTTCCTCGGCGACTTCGCCTCCGATCTCCAGTCCGACACGGACACCCGGGCGCGGGTGGAGCGGCTCAAGGGCGAGGTGCTGGGCCGTGGCGAGGTGCAGGACCTGATCGCGTCCGCCTGGACGGCCGTACGGTCCATGATCGTCGCGGCCGCCGAGGACGAGCGCAGCGAGCTGCGGCTGCGGGTGCGGGCCTCGCTGCTGTCCCTGGGGGCCCGGATGGCCACCGAGCGCAAGGTGCGGGAGAAGGTGGACGGCTGGGTGGAGGGCGCCGCCGTGCACGTCGTGACGACGTACCGGCACGAGATCACCTCGCTGATCACCGACACGGTCGCGGGCTGGGACGCGGAGCACACGACCCGCAAGATCGAGGCGAACATCGGCCGTGACCTCCAGTTCATCCGGATCAACGGCACGGTGGTCGGTTCGCTGGCCGGCTTGCTGATCTACACGGTGGCGCACTGGCTCGGGGCTTGAAGGCGCCGGCCGGGGGAACCCGAACCGCGTTCGCTCGATGAGGAGCGTGCCGAGGAGGGAGCCCATGACCAGCGCCGAAGCTGCCGTGCCGGCCGGGAACGACCGCACGATCACCACCGACATCCCCGCCCGCCTCGACCGGCTGCCCTGGTCGCGCTGGCACTGGACCATCGTCTTCGGGCTCGGCACCGTGTGGATCCTGGACGGCCTGGAGGTCACGGTCGTCGGGAACATCGCGAGCCGGCTGTCGGAGCCGGGCAGCGGCCTGCCGATCACCTCGGGACAGGTCACCGGTATCGCGGCCGCGCTGTACGTGGCCGGTGCCTGCATCGGCGCCCTGTTCTGGGGGCGGCTGACCGACAAGTGGGGCCGCAAGAAGCTCTTCATGATCACCCTCGCGGTGTATCTGGCGGCGACCGCCCTGACCGCGGTCTCCTTCGACACGTGGTGGTTCCTGCTGTTCCGGTTCCTCACCGGCTTCGGCATCGGTGGCGAGTACGCGGCCATCAACTCGGCGATCGACGAGCTGATCCCGGCGCAGTACCGGGGCCGCGTCGACCTGATGATCAACGGCAGCTTCTGGCTGGGCGCGGTCGGCGGTTCGCTGCTGTCGATCGTCGCGCTGAACACCGACATCTTCGCGGCGGACGTCGGCTGGCGGCTGACGTTCGCGCTGGGCGCCGTCCTGGCCCTGGTGATCCTGCTCGTACGGCGGCACGTCCCGGAGAGTCCGCGCTGGCTGCTGATCCACGGCAGGGACCGGGAGGCCGAGGAGATCGTCACCTCCATCGAGCGGAAGATCGAAAAGGACCGGGGGGAGCGGCTGCCCCGCGCCGAGGGCGAGCTGACGATCCACCAGCGCCGCAGCGTCTCCTTCGTCGAGATCGCGCGCACCGTGTTCTCCGACTACCGGCGCCGTTCCGTTCTCGGCTTCTCCCTGTTCATCGGGCAGGCGTTCCTCTACAACGCGATCACCTTCGGTTTCGGCGCGATCCTGACCAAGTTCTTCGACGTGCCGAGCGGGAACACCGGCTACTACTTCGCCGTCATCGCGGTCGGCAACTTCTTCGGTCCGCTGCTGCTGGGCAAGCTGTTCGACACGGTCGGCCGGCGGGTGATGATCTCCTCGACGTACCTGCTCTCCGGTGTGCTGCTGTTCGGCACGGCCTGGCTGTTCGACCAGGGCTCGCTGAACGCGACGACGATGACGGCCTGCTGGTGCGCGGTGCTGTTCTTCGCGTCGGCGGGCGCCTCCAGCGCCTATCTGACGGTGTCGGAGGTCTTCCCGATGGAGACCCGGGCGATGTCCATCGCCTTCTTCTACGCACTGGGCACCGCCGCCGGCGGCATCAGCGGTCCCCTGCTGTTCGCCGACCTCACCGACACGGGCAAGGTCGGCGACACGGTCCTCGCGTTCTGCATCGGCGCGGCGCTGATGTGCGCGGCGGGCCTGGTGGCCGCGTTCCTGGCGGTCAACGCCGAACGGCGCTCCCTGGAGGACATCGCCAAGCCCCTGACGGCGGCGGCGGGCAAGGCGCGCAAGGCGGCCACGGGCGACCGGCCGCGCAAGGCGACCGCCTGAGGGGCGCTGCGCGCGCGGGCGGCGCGAAGTGGCGCGCGGTGCGGGGCGGCCCGGAGGTAGCGGGTGGCGCGGGGTGGTGGCGGGGTGGTGGTGCGCGGCGGCCGGTGGCTGCCGCCGTCCCCCTCGCCCCCGCCGTGCCCCCGCCCTGCCTCGCGTCAGGCGCCGGTCGTCGACCCCGGCCGGACGATCATCAGAACCGTCACGGTCGCCCAGAGCAGGTTGAACACCCCCGTGAACATGGCCAGCCGGACCGTGGTCTCCTGGGCGCCGCCGCCCTCGACGAGCACCTCCTGCCGGGGCAGCACGAGCACCAGCAGCACACCCGCGGCCAGCACGGTCAGCACGATCGACGTGATCAGCCACGGGTCGCCCGTCACACCCATCGCGCCCGCGGTGGCGAACCCGAAGACGGGGACGGCGAGACCGACGGCCGCGTACACCTGGCAGATGCGGTGCAGCAACCGCACGCTTGCGGCGGCGTGCGCGTCGTCGGGCGCGGCCAGGGCGCGGCGCGCGGCGGGCGGGAACATGCTGGCGGCGACGGTGACGGGCCCGATCGCGACGATCGCGGCGAGGACGTGCACGGCGAGGAGGAACTTGGTCACGCCCCGACGCTAGGCGGCCCGCACGGCCGGCAGAAGTGGCACGAATGCCAGAGCCCGACGGATTCCCGCCAGCGCCTCCGGCGGGGTCCGTGGGGTCCGGGACACCGGCGGGCCGCGGTTCACGGCCGCTCGACGTGGCCGGGGGCCCGTGTGGCCGGGATCCGTCGTACGCCTAGTCTCCTGCCATGCACACCGTCGCCGTACTGGCCCTGGACGGGGTCGTCCCGTTCGATCTGTCCGCCCCGATCGACACCTTCGGCCGGGCCAGGCTGCCGGACGGCCGGCCCGCCTACCGGGTGCGGGTCTGCTCGCCGTCCGCCTCCGGCGAGGTGAGCGCGGGGGCGTTCACCGTACGGGCGCCGTACGGGCTCGAGGCGCTGGCCGAGGCGGACACGATCATCCTGCCCGGGGTCGCGGACCCGCGGGCGCCGCTGCCGATCGGCGTCGCCGAAGCCCTGCGGGACGCGGCGGCCCGCGGCACCCGGATCGCCTCCGTCTGCGTCGGCGCGTTCCTGTTCGCCGAGACGGGCCTGCTCGACGGGCTGCGCGCGACGACCCACTGGATCGCGGCGGGCGAACTGGCCGAGCGCTATCCGAAGGTGACCGTCGACCCGAACGTCCTCTACGTCGACAACGGCCGCTTCCTCACCTCGGCGGGCGCCGCCGCGGCCCTCGACATGTGCCTGCACATGATCCGCGGCGACCACGGCTCGGCGGTCGCCGCGCAGGCGGCCCGGATGTCGGTCATGCCGCTCGAACGCGAGGGTGGCCAGGCCCAGTTCATCGTCCACGAGCTGCCGCCGACGCCCGCCGGGGCGACCCTGGAACCCGTACTGGCCTGGCTGGAGGACAACTGCGCCCGTGAGGTGACGCTGGAACAGATCGCCGCCCGGGCCGGGATGAGCCCCCGCACCCTCAACCGCCGGTTCCGCGAACAGACCGGCACGACCCCGCTGCGCTGGCTGCACCGGGCGCGGGTGCGGCGCGCGCAGTACCTGCTGGAATCGACGGCGTACCCGGTCGAACGGATCGCCGCCCAGACCGGTTTCGGCTCCCCGACGGCGTTCCGCGAGTGCTTCCGCAAGGTGGCGGGCACCAGCCCGCAGGGCTACCGGCGGGCGTTCAGGTCGGGGTACCAGGTGGGAGCGACCGGGGTGAGGGCTGGGGCCGGGGTCGGGGCCGAGGTCGGGGCTGGAGCGGCTGCGGGGGCGACCGTGGGGAAGTGAGGACTCATCCCCGCACCCCTCGTCCGCGCACCTGTCGTACCCGCCGCACCCGCCGCACCCTTCCTGAGACCCGGCAGGCCCGGCGGGCCCGGCAGACCCGGCGGGCCGACCCTTCAGGAACGGCGGTCGGCGACCGCCCAGGACGCGAGGGCGACCGCGCCCGCCACGCCGAACACCGACGGCCAGGCGCCCACCCGCTTCGCCAGCGGATGCGACCCCGCGAAGGCGGCGACGTACGCGGCGGTGAGGGCGCCGGCCGCCGCCCCGCCCGCCTGCTGCCGCCACTGGCGGGCGGCCGCGGCCCCCGCGACGGCCAGGACGGCCCCGCCCAGCGGCCGCTGCCGCGTCCAGCGGGCCACGCCGTACCCGCCGACCAGCCCGCCCGCGGCGATCACCGCGCTGGGAACCTTCGCCATGTCTGCCTGCCTTCTCGTCGCTCGGCCCTGCTCGGCTCCGAGGCTAACCCGCGCAAGCACCGACGCGCCGAACCTGAGCCCAGGCTTGTCAACTTTTCTCGGCTGAGCTATATAAGAAGACGTGAGGCATCGCACCCCGAAATCTTTGGAAGGAGTGACTCGTGATGCTCATGCGTACCGACCCGTTCCGTGAGTTCGACCGGATCGCCCAGCAGTTCTTCGGCCCCGCCGCGGGCAGCGGCACCGACCACCACCCCGCCGCGATGGCGATGGACGCCTACCGCTCGGGCGATGAATTCCTCGTCCACTTCGACCTCCCCGGCATCGACCCGGAGACCATCGAACTCGACGTGGAACGCAACGTCCTCAGCGTGCGCGCCGAGCGTCGTTCCCCCGCTCCCGAGGGAGCCGAACTGATCGTCGCCGAGCGTCCGGCCGGCACGTTCACCCGGCAGCTTTTCCTGGGCGAGACCCTCGACACGGAACGCATCGACGCGTCCTACGAGGCCGGTGTCCTGACCCTGCGCATCCCGGTGGCCGAACAGGCCAAGCCGCGCCGCATCCAGATCACGGGCGGCACGAGGGGCGACCGCCGCCAACTGAACAGCTGACGCCCACCCGACCCCAGGGGCCCGGAAGGGGGTGGGGGCGGGGTGCCCGCCCCCTCGCCCTCCCGGGCCCCGGCCTCCTTGGGCCCCAGCCGCACCTTCATGGGCCGGATTCGTGTCTTGGCCCGCACGATTGGGCTGGGCCCTGGGGCCGACCGCGCGGGCCGGGCCTACCCGTCCCGCAGCCCCGAGACCCCGGTCCCGACCTGCACGGCTCCGGCCCGGCCCCGCGTCTGCCCCCACGCAACGGGGCGCCGGCCTTTTTCCTCCCTCCGAGCGGTGGGCGGCGGTCTGACTTCCCGCGACCTCGGTCTTGTCGTCGAAGCCCTGGGTGGCGCTCGATCGGCCGGTGCCGGAGAGGCGGGCCCGACTGACATACTCCCGGCTGCGGCGGGCATAGCCCTTTGTGCCACATCGTCCGTGGGGTACAGACAACTGCAAAGTCGGGTCCCATGCCCGGGGTGCGGGCAGAACACCGAGTGGCGGACTGCGTGCAGGCATCTGGGGGAGGAGCTCGCATGGACACGGCTGACGACGGAGAGCTGTGCGTCTGGGGTCTTGGACTGATCGGCTATTCGCTGGCCGGCGCTCTCGCCAGGGCCGGACGGACCTGCGTCGTGATGGACGTGGACCCCGAGCGCGTGGCCCGGCTCAACCGCGGCGAACTCCCCTTCCACCACCTGCCGTACCTGCCGGACGACTTCCGCGCCGAGGTGGTCCGGGGAACTCTGCGCGCCACCACCGAGGTGGCCGACGTGCTCCAGTCGGGCCATGCCGTGCACATCCTGTGCGTGCCCACCGAGGCCAACGGCGCGATCGACGCTTCCGCCCTCCACGACGTTGTCGGACGCCTGGCGGAGGGCGCGCGTGCCCGGCCGCTCTACCTGATCATCGAGTCCACCATTGCCCCGGCCTGGCTCGACTCCGCGGTGCACAAAGTGCTGGGCGACGCCGGGTGGCGGCGAGGTCTCGACTACCACGTGGGCGTCTCCCCACGCCGGGACTGGTTGACGGATCGGGAGCGCGACATGGCATCCACGCCGAAGGTCATCGGCGGGGACAGTCCCGAGATCATCGCGTTGATGAGGCGCCTGTACGCGCCGGTCTGCGATGAGGTGTTCGAGGCGCGGGACGCTCGGCACGCCGCCATGGTCAAGGTGGTCGAGAACTATTTCCGATACCGCGACATCATGCTGGCCTGCGAACTCAGCCTGGCATTGCCGGACTTCGATGTGGCCGACATCCTGCGTCTCGCGTCGACCAAGTGGAACATGGATCTCTATCACCCGTCGCTCGGTATCGGCGGCTACTGCGTTCCCCTCGCCAAGGACTATCTCGGTACGGAGAAGGGTGCCCACGAGGCCGTGGCCGCGCTCGAACGGGTGGAGAAAGACACCTTCTCGACCCTCCGTCAGACCGTTTGGCAGCACGGACCGGTCGACCGTGTCGCTGTGCTGGGCATTGCCTACGCCTCGAACATGAAGATCCATACGCGGTCCCCGTCTATCCCGCTGATCCGTGACCTGCGGGAGCGGGGGGCCGAGGTATGCGCACACGACCCGCTCTACTCGCCGTCCGAGGTCCAGGGGCTCACCGGCGCTCGGCCGCTGCGCTTCCCGGAGGGTCTGCGGCACTGCGACACGGTGATCCTGATGACGGGACACACGCTCTACCGAACCGTGGACGACGCCACACTTCGGGCGAACACGGCCGATGCGGTGCGGATATTCGACAATCACGGCATTTGGCTGCACAGGGAGTTCGGGACCGGTACCCGTTACCTTGAGGTGGGTGGCCGGCACTTCCAGCCGTGGCGAGGAAGTCCAGGGAACTGACAGCCTCCGTCGCTTGTGCTTTCCGGACGGATCGACAGTGACGCCCCCGGGCCGTCAGGCCCCTGCTTTCCGTGGACGGGAGCCGAACCGATGCAGTTGACCAGCAGTCGTGCCCTACGTGCGCACATGCCCTACCTGCTCCGCATCATCCTGGGACGGTTCGGGCGACTGTCGGCGCTGCACGGCAGCCTGCTCGGCATTGGGGTACTGGGAGTCGTCATCAGTGTCGTGGGTTTCGAGGACGGCTCACTCGTTCCGCTTCTGCTCGGCCTGAGCGGCATCCTCGCGTCGCTCGTCGGGATCCTCGCGCAGATCGTCGAGGACTGGCAGAGGGTGTCACGGATCTATCGCGACACCCGCATCAATCCGTTCGCCGCCGAGTACGCCGCGCCCTACGACGGGTGGAGTCGCCTCCACTTCAACGAATTCTCCTCGGTGCACAACGAGGACGTGGATGCCCGCCTGCGCAGTGACCCGGACATTCCGCTCCAGATCGAGCCGAGCTTGTGGGACGTGCCTCCCGAGTGCGAGGGAGTGCGCCGACTTGTCCGTGTCCTGCTCGACTTCGACGACGACAAGATCCGTCTCTCCGACGACCTCCTTCCCGACACGGCCCGGGTCAGCGTGCAGAAGACCCAGTACTCGGCTCACGTGGTCACCAATCTGCTCGGCGAGGTCATGCTGAGGGAACAGCGGCGGCGCCGGGAACTGGTCTCCAGCGAAGCGGTGCTTCTGCGCAACGGCACGATCCCGCGGTTGCGCTACAGCAGTTGCTCCAATCATCTCGGCGTCGATGTGGTGGCCGTGACCTCCAGCGGTCGCGTGGTGCTCACACTCCAGGGAGACAAGAACGACACGAATCAGGGCATGCTGGCTGCCTCGGGCAGCGGGTCCATGGACTGGAAGGATCTGCGGCACTGCCCGGACCTGTTGCAGTTGGTCAAGAGCACGATGCTGCGTGAGATGTCGGAGGAACTCGGGCTGCGCAGCCGGGACACGGTCGGCCTTGGTGACGTCCGGGTCCTGCGGTACGTCCGCGTGACCAACTGGGGAGGCAAACCGCAGTTCTGCGGGGTCGCGCGCCTCGGCGAGGTGAACGAGGAAGTGCGGGGGATAGAGCGCCGCTACCACCGCGATCACTTCAGCATCGACTTCGACCCGGAGGGTGATGCCGGTGATTTCGCGACGACAGTCCGCGGCTACATCCACGATCACGCCAAGCGTATCTCGTTCCCCCTGTACGAGACCCTCGATGTGCTCTGCACCTGGCTGGAACGGGACGCAGACGCCTGGCCCTGGCTCATGACCAGATGACCAGATGACCAGATGACCAGATGACCGGATGACCGGATGACTGTGAACAGGAATCCTGCCGCCCGGGCCGAGGGCCGCGTCGCCGCCGCCCTCGACCGCTTCCCGGCTCGCCTCGGCTTCGACCCGCTACAGCCTTCCGGTCGCCGCGCCCCGGCTAGCCCCGTCCGGCGCGGCGCCGTTCGCCCGGTTCCTGGCCTCGTCGGTCGACCACGGCCCGTTCCAGGACCGCGCTCGTGTTGTAGACCGTCCCCGCCCTGGCCCGCTCGGTGTCGCGGCTGAAGACGGTGCGTACCCCGAGGTAGCCGAGGGTGCCGGGATCGAAGATCCACTCGGTGCGGGTCCCGTGCCGGGTGTCCTCGCGGGCGATGGCGATGCCGTGCCGCCCGGCGGCGTCCACCGCGTCGGCGACCTCGGTGACACCGGGGATCCGGGCGGTGGCCCGGTAGAACGCGGCGGCCGTCGCCGACGGCATGATCTGCTCCCCGACGAGATCGCCGATCCGGTCGAACACCGCCTGGTCCCTGTCCTCCCCCTTCTCGGCGGGAGTGTCGGCGTAGATCAGCTCCAGCAGGGCGTCGGGGTCGGTGGGCAGCGAGGCGAGCCAGGCGTAGGTGGGCCGGTCGACGCCCGCCGGTACCGCGGAGTCCGCCGGGTCCGTACCGTCCGGCACACCGACCTCGATCGGCCAGTCCTGCCCGAACTCGCGGATCAGCCCGACGTCGGTCACGGGACCCTGCCGCTGCGAGAACCACACCTGCCGCTCGTGCATCTTCCCGAGCTTGACGCGCCCGTCGAAGACGCCGTCGTTCTCGGCCCCCGTACTGCGTACGTACACGAACTGGCCGTCGCCCACGGGGGTCACGTCCGTCCGCATGGCGACGGCGGCGATCCGGCCGAGGGTCGCGACGGCACCGCGGCTGCCGTGGGCGCCGCCCGCCGTGCCGCTCGCACCGGGCGCGGCCGTACCCCCGCCGTCCTGGTGCGGACCGAGTCCGACGGTCAGCCCGGCGGCCAGCGCGGCGGCGACGGCCCCGGCGACGAGCACGGGCCGGGAGAACCGACGGCCGCGCAACGGCGCCGGACCCCCGCCACCGCCGGCTGCACCCCTGCCGGCGGCGGTGGCTGCGGCGTCGTCGGCGGTGCCGTCCGCGTCGGCGGAGTCGCTGTCGATGAGCTGCATCAGAACGTCCTTGTGATGGGAGCGACGCCCGGGAGGCAGCACCTGCTCGGCGGGAGCGGTGGGCAACAGCCCTTCCAGCTCCCGGAGTTCTTCGAGTCGCTCGCGCTCGGGTCCGACCGGAGTGGAGTTCATCGGGCTTCCTCCTGAAGGGGCAGGACCGCGAACGCGGTCTCACTCTCTACCTCTCCGCGACGCGGGCGGGGTTCCGTCCGGCCTCCCGGGGCGCGTCCCGGCTCCGGGCTCTCCCGTTCGACGATCTCCCGCAGCCGGGCCCGCGCCCGGGACAGCCGCGACCGCACGGTCCCCACGGGCACCCCGAGCGCCTCCGCGGCCTGCGCGTAGTCGAGCCCGCCCCACACGCACAGCGCGATGACCTCCCGCTCGTGCCGGCGCAACCGCCCGAGCACCCGCCGCACCTCGGCGAGCCTGCGGGCGTCGTCGATCCGCCCGGCGACCTGCTCGGCGAAGTCACCGACGACATGCTCGGCCCCGTCGCCGGTTCCGGCCCGCCGGGCTAGGAAGGCGAGCCGTCGCCGAAGGCCCCGGTCGGCGTTGCGGGCCTTGTTGGTGGCGATGCCGAACAGCCACGGCCGCAGGGACCCGCCCTCGACAGCCACCCCGCCCCGCCCGCGCCAGGCGGCGAGGAACGTCTCCGACATGACCTCCTCGGCCACCGACCAGTCCCCGGTCAGCCGGAGGGCGTGGTTGTACACGGCCGTCGCGTACGACTCGTAGAGCTCGGCGAACGCCGCCCGCTCCCCGCTGCGCACGCGCCCGCGCAACCGGCCGTCGTCATCGTCGTCCCCGGCCTCTGCGATCTCTCTGATGGACCTCACACCTCTACCTCTCCGGGCACGGGGAGGCAGTTCCCGTGGCGTCGCTCACACCCCGCTCACATCTCGCTCAGTCGTCGCCGGCCTCCCCGCGGACCGCGTCCGCAGCGGCTACCAGGGCAGCGGGCCCTCGTCGTCCAGGAAGCGGCCGGTCGGCCCGTCGGGAGCGACCCGGGCCATCCGGACGATGATCTCGGCGCCCTCCTCGACGCTGCGCACGCCGGTGTTCCCGTTGAGGTCGGTCCTGGTGAAGCCGGGCTCCACCGCGTTGATCCGCATCTGCGGGAACGCCTTCGCGTACTGCACGGTGATCATGTTGACGGCCGTCTTGGACGCCGGGTACGCGACCCCCGGGTAGGCGTGCGCGGGCGTTCCCTCGTCGGACACCCGGGTCAGCGACGCCAGACCGCTGCTGACGTTGACGATCACGGGCGCCGGGGAGCGCCGCAGCAGCGGCAGGAAGGCGTGGCTGACCCGTACGGTGCCGAAGACGTTCGTCTCGAACACCTCGCGCAGGTGCCCGGCCGTCACGTCCGCGGCTCCGATCACCCTGTTGCCGGCGCCCCGGCTCTCGACACCCGCGTTGTTGACCAGCACGTCCAGTCCGCCGTCGGCCTCGATGCTCCTGGCCGCCGCCTCGACGGACGCGTCGTCGGTGACGTCGATGCGGACCCATCGCGCGCCCAGCCGCTCGGCGGCCCGCCGCCCGCGCTCCGCGTCACGGCTGCCGACGTAGACGAGGTGCCCCGCCTCGACGAGCCGCCGGGCGGTCTCGAACCCGAGCCCCTTGTTGGCCCCGGTGACGAGCGTCCTGGTCACGGCCCTGTGCGTACTCGGACTCGCGCTCGTGCTCGTGCTCGTGCTTGTATCCGTATCCGTATCCGTGCTCGTGCTCGCTGTCATGCCTTCAGGCTGCTGCCGACGGGGCCGGGCAGCCAGGAGCCCCGTCTTCCTGGGACCACGGGTACCAGGAAGACCCCGGCCGGGCGGTGCACAGTGGGGACATGGCGACCACGGACTTCGGGCGTACGGTACGACGCTGGCGGGACCGCGTCGCACCGGAGGCGGCGGGGCTGCCCTCGGCCGGCCACCGGCGCGCCCCCGGCCTGCGCCGCGAGGAACTGGCGATGCTGGCGGGCATCTCGGTCGACTACGTGACCCGCCTCGAACAGGGCCGGGCGCGGAACCCGTCGGAACAGGTCGTGGAAGCCCTCGGCCGGGCGCTGCGCGTCTCCCCGGACGAGCGCGAACACCTCTTCCGCACCGCGGGCCTCGTACCGCCCGGCCGGGGCACCGTACCGGCGTACATCGCGCCGAGCGTGCACCGCATGCTGGACCGTCTGACGGCGACGCCGGTGGCCGTCTCGGACGCCTCGTGGACGCTCCTGCTCACCAACCCCCTCTACACGGCGCTCATGGGCGAACGCCACGGCCGTGAACGCAACGGCGCCCGGCGGGCGTTCCTCGGCGGGAACGACCGCGTCCGCCACACGCCGGAGTCACGCAGGGCGCTGGAGACCGCGGTGACCGCCGATCTGCGCACGGCGGCGGGCCGCTACCCGGCCGACCGGCACCTGCGCCGGCTCATCGCGGAACTGCGCGCCGGGAGCGCCCGCTTCGCCGAACTCTGGGACGCCGGGACCGTGGGCCACCACGAGGCCTCCCGCAAGACGATCGACCACCCCCAGGTGGGCCCGATGACCCTGGACTGCGACGTCCTCACCGTGGCGGGCAGCGACCTGCGCATCATGGTCTACACCGCCGAACCGGGCACGGCGGACGCACAACGCCTGGAACTGCTGGCGGTCCTAGGTCCCCAGCCCTTGATCGAGGACCCCCACACGAGCTGACCCCCCGCTCGGCCGCGCAGTTCAGTCCTGAGCGCCGTCTTCGTCTCCGTGTTCGTCTTCGTCCTCGTCTTCGTCGTGGGCTTGGGGAAACCCCAACGCGTCGAGGAGCAGGTCGAAGAGGTCCTCGACGAAGGTCTCGTGGGACCGCAGCAGCTCCTCGACCCGGGACTGTTCGACCCGGGACTGTTCGGCGGTGGCCGGAACGCCGGCCGCAGCGGCCCACGCGCGGGCGCCCTCGGCGTCGGCGGGAACCTCGGCGTCGAGTTCGGCGCGCTTGCGGCTCAGGGCGGCGGCGAACTCGTCCGAGACGGCCCACAGGCTCGTGTCGTCCACGTCCTCGGGTTCCTCGACGAGGAGCGCGGCGGCCAGGTCCAGGTTGAGCCATGCCTGCCAACGGCGGTCACCGGTGTCCACCCCGGTCACCAGGGCGACGTCGCTGTCGGACACATCGGCGGCGCAGACCGGGGCGCCGGACCACTCGACCAGGGCGCCCAGGAGGGCGTCCTCCCAGACCCCGTGATCGAACTGAAGGGTCTGCCAGCCGCCGGGCCGAGGCGGCCACGCATGCACGGCGCGCTTCGCCTCCGCGCCGAGCCCGTCGAACACCGGCGCGTCCAGCAGAGGCCGCTCGCCACGAGCGAAGACCACGTGCCCCGAGAACCCCATGCGACCTCTTTCACCTTCACCGAGACGCACCGCGCACCCCGGTAGTGGGTGCTCCCTGCCGCCGGTAGGGTCGGCCCCCATGACAGCAGAGTCACCGGCACAGACCGTGCAACGCTTGTTCCCGCTGCTGGCGGAGGGGAAGAGTGCGGAGGCGGCGGCGCTGTTCGCCGACTCGGTGTCATTCTCCATCCCGCACCCGCCGGGCATCCCGTGGGTACCGGAGGTCCACTCGGCGGACGGCATGCGGACGTTCTTCGAACTGCTCGGGACCCATGTGCGGGCCAAGGAGTTCGACCTCCGTCAGGTCATCGCCGAGGGCGACGACGTGGTGCTCCTCGGACGCATGGTCTCCGAGGTCAGGAAGACGGGCCGGGACATCGACACCGCGTTCGCCCTGCACACCACGGTCGAGAACGGCCGCATCACCCGCTACCACCTCTACGAGGACACACACGCGGTGGCCAGGGCCTACTACGACGACTGACCCCGCGCATCAGCCTTCGGTGCTCACCGCGCGCAGGCAACCAGGAACTTGCGCCATGCCTCGGCCGACATCTGGATACGGGGGCCACCCGGCTCCTTGGAATCCCGGACCAGCACACCTGCGGCCACGAAGGCCGTCTCCACGCACTCGGTCGTGTTGCCGCCGCTGTACGACGACTTGAACCAGACGGGCTCGGAGTCAGGCTGCGGTCCGGCTGACATTCACAACTCCTTGCGGGCACGGTGGATCATGGCGGAGGAGGCCTCCATGTCCAACGCTTGTGCCTGGAGGTACTCGAACGCAAGTCTGTAGCGCTCCAGTTCCTCTTCCTTCTCCAGAAAGAGGGAGCCGGTGTGGAAGTCGACGTACACCACGTCCAGTGCCGGCTCCGACCCTCCGATGATGACGAAGCTGCCCAGGGCTGCGGCGTGGGCGCCCTGGGAGAAGGGCAGTACCTGCAAGGTGATGTGAGGTGACTCGTTCGCCTCGAGCAGCCGGTCGAGCTGCTCCCGCATGATCTGAGGTGATCCGACTACGCGGCGGATCACGGATTCGTCGAGAATGGCCCACAGGCGGAGCGGCTTCGGGCGGACGAGGATCTCCTGCCGCTTCATACGGATGCCGACCAGACGCTCGATCTCGGCCTGATCCAGGGGAACTTCGTTGGCTTTCTGCAACGCGGTGCTGTAGGCGCGTGTCTGGAGCAGACCGGGCACGTAGACACACGAGAAGTGGCTCTCCCGCACCGCCTCGTCCTCAAGGGTGAGCAGCAGGTTCATGCTCTCCGGAATCGAGTCGGCGAAGGAACTCCACCAGCCCTGCTGCTTGGCGTCCTTGGCGATGTTGACGACGGCCCGGCGCTCAGTGTCAGTGGCCCCGTACTCACGGCAGAGCGCGTCGACGACGAGCCATTTGACCGGCCCTGCCTGGGTCTCGTACCGGCTGACCGTCGCCTTGGAGACGCCGACGAGCCGTCCGGCCTCCTCCAGGGTCATCCCCCTGCGGGCACGCAACTTGCGCATCATGGCGCCCAGTTGACGGCGGCGGGTGGTGGTCCGTTCAGACATGCGGCTCCTTCGCCTACCACCGGGCGGCGGGCCCGGAAACCTCAACAGGCTAGGCAGCTGCGAGCGAGCCCCACCATCGGATTCACTCGATCGATTCCCGTGAGAAGTTACATAGCGAGATTTCTCCGTGCCATGCTCGTAGGCGGATTGCTACGCAGTGCAGCCGTACGGACACGGCGGGCGCAGCACGTGCGTGGCTTTGAAGTGAGGAGTAGCCATGTCGGGCTGCATGGTCACTGAACCCCGGGTCCGCTGCGTCCTGCCGTTCGAGGCGGCCCCGGCGGAGGTGGGCCTTCTCCGGAAGGCTGCTGGCAGACAGCTGAGCCAGTGGGGGGTGTCCGTCGAGCGTGACGAGGTGGAGCTGCTGGTCACCGAGCTGGCGACCAATGTCGTCAAGCACGTCGGTCAAGGCGCGTCGGCGGCCCTGATCCTCGAGTGGACGGGGGAGCGGCTGCGCCTCGAAGTCCATGACAAGTGCAGAACGCTGCCCTCGCAGAAGACCACGGGAAGCGACGATGTGTGCGGCCGCGGCCTGCACCTGCTGGCATCGCTGGCAGCCGACTGGGGCACCGTGCTGACAGCGGCGGGCAAGGCGGTCTGGTGTGAGATCGCCGCGGGCCCAGGAGCCGGCTGCCGACGCATGGAGCGGGCTGTGACGGCGCTGGAGGGCTATCAGCGCGCCGAGCAGGGTGGTGCGCTGCGGGGGCGAAGGCGTGACACCGGCCTCGCGGAGTCAGCGATCGCACTGATCGCCGATCTGCTCCATTGGTCTGCGGCTCGCGGCCACGACCCCGACGACATCCTCGACCGTGCGCAGATGCATTACGAGGCCGAGGCGGACGCGGCCTAGTGGCGGTCCCCGGGCCCGGCCTTGCCCATCAGCTCCCGGAGGGCGGCTGGAGTGCGCCAGGATTCACCAGGACGGCACCTGTGGCACATCCGGTGACAGTTCGCGCAGACGCAGGCCAGGTCATCGAGCCTGGTCTCGCGCGTACCGGATATGTGAAGGGGAGTGACGTGGTGCACTTCGATATAGCCCTCACCCAGATCCCCGTAGGCGCGGGCAAAGTCGAAGTCGCAGACCTCGCACCGCAGCGAGGCCTCGCGCTGCCGCACCTGCTTGATCTTCTGGGCGCGGAGCTTCGGGTTCCTCTCACGGGCAAGAGCCCGGCGGACGAGGAGGCGTCCCTCGATGGCGCTGCTGCCCGTCTCGTCGACCTCATCGGGTTGCGGTGGGATGAGATGCAGCTCACCAGAGCCGATTCCGTCTTCGACAGCCTGGGCCGCTTGAAGCATCTCGGCCTCACGCTCTGTGAAGGCATCGATCATGAGCAGCGTCGGCTTGCCGCACCGGGTAGCCCGGCCGGTGTACCGGCCGTGATTGGTCATGAAGTCGGTTGTCTTGCGGCTGACGCTGTCGGGGGACCGAAAGTTGGGCAGCGCGAGGGACTCGGGCCCGTGGATGGGCAGAGAGCGCAGCAGCTCCGAAAGATCCTGTACTTCCGTGTTGTGGGTCCGCAGCTCCCGCCAGCCGTTCTTCACGACGAGCGCGCCGGCGAGCAGGAGCTCGTCCTCAGTCCACGCAGGTATCCGCATGGGCCATATCGTATGAGTGTTCGGTGTGGTGGAGAGTGTGTTCAGCGAACCGCGGGGTGTACTGCACACTTGGTGAAGTCTCGTTGTCAGTGGGGTCTGTCACCCTCGGTGATGGTGGATTGCAAAGTGTGTCTGCCGCTGCATGGCTGTAAGGAGGGGGCATGACCCTGATGAAGGAACCCGATGGCGCTGCGACAGCGCGGCCGAAGCCCGAGTTCACGTCGATCGAGATCTGTGCCGGTGCGGGAGGCCAGGCGATCGGTCTGCATCAGGCAGGTTTCGGTCACCTCGCTCTGGTCGAGATCGATCCGCACGCGGTAGAGACGCTCAAGCTGAATATCGACGACCATGAGGTCTGGTCGTGGGAGCGGGAAAACTGCGATGTCCTGTCGGCCGACGTCAAGGACTTTGAGCCCTTCAGGGACCTGGTCAAGGGAGCGGAACTGCTGAGGCAGGGCGATCTCGACCTGCTGGCCGGCGGGGTTCCGTGCCCCCCGTTCTCCCACGCCGGCAAGCAGCTCGGCCGGGACGACGAGCGTGACCTTTTCCCGCGCATGCTGGAACTCGTCGAGATCCTCAACCCGCGGGCAGTGATGATCGAGAACGTCCGGGGGATCATGGACCCGAAGTTCTCCGATTACCGTGACTACATCACGGCACGGCTTGAGGGCGGTACCTACCGGGCTGCTGACGGCGAGCTGGTCACCGATAGGGGGCTCGGCTACACCGTCTGCCAGTGGGGCATCCTGGAGGCCAGCGACTTCGGAGTTCCGCAGCTCCGGCCTCGCGCCATCCTCGTCGCGCTCCGGGATGACGTCATCAAGGACCTCAAGTACGAGTGGCCTACGCCCACGCACGAGGATCCGGTCAGCGTCGCGCAGGCCCTCGAGCCGTCCATGCGTGAGCGCTACGGGCGGTATGCCGACGGTGAGCATTCCCATCTTGCTCAGGAGAGGTTCGACCGGTGGCTTCAGAAAGCCAGCGACCGGGACGCCGAACTAAGGAGCCAGGGCAGGGGCGGAGGCATTGCTCCCACGCTCGTCGGTGGATCGAAGAAGCACGGGGGTGCCGACCTTGGTCCCAGCCGTGCAAAGGCAGCGTGGAAGCAGCTCGGCGTCTCCGGGCTGGGCGTCGCCAACGACATCGACAAATGCGCCGAGAAGAAGTCGGAGGGCCGAGACCTTTTCGGTCCCGACGGGCCGATGCTTACCGTGCGGCAAGCCGCAATCATCCAGGGCTTCCCGGATGAATGGGATTTCTCGGGCGGGAAGACGGCGCAGTACCGCCAGATCGGAAACGCGTTCCCGCCGCCCGTAGCCAGGGCCGTCGGGAAGTCGATCATGGATGTACTGAAGGCGGCTAGAGAGCGTGACCAGCAGCAGGGCTGATCAGAGGCCCTCCCGCGCCTTGCGGCGTTCGCTACGGCGCTGCTCGACCTCGGCCGCAATGCGCTGAGCGCAGTCTTCCGACGGCTCATGTTCCCAGAACCGGAGCACCGTCCAGCCCGCCTCTTCCAGGCGCTGGTCGGTGTCCCGGTCGCGGGCCATGTTCCGGGCGACCTTGTCTGACCAGTAGCCCGGATTGGTCTTCGGCGGTACGTAGTGCTCGGGACAGCCGTGCCAGTAGCAGCCATCGATGAAGACAGCGACCTTCGCGGGCCCGAAGACCATGTCAGCGGTCCGGCGAAGCCCTGGAAGCGGCTTCGCGGCCACTCGGTAGCGCAGCCCCCGGGCGTGCACCAGCCGCCGGATCAGCCACTCCGGCTTGGTGTCCCTGTTCCGGATGGCCTGCATGTTCCGGCGGCGCGCTGCGGAGGATGCCCATGAGCCCGCGGGGGGACTCCATTCGCCTGCCGGTTCAGTTGGCCCTGAAGGATTACTCATAGCGCACTGACTCTTACCAGCTCACCAGTGTTGTGGCTAGTTCTTCGTATGGCCTGAGGCGCCCCTGCCCCACCATCTCGGCCAGGTCGTTCTTCTGCTGTTTGCTGCCAGCAGCCGCCACAGCCTCTTGCAATGCCTCGAAGGCGATGTGGTAAACGGCGTCAACCTCCCCGGTTCCTCTGGCGATAGCGGCGAGCCTGCTGGGCATCGGCTCAGCCGTCACGGTCATCAGGTGGGGTAGGCGGCCACGCCGGTGCCTGATCATCTGCAAGAACTCATGCCGGATGTTCTGGACGCGGTCAGAGCGAATCGTCCACTTGCATGATACGGCTGCGTGGAGAAATGAACCGATGCCGGGAGCGTGTGAAGTTCCTACTGTGACATCCGGCCTGATCAGGTAATCAAGGCCGAGGTCAGCGCTGAGGACAGGATTCCTGAGTACCGCCTGCTTCAGTTTCCCCAAGTGCATGTACTGAGAGAAATCGGAGATCACCTTCTGGTGATCTACCTGCCATGTGCGGGACGGATCGGCCTTCGGCAGGACCTCTGCAAGGTCGTTTCTCACCGACGTTTCAAGTCTTGGGCCCGGATTTCGCGGGGTGTCCGGCAGGACGACTTCCGGTACGACGCCCAGGCAATCCAGGATTTCCCGCGCCAGGGCCTTCGATGGGTCGCTGCTGCTGTCGGCGCTGTTAGGGACGACCTGTCCGGAGTCGAGTTTCTTCCAGCCCAGCAGTTGGGCTGCGAACGATGCACTCATTTCTGCGCGTTCCTACTTCGTGTGGGAGGGAAGTGAGGGCGCGGCCTCAGGAGAGTCGTCGGCAGTGGCAATGACCCAGGCGTCGCCATCAAGGACCACGTGCGGTGCGTCCCGATGGTGCGGGCGGCGCTTGGCCACTCGCACGCTGATGAACTCTCCCTCGCCGGGCTTCGGGAGGCCGAGCTGCTCCGCTACCGAGCGGTGGCTGTCGTAGTCGCCCATGATGAGGAATCCCTCGGGCTTCAGAGCTGAACGCGAACCTCCGTTGCCCCGAACGCGTTTCATGTAATCCTTCTGCTGAGCCACGGTTCGTACCACATTGCGGCTTATCAGCCGCTTCTCGGCCCGTCGGAACAACTCGTTGAGCCGCTGCTGCCCGGACTGCGAAGCAAACACCGCTGTGCAGTCGGACGGGCTCATGTGGAGAAGCACGTTCTCTGGAAGTACGGCATCGCGCCACAGCCATAGGATCTTGTCCCGGTGTCTGGCCTTCACGGTGAGCTTGGCATCGCGATTGCCGCCCTGGTTCAGCCACTCCTCCCGGACCCGGAACAATCCGGCACTCCAGCGGCTCTCGTAGTCGCTGGCCCACACGAGAAGGCAGAGGTGTCCTCTGGCCTCTGGGGGGATCATCCAGCCGCCGAAGTTCTGGGAGTACTTGCAGTCCACATCAACGCCGGCGATCCGGTAGTCCATGGATTCCCCGTCGGCGAACTTGAACTCGCGCTGCAAGTTGATCTCGACGAGAGTTCCGGCGTGCGTTCTCTCTGTCTTGAACAGATCTGCCCAGTCGTAGCGACCCGTCACCTCACCGTTCAGCAGCTGATCGATGGTGTCCCGCAACACGGCTGCGAAGCGATCTCGCGAGTTCTCCATTCCCATGAGCTTCGCGTGTACATCCAAGAGCTCGGTATCACCCCTCAGCTCTTCGGCTGGAGTGATGTTCGGTGCCGCGTAGACGTCGATGGGCAGCAAGCGGATCCCCCTCAGGACGAACTAACCGGAATAGTAGCGGCGCCGCTGTGCCGCGAATCCCTGGCCCGGAAGCGCACCAGACGACGGTCTGAGTCGACGGCCGATGCCGGTGGAATGAGCGTGAAGGCCATCACGATCTTCGAGGGGTCTGCCGTCCCGTTCCGCACGACCGCGTGCACGTCGGCATGGCTGTCGCCCTCAACGACGGGGTACAGGAGCATGACTCCTGTGGTGGGTCCGATGCTGGGATTCCGGTGAGGACGAGCCTCCGCCGAGGAGGACGCCTCGTCGATGAGACGTTGTGCCGCAGCGCGATGCTCGACGCTGGCGATACGGCCGAACGAGGTCTTACCGGACTGCCGGGTCCGGCGGACTAGGGACAGCGGCAGCGAACCGAGCACACGAGCCTCGACGCGCTTGTTCGCAGCCAGGCGAGGGGATACGAGAAGCCAGTCGTCCACCTTGGCAAGGGTGCCGTCGAGCTGGCTCAGGTAGGTCAGATGAGGATCGAAGTGCCCGGGCCGCTCCCACTCGAGTTGGGACAGCACACTGACCAGTTCGCTGTGCGAGATGGTGCCGGTCAGAGCTTCGAAGGTCCTCGGAAGCGTGCTGGAGCTGTCCGGCGGATTGGTGAACGCAGTCGGCTCCGTGCCGAGCGCGTTCAGCAGAGGACGCCAGCGTTCAGTGTTCCGCTTGAGCACCGTGTGACTTACCGGATAGGAAGCCGGCTCGATGGGACGGCCGGGGGACCTCACCTCCACGAGCTCCGCGTTGAACATCTTGTTGCGGGCAGAGGGTCTGATCCAGGGAAGGTGCTGGGCTACGAGAGGCGGCACCTGGGCCGGTGTCACCTGGGGCATCCCGTCCACCGCGACGGCGTACTGTGCCAGCTGCTCCCGGAACGTCTCCTCGTCGCGGCAGATTGCCTCGTACGCCTCGTACAGATCGGCGTACCTGTTGCGGCCGAACGGCTCCTCCCGCCCGATGTACAGCCGAACCAGGTCCCGGTAGCCAGGCCGGAATCCGAACCAGCGCCCCATCTGCATCAGGGTGTCTGCTTGCTGGGTGGTACGCCGGTAATACGTGACAGTCAGGCCTTCCACGGTGAAGCCGCGAGAGAGCTTCGTACCTCCGACAAGGATCTTCCAGACGTGAGGTGTCCGGTCGAAGTCGAGGTTCAACTGGTCGAAGTAGCGATCGGAATCCCCGTTCACCACGATGACGGGCTGGCCACCGGAGCCGATGCGCTGGCGAGCCGCGTTCACGTAGGGGCGTAGCGCCTCATAGCTGGCAGGTGCAGGCAGATCTGCGGCACGCGCATCGCTGACCAGGGAGAAGTCCGAGGCCCACAGAGCCGCAAGACGCTCGTGCCCGGCCGCCGAGCTGTATCCCGCCTGATGCCACATGGAATTGATGAGCAGCGCGAGATCCGCGTGGTCGTCCTTGCGTACCGACTGGTGGGCGAGCATCGTGTGATGGCGGAACGGCCCGTCATGCACGCCGTGATCGGCTCGGTACAGCTTCAGTGCACCGGACAGGACGAAGGCGTCCAGGGCCTCCTGGAGACGGTCGCCTGTGGACTCGCAGATGTCGCGGATGTGTGCCTTCTCCTGCGAGTTGGCGTAGGTGCGCTCCTCCCGCGGGATCGCCGAATCCAGGTCGTGGAAGTCCTGGGCGCCCATGTAGCCAATGGGGCGCGGCAGGGAGATCACGAAGTCGCTGGGGAAGATGTCCTCATCGTCCCCTGGATCAACGAAGACGTTCGCGAAGGGAGTGGCTGTGTAACCGACGTACTGCGACCGCGGGAGAAGCTTCAGGAGCTGGGAGATCAGCCCGTTGATACTTGTGCGCTCGGTGCTCCCCTGCTCCCACTTCTTCGGGTCCAGGGTATTCACGGACGCCTGGTCGGACTCGTCGTCGATGATCAGAGTCGGCAGCTCTCCGAGCAGGCCATGAATCTGCTTGAGGTCCTTGACCAGCTTAGTCAGTACGGACTTGTTCTTCTTCACGACGAGGACTCGAGCGGCAGTATGGTGAAGGTTCGCTGGATCATGCAGTGGGCGGGTCGGCTCGCGCTTCTCGAATTCAAGAGCACGGATTCCCTGTGCCAGGCTCTTGTAGTCGTTGTCGCGAGTCGTCAGGCGTTCGATATCGAAGGCGCCCAGGACGGACGGGCGGCCGCCATGCTGAACAAATTCAGGCCAGTCGGAATCGTCGTCTCCCACGTAGTCGATCCCTACCAGGGAGTCCAGGTCCGTTATGTCAGCGCCTCTCAGGATGTTCTCCTGCCCGATCAATTCCATGTCGAGGCGGCGCTGGGTCTGAGCACGCAGCAAGTTGAGCGTGCCTCCGAGGACGATGACGAGGCGGTAGCCGGCATCGATCGCCTTGGCTGTGACACCAGTGAAGTTTGCCGTCTTGCCTGACTGGACGTAACCGACGACCAGACCTTTCGCCTGCCGGGCCGCTGGTTGCTCGGGGTCGGTGAGACGCTCGACGACAGCCCGGCTGGCCTCGTCCAGGCTCGCAACGGCGGCTTCGGACCAGCCCTTTGAGCGGAGTTTCTGCTCGTAGGACCTCCAGTAGAAGGAGCGGGCCGCAGCACGTTCCGGGGTGTACCACGGCGTGAAGTCTCGAGTGATCACCGTGGGGCCCGGGATCTTCGCCACGGGGACTACTGCATCCAGCGCCTTCCGAAGGTCACTTCCGAAGCGGAGCCGGTCGTATGCGGCCGTTCGCCGTTCGTCGGTGCGTGCGGGGATGGCGGGGGCCCACTGAGGGGCCTCGGCAAAGTCCCAGGCAGTGAGATGCCGGCTCCAGAGAGCCTTGAGCGCCTCGCCGCCGCTGACGAGTTGTGTACGGAACACCTCCTCGCTCAGGTCCGCGTCCGGATAGTCCTCGGCGGCGACATTGGCCCAGTTCGCGAAGGATCGCGGATTGGTCCCCATGCCTGCGAGTGCGGAGGTGTGGATCTCAAGTAGAGCGGTCGCGTCGATGTCGCCCATGTGGGATTCCTCAGTCAGGTAGCAGTGGGTGAAACAGGAGCCGGTGACCCGCTGCGTCAGGAAGTGACCTGCGTGCGCCGTTCACGCTGCACTTCCACCGAGGCCAGGAGGATGGTGTTCCAGTAGTCCACACGGTCCTGGCGGGTCCGCTCCCACCGCCCGAGTCCGAAGCAGTCTTCGAGCAGCAGATACAGCAGTGCTTTGGTGACGGGGGCGTCATTGGAGCCGCCGCGTCGGCCCTCGTTGAAGTCGTCCCGGTAGGCCCTGTTGAGGATGACCGCATTGCGCTCGCGGTCAAGGGAGAAGAACTGAGCAGAGGGAAGCGCACTCCAGATGAAGGCGATCGGATCCTCGCCCGGCTTCTCAGGAAGCTCTTCCTTGATGACGCGCTTGACCTTGGGATCCATGCCCTTGCCTGGTGGAGTGACAGGCTTGCGGACGATCTCGTTGCGCCGTGAGCCGTCTCTGTAGGCGGACTCGGCATCGGCGAGGTAGCTCCGGAAGATGCGGCCCTTCGAGTCCACGGCCTTCTCGATGCCTTCGGTGAAGGCGGGGGTGACGGTGACCTTCTCTTTCTTTACATCGAGACTCAAGACGCTGTTTTCGCGAGACGGGAGGTCGATCGCGACCCGGGCGAGCACAAGGTGCCCTTCGGGGTTCCGCCAGCCGTTCCAGCCTCCGGCCTGCACGAGGCGGTCGTTGCGGTAGAAGTAGAAGCCCTGCCTCTCGGAGAGAGCCCCGATCTGGCGGAATCCCGCTTGCCTGGACTTGGCCGGCCAGATGTGAGCGGTCAGGTTCACATCGCCCAGGCCTTCTACGGAAGCCGTGAACTTCCGGGGGTACCCCGGCTTACCCGGCACCTTGTAGCCGAAGGGATCCAGAGCCTCCACGGCGATGTGGTCCACTTCCTCGCCGAGTTCGTTCTCCCTGCTGCTCACATCCCACACCGCGATGTCGAGTTTGAGGCCGCGTTGCAGGTAGCGGTGCAGGTACAGGCCGAGATGCGTCTCAAGCCGGGAGATCGCCTTCGACAGGAACTGATCGCTCTGGCCGCGCCCGACCGTCTCGAAGGCCCGCACGTTGTCCCACCGCACGACAGTGCCCTGCCACTCGATGATGCCGTCGTAGCGGTCCACCAGTTCCTGTGCATACCGGGGGTCCACGGTGTCGCAGCGGAAGCCGTCTTCTATGCCCTCTGCCGTGAGACGGCGTCCAGCGGACCGGCTGCGCCTCGTGCGGCTGACCACGGTCAGGGATGAAGCGTGAGAGAGGGAAGCCGCCTTGAGGCCCGTGCCGTACAGGCCCAGAGCGCCCTCGCCGTAGTCGCGGCGGCGGCCCACGGTCATGGCGCTGTCCAGGCCCGCTTCGTCCATGCCTTCGCCGTTATCGACGATCAGGAGGGTGAGGATCCGGTCGGCATCACGCAGGAAGTGCACGACGATCTCGTCGGCTTTGGCATCGATGGAGTTGTCGATGAGGTCGGCGACGGCCACTTCGAAGCCATAGCCCTGATTGGTCAGAGCCTTACCGTAACCAGCGTCAGGCGGCAGATGAGTGCTGCCGGTTGTGGGGACGTCGTATTGCCAGTTGGCGCCGGGCTCGTAGGGCATGCTTCCTCAAATGCACAGGTCAGGGGCTGCTCCACAAGTAGCAGCCCCATACACACAACAGACAGTGGAGTGTGACCGTACTGCAAAGGTTGGACATAGGGGGAGGTGGATGGCGAACGGGGGCGATAAGTCCCTTATCTGTCAACAGCTTTGGCCAGAGATGTTTCTCTCGTGTCTATCTTTATGCTGATTTGCTCATCACTGCTGATGTGACGTGGTGACTGCGTCAGGGCACGTCTGCATGAGACTGGACGCCGACTTGGACCTGGGCGGCGCACCAGACTGAGGAGCCCGTACCTCGGTGGAGGGAACCTGCGGCGGTCATGCCAGGCCCCGCGGTTGCCGGGCCAGGCAACCGCGCTGAACTGGCAGTTGACGTACCGAAGTCCGCTCAGGGCGCCTCGTCGTGGTCTTGCTCCTGCTGCTGCGTCTCTGGTCAGGCCGAGCCGCAATCCGCGGCCGGAGC
Organism: Streptomyces asoensis; assembly: GCF_016860545.1. Classification (NCBI taxonomy): domain Bacteria; kingdom Bacillati; phylum Actinomycetota; class Actinomycetes; order Kitasatosporales; family Streptomycetaceae; genus Streptomyces; species Streptomyces asoensis. Next base: position 361,318 of record NZ_BNEB01000003.1, on the reverse strand, counting down.
TGGTTACGCCCCGTGGCACTCCTGGTACTGGGTCCCCGACCCGCACCAGCAAAGCGCCCCCCGCTCCGGCGGCCAGCCCGTTGCGCGGCCTCGGGCTGCGAGGGTCGTGGCGTACTGGGGGAGCAGGTCCGTGTCGGACGGGGTGGTGCCCTCCGAGGCGGCGAAGGCCTCGTAGGAGGGGACTGTGCCGGTGACGATGCCGAGGTTGCCCGTGCCGGAGGCGGACAGCTCGCGCAGGGATGCCTCTATGCCGGTCAGGTGCTCCTCGTGGGAGGGGTACTCCGTGGACAGTGACGGGTACGCGGTGACCAGTTCCGACAGTTCGGCCGCCGGCCAGTGCAGGACGGCCACCGGGAACGGGCGGGACAGTTCCTCCCGGTAGGCGCCCAGCTCGGCGCGCAGGCGCGAGATCTCGGCCTCCAGTTCCGCCGGGTTGTCCGAGCCCAGGGACCAGACGCGCTTGGGGTCGTGGAGCTCGTCCAGGGAGACGGCGGACGAGTGGAGGGTGTCGGCGAGGACGTCCCAGTCGTCGTGGGCCGCGCCCAGCATGCGGCGTACGCGGTGGCGGCCGAAGAGGAGGGGGTGGGCGGCGTGCGGGGGCTCCGTGGTGTCCGCCAGGAGCAGGGTCGCGCCCTCCGTGAACGTCTTCTGCGCCGCCTCCAGTTCGTCGTGGGACTCCAGCGCCTCCGCGACGATCACCCAGGGCGCCGGGTCACGGGGGGCCGTGGCGCGGATGCCGTCGATGATCGCCCTGGCCTCGGCCTCGTGGCCGTACTCCCAGAGGTTGGAGGCCTTCAGGGCGCGGACGAGGTGGGGGTTCTCCAGGTTCCGCGGACCCTCCGAGGAGGAGAGGAGGCGGTCGTACAGGGTCGTCGCGGCGGGGCGGTCGCCGGCCAGTTCCAGGTGGGCGGCGGCCTGGAGCAGCAGGGCTTCCGCGTCCTCGGGGTACAGGCCGGCGGTCCGCTCCAGGCGTGCCGCTTCGGCGGTGTGGTCGACGTTCTCGGCAGGCGTGTCGGGGCGCATGCACGACACCGTACTGCCCGCCGCTGACAAAAAGGAGATAGGTGCAGGCCAGGGGCCGACCCCCTGGCGTGCTCCCTAGATCGTCACCCCGTCCACCTGGAGCGTCTGGACCGCGCCCGCCGCGAACGGCACGCTGATGGTCTTGCCGCTCAGGTAGGTGTCCGAGCGGGCCGTGTAGAGGTCGCCGGAGCCGTTGGTCACCGTGTTCCAGCGGGGGACGAGGCCCGACGAGCCGCCGGTCACCGTCGTGAAGCGGGAGAGGTCGAAGGTCAGCGTCTGGGCCGAGGAGGAGGTGTTCGCGGCCACGATGACGAGCCGCTTCGCCGTCTTGTCGATCGCCGCCGCCGCGTAGCTCACGCCCGTGTCGAGGATCGTCATGCCCGGGCGGATGTGACGGCTGAACTGGGCCATCACGTAGTACTTGGTGGTGACCGCGCCGGCCGCCAGCGTGCTCGCGTCGTACGCGATCATCGCCCAGTTCGTCGACGGGTCCATGACCTGCCAGTACACCCACGCCGTCGGGTGCAGCCAGCGGAAGTCGTAGAGCAGGTTGCTCGCCATCGTCAGGCCGGTGCCGTCGTTGTCGCCCGTCTCCGAGTTCCACAGCGCCTTGCCGGCCGTGGTCACCACGTCGGCGTAGAGCAGGTCGCGGCGGCCGCCCGAGCCCTGGTAGCCGTGCACGTTGACGCGGTTCACGTACCCCTTCGTCGTCGACGAGAAGGAGTTCCACGTGGTGCGGGCGAGGTCGTAGCTCGTCTCGTCCGAGGCCGAGATCTTCGTCGCCGTCAGTCCGCGCTTGTCGAGTTCGCTGCGCATGTAGGGCAGTACGGCCGACTGGACCGTCGCGTCCATGTGGCAGCCCTCCTGCGTGCCGGTCGCCGTCCACCACGACGACGACGGCTCGTTGAAGGGGTCGACGGTCGCGAAGTTCACGCCCCAGTTCGACTTGGCGTACAGCGCGACCGCCGCGAGGTGGGAGGCGTGCTGGCGGTAGTTCCAGGTCTGGAGGTTGTTGCCGCCGCCGGCGGCTCCGGACGGGTTGTGGTTGGAACACATCCACCACATGGGGGAGTTGGCGAAGAGCTCGGTCGTCGCACCGCGTGACACGGCCTTCTGGAGCATCGCGCGCTGGGTCGCGTCCGCCGTCCAGTCCCAGGCGGAGGACGTGGGGTCCTCGTTGTTCCAGTCCTGCCAGTAGCCCTCGATCTGCTTGAACGCGGGGATGTTGGCGGAGGCCGCCATGGTGGTGCCGCCGACCGAGTTCCAGCTGCACGCGCCCAGGTTGTAGCGGGCGATGTTGAGGCCGAGGCCGGGCAGCGTCCTGCCGTTGTAGGACACCGACTTGGTCGTGAAGAAGATGTCGGCGAAGTCGTCCCGGGCGCCGAAGACGTTCGCCCACCAGGCGAGGGAGGTGCCCCAGCCCTCCCATGTCCCGTAGGTCGTGGAGGGGTTGACGGAAATCGTCGCGTCGGCGTGGGCGGTGCCCGTCGCGAGGGCGCCCGTGAAGAGCGCCCCGCCCGTGGCCGCCAGCAGTGTCCTGCGTCGGATCATGACTTCTCCGCTTCGTGACAGCGAACGAGCGCCGGTCGTCCCGGCCGGCGTCGTCGGGTGCGTCGGTGCACCTGGTGCGTGTGCGGTGCGGTGTGTCCCTGCCTCAGTGCGAAAGCCCGGACGCGTCCGCCCGTCGGTGCGTCCACCCGTCGGTGCGTCGGTGCGTCACGAAGCATCGGGTGTGGCCCTCGGTGTTGTCGAGAGTTATGACAGCCCTTTCTCAAACCTGTGGAGGAAGGGGGCGGCCGGGTTCGAGGGGGCGAACGTCTGGAGACCTCGGCGCCCTCCGCCTATCGTGCCCGCGTGCGGAATCCCCTCGTACGGCGTGTTCCTCTCCGGCGGCGTGTCCCCGTCGTGCGGCACAGCACCCGGTGGCGGCGCGCCCGGTACCGCCGGGCGCTCCGGGGCGGTGCCGAAGTGCTGGTCACCGCCGGTGTGCTGGTGCTGCTGCTCGTGGTGCACCAGCTGTGGTGGACCAACCGGGAGGCCAGGGAGGGCGCCGAGCGGCGGGTGGAGTCGCTGGAGCGGGAGTGGGGGAGTGCCGGGGGCGGTGGGGCGAACGACCCTGGCGATGGCGGTGGTTCCGGCGGGGCTCCGGGTTCCGGCTCCGGGGCGGGGGCCGGTTCCGGTCCGGCGTCCGGGCGGGCGGGCGACGGGAGCGGGGCGGGGGCGTCGTCCGGTGCGCCCCGTCTGTCGCAGGCCTACGCGGTGCTCCGGATCCCGCGGCTCGGTCTGCGCGTCCCCGTCGCCGAGGGCACCAGCAAGCAGAAGGTGCTCGACAAGGGGTACGTCGGGCATTACGCCGGGACCCGGCAGCCGGGTCAGGAGGGCAACTTCGCGGTGGCCGGGCACCGCAACACCCACGGCGAGCCCTTCCGGTACCTCGACCGCCTGGAGAAGGGCGACAAGGTGGAGGTGGAGACCCGGGGCGCGACCTACACGTACGTCGTCGACAAGATCCTGCCGCGGACCTCGCCCCGCGACGCGGGTGTCATCCGGCCCGTACCGCGTTCCCTCACCGAGCCCGCCTACGGGTACGACGCGCCCGGCCGCTACCTCACCCTCACCACCTGTACGCCCGAGTACACCTCGCGCTACCGCATGGTGGTGTGGGGGAGGCTGGTCGCGACCCGGTCCCGCGGCTAGGGCCGCGTCCCCTCGTCCAGAGCTTCCCGGACGGCGGTCAGCACCGCCTCGGTGTCCGCGCCGAGCGCTCGCGCGGAGGCGGTGAAGTCGCGTGCCAGGGTCGCGAGTTGATCCGGGTCGGGCCGGGCCGGCTCGGACGGGGGCGCCGCCACCCTGGTGCCCGCGCCGCGCCGGGTGCGGATGAGCTCGGCGGCCTCCAGTTCCCGGTAGGCGCGGGCCACGGTGCCTGGAGCCAGGCCCAGGTCCGAGGCCAACTGCCGTACCGTCGGCAGCCGTTCGCCCTCGGTGAGCCGGCCGGTGACGATCAGGGCGGCGAGCTGGGCGCGGATCTGCTCGAACGGCGGCACCTGGCTCGTGGTGTCCACGCGGACCGCGGGTTCACTCATCGCCGACGGCCCTGGGCATGACGATGGTGAACAGGCACCATCCCAGGCTGAACAGGGTCACCAGGCCCAGGGGGTAGATGACCAGGGCGGTGACGTTGCCCAGCATGCCGGCGCAGGTGGTGCGGGACAGCACCCTGCCGATCATCGCGAGGACGAGGAGCAGCTGGCTGGAGACCAGCAGTCCCCAGGCCGCGGTGATCGCCCACGAGCGGTCGTGGCGCTGCTGGTTGCCGCCGGGCCGGTGCGCGATGCGGCGCAGGGCCCATCCGCAGGCGACGGTGCCGAGGGCGATGGAGGCGAGCATCGGCGTGGCGAAGTGGAGCCCGGGCCAGGGTCCCAGGGGTCTGGTCACGCCGTCGCACGTGACGGTGACGGCGCGGCCCGCCCGGCCCATGGAGTCGGGGGAGGCCGCGACGACCCCGATGAGCAGGAGCACGACGAGGCAGGCCGACTGGAAGAGCAGCAGCGGCGCCATCCGGGGCGGTACATGGTCGCGGACCCGGCGCGGGGCGAGGCTCGCGGTGCGGACCGCTTCCAGGGGTGCCGGGGTGAGGGAGTCGCCGAGCAGGACGCCGCCGACGGCGCACAGCCCGAACGCGGTGACGGCGCTGAGGAAGGTCATCGCGACGTCGTCGCTGTCGCGCACCGCGACCCGCTGGGCGACCACGGCGCCCAGGGCGAGGCCTGCCCAGCGGGCGCAGAGGTCGGCGCGGGCGAGCAGACGCTCGGGTGGGACGGTGTCCAGCATGTCGGGCCCCCGGTGCACACGAGTACTTGTATCAAGTGGTGAGTACAAGATGGTGAGTACAAGATGCCCGGGAGTCGGATCTTGTGTCAATCACTTGATACAAGAGGCTGCTTCCGGCGGGCGCCCAGCACGGCCGCCGCTCCGACGAGCGCCAGCCCCGCCGACACCGCCATCGCCAGGTCCGTCCCCCGGGCGAGTCCGCCGCCCGTCCCGGTGGCGATGGCGATCGTCAGGGCCACACCGGCGCACGAGCCGACGTACCGCAGCGTCTGCTGCGCCCCGGACCCCATGGCCGCCCGCGCCGCCGGTACCGATTCCACCGCCAGCAGGGGCAGCGCCGCGTTCAGCAGGCCGCTGCCGATGCCCGCGGCCACCAGCCCCGGGAGCATCCGGTGCCAGGAGCCCGCGTCCACCGAGCCGAGCAGGGTCAGGACGCCCGCCGCGTGCAGGACGAAACCGAGCGCGAGCTGCACGCGCGTGGGGACACGGCCGGCCAGGCGGCGGGCCTGGAGGGCGACCACGAAGGACAGGCCGGACCACAGGAGGAACAGCCAGGCGGTGTCCATCGGGGACAGGCCCAGCGCCTTCTGGAGCACCGTCGGCAGGAAGCTGAACAGGCCGATGACCGCGAGGCCGGTCACCAGACCGCCGGCGGAGGAGGCCACGAACGCCGGGTCGCGCAGCAGCGAGAGGTCGATCATCGGGGTGGCCACCCGCCGCTCCACGAGCACGAAGAGCGCCAGCAGGGCGACGGACGCGAGGAGCAGCAGCCCCACCGGGGCCCGCAGCCAGCCGTCCCGGCCCAGGGTGAGGGCGGCGATCAGGGCGACGGTCGCCGCGCCGAAGGCCGCCGCGCCCGGCAGGTCCGGCCGGCCGCCGCGCGGTGAACGGGACTCCGTCAGTACGCGGGGCGCGACGGCGGCGACCAGCAGGGTCGCGGCGCCCAGCAGGACGTAGACCGGGCGCCAGCCGGGCAGCGCGCCGCTGAGCAGCGGGCTCAGGGCGATGCCTCCGCTGACGAAGGCGCCCCACACGCCGGTGGCGTGCAGCCGTCCGCGCGGGGTGGGGAAGGCGTGCACCAGCAGGCCGAGGCTGCTGGCGAGCAGGGCCGCGCTCGCCGCCCCCTGCGCGACCCTGGCCAGCGTGAACTGCCAGGTCGTCGTCGCCAGGGCGCCGAGCAAGGTGGTGAGGGCGAGGGCCAGGGTGCCGGAGACGAACAGCCGGCGGCGGCCGTGATCGTCGGCCAGGCTGCCGGCGACGAGCAGGACCGCGGCCAGGCCGAGGGGGGTGCCGTTCAGCAGCCAGGCCTGCGCGGACGGTGCCGTGTGCAGGGCGGCGGCGGTGTCCACGAGTGTCACGGCCGGGGCGGTGTAGGTCATCAGGGCGAGGGCGGTGGCCGCGCTGGTCACGGCGAGCGTGGCCCGGGGGCGGGCCGACGTCACCGGGGCGTCCGGCTCCGCCCGGGTCTGCCCGGCCGCCTGCCCGGCCCCGGGACCCGCCGCTTCCGTGACCGCCCGGTCCGCGGTGAGGGTCGGTGAGCCGGGGGTGGCGGGCGTTCCCGCGGTGGCCGTCGGTGCCGTGACGTCTTCAGTTCGGTCATTGAACCTGCTCATGCCTCCGTACGCTAGCACCCAAGGTTCGTTCATTGAACCCACAGCGGGTAAATGGTTACAGTGGGCGGCATGGCACTCGGCAAGGACTACGCGGCACAGGAGTGCTCGATCGCTCGGGCGCTGGAGGTCGTCGGCGAACGCTGGACGCTCCTCGTCGTCCGCGACGCGCTCTACGGCGTCCGGCGCTACAACGACTTCCTGGTCCACCTCGGTATCCCGCGGGCCGTGCTGGCCGCCCGCCTCCAGGCGCTGACCGCGGAGGGCATCCTCGAGAAGCGCCGCTACCAGCAGTCCCCGCCGCGCGACGAGTACGTCGTCACCGACCGCGCGATCGCCCTGTGGCCGACGCTGCGCTCGCTGGGCCTGTGGGGGCGCGAGCACTTCGGCGAGGCCCAGCTGCGGATCTTCCGGCACGCCGCGTGCGGCACCGAACTCGGCCCGTACGGCGAGTGCCCCGCCTGCGGAACTGTCGTACCGGTCCCGGACGTCCTCATGGTGCCGGGGCCGGGGCTCGACACCGACCCGGCGGATCCGGTCAGCCGGGCGCTGCTGAAGCCCAGAAGGCTTCTGGAGCCGCTCGAGGCCGGTCAGGTATAACCGACGGGAAGCACGGGAAGCACAGGAACCGAGGGGGAGGGGGGCCGGGAATGACGCGCAGCAGGTTCGTGCCGCGTCCCGCGCTCGTGCTCTTCCTCCTCCTGGTCGACGTCGTGCTCCTCGACGCCGGCAGCCTCCCGGCCGCCGTCGCGCTCGCCGCGACCGCGGCCGCCGGTTCCGCGCTCGCCGTCTGCACCCTCGTCGCCGCCCGCAGCGCCCCCGCCGTCCCGCCCACCCGGGTGCGCACGGCCATCAGGGACCGGGCCCGCCGTACGGCCTTCCTGCCGCAACGCGACCCCGACGCCTCCGGCCGACCGCGCCCCAGGGCGCCCGGCCACGCCCTCCCGGCGACCGTCGCGTAGGGCCGGCCCGTCCGGCCGTCCACGAGTGACCCACGCGGGTCGTCACGCCGCAGCCCCGTTCACCGGCACGACGAGACCCCCGGAGGGCTCCTCACCCATGTCCGTTTTCGCCAGCCTGGTCGAGCACCTCGCCGACCTGCTCCACCCGCTGTTCGGCGCCACCGCCGCGGCCGCCGCCATCGTCCTGTTCACCGCGCTCGTACGACTCCTCGTCCATCCGCTGTCCCGGGCGGCCGCCCGGGGTCAGAAGGCCCGTACGGCGTTGCAGCCGAGGATCGCCGAGCTGCGCCGCAAGCACGCGAAGAACCCGGAGCGTCTCCAGCGGGCGGTGCTGGACCTGCACGCCGAGGAGAAGGTGTCGCCGCTGTCCGGGCTGCTGCCGAGCCTGTGCCAGATACCGGCCTTCTTCCTGCTCTACCACCTCTTCTCCAGCTCCTCGATCGGCGGCGAGGACAACGCGCTGCTCGGGCACCGGCTGTTCGCCGCGCCCCTCGGCGAGCGCTGGACGGACGCGCTGTCCGGCGGCGGGGTGTTCGGCGCCGCCGGACTCGTCTACCTGGCTCTGTTCGCCGTCGTCGCGGCCGTCGCCACCTTCAACTTCGTCCGCGCGCGGCGGGTGCCGCTGCCCGAGGCCGTCACCGGCGCCGGCGCGGGCCCGGAGGTGCCCGGACTCGGCGCGGTCGCCAAGGCCATGCCGTTCCTGTCCTTCTTCACGCTGGTCACGGTGGCCGTCGTACCGCTGGCCGCCGCGCTGTACGTGATCACCAGCACGACCTGGAGCGCGCTCGAACGGGCGGCCCTGTACCGGTGACGGGTCCGCGCGGGCGGCCCGGGGTCGCGCGCCCCCGGTCCACTCCGTGAACGGGGGCTTGCGGACCCGATCGCGAGCTTGGAGGATCGACCAGTCCTCCGATGGCTGCACCCGTCGGACGGGTGCGTGACCCGCGATCGAGGGAGATGGTGACGATGAAGCTGATGCGAGTCGGTACGGCGGGAACGGAGCGGCCCGCGCTGCTCGACCCCCAGGGGGTCCTGCGGGACCTCTCCGGCGTCGTCCCGGACATCGACGGCGCGCTGCTCGCCGACGACGAGGCGCTCGGCCGGGTCCGCGCGGCCGCCGCGTCCGGGGACCTGCCGGTGCTGGACGCGACCGGGCTGCGCGTCGGGCCGCCGCTGGCCCGGATCGGCAAGATCGTGTGCATCGGGCTGAACTACCACGACCACGCCCGTGAGACCGGGGTCGAGCCGCCCGCCGAGCCCGTCGTCTTCTTCAAGGCGGCGGACACGGTGGTGGGGCCCTACGACACCGTCCTCGTGCCGCGCCGGTCCGAGAAGACCGACTGGGAGGTGGAGCTGGCGGTCGTCATCGGACGTACCGCCCGCTACCTGGAGTCGGCGCGGGACGGGCTCGCGCACGTCGCGGGGTACGCCGTCGCGCACGACGTGTCCGAGCGGGAGTTCCAGATCGAGCGGGGCGGGACCTGGGACAAGGGGAAGAACTGCGAGACGTTCAACCCGCTGGGCCCCTGGCTGGTGACGGCCGACGAGGTCGCCGACCCGCAGGACCTGCCGCTGCGGCTCTGGGTCAACGGGGAGCTGAAGCAGAACGGCACCACGGCCGAACAGATCTTCCCGGTGGGCGAGGTCGTCCGGTACGTCAGCCAGTTCATGACCCTGTACCCGGGGGACGTCATCAACACCGGGACGCCCGCGGGCGTGGCCATGGGCGAGCCTGAGCCCAAGCCGTACCTGCGGGCCGGGGACGTGGTGGAGCTGGAGATCGGCGGGCTGGGGCGTCAGCGGCAGGAGTTCAAAGACGCGTGAGCGCTCCGCTGGGGGGCGGGGGGTGACGGCGGTTGGCCGGCGGGCGTCAGGCGGCGGCGGTCGACCGGCCGTCGGCCCCCCGTCGACCGCCGTCGGCCCCCCGTCGGTCGCCGTCGGCTGTCGGTCGTGGGCGGCTGCGGGCCGGTCGTGGCTGGTCGCGCAGTTCCCCGCGCCCCTGGAGGCGCGCAGTTCCCCGCGCTCCTGGAGGGGCGCAGTTCCCCGCGCTCCTGGAGGGGCGCGGGTCAGTGCTGGTGTTTCTCCAGGTACTGGGTCAGGGTTTCGACCACGAAGCGGTGGTCCTCCAGTTGGGGGAGGCCCGAGACCGTGACCGCGCCGATGATGCCGACCCCTTCCACGTTGACGGGGAAGGAGCCGCCGTGGGCCGCGTACTCGTCCGGGTCCAGGCGCGAGGAGTCCTCGAACGTCGTGCCCTTGGCGCGGAACCGGGAGCCCACCAGGTAGGAGGACGCGCCGAAGCGCTCCACCACCCGGCGCTTGCGGGCGATCCAGGCGTCGTTGTCGGGCGTGGAGCCGGGCAGCGCCGCGTGGAACAGCTGCTGGCCCGCGCGGTGGATGTCGACGGCGACCGGTGCCTGGCGCTCACGGGCCAGCTCCACCAGCAGGGACCCCAGCTCCCACGCGTCGTCGTTCGTGAACCGGCGGAAGACCAGCCGGCGTTCCTGCGCCTGGAGCTCCTCCAGGGTCGGGGTGATCTCCGGGGTGAACTTCGGGGTCATCTGGTGGGTTCCCATCACAGCGTCACCGCCACCTTGTCTCGTGCCGAACGGCGGGCCGCCTCCAGTACCTCCAGGGCGGCGGCCGCCTCGGCGGCGGGCACCGGATTGGCGCCGCCGTCGATCAGTGCCCTGGCCACCGCAGCGTAGTAGGCCGGGTAGTCGCCGGGGAGGGTCCGTTCGGGCCTGCCGCCGCCGGTCAGCGGGGACTCCCCGGCGCCGACGCGGCCCCACAGCTCCTCGGGCTCGGTGCCCCAGCCGGGAGTGCCGTCGGGGCGCCCGCCCTCGCGCAGGGCCGCCTCCTGCGGATCCAGGCCGTACTTCACATAGCCCGCCGCCGAGCCCAGCACCCGGAAGCGCGGGCCGAGCTGGGGCGTCGTCGCGGAGGCGTACAGGTGGGAACGGACGCCGCTGGTGTGCGTGAGCGCGATGAAGGTGTCGTCGTCGGTCTCCGCGCCCGGCCGGCGGATGTCCGCCTCGGCGTAGACGGAGGCCACCGGACCGAACAGCACCAGTGCCTGGTCGACGAGGTGACTGCCGAGATCGTAGAGCAGACCTCCGATCTCTGCGGGGTCGCCGGACTCCCGCCAGCCGCCCTTCGGCAGCGGCCGCCAGCGTTCGAAGCGGGACTCGAAGCGCCGGACGTCGCCCAGTTCGCCGCCGTCCAGCAGCTTGCGCAGGGTCAGGAAGTCGTTGTCCCAGCGGCGGTTCTGGAAGACGGAGAGCAGCAGGCCACGCTCCTCGGCGAGGGCGGCCAGCTCCCGTGCCTCGGCGGCGGTGCCGGCGACGGGCTTGTCGACGACGACCGGCAGGCCCGCCTTCAGGGCCGCGGTCGCGAGCGGGACGTGCGTCTTGTTCGGGGACGCGATGACGACCAGGTCCAGCTCGTCGGCCCGGGCCAGGAGGCCGTCCGGGGTCGCCACGACGTGCACGTCCGGAAACTCGGCGCGGGCCTGTTCTCCTCGCTCGGGGGCGGAGGTGACCACCGAGTCGAGGACCAGGCCCTCGGTGGCGGCGATCAGCGGGGCGTGGAACACCGAGCCCGCGAGGCCGTAGCCGATCAGGCCCACGCGCAGCGGGGCGGCCGCCGGGCCGCGGGTCCGGGCGCCGGTCTCGGCGGTGGGGTCGGAGTCGGTCTCACCAGGTGTGCGTCCAGTCATACCGTCCACTTTCGCAACGCTGTTGCCAAAGTGCAAGCGCAGGAGACAATGGCCTCGTGAACAGGACGAACGCGCAAGCTCGCCCGGACGCCGCCGAGGTGTCCGAGACCGGCATGGCGGCAGGCACCGGCGGCTCGCCGGACCCCGCCCCGGGGGTGCCCGGGGAACGCCCGGCCGGGGTGAACCTGTTCGCCCTGCGCAGTCACAACGCCGCGCTCGTGCTCGACCTGCTGCGCACCGCCGGGCCGGACGGCATCAGCCGTCTGGAACTCGCCGAACGCACCGGACTCACCCCGCAGGCGGTCAGCAAGATCACCGCCCGGCTGCGCGAGGAGGGCCTGGTGGCCGAGGCGGGCCGGCGCGCGTCGACCGGCGGGAAGCCGCGCACCGTCCTGCGGCTGGTCCCCGAGGCCGGTCACGCGGTCGGCGTCCACCTCGACCGGGACGAGCTGAGGGTGGTGCTGGCCGACCTCGACGGACGCGTGGTGGCGGAGCGCCGGGTGGCGCTCTCGCTGGGCGCGGGGGCCGGGACGGTGCTCGGGGCGGTGGTGCGGCGGGTGACGGAGGTGGTCGAGGACCACGCGGTCGCGTCGACGCTGCTCGGCGCCGGGGTGGCGCTGCCCGGGCCCCTCGACCATGTCCGGGGCGTGCTGCACCGGGTCACCGGCTTCCCCGAGTGGGACGGGTTCGCGCTGCGCGACGCGCTGGCCGCGCGGCTCGGCGTGCCGGTCGTCGTCGACAAGGACACCAACGCTGCCGCGCTGGGCCTCGCCGTCGGCGGCGAACGCGGCTCCTTCGCCTGCCTCCACCTCGGTACCGGCCTCGGTGCCGGACTGGTGATCGGCGGGAGCGTGCACCGCGGCACCCGCACCGGCGCCGGGGAGTTCGGGCACCAGGTCATCCAGCTGGACGGGCCCCCCTGCCCGTGCGGCAACCGGGGCTGTGTCGAGGCGCTGTGCCTCGCGGCCATCGACCGGGGGGACGTCGCCGAGGCGGCGCGGGTCCTCGGCGAGGGCGCGGCGAACCTGGCCGGGCTGCTCGACATCGACGCCGTGCTGCTGGGCGGCCGCACGATCGCGGCCGACCCCCAGCCGTTCGTGCGCGGGGTCGCCGCCGTCCTCGACGCCCGCGCCCGGCGGGAGGGCTCCCGCGAGGGCGCCGTCCCGGTGCGGCTCGCCCCGGGCGGCCCCCGGGCGGTCGCCCGGGGCGCGGCCCAGCTCCTCCTGGCCCCGGTCTTCGGCCGGGGCGACGGCTGAGCCCTGCGCCGCGACCCCGGGGGCCGACCGGAGGCACCGGAGACCGCGAGGGACGGGACGCACGGAGGCCGTGAACGACCCGAGGCACGGAGACTGCGGGCGGGGGCCGGCCGCGGGCGGGGGTCTGCGCCGAACGAGGGGATTCGTACGGTCGTACAGTGTGCCTGTCCGCCGACGGGCGGTGTCTGCCCCAGGCTCACGTGTTCATGCGACTGTGCCCGCCTGTCTCCCTCTGCCTCGCCGTGGCCGCCGCCCTCCTTCCCGCTCCCGCCCGCGCGGAAGCCGGCCCGAGCTGCGCCCGGCCCGACGGCGCCGACTTCCCCCTCACCACCCGTCTGCGCGGTGGCCCGGACACCTACCGGGCCGGGGGCGGATACGGCACCTGGTACCTCGACCTCACCAACACCACCGGCCGGACGTGCGACGAGATCCACCCGGTCGTCGTCCTGGTGGACAGCGGACGCACGCTGAAGCCGTCCCAGGCGCACCTGGAGTTCTACGCCGGCGGGCGCCCGCACCCGGTGCGCCTGGAACACACCGACGACGACGAGCTGGTCGGAGCGTTCACCGACGGCCCCGCGGACGACTCGGCGGCGACGGGCGCGGCGTCCGGGGCCGCATCCGGGCAGGCCGCCGGCGCAGGCCGCTTCGCCGGTTTCACCGTGGGCCCGGGGCGGACCCTCTCCGTCAAGCTGCGCCTCGCCCTCACCTCGGACACCGCGCCCGACACCGTCACCGCCAACGCGGCGGTCGTCCAGCGGCACGGTGACGACGGTGACTGGATCGGGCAGTCGAACGACTACCGCTTCAAGGTCGTGCCGGGCTCGCCCCCCGACGCCGACGCCGACGCCGACCACGACCACGAGAGCGCGAGCGATCCGGGCACCGCCCCGGCATCCAGCGGCGCCCCCGACGGCGGGACCGCCCGGGAGTCCGCCGCCCCCGGCCGCGATCCGGCCGCGCCCCCGTCCACGCCGGGACCCACGTCCACCGCCCCGCCCGCTCCCGACGCCTCCGCCACGGACACCGGCCGCCTCTCCCTCGCCGACGAGGCCGAGGAGCTCGCCCGCACCGGCCTGACGTCACCCGCCGCCCTCGTCGCGGGCACCGCCTGTCTGCTCGCCGCCGGAACCGTCCTGCTGCTGGCCCGCCGACTCGCCCGCCGCCGTCGCTGATCCGGGGGCGCGTCCCAGCCGGTGGACGCCTCGGAACCGGCCATTCCCTCAAGATCCGGCCTGTGTTTAGGCTGGGGCGCACGCAGCGACCGCGTGCAGGCGCAGCACCGCGTACCGGCGCGGCAACCGCGTACCCGCGCACGGCAGGGAGACCGAGCACATGGCAGACCGCAAGCCCATCGAGTCGTGGCTCACCGACATGGACGGTGTGCTCATCCACGAGGGTGTGCCGATCCCCGGCGCCGACGCCTTCCTGAAGAAGCTGCGGGACTCGGGCAAGCCGTTCCTGGTCCTCACCAACAACTCGATCTACACCCCGCGCGATCTGCACGCCCGGCTGCGGCGGATGGGCCTCGAGGTGCCGACGGAGAACATCTGGACCTCCGCGATGGCGACCGCCCAGTTCCTGGACGACCAGCGGCCCGAGGGGACCGCGTACGTCATCGGCGAGGCCGGACTGACCACCGCGCTGCACGACATCGGCTACATCCTCACCGACCACGAGCCCGACTACGTGGTCCTCGGCGAGACCCGCACCTACTCGTTCGAGGCGATGACCAAGGCCGTCCGGCTCATCAACGACGGTGCCCGGTTCATTTGCACCAACCCGGACGAGACCGGCCCGTCCGCCGAGGGCGCGCTGCCGGCCACCGGAGCGGTCGCCGCGCTGATCACCAAGGCGACCGGCAAGAACCCGTACTTCGCGGGCAAGCCCAATCCGCTGATGATGCGCACCGGGCTGAACGCCATCGGGGCGCACTCCGAGAGCAGCGCGATGATCGGCGACCGGATGGACACCGACGTCCTCGCGGGCATGGAGGCCGGCATGCGGACCTTCCTGGTGCTCACCGGGCTGACCCGCCCCGAACAGGTCGAGAACTTCCCGTACCGCCCGTCGAGGATCGTGGACTCGATCGCGGATCTCGTCGACGTGATCTGAAACCGTCACACCGTGTGAGCCACTCGTACGGAGCAGTGATACCCCGCCTGAGGATGCGCCACGGGTCCGGGCGGGGGAGTCTCCCATCAGCTGGAGGTTCACGATGGGTTCACTGAAAATCACTCTCTGTGCGGCCGCCGCCGTGGCCGCCGCGGTGCTCGTCCCGACGGCGTACGCCTCGGGCGAGGGCAGCGGCGACAAGGCGGGCAGTGTCTCGGTCACGCCGTCCGCCCCCGGGCCCGGCGACGAGGTCACGCTGAAGGTGGGCGGCTGCGCCGGCCGAACGGCCACCGCCGTGTCGGACGCCTTCGTCGCCGACGCGCGACTCGTCGGCGGGGGCGGCCCGGACGGCACGCTCGTCGGCGACACCCGGGTGCGCTCCTCGATCGGGGCGGGCACCTACGACGTCCGGATCAGCTGCGTCGACTTCACGGTGAAGGGCCGCATCAGGATCGTCGCGTCGAAGTCCGCCGAGCCGCTCCCGCAGTCACCGCAGTCACCGCAGTCACCGCAGTCGGCGGAGCCGGGCGGGCCGTCCGTGCCCGCCTCGCCCGTCGCGCCGGTCCACGCGGGCGGTGGCGGCACCGCTCCGCTGGGTCCCCTCGCCGCAGTGGACGAGGAGCAGGCGGACGCCAGGGGCCCCGGTACCGCTCAGGCGGTCGTCGGGCTGGTCCTCGCGGGCGTCGCCGCGGCCGCCGTCGCCTTCCGCGGGGTGCAGCGCAGACGCAGGGCGGAATGAACGATGTCCGACCGCGAACATGCTTCCGGTCGCTTTCTGACGGGCCTGGCCTGGGTGCTGCTGCTGCTCGGCCTGTGGCTGTGGGGGCGGGAGGTGACCGACGTGCGCAACGGGACGTCCGCCTCGGCCACCGGTGACATGGCCGCGGTCGGCCGTCCACCGGACGCCGGACTCCCGCCGCCCGCCAAGCCCCTCGGGCAGGCGCTGCCGCAGCGGGTCGACATCCCCGACCTGGGCGTGCGGGCCCCGGTCGTCGCCCGCGGGCTGGACACCGAGGGTGCCGTCGACCCGCCGCCCTTCGACCAGGCCGGCGCCGTCGGCTGGTACGCCGGCGGCGCGCAGCCCGGCACCCGGGGCGCCGCCCTGCTGGTCGGGCACGTCGACACCGAGACCAGGCCCGCCGTCTTCTACAAGCTCAGCACGCTCAAGCCGGGCGAGACGGTGCGGGTGGTCCGCGACGACGGGAAGGTCGCCGAGTTCACCGTCGACGCCGTCGAGGTGATCCGGCGCGACCGCTTCGACGCCCGGCAGGCCTACGGTCCCCGCCGCGCGGGGCGCGCCGAGCTGCGCCTGATCACCTGCGGCGGCACCTTCGACCGGGTGAGCGGCGGCTACACGGCCAACGTGGTCGTGTCGGCATATCTGACGGGGACGGGGACGGGGACGGGCACGGGCAAGGGCGCGGGTGTCTGATGCGACGTCACCTCGCCCGGTCGACGGCCCGCTCCCCCGAAACCGCCGACCGGGCCGGTCCTCGACCGCGCGCGCCCGGGCTGCGGGAGTAACCCGGCGACCGGCGCGGGAGGCTGTGGGGTTCGCCTTGTCAGGTTCACCTACCCCGTACGAGGGGATGACGACCGTCCCGCGACCGTCCTTCGCCGCTCCCGCCGGCGGTGCGGGCCCCGCCGGAGCCCTGTGCGGGCGCACGACGAAGGCCCCCCGCTCTCGCGGAGGGCCTTCGGTGTCGGTGCGCCGCCAGGGACTCGAACCCCGGACCCGCTGATTAAGAGTCAGCTGCTCTAACCAACTGAGCTAGCGGCGCCTGCTGACGGGACAACTCTACAGGACCCCCGGGGGTGCCCAGGACCACCCGCCCGCGGGCCCGCCGGGCCACTGCTCCGGGCGGGCGCCGTGTACATCATTCGGACCGTCAGCATGCGCGTCGGGAAGACAGTTGAGAAACTGGCGGACGTGCAAAGTCGCGGACATTTCCAGCTGGAGTGTGAAGGGAATCGCATGGGCTCTCCGGTATTCGAGGAATTCGATCCCGGGAGCGACTGCGAATGCCCCGGATGCGTGTCGCGGCGGCGGACGGCGGTGCATTCCCCGACCGCCCCGTCCGTCGGCCGTCCGGTCGCCCATCGCGCGGTGATCGTCGCCACCGCGGCGGCCGCCGCGCTCGGCGCCGCCCACGCGGTCCCCGCCTCCGCCGCCCCGAAGGCTCCCGACCGGCCCGGCGTTCCCGCAGGTGACGAGCCCGAGACCCCGCAGGGCCGCAAGGCCCCGCTGCACGGTCCCGCGGGGCAGCCGGCCCGCCCGCAGGGAGCGGCGGGACCGGTCAGGACGCCCCCGACGACCCGGGCGGACATCATCCGCCGCGCCCGGGACTGGGTCTCGGCCGAGGTTCCTTACAGCATGAACTCCTACTGGTACGACGGTTACCGGCAGGACTGCTCGGGATTCGTCTCCATGGCCTGGAACCTTCCCGGGAACGAATGGACGGGCAGTCTCCACCAGTACGGGACGCGGATCACCAAGGAACAGCTCCAGCCGGGTGACATTCTGCTCTTCCACAATCCGACCGACCCCGAGAAAGGCTCGCACGTCGTCATTTTCGGCGGCTGGACGGACTACACCCACAGCTACTACATCGTCTACGAGCAGACCCGTCCGACCACGCGCCGGCAGGCCACTCCCTATGCCTACTGGAGCCATTCCAGTCGCTACGTCCCCTACCGCTACAAGGGCCTCACCGCAGCGGCCACGCCCGGCTCCGGCACCCAGACCGCCGCGGGTGACGGCGGCGGGAACAAGCCCGGCGCCGCGGGGGCCGCGGCGACGCCCTTCCCGGGACGGGCGGCCTTCGGGCCCGGCGCCGACAACCGGTACGTCACCCAGCTGGGGCGGCTCCTCGTCGAGCGCGGCGGCGCACGCTTCTACACCTCGGGTCCGGGCCCGAGGTGGTCGGCGTCGGACGGCTGGGCCACCGTGGCCTTCCAGCAGGCCCAGGGCTGGCGCGGCGCGGACGCCGACGGCATCCCGGGACCGAGGACCTGGGCGCTGCTGGTCTCCGGCCGGGGCAGGGACATCGCGCCCGGCTGGTCCCCGGCGACAGGCAGCGCCCCCGGCAACGGCTCCGGGACGGGAGCCGGCTCCGGTCCGGTGGCCGGTTCCGGCGGACGGCCCTCCGCCGGTGCGGGGCAGGGGGCCGGGACCGGGGCGGCCGGTTCGCCGGGTGTGCCGACCCGGCCACGCGTTCCTGCGTACCCCGGCCGGGACCGGTTCCGGCCCGGCGCGCAGAACGCGTACGTCACCCAGCTGGGAAAGCAGCTGATCAAGAAGGGGTTCGGCGGCCCCTACACGGCAGGCCCCGGTCCGCGCTGGGGCGCGGCGGACCGGCACGCGGTGGAGGCCTTCCAGCGCGCCCAGGGCTGGCGCGGCGGCACCGCGGACGGCTACCCCGGCCCCGAGACCTGGCGGCGCCTCTTCTCCTAGACCCGGTGCCGCCCGGTGCCGACGGGCACCACCCGTCACGCCCCGCTCGCGACCCGCGAACACCCACGAACGACCCGCACGCGACCCGCTCGCAGACCCCTCGGGGGAGCGGTCCGGAGCCCGGCCGGGGCTCGCCCCGGGACATCCGCCCCGCGGCCCGCCCGGGATCCGGCGGTCACCCCGATCCCCTCAGTTCACTGTCATGGCGTATCTGGCGCGGAGGCTGGAGGCACGCATGAACACGACCACGTCACACACTCCCGAGTCCGAGGGCCCGTCCAGGCCCACCCGGCTCATCCAGAACGAGCAGACCACCGAGATCCCCGTCCATCTGCTGTTCCGCGACGAGCCCGAGCCGCGGCCCGTACCGCTCGGGCCCGCCGTGGTGGGCCGTCGCGTCGGCACGGGGGAGCAGCCGAGGCTGCGCAGGCCGACGCCGGCGAAACCCCGCCCGGTGGCGCAGGTGGACCCGGACCTGGTGGAGCGGCCGGCCCGGGTGCTGCCGGGTGCGGTGGGGGTCCTCGCCGGCCTGTGCGGGGCGGCGGGCTGCGTGGCCGCCTCGTGGTGGGCGGGGGTGCTGCCGCCGCACGCGGTGCAGGTGCTGCGGCTGCCGGTGCTCGCGGGCGCCGGTCTCGGTCCGGCGCAGTGGGCGGTGTACGCGGGGGCGGGCGCGCTGGGGCTGTTCGGCTTCGGCGGTCTGGCCCGGGGGCGTACCGGACGGGCCTGGGTGCTCGGTCTGTTCGGCCGCTACCGCGGGACCGTGCGGCGCACCGGTCTGCTGTGGGTGAACCCGCTGCTGCTGCGCCGCCGGGTGGACGTACGGCTGCGGCACTGGCGCAGTGAGCCGATGCCCGCCGCCGACGGCAGCGGCGTGGCGCTGCGGGTGGTGGCGCTGGTGGTGTGGCGGGTGCGCGACACCGCGCGGGCCACGCTCGGTGTGGAGGACCACGAGGCGTATCTGCGGGAGTGCGTGGAGGCGGCCCTGGCCCGGATCCCGGTGGAGCCGTCGGGCGCCGGGCGGGGTTCGGTGGAGGCGGCGGGGGAGGCGCTGACCGGGCGGGTCGCGCTGGACGCGGGCGCGGTCGGCCTGGAGGTGTACTCGGTGCGGCCGCTGCGGATCGAGTACGCGCCCGAGGTCGCCGCCGCGATGCACCGCCGCCGGATCGCCGCGCTCGACGCGCAGCAGCGGGCGAGCATGCTGACGTCGGTCGTGGACTCGGTGGAGGACACGGTGACCCGGCTGACCATGCGCGGGTTGGTGGAACTCGACGACTACGAGCGCAAGGCGCTGGTGAAGGACCTGACGGTCGCCTTCTGTTCGGGGCGTGGGGAACAGGGGCCGTGACGGACGACACGTCGGGCCGCCGTGCCGGCGGTCCGACGTGTCGTCGATATGGACACAGCCAAGAAACGGCAATAATCTCGAACTTGGTCTAGACCTGCACGGCTCAGCTCAGTGAACTCCCCACGTTCTCCAGGAGCGGCAGCATGCGCAAAAAGACCAAGTGGTACGCGGCCGCGCTCGGCCTCACCACGGCGGGAGCCCTCGTGCTCACCACCGGGGGCGCGAGCGGACACGGCTACACCGACCTCCCCGTCAGCCGGCAGAAGGTCTGCCAGAACGGCACCGTCCCCAACTGCGGTGACATCCAGTGGGAGCCGCAGAGCGTCGAGGGGCCCAAGGGCTTCCCGGCGTCGGGGGCGGCCGACGGGCGGATCTGTTCCGCGAACAACACCCGGTTCGCCCAGCTCGACAGCCCCAGGACCCCGTCGGGCGGGGCCTGGCCGGCCACCAAGGTGAACGGCGGTCAGAGCTACACCTTCCGCTGGCAGTTCACCGCCATGCACGCCACGACCGACTTCAAGTACTACGTCACCAAGCAGGGCTGGAACCAGAACCACAACCTGGCCCGCTCCGACCTCGACCTCACCCCGTTCCTGACCGTGCCCTACGGCGGTCAGCGGCCCCCGTCCACCCTCTCGCACAGCGGCACGCTGCCGTCCGGGCTCAGCGGACGTCACATGATCGTCGCGGTGTGGACGATCGCCGACACGACCAACGCGTTCTACGCTTGTTCCGACGTCACGTTCTGAACGCCGGTGTCCCGGACGCATCGGTGCCCCGGGCGGGCCTCCGTGTCCCGGACACCCGTGTTCTGAGCATCGCTTGAGCTCCTCCGGACCCGGGCGCGGGTACGTTTCCGCACACCGGCCGACCAGGCCGGTACCAGGACCCGGGGGAGTCGATGGAAGCGTTCTTCTATGCCGTGCCGGCGGTGATGATCGCCGGCCTGCTGTGCGGCGCGGCCGGGCTGGTGCGCCGTGCGCGGCGGACCGCCCGGGCGTGGCGCGGCGGCCTCGTCGCACAGGCGCGCTGTCTGCGCTCGTACACGACGGTCAGCGGCGGCGGCGACACCGTGGTCGGCACGACCCTGCACCACGTCTACGAGTTCACCACCCGCGAGGGCCGGGCCGTCCGCTTCGAGGAGGCGCACGGCCCGGCGACGACCCTCGAAGGCGACGTCGTCGCCGTGCACTACGCGGCCGGGCGCCCGGAGGAGGCCACGGCGCGGGTGCCCGCGCGCGGCCGGCTCCTCGCCGAGTCGGGGTTCCTGCTGCTGTTCCTGTGCGCGGGCATCGCCCTCTGCGTCCTCTTCATGGTCACCGTCCACGCGATGTCCGCCGGGCCGGACGGGTTCCTGCCGTAGGGCTCCACATCTGACGACTCGTCAATTACCGTGCGCGGCCATGGAGTCCGTCGCCGAACTCGTGGCGGGCCGGTGGGGCGACCACCGGCCCGGGCTGTGGTGCCAGAACCCTGTGAGCCGTGAGGACGACGTCCTCACCCATCACCAGGTCGCCGCAGGCGCCGCCGCCCGGGCGGCCCTGCTGGCCGACCTGCTGCCGTCCGACGGCCCGCCGCACCTGGCGGTCCTGCTGGACAACACCCCGGAGTTCCCGCTCTGGCTGTCGGCCGCCGCCCTCGCCGGCGCGGCCGTCGCCGGGATCAATCCCACCCGGCGGGGAGCCGAACTGGCCCGGGACGTCCTGCACACCGAGTGCCGTGTGCTGATCACCGAGCACGCCCACCTCCCCCTCCTCGCGGACCTCGGCCTGCCCTGGGGGTCCCCCGGCCCGGGTGCGGACCGGCGCGGGCGGATCCGGCTGCTGGTCACCGGCACCCCGGAGTACGAAGAGCTGCTCGCCCCGTACGCCGGCGCCCGCCCGGACCCCTCGCGGGCCACCCCCGCAGACCGGCTCCTGCTCTACTTCACCTCCGGCTCGACCGGCGCCCCCAAGGCCGCGATCTGCACCCAGGGCCGCCTGGCCGCCGCCGGGCGTTCGCTGGCCGGACAGTTCTCCGTTCGCCGGGACGACGTCCACTACGTCTGCATGCCGATGTTCCACGGCAACGCGGTGATCGCCGACTGGGCACCCGCCCTGGTGGCCGGGGCCGGGGTCGCCCTGCGGCGGCGGTTCTCGGCGTCGGGGTTCCTGGCGGACGTCCGGCGCTACCGGGCGACGTACTTCACCTACGTGGGCCGGGCGATCCAGTACGTCCTGGCCACCGAGCCGCGCCCCGACGACCGGGACCACCCGCTGCGGCTCGGCTTCGGCACCGAGGCGGGGGCGGTGGACGCGGCCGCCTTCGAGTGCCGCTTCGGGGTGCGGCTGGTGGAGGGGTACGGCTCCTCGGAGGGCGGGGCGGCGGTGCAGTGGTCGCCGGGGACCCCCGCGGGCGCGGTCGGACGGGCGGGGCCGGGCCTCGTCGTCCTCGACCGGGAGACGCGCGAGGAGTGCCCGCCGGCCGAGTTCGACGCGGCCGGACGCCTCCTGAACGGTGAGCGGGCGATCGGGGAGCTGGTCAACCGGGGCCCCAACCCCTTCGAGGGCTACTGGCGCAACCCGCGGGCGGAGGCGGAGCGGCGGCGCGAGGACGGGGCCTACTGGACCGGCGACCTCTTCTGCCGCGACCGCGACGGCTACCTCTACTTCGCCGGCCGCACCGACGACCGGCTCCGCGTCGACGGCGAGAACCTGGCCGCCGCGATGATCGAGAACATCCTCGCCCGGTACGAGGGGACGGCCGCCGTGGCCGTCTACGCGGTGCCGGACCCGGTGACCGGGGACCAGGTGATGGCCGCGCTCGCCGGGACCTTCGACCCTTCCGGGTTCGCCGCGTTCCTCGGCGCCCAGCCCGACCTGGGGACGAAGATGGCGCCCCGCTTCGTGCGGGTGCTGGAGCGGATGCCCGTCACCGCCACCAACAAGATCCACCGGGCGCGGCTGCGGCAGGAGGGGGTGCGCTGCGCCGACCCGGTGTGGTGGTGCCCGCCGGGTGGGACGGCCTACCGGGAACTGACGGAGGCGGACGCCGAGGCCGCCGGGGGCGAGGGCGGGGGAACGCCGAAGGGCCCCTCGTCTTCACGAGAGGCCCTTCACCGGTGCGCCGCCAGGGACTCGAACCCCGGACCCGCTGATTAAGAGTCAGCTGCTCTAACCAACTGAGCTAGCGGCGCATGACTCCCGCCCTCCGCCTTCGGCGGCTGGCGACGGAGAAAATACTACCTGGTCCGCGGGGGTGCTCCGGACCATTTCGGGGGCGCTGCCGGACCGCCCGTCGGGGGCGCCGCTAGATCGCGAGCGACAGCAGGACGGGTGCCGCGTTCCTGTTCAGGGTCTCGGCAGCCTGGCGGAGCCGGTGGGCGTGCTCGACGGGCAGGGAGAGGGCCAGGCAGCCCGCCGTGGCGCCGGCGGTGATCGGGACGGCCGCGCAGACCGTGCCGATCGCGTACTCCTGGAGGTCGAGGACCGGGACCGTGGGCGGCTGCGCCTCCAGCCGGGACAGCAGCAGCTTGTCGCTGGTGATGGTGCGGGAGGTGAGCCTGGCCATCTTGTGCCGGGAGAGGTGGTCGCGCCGGCCGTTGTGGTCGAGCTGGCCGAGCAGGCTCTTGCCGAGCGCGGTGGCGTGGGCGCAGGAGCGGAAGTCGACCCACTCGTTGACCGACGGGGTGGCGGGGCCGTCGGCGTACTGGGTGATCGTGACCTCGCCGTCGACGTACCGGCTCACGTAGACGGCGGCGCCGACACAGTCGCGGAGCCGGTCGAGGGTGTGCCGGAGCTGGTCGCGCAAGGCCTGCTCGCGCAGGTGGGCGGAGGCGAGGCGGGTCAGGGCCTCTCCCGTGACGTACGCCCCGTCGGCGAGCTGCTCGACGTATCCCTCCCGGCGCAGCATGCGCAGGAGGGGGGTCAGCCGCTCGGGGGTGAGGCCGCTCTCGCGGGCCAGCCCGGCGTCGGTGACCCCGGCGGAGTGGCGGGCCACGGTCTCCAGGACCCGCAGCGCCTCCTGGGCCGAGTGGTACGGCGCGGTCGGCTCGACCCTCATGACGGCTCACCTCGCATCGTGGTGCAGGGCGTGAGCGCCACGGTTCCCCCCTGGTCGCTTCATGGCCGTGATCCCTGATCCTGGCAGTGAATCGCTTCCACGATAGCGGCCAAGGGAGCCGCGACGAGAGGTTGTTGACGAGAATATGGTCCGGCCCCGGCCCCCTCAGCTGCGGCGCCGACCCGCAGGCATATGCCTCCGGCAGGACCCGGCGCCGGGACCTGGGAACCTGAGCGGTGCTCACCTCCCGGAGCCCGGCGCGCAGCCGCCCGGACTCCGGGAAAGTCCCGGACACCCCCTAGAGCACCGCGCTCAGGAACTCCCGGGTGCGCTCCTGTTCCGGCGAGCCGAAGATCTGCTCCGGCGGGCCCGCCTCGACGACCCGGCCCGCGTCGAACATCAGGACCTGGTCGGAGATGTCCCGGGCGAAGTTCATCTCGTGGGTCACGCAGAGCATCGTGATGTCGGTGGAGCGGGCGATGTCCCGCAGGACGTCCAGGACGCCCGCGACGAGCTCGGGGTCCAGCGCCGAGGTGACCTCGTCCAGGAGCAGGATCTGCGGCCGCATCGCCAGCGCCCGGGCGATCGCCACCCGCTGCTGCTGCCCGCCCGACAGCCGGGACGGCTTCGCGTCGCACTTGTCGGCCAGGCCCACCAGGTCCAGCAGCTCGCGCGCCCTCGCCTCCGCCTCGTCCTTGGACAGGCCGAGCACGGTGACCGGCGCCTCCGTGAGGTTTCTGAGCACGCTCATGTTCGGGAACAGGTTGAACTGCTGGAACACCATCCCGATCTTCTTGCGGACCTCGCGGACCTGCTTCTCCGGCGCCGGGAACAGCCGCTGCCCGTCGACGGTGATGGTGCCCTCGTCGGGCTTGGCCAGGGTCATCAGCAGCCGCAGGATCGTGGTCTTGCCGGACCCCGACGGGCCGATGAGGGTGACGTGCTTGCCGGGCTGCACGGAGAAGTCCAGATGGTCGAGGACGGTGTTGTCCCCGAACCGCTTGGTGACCCCCTCCAGCCGGATCAGCTCGGAGCTCTCGGGGGTGCCGGACGGCTGCTTCAGGGTTTCAACGGACAAGGCGTCGCTCCAAGGTGCGCAGAAGGAAGGAGGCGAGGGCGGAGATGACGATGAAGGCCACGCCGATCACCGTGAGGGGCTCGGTGAACCGGAAGTGCTCCTGGGAGAAGAGCCGGGCCCGGCCGAGCATCTCCAGCACGGTGATCGCCATGAGCAGCGGCGTGTCCTTGAGCATCGAGATGACGTAGTTGCCGAGCGCCGGCACGACCCGGCGGACCGCCTGCGGCAGGATCACCGCACGCCAGGTCCGGGCCTTCGACAGGTTCAGCGCGGTAGCCGCCTCCCACTGACCGGCCGGCACCGCCTCGATACCGGCCCGGTAGACCTGCATCGTGTACGTCGAGTAGTGCAGCCCGATCGCGAGCACCCCGGTGGCCATCGCCGACAGGGTCAGTCCCCACTCGGGCAGCACGTAGAAGAGGAAGAACAGCTGCACCAGCAGCGGCGTGTCCCGGACGAACTCGGTCACGATCCCGACCGGCCACTGCACCCACCGCGTGGGGGTCCGCATCAGCAGCGCCCACACCAGCCCCAGCGTGAACGAGATCAGCGATCCCAGGACCAGCGCCTGGAGGGTGACGAGCAGCCCCTCCCGGAACAAGGGCATGAAGTCGCGGACGGCGTTCCAGTCCCAGTTCATCGCACACCCGCCTTCAGATGGTTCTCGAGACCGCGCATCACCCGGGTGAGCAGGAACGCGATCACGAAGTAGATGAGCAGGACGTAGGTGTAGATCTCCGCGCTCTCCTGGAGCGCGAGGCGCACCAGGTTGCCGCTGAAGGCCAGGTCGCCCATGCCCATGACGGACACCAGGGCCGTGCCCTTGAGCAGCTCGACCAGGAGGTTGGAGAACGGCGGGATCATCTCCGGCACCGCCTGCGGCAGCAGGATCTTGCGCAGCCGCTGCCCGGACGTGAAGCCGAGCGCGATGCCGCCCTCCCGCTGCGCCGGGTCGACGGCCAGCAGCCCGCCGCGCACGATCTCCGAGCCGTACGCGCCGTACGTGAGGCCGAGCGCGAGCGTGCCCGCCCACATCGGCACCAACTGCCAGCCGAAGGCGGGCGGCAGCACGAAGAACACCCAGAAGATCATCACGAGGGCCGAGGTCCCGCGGAACACCTCGGTGTAGAAGCCCGCCAGGAAGCGCACGATCCACAGCCGGTGCGTGCGCGCGATCCCGACGGCGAAGGAGACGGCCGCGCCCAGCGCGGCGCTGAACACCAGCAGCTGCACGGTCGTCCAGATCCCCTTGAGGACGAGTTCCCAGAGTCCCGATGTCATCCGCCGCACAGCTCCTTCGCGGTCAGGTCGGTCATCTCGGCCTCGGTGAAGCCGAAGGGCCGCAGGATCCGGAACAGCTCGCCGCTCTTCTTCAGCTTGCGCAGCTCGACGTTGAAGGCGTCGCGCAGCTTCGTCTCGGTCGGCCGGAAGGCGAACCCGCCCCCGTCGACATGCGGCTTGCCGCCGACGAGCGGGGCGAACGGCTTGGTCGCCTCTGCCTTGGAGGACTTCTTCACGACCTCACGGGCGGTGAGGGCGGTACCGGCGAAGACGTCGACCCGCCCCGCCTCGACGGCGTTCAGCCCGGCCACCTGGTCCGGCACGATCAGCATGTCGCTCTGCCGGTACCCCGCCTCGACCGCGTACTGGATCTCGGCGTACCCGGTCCCGGTGGCGAACCTCGCGCCCTTCTCCACCACGTCCTGGTAGGTGTGCAACCCCTTCGGGTTCCCCTTGCGGACGATGAAAGCGTCCAGCATCTGGTAGTCCGGGTCGGCGAATATGACCTGCTCGCAGCGGTCGGGGTTGATGTACATCCCGGCGGCCACGACATCGAACTGCTGGGAGCCGAGTCCCGGGACGAGGGAGCCGAACTCCGTGGGCACGGGCTGTACCCGGTCGACCCCGAGGCGCTTGAACACCACCTCGGCCAGTTCGGGCGCCTCCCCGGTCAGCCGGCCGTCCCGGTCGATGTACCCGAAGGGGATCTCCCCCGCTATCCCGAGCCGTACGACGCCCTGGGCCCGCAGTCTGTCCAGCAGGTCCCCGCCCGGCGCGGTCGAGGCGGTCGCCACCCGTGAGCAGCCCGCGGCGCCGAGCGTGCCGAGCGCCGCCACCCCCGCGAGCAGCGATCGGCGTGTGGTTCCTGTCGTGTGTGTGCGCTGACTGAATCTGGTCGGTGGAGCCATGGCGGCGCGGCTACCCAGGACCAT
The DNA here is from genome assembly GCF_016860545.1 of Streptomyces asoensis. Classification (NCBI taxonomy): domain Bacteria; kingdom Bacillati; phylum Actinomycetota; class Actinomycetes; order Kitasatosporales; family Streptomycetaceae; genus Streptomyces; species Streptomyces asoensis. The sequence goes on along the minus strand of NZ_BNEB01000003.1, from coordinate 334,672 downwards.
TCGTCGTATGCGCCGCGCACCGCGGGCTGCACACGACCGCCCCGAGGTCTCCCCGGCACGCTCGCGCGGGGCACGTCCGGGGCGGGGACGTCAGTGTCCGGGAACGTACCCGCGCTCCTTGTCGACCACGTTCTTCAGCGGCCGGCCCGCCGCCCAGCGTTCGAACAGGTCGACGAACTGCGCGCCGAGCTCGTCCCACCGGCCGACGGTGTCACCGCTCATGTGGGGCGAGATCAGCAGCCCCGGGACCCGCCACAGCGGGCTGTCCGGCGGCAGGGGCTCCTCGGTGAGGACGTCGAGCGCGGCGCCCGCGATCCACCGCCGTTCCAGGGCCCGTACCAGCGCGTCCTCGTCGACCAGCGGGCCGCGGCCCACGTTCACGAACCGGGCCGAGGGCTGCATCACCCCGAACCGCCGGGTGTCGAACATGCCCCGCGTCGCGTCGGTGAGCGGCGCGGCGGCGATCACCCAGTCGGCGCGCGCGAGGAGGCGGTCCAGGTCCTGGGGCCCGTGGATGCCGGTGCGCGGGACGCGGCCGACGACGGCCGCGGTCACGCCGAGCGCCTTCAGCGTCCGGGCGATCGCCCGTCCGATCGGCCCGGACCCGACGACGACGGCCCGGGTCCCGGCCACCCGCGCCCCCTCCCGGTGCCGCCACTCGCCCTGCCGCTGCGACTCCCAGGTCCGGGGGAGGTCCTTGGCCATCGCCAGGACCAGGGCGGCGACGTACTCGGCGATCGGCTCCTCGAAGATCCCGCGCGCGTTCGTCACCACCGTCCCGGACGCGGTCAGCTCCGGACAGAGCAGGTGGTCCACGCCCGCGCTCGCCGTGTGCACCCAGCCGGGACGCGGTCCCGCGCCGGGCCAGGCGGCGCGCACGGCACGCGAGGTGAAGTCCCAGACCAGCAGGACGTCCGCCTCCGGCAGCCGGGCGGCGAGCGAGGCCTCGTCGGTGTGCAGCACCCGGACCCGCCCGGTGAGGCGGCCGAGCCGGGGGAGGGGATCGGCGTCGAGCACGAGGAGCGTGGGCAGGTGTGCGGGGCCGACGGCCATCCGGTGCCCCCTATGTGCGTGACCAGGTGCCTGACGTGCGCGGATCGCCCACGTTCGCACCCGGACCGACCGCCGTCAACACGCCCGGCCGGATGCCGGGTTGCGGGGCCGCCCCGCCGTCGCGGCGGCGCCCGCGGGGGCGGGGGCCTTTCTCGGCCAACCAGGTGACCGTGTGGGCGGTGTCGCGCCGACCGGGTATCCGAGCGGTGGGACCGTGACAAGCGCCGCCGCCGGAGCACCGCCCGCGGGCCCCGGGCGGCGCGGGAGCACCGGCGGGCGTGTGGCAGCCGGGCTGCCGGACACCCGGACGGTTCGGGAACCGCCCGTACCGCAGGAGCCCCCGGTCCTGCCGGAAGAAGAGCAGCAGCAGGAAGGCTGGACATGACCGCACTCGGTTTTCTCTACCCGGGCCACTCGGCCGAGGACGACTACCCCCGTATCGAGCAGCTCCTGGGCAGCGACGTCCGGTTGGACCTGGTCCACACGGACCTCGGGGAGGACTCGCACCGGGTCGACGTACTGCGGCAGATGGGGGACCCCGAGGGGCTGACGAAGGGCGTCGAGCAGTTGCGGCTGGCGGGGGCCGAGGCGATCGTGTGGGCCTGCACCAGCGGCGGCTTCGTGCACGGCTGGGAGGGCGCCCAGGAACAGGTGCGCACGCTGGCCACCACCGCCGGCATGGCGGCCTCCTCGACCTCCTTCGCCTTCGTGCACGCGGCCCGCGAGATCGGGGCCCGGCGGGTCGCCGTCGCCGCGGCCTACCCCGACGACGTCGCCGGCCTGTTCGGTGGGTTCCTGCGGGCCGGCGGTCTGGAGGTGACCGGCGTGCACAGCGCCCCGGCCGCAACGGCGGCCGAGGTCGCCGCCTGGGAGGAGGCGCAGGTCACCGCGCTGGCGAGGGCGGCCGACGCGCCCGACGCCGACGCGGTCCTGATCCCTCACACCGCCCTGCACACGGCCGCCTGTCTGCCCGCCCTGGAGAAGGAGCTCGGCAAGCCGGTCCTCACGGCCAACCAGGTCACGGTCTGGGAGGCCCTGCGGCTGGCGGACCGCCGCGTGAACGCGCCGAGCCTGGGCACCCTGTTCACCCGGGAGCCGATCGTGCAGGTCTGACCGGCCCCCGGGTCCGGTGCCCCCGGGCGGGGCGGCCGGGCCCCGCCGGGAACAAACGGGGACACCCTCCTGTTGTGCTGCGCAGGACAGTACGCGCCGACGAGCAGGAGGACCCCCGTGGCGGCAGACGAGACGGCGAGCGATGTGACGGCGGCGGCCGGCGACGGGATCCGGGCCGCGGCCCGGGGCAGCGCTCCGGCGCCGCTGTCCGTACTGGACCTGGTCACCGTCGGCTCCGGCCGGACCGCCACCGACGCCCTGCGCACCAGCGTCGAGCTCGCCAAGTACACCGAGTCGCGCGGCTTCCACCGCTACTGGGTCGCCGAGCACCACTCGATGCCGGGTGTCGCCTCCTCCTCGCCCGCGGTGATCCTCGCCCACCTCGCCGCCCACACCGACCGCATCCGCCTCGGCTCGGGCGGTGTGATGCTGCCCAACCACGCGCCCCTGGTCGTCGCCGAGCAGTTCGGCACCCTGGAGGCGCTGGCGCCCCGCCGGGTCGACCTGGGTCTCGGCCGCGCCCCGGGGACGGACGGCGCCACGGCCGCCGCCCTGCGCCGCACCGCGACCCTGCACGAGGGCGCCGACGACTTCCCCGAGCAGCTCGCCGAACTGGTCCGCTTTCTGGACGACGACTTCCCCGACGGCCACCGCTACAGCCGGATCCACGCCATCCCCGGCCCCGTCCAGGGCACGTCGCCCGGCGGGGTGCAGTCGTCGCACCGGCCGCCCGTCTGGCTGCTCGGCTCCTCCGGCTTCAGCGCCCGGCTGGCCGGCATGCTCGGTCTGCCCTTCGCGTTCGCGCACCACTTCTCCGCGCAGAACACCGTCCCGGCCCTCGACCTGTACCGGGAGTCCTTCCGGCCGTCCGCGGTGCTCGCCGAGCCGTACGCCCTGATCGGTGTCTCCGTGCTCGCCGTCGACGAGGAACGCGAGGCCCGCCGCCAGGTGCTGGCCACCGGCCTCAACATGATCCGGCTGCGCGGCGGCCGCCCCGGTCTCTTCCCCTCTCCCGAGGAGGCCGAGGCGCACGAGTTCAGCCCGCTGGAGCGGGAGTTCGTCGATTCCTGGGGAGCGAACATCATCCACGGCACGGCCGACGAGGTCCGCACCGGTCTCGACGACCTCCACAAGCGCACCGGAGCCGACGAGTTGATGCTCACCAGCCACGCCCACCGCGGTGAGCTGCGGCTGCGCTCCTACGAACTGATCGCGGACGCCTACGGGTTGCCGACGGCGTAGGTCTCGCTCCCGGACTCGGTTCCGGACTCTGTTCCGGACTCGGTCCCGAGCAGCTCGGAGATGCGGTCGGGCGGCACCGGACGGGAGTACAGCCACCCCTGCCCGGTGTCGCAGCCGATGCTGCGCAGCCGGGTCGCCTGCGCGGAGGTCTCCACGCACTCGGCGGTGACGGTCAGCCCCAGCCGGTGCGCGAGGGCGATCATCGCCTCGACGACGACCTGGTCGGCGGGGTTCGGCGGTGCCCCCGCGCCCTCGTACTGGAAGCCGCGCACGAAGGACCCGTCGAGCTTGAGCACGGACACCGGCAGCCGGCTCAGATAGGCGAGGTTGGAGTAGCCGGTGCCGAAGTCGTCGATGGCGATGCCCACCCCCATGTCGCTGAGCGCCTGGAGGGCCTGGAGCGGCCGTCCCGCCGAGCCCATCACGGCCGACTCGGTCAGTTCCAGCTGGAGCAGGTGCGGCGCGAGCCCGGTCTCGGCGAGGATCTCCGCCACGTCCGCCACCAGGTCGGAGTCCCACACCTGACGCACCGCCACGTTGACGCTGACGAACAGCGGCGGATAGTCCGGATTGTCCGTCTGCCACTGCCGGGCCTGCCGGCAGGCGGTGGCCAGAACCCATCGGCCGAGCGGCACGATCGAGCCGTCCTCCTCGGCCAGCGCGACGAACCGATTCGGCGACAGCAGGCCGAAGCGGGGGTGGTCCCAGCGCACCAGCGCCTCCACCCCGCGCAGCCTGCCGTCCGACATGCCGACCAGCGGCTGGTAGTCGAGGCGGAACTCGCCGCGCTCGATGGCGGGGCGCAGCGTGGAGGCCAGGGCCTGCCGGGTCATCAGATGGGCGTTGCGCTCGGGGTCGAACAGCGTCCAGCGGTCCTTGCCGTCCACCTTCGCCCAGTACAGGGTCGTGTCGGCGGCCTGCATCAGACCGGTCGCCGTGGTGCCGGCCGCGTGGCGCTCCACCACACCGATGGACGCGGACACGTTCAGCCGGTGTCCGGCCAGGTCGATGGGGGCCTGGAGCGCCTTGAGCACGGACTCGGCGAGGTCCGCGAGCTGCTCGGTGCCGGTGGAGTCCTCCACCAGCAGGGCGAACTCGTCACCGCCGAGCCGGGCCACCAGCGGCACGCTCGGCCGGGTCCGCCCGGCCTCCTCGGCGCACTCCGTCAGCCGGTCGGCGACGGCGGCCAGCAGCAGGTCGCCGACCCGGTGGCCGAGGGTGTCGTTGACCGCCTTGAAGCCGTCCAGGTCCAGGTAGCACAGGCCGATCCGGCCGGTCCCGCTCTGCTCGTACACCTCCGTCTCCAGCGCCGCGGACACCCGCTCGAAGAACAGGGTCCGGTTGGGCAGCCGGGTCACCGGATCGTGCATCTGGAGGTGGCGCAGCCGCGCCTGGAGGTCACGGTGGGCGCTGACGTCGGCGACGGACAGCAGGACGGCGCCGGGCGTTCCCCCGTCGAGCGGGGAGACGGTGACCTGCGCCCACAGGGAGCGCCCGTCGGGCAGCTTCAGGCGCCGGGTGCAGCGCAGCTTCGCCTGCCGGCCGCGCAGCACCTCGCGGTAGGCGTGCCAGGTGCGGGGGTCGGAGGCCAGGTCCAGCAGTTCGGCGGCGACCCGTCCGGCCGGGCCGGCGTCCGCGACGCCGAGCAGGACGCCGAGCGCGTCGTTGGCGTCGACGATCCGGCCCTCGCCGTCGACCACCGCCATGGCCAGGGGTGCCGCCGCGAAGGCGGAGCGGTAGGCCGCAGGCCAAAGCACCGGGGCTCCGCTTTCCGTACCATGGATGTCACTCTCTGTGACGGCTGACCGGTCGAGGTCTGCCGCGGGCGTCGACCCTTCGGACGTTCCGCTCACCGCTCGCTCCCGCAGTGCACTCGATCGCTGTCCGTGCAGGAAAGTCTGCCGATCATAGAGGCTGCCCCCGGACCCGCGCAGCCACTGCCCAGTGTCCCCGAACAACCGGCCTTTCTGACAGATCGTTTCTGCCCGCACCTGGCCCGGTTCTGCGGGGGGACGACCGCTTGTGACGTTCCGTGAGAATTCCGGGGGTGTCGAGGTGATGCCCGCTTTCGGGCTCCTCACTCGTCTGGGGCAGACAAACAGGGCGTAGTACGACAAATTCACACAGGCTGGGTGGCGGTGTCCCGTGAACCGCCTTCCGGAGGTCCCTGTGCCGCGACTGCCGCGACGTCCGCGACTGCTCCCGCGCCCCCGACTGCGCAGCGGCGCGGCCGTGTTCACCACCCTTTCGGCGCTGGTCGCGAACTCGCTCGTCAGTGGACCCTCGGTGGCCGAGCCCTTCTCCGCCGCCCCGTGCGCCCTGGCCCGCACCACCGCCCACCACTCGGAGGGGGTGGACACCTGGAACAGCGCCTATGTGCGCCCCACCCGCACCCTCGACGCGGTGATGGTCTTCCTGTCCTTCCCCGACTGGACGCCGATGACCTCCCCCGGCGAGCTCGCCGCCGACCACTTCCCGGCGACCGACCGCTTCTTCCGGCAGGCGTCCTACAACCGGTTCAGCCTGAAGGCGCATCCGCTGAAGCGCTGGATCCGCATGCCGAAGCCGTCCACGTCCTACGCCATACAGCGCGACTGGAACCCCCGCAGCCGGGCCGCCTACCTGCGCGACGCGCTGGCCGCCGCCGACCCGCACGTCGACTTCTCCCGCTACGACGTCGTCTACTTCGTGGCCGACCCGGACGCGCCGGGCGTCGACTCCGACGCCACCAAGGTCGTCAACCTGGACACCCCGCTGCACGCCGACGGCGCCGACATCCGCCGGGTCGTCACCGTCTTCGAGCAGCACCCCCCGGACCGTCTCGTCCTCGCCCACGAGACCGGTCACGTCTTCGACCTGCCCGACCTCTACCACCGTCCCGCAGACGGCAAGGGCGACTGGGACACCTATGTCGGCGACTGGGACCTGATGGGCAGCCAGTTCGGCCTCGCCCCCGACCTGTTCGCCTGGCACAAGTGGAAGCTCGGCTGGCTGGAACCGCGCCAGGTGGTCTGCGTACGGGGCCCGGGACCGACCCGGCTGACGATGGAGCCGCTGGGCGCCGGACCCGGCGGCCCCGCCACCCGGGCCGCCGGGGCGCCGGCCTTCGGACTGGGCAACGGCGTCAAGCTCGCCGTGGTGCGCACCGGCCCCGACGGCGCGCTCGCCTTCGAGGTGCGAAGCCCCGCCGGGAACGACCGGGCGGCCTGCCGCAGCGGTGTCCTCGTCTACCGCATCAGCAGCGGCGCCCGGTCCGGCCGGGGCCCGGTCGAGGTGATCGACGCCCACCCCCGTACCGAGGCCTGCTGGGAGAACTCCGTCTATCCACCGCTCGCGGACGCCCCCGTCGCCCTCGGCGAGACCTTCACGGTGCCCGGCAGCGGGGTACGCGTGGACGTGGAGGGGCGCACGCCGTCGGGGGAGTGGACGGTGCGGATCACACCCGGGACGAAGCTCTGACCGAGGCCGCGGCGCGAGCGCGGCGCGGTCGTGTTGCGGGAGAACGACGAGGGGCCTTGACCGCGTTTCCGCGGTCAAGGCCCCTCGTCGTTGTCGTGCGCCGCCAGGGACTCGAACCCCGGACCCGCTGATTAAGAGTCAGCTGCTCTAACCAACTGAGCTAGCGGCGCCTGCTGACGTCGTAGACCTTAGCATCCTGATCCTGGGGAGGAGAAATCGAAATCCGCACCGCTGAACGGGCCGCCCGCACGGCCGCCCACAGCAGGATCTCCGGGCCCGGCAGCCAGGGGTGACGGGTGTCCGGGGCGACCAGCCAGCGCGTCGACGCGCCGCCGGGCGCGGGGGTGAGGGCGGGCACGGTCACCGCGTCGCCCGTGCCGTGGCACAGCAGCGGCGGCACCGTCGCGGTACGGCCGTCGCGTCGGCCCTCGGCGCTCCACTCCTCCCACTCCAGCAGGGAGGGCAGCCGCTGCGCGGTGCCGGGCGCCGCGAACAGCAGTGTCCGGCCGCGGAACGCCGCCACGGGCCCCGAGCCGGGCCCGTCGCCCCACAGCCGGTCGAGCATCAGCCGCCCGAACACCGCCGGCGCGCTGACGACGTCGAACGCGGAGCCGCAGGGCAGCACCACCGGTGCGTCGGGCCGCTCCCGCCAGTGGGCGAGCGTGCTGCGCGGATACGTCCCGGCGGAGGCCAGCCAGGCGGCACCGTCCGGGGTGACACCGAGGGGTTCGTCGTCGCATGCGCTGCTCATACCGCCAGGTGTACCGGGTGTGAACGACCGATCTCACAGGGTTGCCGGAAACCGGGACGGGAGGGACGGAAGAGGGGTATCTTGCCCGCCCGGCATATGCCATCCGAACGGCCGCACGGGCGGGTCCCGGGCAGGGTCTCCGGTTCGGACGGACCGGCTCAGACGGGGTCGGCGTGGCCGCGTCCCTCGGTGCCACCCCGCAGCAGATCGCGGCCGAACTCGACCATCTTCTTCGCGTAGTCCTCGGTCCACTCGGCGCGTTCGCCGATGTCCGCGGCGGTCAGCCGGTCGAAGCGGCGCGGGTCGGCGAGCTGGGCCGCCGCCATGGCCTGGAACTCCACCGCCCGGTCGGCCGCCGCCCGGAAGGCGAGCGCCAGCTCCGTCGCCCGGGTGAGCAACGCGGCCGGATCGTCTATCGACTCCAGGTCGAAGAAGTGCTCCGGATCACCGGCCGCCTCGGCGGGCTCGAAGAGCAGGGGCGCGGGGCGTAGCCGCGGTTCGTTCCGACGCGGCGTGGGCTCCGCCATGTCTTCTCCTCCTCGTACGGTTCGGATGACGCCACGGCCGTGGCGCCGGTGGAGTGGACCACCCTCCATTGTCCCCCGATGGCGCAAGGCCCACTCCGCCCCGCACTCTCAAGCCTCCCGGCGCCCCCGGTGTTCCCGTCGGGTTCGAACGCCCCGGCCTCCCGCCCGCGCCAAGGGATCAGGGCGTGGATCGGGGCAGGGATCAGGGGCGCCAGGGCACGCGGTGTTCCGCGAGGTGGGCCAGGACCGCGTGGTTCGCCTCCCAGCCGTCCGGGAACTTCACGAGGGTTCCCAGCTGGACCGGCTCCGTCGACGGGTAGGCGTCGAGCAGGTCGCCCACGCCCGCCCGGCACACCACCACGCACGCGTGCCGGTGACGGGAGGCCAGGACGCACAGACGGCCCGTCTCCAGATGGAAGGCGGTGGCGTCGGGCCGGCCGGAGAGTGGGTGCAGCACGACCGTGACGTCGAACTCCATGCCCTGGAGCCGGTTCGCCGTGTCCACGGTCACGTCCACGACACCCAGGTCCGCCAGTGCCGCCCGCACGGCCGCCGCCTGGTCGCGGTGCGCCGTGCCCACGGCGACCCGGCCGGCGGTCAGCGGCGCCGGATCGGCGGAGAGCTCCGAGACGGCGGCGCCGCCCCGGTCCAGCAGCCGCCGCACGACCGTGGCGACGGCCCGCACGGCCTCCGGGTCCGTCCGGGGCGTGTGCCGGGCGGGCAGCTCCAGCAGGCCCCAGCCCGACCGCGCCGCCTCGTCGATCACCCGGTCGGTGCCCGAACCGTCCGAGGGCACGGCGAAGGACAGCCGCCGGTCGCCGTGCCCGGTGCCGCTGCGGAACGGGGTGTACGGGTAGAACGCGTCGGAGACCAGGGGCGCCGCCGACGCCGGGAGCCGCCAGGACACCGGCAGCCGGTGCTGGGGCAGGTCGGGGTTGTGTGCGAGCAGGGTGCTCACCGCCGACGCCGACGGGTCGTACGACAGCCCCGCCCACTGCTCGCCGCCGACGATCGAGAACGGGTCCAGCTGTCCGGGGTCGCCCACGAACAGCGCCCGCTCGAACAGCCCGGCCACGGCCAGCAGACCGTCCGACCGCATCTGGTACGCCTCGTCCACGATCGCGTGCCGCCACGGCTCGTCGACCTTCACGTGCGCCCACTTGGCGGCGGTGGAGATCACCACCGGCAGCCCCGCCAGATCGCCCGCCTTCGCCGACTTCCTGACCTGGGGAAGCTCGTCGAGGACCGTGTCGTACGGGTCGCTGTCGCTGCTGTGCAGCCGGCCCACCGGCAGCCCGGGGTTCTTCGCGGCGAGCCGCACGACCAGGTCGTCGACCTGCGCGTTGGTCTGCGCGACCACCATCAACGGCCGCCCGGCTTCCGCCAGTTCCAGCGCCGCGCGCACGACGAGCGTGGACTTCCCGGCGCCCGGCGGGGAGTCGACCACCACCCCGCGCGCGGTGCCGTGCAGCGTGTCGCGCAGGATCGCGTCGGTGGCGCGGGTGGCGGCGGTACCGGGGTCGACGGCGGCCTCGGTGGTCACAGGACGTCCTCCTGGGTGACGGAATCGGGGGCCTCGGGCACCTGCTCGCCCGGCGGCCCGCCGTGCGTCCACGGCGTGTTCTCCGGGTCGGGCAGCTTCGCGCCGCCGCGCTGCTCGTGCTCGAAGAGGGTGAAGCAGAGCCGGTCGCCCTTCTCGGGCACGGACCCCGCCTCGGGTTCCTTGCCCCGGCCCATCCGGTCGACGATCCGCAGCACGACGAGGTCCTCCGCCGCCCGCTCCACGACCTCCGCCGCCTGCGGCTTGCCGCCCAGCGACCGGTACGCCCTGGCCCGCTCCGCGAGATGCGGCCGGTCGTCCGTCCGTACGGTGACCAGCGGGCGCGGACTCGGCCGCTTGCTCTCGCTGTAGGCCATGACGACGTCGACGACCTCCCCGGCGAACGCCTCCCCGGCCAGTCTGCGCCCCGCCATCACCAGCGGGTCGTCGAGCGCCTCCTGCGCCTCCAGCCGGGCCTGTTCCCGCTCCCGGGTGGCGAGCTTGTTGGCGGCGGTGACCGCGTCGTCCCGCCGCGGCTGCGGCGGCTCCCCGGCGACGACCCGGTCGCGGTGGCCCGTGAACGACCAGCGGTCGCGGGTCCAGCGCTCCTCGACATGCGCGGCCTCGGGCAGCTCGTGCAGCAGGTCCAGGCCCTGCCACACCTTCTCCCAGGTGGGGAGCGTCCGGCTCAGCACCAGTTCGCGGATCTCCCGCTCCGCCGCCGTGAGCGCGCCGAGCCGGTCGTCGGCCTCGAGGCCGTCCTCGGCGGCGGCCAGGGCGGTACGCGCGCGGTCGTAGCGCTCGATGGCCGGGGCGAGCAGTCTGTTGTCGAAGGCCGGGTCGGTCGCCGGTCCGGCCGGCGGGCACCACAACTGGCCGTCGGCCCCCCGGGCCAGTTCCGCCCGCAGGGCCGCCTGATCGCCCCGCTCGCCCGGCGGCGGCGCGATCCAGGCGAGCTGGGCCCCCAGATGCTGGTCCTCCAGGCTGGACTGCCCGGTCGCCCAGTGCAGCCCCAGGAGCTCCGTCATCGCCGCCAGCAGCGAGGAGCCGGGCACCCGCGCGCGCTCCCCGAAGTGGGTCAGCCACCGGCCCAGCAACGGCACCCGCGGGGGCGCGGGATACGGCGTCTCGGGGTCCTGCTCCGCCGTGCGCCGAAAGCGCATGGAGCGGCCCAGGAGCCGTACGAACTCGACGCCCGCCCTGCTCGGCACGATCAGCTGGGGCGCGTCGGCGCAGAGCTCGACCTCGACCTTGACGCGCCGTCCGGTCTCCGGGTCGGTCTCGTTGCGTTCGGCGGTCTCGACGGCTTCGGCGCAGGAGTCCACGTAGGGCAGGACCACGTCGGCGAGCTCGGCGAGGAACGCGAACCGCAGGTCCCGGTCGCGCGGCTGCGGCACGACGAGCAGCCGCGGCGCCCGACGGTCGGTGCCGACCAGCGCGCCCAGCGGGGCGCCGGCCTCGCCCGCGGTGGTCAGCGGGACGAACACCAGCGGCCGCTCGGACAGATGCCGGTGCCGGACGGTGGCGGTGGGCTGGGCGCGGCCGGTGGTGACGGCCTCGAGACGGGCGAGGGTGGTGATCAGCGACACATCGTCCCCAGGGCCTCGGCGCGCAGTTCCGCGGCCCGGCGCAGGGCGGCCACCGCCGGATCCCGCGGGTCGCCGCTCTCGCCGCGGGCCGCGGCCAGGACGTCCTCGACGGTCGTCAGCCCGCCCAGGTCGGCCCGCACGGAACGGCCCAGGGAGGTGACCGCGCCGGCCGTGCGTGCGCGGGCGCGGCAGTGGAAGGCCAGTTCGCAGGCGGCGAGGCACTCGGGCGCGTACACCGCCGGAACCGCCTCGACGGCCGCCGTGAGCTGCTCGGCGGGCAGCTCGGGGGAGAAGCAGACGCCCTCGGGGAGGGCGTCGGCGATGTCCTGGACCCGGGTGAGGCGGGCCAGCTGGCGGCGGGTGACCGCACGCTGTTTGCGCACGTCCACGGCGGAGGCGGTGGGCAGGTTGGAGAAGTCCTTGGGGCAGACCAGCAGGACGCGGTGGTGTACCCGCGGGGCCGGGTCGAGGCGGGCGGCGATCTCCTCGAGGGCCAGTACGTAGACCGCGGACTGGCGGGCGGCCGCGCCGACCTTCGCCGGGTCGGCCGCTCCGTCGAGCATCGGGAAGGACTTGATCTCCACGACGGTCCAGCTGCCGTCGGGGTGCACCACGACCGCGTCGGGTTCGAGGAAGGCGGGGGAGCCCGCGACTTCCAGCGCGATCATCGGATGGTCCAGCAGCGTCCAGGTGCCGGCCGCCGCGGTGGCCTCGCGCAGGGCCAGCGCGGTGCGGGCGGTCCGGCCCTCGGGGCCGATCGCGGACAGGTCCGGTACGGCCGCCGCGGCGGGCGGTGCGGCGCCGGGGTCAAGCCGCTCGTGCACCAGCCGCAGCAGCTCCGCGCCGCCGTCCTTCTTCACCTTCGCCTCGAACGCGTTGCCCCGCGTGAGGGCGAACTGCGACTGGCCGAAGGCCGACGGTGAGCCGAGCGCGTCCGCGAGCGTCGCCTTGTCCACCCCGGCGCCGTCGAGGATCGCGCGCCGCTCGCAGCCGGGGTTCGCGGCCAGGGCCGCGAGGGCACGGGCGTCCAGCGCCTTGGCCGGGGTGCCGGGACCGCGCAGCTCAGCGAGCCGCTGCCGGAGCGCCGTCCCCCGCGTCCGAGGGGGTGGCACCCGGTTCGGCTCCGGGGCCGAACGGTGACTCGCGCTGCCGTGGAATTCGCTCACCCGTCGAAGTCTGGCATCCGCCACTGACAATCGGGGCCGACGGTCCCGTGGAGGCCGCCGCGACCAGGGGGACGCGGGCCGCGAAGTACCGCCGGGCGCGGTCCGCGCCGCGCATCACCAGGGGTGTCAGCAGCAGGCCCACGCCCATCACGGCCGCGCCCGCGACCGCGTCGAGGAAGTAGTGGTTGGCGGTGCCCATCACCACGAGGGTCGTGATCAGCGGGTAGAGGACGCCCGCCGTCCTCGCCGTGCGCGTGCCGCCGTGGCGCCAGAGCATGACGCCGCACCACAGGGCCCAGCCGACGTGCAGGCTGGGCATGGCCGCGTACTGGTTGGTCATGCCGCCCATGCCGCGCGGCGCGCTCGCCTCGCCGCCCCACCAGCCGTACGAGCTGTACTGGGCCATGGTGTCCACGAAGCCGTGGCCGGCCGACAGCAGCCGGGGCGGGCAGGTGGGCAGCAGCGTGAAGCCGATGAGGCCGATGAACGTGGACGTCATCAGCCAGGTGCGGGCCGCCCGGTAGAGCGCGGTCCGGGACCGGAACAGCCAGACCAGGATCACAGGGGTCACGAGGTAGTGCAGCGACGCGTACCAGAAGTCGGCGGGCACGCCTATCCAGGCCTGCGTCCGGAACAGCCGGTTCAGCGGGTGCTCCGCGTTGATGTGCAGGAACTTCTCGACGCGCAGGATCGCCAGGCCGTGGTCCACGGCGGTGGTGACGTCGCCCCGCGCGAGCAGCCGGCCCGCGGAGTAGCACGCGTACACGAGCACGAGCAGGGGCAGCTCGGTCCACCAGCGCAGCCGTGCCCGCGGGGCCGCCTCGGTGCCTGGTGTCTCGGTCTGCGGCATCCGATCGCCTCCCCCTTCGTGTCGCTGTGTCGTCGCTGCTGCGCCGATGGCGCGGGACGGGCCACTTTACGGCGTGGGCGCGCGCCGGTTCGGGGCGCCCCGGCTCTCAAAGACGCTGAGATCGCCCGCCGGGTTGCCCCTGTTCAGGGTGAGCGATGATGGAGGGGAGCCGCCCCCGATTTCTTCCCTGGTCCGGCCCAGGGTTTCCCCGGAAAGGTCCCCCATGGCACCGCGCATCCTGCTGGCACGGCACGGGCAGACCGAGTGGTCGCTGTCCGGCAAGCACACCGGCCGGACCGACGTGCCCCTCCTGGAGGAGGGCCGCAGGGGCGCCAAGCTGCTCGGCGAGCGGCTGCACCGGGCGCCGTTCGACGGTCTCGCGGACGTGGAGATACGGACCAGCCCGCTGGTGCGCGCGCGGGAGACCTGTGAGCTCGCCGGGTTCGGCGACCGGGCCGCCGTCTGGGACACCCTCATGGAGTGGCACTACGGCGCCTACGAGGGCATGACCCCCGCCGAGATCCAGGCCGTCCGGCCCGGCTGGCTGATCTGGCGCGACGGCGTCCCCGAGGGCGAGACCCTCGCCGAGGTGACCGCCCGCGCGGACGAGGCCGTGGCCTGGGCCCGCTCGGCCGACCGGGACGTGCTGATCTTCGCGCACGGGCACATCCTCCGCTCCATCGGGGCCCGCTGGCTGGGCCTGCCGCTGGACTTCGCGGCCCGGATACGTCTGAACCCGACGTCGTTGTCGGTCCTCGGCTGGGCGTACGGCGAACCGGCGATCGAGAGCTGGAACGACCTCGGGCACCTCGGGTGAGCGCGGGCGCGTAGGCCGACCGCGGAGACCACCGGCGACCGCCCCCGGGCGCTCGCGGCACGCGCCGTGGCTCACACCCTGCGCGGTGTGGAGGCGTGCCGCTCCAGGAAGGCCGACACTCCACCCGCCCGCCGGTGCGGCAGCAGCACTCTGGCCGTGCCCGCCAGCATCGTCTGGATCCGCGACGACTGGACCTGGTCCAGGAGGTCCAGCACCCGCATCCCGGCCACGGCGGCCTCGTCGGGGCGGCCCCCGCGCGCGAGGTCGTCCGCCAGCTCCGCCGTGTACAGCGCGATGTTCCTCGTGAAGTGCGGGTCCTGGAGGTCCGCCGCCCGCTTCGCGTGCCGGGCCGCGCGCGGCCAGTCGCCCAGCGTCGACCAGCACTGCGCCGTGAGGCCCTCCAGTTCGGCCTCGCCGTAGAAGCTCATCCACTCGGGATCGCCGTCGCGCGAGCCCCGGTCGTAGAGGGCCTGGGCGCGGACGAGCGCCTGCTCGCAGCCACTGCGGTCGGCGAGTCCGGCCCAGCCGCCCGCCTCGCGCAGCGCCAGCAGCGACATCAGACGGGGCGAGCCCAGGGGACGGGCCACGCGCTGGGCCGCCTGGGCGGCGCGCACCGCCTCGCGGGGGCGGCCCGCGTCGCGCGCGAGGAACGCCGTGTTGCAGAAGGCGTGCGCCTCCAGGGCGTCGTCGCCGGTCATCCGGGCGGTCGCCAGGGCCTCCGCGTAGTGCGAGCGCGCGTCGTCGAAGCGGCCCGAGTCGTGGGCCAGCCAGCCGACCGAGATGGCGAGCTCCCCGGCGCCCGAGTGGAGCCGGTCGGCGGTGGTCTGCCGGGTGGTCCCGGCGTCCAGCAGCGCGTAGGCGGCGCGCAGGGGGGCGGCCGCCCGCCGGTAGAGGCCGTCCGCCCCGTGCCGGTCGTCGAGCAGCCGGATTCTGCGGACCGCTTCTTCGAGGGCGCCGGCCTCGCTCGTGCCCGCGCGGCGCGTCCGGCGTTTCGCCGACGCGTCGTGGGTGAGCCCGCGGGGGCCCAGGGTGGCGGCGGCCATGGTGGCACCTCCGCCGGTCATGAATGCGCGACGCAGCACGTCGCTCTCCTCGGTGTCGTGGTGCGTGTCGTACGGGTCCTGCGTGTCATACGGCTCATGCGCCCCACCCGTCTCATCGGTGTCCCGTCCGTCACTGGTGGTGCGCTCCGGTCTCGTGGTGTGGGTGCAGGGCGCGTCGGCCGCGGGGCGCGCCCCCCGGCCGCGTACCGAGGCACGGGGCGCGAACCCCAGATCGGTGAGTGTGCGGCCGGGGAACATGTGCAGGAACACCCGCTCGTACGCGTAGTTGGGACAGCGGATCTCCCCCGCCTCGACGCGCCCGATGTAGCGCGCGTCGCAGCTCACCCGCTCGCCGATCTCCCGCGCGGCCCGCCGCACCAGCGCGGCGAACTCGGCCGGCGAGCGGTGTCCGCGCAGAAGCCGGAAGGTGAGGTTGGGCCGTGCCGGCCGGTCGGGCCGAGGTGGGGTCACCGTTGACGACGCCATGGCCGGGTCCTCTCGTGCGAACCGTCGAACCATGCCGGAAGAGGGATGAGTTGTCCGTGTGGCACCCTTGTTCCCGGCGGGCAAGAACGTACCTGCTGTGGTCGGGCCGCCATGCGGTGTTTGGCTACAAATCGGATATCTCATCCGCGATCTGCCATGAACTGCCATCCTTTGCGGCGGACTTCCGCCGTAGCCCTTGACGTCCTGACGCGTTGAGCCGTGCGGACTACAGGTGGGCTGCGCGGTGGAGGCCGGGATGGAGACCAGCCAGAGCAACAACGATTCTTCTGCGTCGCCGGTGGTGGCGTGCGATCTGGTGACGGTGCCCACCCGGCACGGTCTGGAGGCGGTCGACATCCTGCGGAGGGGACCGGCGCCGGACGGGGTGGGCCCCGTCCTGCACGACGACGGCGACGACACCCTGGGCTTCGTGGTGCCGGCCGGCACGGCGGCGGCCTGGGACGTGCCGGGCAGCACCTGCACGGGGACCGACGGCCGGGGACTGAGACTCGCCCCCGAGCCCCCGGACCGGGGCTCGGACTGGCTGGTGCCCCCGGGCGAGGCGGACCTCGCGACGGATCCGGCGGTGCTGCGCAGGGCGCTGGGCGAGGCGGCCCGGCTGATCGAGGCGGCGGACAGCTGCCGCTGACGCCTTCGGCGTGCCGCCCGGGCGTCCCCCGACCGCGCGCGCCGTGACACCGGCGGGCCTGCGAAAATACCGGCATGGGAAAGTCCAGGAACACCCGGCGCGAGCGGGACGCCGACGCCGTCGTCGAGACCGTCGACGGCGGGCTCGCCCAGCTCGTCCCCGACCGGGACCGGGCGCGGGCCTGGACGCTGCTCATCGACGGCGCCCCCCAGTCGCACGTCGACCTCGACGACCCCGGGCACCTCTCCTTCGAGTACCAGCGGCGCCTGGGTCATGTCATCGACCTCGTCGCCCCGGCCGGCCGGCCGCTGCACGCCGTGCACCTCGGCGGCGGCGCGTTCACCCTCGCCCGCTACGTCGCCGCAACCCGCCCCCGCTCCACCCAGCAGATCGTCGAACGGGACGCCGCTCTCGTCCGGTTGGTCCGCCGGGAACTGCCGCTGGATCCCGGGGCGCGGATCAGGGTGAGGTCCCTCGACGCACGCGAGGGGCTCGCCAAGGTGCCCGACGCGTGGGCCGATCTCGTCGTGGCCGACGTGTTCAGCGGCGCCCGCACCCCCGCCCACCTCACCTCGACCGAGTTCCTCGACGAGGTCCGCAGGGCGCTGCGGCCCGGCGGGGTCTACGCCGCCAACATCGCCGACGGCCCGCCGCTCGCGCATCTGCGCGGCCAGATCGCCACCGCCGCCGCCCGGTTCGCCGAACTGGCGCTGGTCGCGGACCCGACCGTGCTGCGCGGCAAGCGGTTCGGCAACGCCGTGCTCGTCGCCTGCGATCTGCCGCTGCCGGCCGCGGAACTGACCCGCCGGGCCGCCTCCGACCCGCATCCCGGCCGGGTCGAGCACGGCCGGGCGCTCAGGGACTTCACCGGGGGCGCGGCGGTGGTCGCGGACGCTTCGGCGGTGGCCTCACCCGCACCGCCGCCCTCGGTCTTCCGCTGAGCCGGGGCCCGCTCCCGGTTCCGCTGGGCCGGGCCCCTGCCCGCAGGGAGATCCCGCCGGGCGGACGACGCTCCTCGCGGGACGCGCCCTAGTAGGTGCCCACCTCGACCCGGGGCGGTCCGTCGTGCCAGGTGCAGAAGACGGACACCCGGTCCGCGCCGGAGCCGAACTCCACCCTGATCCACGACGGCGTCTTCCACACCTGCATCGTCCAGCCCGCGCCCGGAGTGGCCGAGACGAGCGTCGCGGAGGTCTCGCCCAGGTCGAAGACGACCCGGCCGCCGTCGGTGTCGTAGCTCTTGACCTGCCCCGAGGTGGCGGGAGCGGGGGAGACGGAGGGGCTCGGGGCCGCCGTCCGGGAAGGCGCCGGGGCCGTCGGGGTACGGCTCGGGGACGGGGTGGGGCTCGGCGTCGTCGTCTCCGCCGACGGCCGGCCCGTCGCCGAGGCCGACGGGCCCGACGGCCGCGAGGTCACCTCGGCCGCGGTCAGCGGCAGGGCGCGCGGCGGGTCGTAGGCCGTGCCCGCCATCACCGTGTGCACACCCCACCACGACAGCGAGACCGCCGCGCCCGTGGCGAGCGACCAGGCCAGTACGTGTACGAGTCCTCTGCGCATCGCGGCCATCTTGCCCCACCCGCCTCACCCGTGTCCCACGGACCGCCCCGCGGCCGCACCGTCCGCTCACCGGCTGTCCACAGAAGCCGAGTTGTCCACAGGCCCGAATGACCTCCGCCCGCATGGCGTAGGTTGCCGCGCATGGCAAGTGTGCTCGTGGTCGAGGACGACCAGTTCGTCCGCTCGGCGCTCATCCGGCAGCTGACCGACGCCTCGCATCTCGTGCGCAGCGTCGGCACGGCGCTGGAGGCGCTGCGCGAGGTCGCCCATTTCCGCTTCGACGTGGTCATCCTGGACCTCGGCCTGCCCGATCTGGACGGCTCCGAGGCGCTGAAGATGCTCCGCGGCATCACGGACGTCCCGGTCATCATCGCCACCGCGCGCGACGACGAGGCCGAGATCGTCCGGCTGCTGAACGCGGGCGCGGACGACTACCTGACCAAGCCGTTCTCGGTGGAGCACCTGTCGGCGCGGATGGCCGCCGTGCTGCGGCGGGCCCGGTCCGCGGCCGCCGAGCCGTCGCCCTCCAGCGTCATCCGCGTCGGCGGTCTGACCGTCGACCCGCTGCGCCGGCAGGCCGAACTGGACGGCGCCCGGCTGGACCTGACCCGGCGCGAGTTCGACCTGCTGGCGTTCCTCGCCGGCCGCCCCGGAGTGGTGGTCCCGCGCCGGGAGCTGCTCGCCGAGGTGTGGCAGCAGTCCTACGGTGACGACCAGACCATCGACGTCCACCTGTCCTGGCTGCGCCGCAAACTGGGCGAGACGGCGGCGCGGCCGCGCTATCTGCACACCCTGCGCGGTGTCGGCGTGAAGCTGGAGCCGCCGGCCGCGCAGCCCGGGGGGACGGAACCGCTGCGATGAGATGGGCACTGGTCAAGGTCTGCCTGGCGGTCACCACGATGGTCGTGATCGCCTTCGCGGTCCCGCTCGGCCTGGTCGTCAAGGAGATGGCCCGCGACCGCGCGTTCTCCAACGCCGAGCGGGAGGCCGCGGTCGTGGTCCCGGCGCTGTCCATCACGACCGACCGCGACCAGCTGGAGCGCGTCGTCGCCGCGGCGGGTTCCGACGACGGCATGGCGGTCCACCTCCCGGCGGGCGAGGGCCGGGCCGCCGTCGACCTCGGCCGGCAGCGCGCGGCGGCCGCCGACATCGCGGCCGTGCGCCGGCTCGGCCGGGCCTCCACCGCGCAGGTGCCCGGCGGCTCCGCGCTGCTCCAGCCCGTCGCGCTGAGCCTGGGGACCGCGGTGGTCGAGGTGTACGTGCCCGAGTCCGAGGTGAGCAACGGCGTCGGCACGGCCTGGGCGGTGCTCGCGGCGGTGGGGGCCGCGCTGGTCGTCGGTTCGGTCGCCGTCGCCGACCGGCTGGGCGTACGGATGGTGCAACCGGCGAAACGGCTGGTCGAGGGTGCGCACGAGCTGGGGGAGGGGCAGCTCGGGGCGAGGGTCCCCGAGGAGGGACCGAGCGAACTGCGGCTCGCGGCGGTGGCGTTCAACTCGATGGCCGACCAGGTCGTCCAGCTGCTGGCCAACGAGCGGGAGCTGGCGGCGGACCTGTCCCACCGGCTGCGTACCCCGCTGACGGTGCTGCGTCTGAACGCGGCCTCCCTCGGCGGGTCCGCCGCGGCCGAGCAGACGAGGACCGCGGTCGCCCAGCTGGAGCGGGAGGTGGACACGATCATCCGGACGGCGCGGGAGGCCAAACCGCAGACGGCCGCCGCCGGTCCGGGCGCGGGCTGCGACGCGGCGGAGGTGGTCCGCGAGCGGATGGCGTTCTGGTCGGCGCTCGCGGAGGACGAGGGCCGCAAGGTGCGCACGGCCGGGGTGGACCGCCCGGTGCGGATACCCGTGACCCGCACCGACCTCGCCGCCGCCCTGGACGCCCTGCTCGGCAACGTCTTCCGGCACACGCCCGAGGGCACGGCCTTCGCGGTCGACGTCCACGACAGCGAGGACGCGGTGATCGTGCTGGTCTCGGACGCGGGGCCGGGCATCCCCGACCCGGAGGCGGCGATGGCCCGCGGCCGCGGCTCGGGCGCCGCGGGCTCGACCGGTCTCGGCCTGGACATCGTGCGCCGGCTCGCCGAGTCGACCGGTGGTGACGTGCGGATCGGCTCCTCGGTCCTGGGGGGTACCGAGGTGCGGATCTGGATCCAGCTGAACGGCCGGGAACCGGTGCGGGGCGGCCACCGGGGCAGCGTCCGCCGGCGCAGGCGGGCCGCCCGCCGCTCCTGAGAGCCGGCCCGACCGGTCCCGACCGGTCCAGACCTTTAACCGTCTCCGATGTGTTCCTTAAGCGCTCCCTAAGAACGCGAACCGCCGTCCCTGTCAGGCGTTTTGCCCGTTTCGGGATCGCTAGCGTGCTGCCTCGTCCCACCCCCCGGGAACCCCCGTGAGCAGTGAAGGCAGGCACGTCATGAGCACGCACCGGCGCAGGATCAGCGGCAGGAACAAGATGATCGGCGGCGCCGTCGCGGCGGCCGTGGTGGGCGGTGGCGCCGTCGTCCTCGGCGGCAGCGCGCAGGCCGCGTCGGTCGGGGCCGCCTACACCCGGACCAGCGACTGGTCGACGGGGTACACCGCGCAGTACGTCGTGACGAACGACAGCGGTCGGGCGAAGGCGGCCTGGAAGCTGGAGTTCGACCTGCCGGCCGGATCGCGGCTGAGCTCGCTGTGGAACGGCGAGTCCGCCGTCAGCGGGCGGCACGTGACCGTCTCGCCGCCCAAGTGGGACACCGACGGGCTCGCCGCCGGGGAGTCCGTCACCGTCGGGTTCGTCGTGAACGGGCAGGCGGATCCGACCGGTTGTCTCGTCGACGGCGCCCGGTGCTCCGCCGACGGCGGCGCCACGCCGGAGCCGAGCGGACGGCCGACGACCGCGGGCCCGACCGCCGCCCCGAGCCCGACCGCCTCCTCCTCCGCCTCGTCCGCCCCCACCTCCCCCGCGACCTCGCCCGCCCCGAGCACCGGCTCCGGTACCGGCACCACCGGCTCGGCCGGCTTCGCCCCCTACGTCGACACCTCGCTCTACCCCGCCTTCGACCTCCTCGGCAGCGCGAGCGCCACCGGCGTGAAGGACTACAACCTGGCGTTCGTCACCGACGGCGGCGGCTGCACACCCAAGTGGGGCGGTGTGACCGACCTCGCGAGCGACGGCGTGGCCTCGCAGATCGGGGCCCTGCGGGCCAAGGGCGGCGATGTCCGGGTCTCCTTCGGCGGGGCCTCCGGCTCCGAGCTCGCGACCACCTGCTCCTCGGCGGAGGCGCTGGCCGCGGCGTACGGGAAGGCCGTGGACCTGTTCAAGCTGACCAAGGTCGACTTCGACGTCGAGGGCGGCGCGCTGCCCGACGCGGCGGCGAACACCCGTCGCGCCCGGGCGATAGCCGAGCTCCAGCGGCAGCACCCGGGTCTGGACGTCTCCTTCACGCTCCCCGTGATGCCCGAGGGGCTGACCCAGGACGGCGTGACGTTGCTCTCCGACGCCAAGGCGAACGGTGTGAAGACCACCACAGTCAACATCATGGCCATGGACTACGGTCCGGCGTACAGCGGTGACATGGGCACCTATGCCGAGCAGGCCGCCACCGCTACCCAGGCCCAGGTCAAGAGTGTGTTCGGGCTGAGTGACGCCGCCGCGTGGAAGACGGTCGCGGTCACTCCGATGATCGGTGTGAACGACGTCGCGTCCGAGGTCTTCACGGTGGACGACGCCACCCAGCTCGTCGCTTTCGCGAAGTCCAAGGGGCTCGGCCGGCTGTCGATGTGGTCGGCCACCCGGGACAAGCAGTGCGCGGGCGGCGCCAAGAGCTCCGCGGACGCCACGTGCAGCTCGATCCTCCAGTCCGACTCCGCCTTCTCGAAGGCTTTCGCGGCCTTCAAGTGATCAAGAGCACGGAGAAACGGTGATCAAGGTGTGTCGATTACGTTTCGACAAATGAAGCCGACGGCTCTTGACGCATGACTGGACATACGGCTGTTATTGCGCCACCCAGTGTTCGGTCAAGTTGATTTCTGGTCGATTCCGATCAGCTTTCAGCCACACCTCGTGGCCGAACCGCGCGTCAGGAGCCGCTCATGCACCACGTCTCTCCTTCCGGCCGCCTCGCCCTTCCCTCCCCGAGCCGTCGCACCCTTCTGCGCGGTCTGGGCGGCGCGGCCGTGCTCGGCGCCGGCATACCCCTGCTGTCCGCGTGCGGCGGCAGCGGCACCGCGGCGGACCCGAAGACCGTCACCCTCGGCTCCAACGCCTCCGACGCGGTGCCGAAGAAGGCGTTCGCCGACGTCTACGCGGCGTTCCGCAAGCAGTCCGGGATCACGGTCGATGTGAACACCAAGGACCACAACACGTTCCAGGAGCAGATCAACTCCTACCTCCAGGGCACCCCGGACGACGTGTTCAACTGGTTCGCCGGCTACCGGATGCAGTTCTTCGCGGCCAAGAAGCTCGCCTCGCCGATCGACGACGTGTGGGCGAAGATCGGGGACAACTTCCCCGAGGCGATGAAGAAGCTCAGCAAGGGCGCGGACGGCAAGTACTACTTCGTGCCGCTGACCACGTATCCGTGGGCCGTCTTCTACCGCAAGAGCGTCTTCCAGCAGCACGGCTACACCGTCCCCACCACCTGGGACCAGCTGATCGCGCTCTGCAAGCAGATGAAGAAGGACGGCCTCGTCCCGATCGCGTTCGGCGACAAGGACGCCTGGCCGGCGATGGGCACCTTCGACCAGATCAACTTCCGTCTCAACGGCTACGACTTCCACGTCGAGCTGATGGCGGGCAAGGCCTCCTGGACCGACGCGAAGGTCAAGGACACCTTCGACCACTGGGCCGAGCTGCTGCCCTACCACCAGGACGGCTTCATGGGCCGCACCTGGCAGGACGCCGCCCAGACCCTGGTGGCGAAGAAGGCCGGCATGTACCTGCTGGGCAGCTTCGTGGCCCAGCAGTTCACGGACCAGGCGGACCTGGCGGACCTCGACTTCTTCGCCTTCCCGGAGATCAACTCCGCGTACGGGCAGGACACCGTCGAGGCGCCCACCGACGGCTTCATGGTCAGCAAGTCCCCGAAGAACCACGACGGCGTCGTCAAGCTGCTCGAGTACCTGGGCAGCCCGGCCGCCGAGGAGCTCTACCTCAAGGGCGACCCCAGCGTCGTGGCCGCCTCCGGCAAGGCCGACACCTCCGCGTACTCGGCGTTGCAGAAGAAGGCGTTCGACATGATCGGCGGCGCCAAGAGCCTCACCCAGTTCATGGACCGCGACAGCCGTCCCGACTTCACCTCCACGGTGATGCAGCCCTCGCTCCAGAAGTTCCTCCAGAACCCCAAGGGCGTCGACAGTCTGCTGTCGTCGATCGAACGCCAGAAGAAGACGATCTTCGCCTCCGCATGAGCATCGACGCCCCCACCGAGAACCCGGAGGCGGCCGCCGTGCCGCCTCCGGGCCCCGTACCCCCGAAGAAGCGGGTCCCGCAGGGCCACCGGCGCCTGCTGACCCGCCGCGACCGGATCACCCTCGCCTTCATGGCGGGCGTGCCCACGGTCCTGCACGTGGCCCTCGTCTGGCTGACCGCCCTCGCCTCGATCGCCCTGGCCTTCACCACCTGGGACGGCATCGGCTTCGACTCCATCAAGTGGGTCGGCCTGGACAACTTCCGGCAGCTGTTCACGGACAACCCGCAGTTCTGGCCCGCGGTCCAGCACAACGTCATCTGGTTCGTCGTACTCATCCTGATCCCGACGCCGATGGGCCTGTTCCTGGCCGTCCAGCTGGACAAGAAGATCCGCTTCAGCCGGGTCTACCAGACGGCCTTCTTCCTCCCCGTCGTCGTGTCGCTCGCGGTCACCGGCTTCGTCTGGCAGCTCGTCTACAACCCCGACACCGGCCTGATCAACAGCCTGATCGGCGCCAACCGGCCCGGCCACTACATCGACTGGATCGGCGACCCGCACCTCAACCTGTGGGCCGTGCTGGTGGCGGCCTCCTGGCGGCACACCGGCTACATGATGATCCTCTACCTGGCCGGCCTGAAGGGCGTCGACCCGTCGCTGCGGGAGGCCTCGGCGCTGGACGGCGCGAGCGAGTGGCAGACGTTCAAGAACGTCATCTTCCCCACCCTGCGCCCCACCAACACCGTCGTACTCGTCGTCACGATCATCGAGGCGCTGCGCGCCTTCGACCTGGTCTTCGTCTTCAACAAGGGCGCCCAGGGCACCGAACTGCTCTCCATCCTGGTCACCAACAACATCATCGGCGAGTCCAGCCGGATCGGATACGGCTCCGCGATCGCCGTCGTCCTCCTGGTGATCTCCCTCGCCGTGATCATCCCGTACCTGATCGCTACCTTCCGCAAGGAGCGACGCGCATGAGCACGGCCACCGACCCCCTCGCACCGCGGCGCACACCGGTGCGCCCCGCCCGGATCCTGCTGCACACCTTCCTCGTCGTCACCGCGCTGGCCTGGCTCGCCCCCCTGCTGTGGGCGGTGTTCGCGGCCCTGCGCCCTTACTCCGAGACCAGCGACAAGGGCTACGTCTCCTGGCCCGACAAGCTGTCCCTCGACAACTTCACCAACGCCTTCGAGCAGTCCGACATGCTGCACTACTTCGGGAACACGCTGCTCGTCGCGGTCCCGGCCGTGCTGCTGACGCTGCTGCTGGCGTCCATGGTCGCGTTCTACGTCAGCCGTTTCGACTTCCGCGTCAACCTGTTCCTGCTGCTGGTGTTCACCGCGGGCAACCTCCTCCCGCAGCAGGTGATCATCACCCCGCTGTACCGGCTGTACCTCCTGATCGACCTGCCCGGCATCACCATGAGCGGCAAGCTCTACGACTCCGCGCTCGGCCTGGTCCTCATCCACGTGGCCTTCCAGTCCGGGTTCTGCGCGTTCGTGCTGAGCAACTACATGCGCTCCCTGCCCCACGAACTGACCGAGGCCGCCCTCGTCGACGGCGCCTCCGTGTGGCGGCTGTACTGGCAGATCGTGCTGCCCCTGTGCAAGCCCGCGATGGCCGCCCTCGCGACCCTGCTGTCCATCTGGATCTACAACGACTTCTTCTGGGCGATCGTGCTGATCTCCACCGGCGAGAACATGCCGATCACCTCGGCCCTGAACAACCTCTCCGGCCAGTACTTCACCGACCCCAACCTCGTCGCCGCCGGCGCCCTGCTCACCGCGATCCCCACCCTGATCGTGTACTTCGCGCTCCAGCGCCAGTTCGTCAGCGGCCTCACCCTCGGTGCCAACAAGGGCTGAGCCCCTTCATCCCGCTGTGAAAGAGACCCCCGTGCCGCACCACCCCTTCACCCCCGTCGCCGCCGTCCCCGTGGATCCGCGCCGCGCCCGCGTCCACGAGGAGGGCTGGCAGTCCTGGAGCCCCAGCGGCACCTACGCCCTCGACGCCGACCCGTACCGTCCGACCGACGACAACCGGGCGACGGTCTGCTACCGCCCCGGCGTGACCGTCCCCGCCGGCGTCTTCCAGGGCGAGGGGCTGCTCGCCCTCGACCCCGGCGACGGCTCACCGGTCCGCCTGTGGGCGGCGCCCGACCCGCGGCGGGAGGTGCCGTCCGTCCGCCTGACCCGGGCCGGGTCCGTGGCGGAGATCAGCGCCGACGGGCCGGTGAAGGAGTTCACGGGCACCGGCGTCCAGGAGGTCCTGGCCGACTGGGCCGCAGGGCTCGGCCTCCCCGCCCCCCGGCCGGCGCCGACCGTCTGGTGCTCCTGGTACGAGTACTTCACCGCCGTCACCGAGGACGACGTCCACGAGAACCTGCGCGCGATGGACACCCTCGACCTGCCCGTCGACGTCGTCCAGATCGACGACGGCTACCAGAGCGCCCTGGGCGACTGGCTCACCCTGTCCGGCCGCTTCCGCTCCCGGTCCGGCATCGCCGACGCCATCCGCGCCCGGGGCCGGCGCGCGGGCATCTGGACCGCGCCCTTCCTGGTCGACCCGCACAGCGAACTCGCCGCCCGCCACCCCGGCTGGCTGGTCCGCTCCGCCTACGGCGGCTTCGCGCACGCGGGCCGCAACTGGGGCCACGACCTGCGGGTCCTCGACACCACCCACCCCGAGGCGGCCGCGTACCTGACGGACGTCTTCCGGACGCTGCGCGCCGAGGGCTACGACTACTTCAAGGCCGACTTCCTGTACGCGGGCGCGCTGGACGGCGTCCGGTACGACGACCGCGTGGACGCGCTGACGGCATACCGCTCGGGCATCGCGCTGATCCGCGAGGCGATCGGCCCGCAGGCCTACCTCCTGGGCTGCGGCGCGCCGATCCTGCCCTCCGTCGGTCTCTTCGACGCCATGCGCGTCAGCCCCGACACGGCCCCGCACCGCCGTCCCGAGGCCGGCGACCACAGCCAGCCCGGCCAGGACCCGGCCGAGTTCACCGGCGCGGCCCGCCAGTGGCAGCACGGCCGGCTCTGGACCAACGACCCCGACTGCCTGATGGCGCGTCCGGCGGTGGAGACCCGTGAGCGGTGGGCCGCGCACGTGGAGGCCACGGGCGGGCTGATGGCGTCCAGCGACCGGCTGCTGTCGCTCGACCCCTGGGGCGTGGAGACGACCCGCCGGCTGCTGTCGGGAGGCCGGCGATGACGCGTCGCGAACTCGGTCTGCCCGGCATCGTCTACGGCGGCGACTACAACCCCGAGCAGTGGCCGCAGGAGGTGTGGGCCGAGGACATGCGGCTCATGGCCGAGGCCGGGGTGACCATGGTCAGCGTCAACATCTTCTCCTGGGCACTCCTGGAACCGGCCGAGGGCACGTACGACTTCTCGCACCTCGACCGCGTCCTCGACCTGCTCCACGCCCACGGCATCGCCGCCGACCTGGCCACCCCGACGGCCGCGCCGCCCGCGTGGTTCTTCCGGGCCCACCCCGAGGCGCTGCCCGTGGACCGGGACGGCCGCGTGCTGTCGTACGGCAGCCGGCAGACCTTCTGCCCGAGCAGCCCCGCCTACCGGGAGGCCGCGCTGCGGATCGCCCGCGCGCTGGGGCAGCGGTACGCGGACCACCCGGCGGTGGCCCTGTGGCACGTCCACAACGAGTACGGCTGCCACAACGCGGAGTGCTTCTGCGACACGAGCGCGGCGGCGTTCCGCGACTGGCTGCGGGACCGGTACGGCGACGACCCGGCCGCGCTGAACGAGGCCTGGGGCACCGCCTTCTGGAGCCAGTGGTACTACGACTGGGACGAGGTCCTGCCGCCGAGGGCGACCGGCGCGGTCCCCAACCCGGCCCACCGGCTGGACTGGCGCCGCTTCTCCAGCGACGCGCTGCTGTCGCTGTGCCGGGCGGAACGGCAGGTGCTGGCCGAGGCCGCCCCCTCGGTGCCCGCGACCACCAACTTCATGGTGATGTACAACTTCGACGCGCTGGACTACTGGCGCTGGGCACCGGAGCTGGACGTGGTCTCCAACGACCACTACCTCCGTTCCACGGACCCCGAGTCGGAGATCGACATCGCGATGAGCGGCGATCTCGTGCGCTCGCTCGCGGGCGGCCGGCCGTGGCTGCTGATGGAGCACTCGACGGGCGCCGTGAACTGGCAGCCCGTCAACCGGGCCAAAACCGCGGGGGAGTTGCGGCGCAACGCCCTCGCGCACGTGGCCCGGGGCGCCGACGGCATCGCCTACTTCCAGTGGCGCGCGGCGAAGGCGGGGGCCGAACAGTGGCACTCGGCGATGCTGCCGCACGCGGGCACGGACAGCGCCGTCTGGCGGGACGTCGTCGCGCTGGGCGCGGATCTGCGGGCGCTGGCCGAGGTACAGGGCAGCACCGG
Source organism: Streptomyces asoensis (assembly GCF_016860545.1). NCBI lineage: Bacteria > Bacillati > Actinomycetota > Actinomycetes > Kitasatosporales > Streptomycetaceae > Streptomyces > Streptomyces asoensis. The sequence continues at coordinate 307,042 of NZ_BNEB01000003.1, read as the reverse complement.
CACGGCCGAGACGGCGGTGGTCTGGGACTGGGACGCGAAATGGGCCCTCGAACTACCCTCGCAACCCAGCGAGTTGCTTCGTCACCTGGAGCTGGTCCGGTCCTGGTACGAGCCCCTGTGGCGGGCGGGTGTCGCGGTGGACTTCGTACGCCCCGACGCGGACCTCTCGGCGTACCGGCTGGTGCTCGCCCCGAGCCTGTACCTGGTGGACGACGCGGGAGCCGCGAACCTCACCTCCTTCGCGCGCCAGGGCGGCACGCTGGCCGTCGGCTTCCACAGCGGGGCGGTCGACGAGAACTGCCAGGTGCGGCTGGGCGGTTACCCGGGCGCCTTCCGGGAGGTCCTCGGCGTCCGCACGGACGAACTGTTCCCGCTGCTGCCGGGGGAGAGCGTCGGCCTGGACACCGGGGGCACGGGGTCGCTCTGGTCCGAGCGGGTCCGGCCCGCCGGAGCCAAGGTGGTGTCCTCGTTCGCCGACGGCCCGCTCAAGGGCGTCCCCGCGGTCACCCGGCACGGCTGCGGCGAGGGCACCGCCTGGTATCTGGCGACCCTTCCCGACCCGGACACGCTGGCCCGGCTGCTGGACCGGGTCCGCGCGGAGGCCGGGGTGCGGCCGGTGCTGGAGGACGTGCCGCCCGGCGTGGAGGCGGTCCGCCGCCGGGGCCCCGCGGCCGACTTCCTCTTCCTCATCGACCACACCGGACGGGGCGCGACGGTACCGGTCCCGGCCGGCTCTACGGAGCTGCTCACCGCGACCCCCCTGCCGGACGGCTCCGTCCTCGTCCCGCCGGGCGGAGCGGCGGTCGTCCGCCGGCCGACCGGCGTCTGACCGGCGCCGGCGCACCGGCGACCACCGGCCCGAGCCGGTCGGCCGGGACCGAACGGGGCGCGGCACGTCCCCTCAGCGTGCCGCGCCCCTTCCCCCGCTCCCCGGGTCAGGTGGTCTCGGTCGGCGCCAGGGTCCCCGTGCGGGCCGCCTGGCTGTACCACAGCGCACTCGACTTCGGCGTACGCGTCAGCGTCGCGTAGTCCACGTACACCGCGCCGAAGCGCTTCTCGTAGCCGTAGGCCCACTCGAAGTTGTCGAGGAGGGACCAGAGGTAGTAGCCCCGCACGTCCGCGCCGTCCGCGATCGCCCGGCGGACCGCCGACAGGTGGCCGTTCAGGTACGCGATCCGCTCGGGGTCGTGGACCCGGCCGTCCGAGTCGGGCTTGTCGTCGTAGGCCGCGCCGTTCTCGGTGATGTACAGCGGCAGGCCCGGGGCCTCCCTGCTGTAGCGCATGATCAGCTCGTGCAGACCGGTCGGGTCGATGGACCAGCCCATCTCCGTGCGGTCGCCGGGCGTCAGATGGAAGGCCACGTCGTCCGCGCCGGGCCAGGGCGAGTGCTCGCTCGCGCCATGACCGTCCGAGCGGGGGCCCCGCACCGCCGCGTCCGCCGCCGAGACCAGCGTGGGCGTGTAGTAGTTCAGGCCCAGCGCGTCCAGCGGCTGGTGGATGGCGCGCAGGTCGCCGTCCAGGACGTACGACCAGTCGGTCAGCGACGAGGTCGCCGCCAGCAGCGTCTCCGGGTAGGCGCCCCGCAGGATCGGGCCGTGGAAGACGCCGTTCGCCAGGTCGTCGATCTTCTGCACCGCGGCGAGGTCCGCCGGGTCGCCCGGGGAGAGCGGGCGCACCACCGACGAGTTGAGGCTGAGCGCCACCGAGTTGCGGGACGGCATGGCCGCGCGCAGCGCCGAGGTGCCGAGGCCGTGGGCCAGGTTCAGGTGGTGCGCCGCCTTGAGCGAGGCCACCGGCTCGGTACGGCCCGGCGCGTGCACGCCCGACGCGTAGCCCAGGAACGCGCTGCACCACGGCTCGTTCAGCGTGATCCAGTTCTCCACCCGGTCGCCGAGCGCCTCGCCGACGATCTGCGCGTACTCCGCGAACCGGTACGCCGTGTCGCGCTCGGGCCAGCCGCCCGCGTCCTCCAGCTCCTGCGGCAGGTCCCAGTGGTAGAGGGTGACGGCCGGCTTGATGCCCTTCGCCAGCAGCTCGTCCACCAGCCGGCGGTAGAAGTCCAGGCCCACCTGGATCGCGGGACCCCGCCCGGTGGGCTGGACCCGGGACCAGGAGATCGAGAAGCGGTACGCGGACAGGCCCAGCTCCGCCATCAGGGCCACGTCGTCGCGGTAGCGGTGGTAGTGGTCGACAGCGATGTCACCGGTTTCACCACCGGCCGTCCTGCCGGGCGTATGACTGAAGGTGTCCCAGATCGAGGGGGTACGGCCGCCCTCGCGCACCGCCCCCTCGATCTGGTACGCGGAGGTCGCGGCGCCCCAGAGGAAGGCGGGCGGGAAGGTCACCGGAGTAACGGGCTCAGGCATGGAAGCGCTCCCATGGGTGGTCGTCGGGACCGACGAGGTCGAGGGGGGAACTGGTGAGGAGAGGGCCGGGGCGGCGGTGACCCGGCCCCCGGGAGTCAGGGGCTGTCGGACGGGAGGCGCCGTGGGGCGTCACAGGGACCGTGATGCCACTGCCGTGTCGCGGCCGTGGCGCGTCGTCAGCCCTTCACGGCGCCCTGCATGATGCCGCCCACGATCTGCTTGCCGAAGATCGCGAAGACCAGCAGCAGCGGCAGCGTGCCGAGCAGCGCGCCCGCCATGATCAGGGACTGGTCCGGGGTGTATCCGCGGCCGAGGCCCGCCACCGCGACCTGCACGGTCGGGTTGCCGGTCTGGCTCAGCACCAGGAACGGCCACAGGAAGTCGTTCCACGTCTGCACGAACATCAGCATGCCGAGCACCGCCATCGCGGGACGCGCCGCGGGGAACACCACGTGCCACACCACACGCCAGCTGCTCGCGCCGTCCACCCGGGCCGCCTCGATGATCTCGTCGGGCAGCGCCTGGATGAGGTACTGACGCATGAAGAACACGCCGAACGCGCTCACCAGCGACGGCAGGATCACCGACTGGAGCTGGTCCGTCCACTCCAGCTTGGCGACCATCATGTACAGCGGGATGATGCTCAGCTGCGGCGGCACCATCATGGTGCCGATCACGATCAGCATCAGCGCGCCCCGGCCCCGGAACCGCAGTTTGGCGAAGGCGAAGCCGGCGATCGTCGACAGGAAGACGATCGTCGCCGCCGACGTGCCCGCCACGATCGTCGTGTTGACGAACGCCTTGCCCAGGTTGGCGTCGTTCCAGGCCACGTCCAGGTTGTGGAAGAGGTTCGAACCGAACACGAACGGGGGCGGGTTCTGCGCCAGCCGGTTGTTGTCGCGGGACGCGGCGATCGCCGTCCACACCAGCGGGAACAGCGAAACTATGGTGAACACGCCCAGGATGATGTAGGCGACCGGGCCGCCGTGCATCTGCCCGCCGGCCCGCGCGGACTTGGGCCGGCGCACCTTGCGGGCCGTCGGTACGGCGTCCTCGGGTTCCACGGACGCCGCGGTCGTTGTCGTCGTCGTCACGGCCGGTACTCCTAACTACTGGCGCGCAGCCGGCGCGAGATGACGTAGTTGACGATGCCGATCACGATGAGGATCAGGAACATCGTCCAGGCGATCGCGGAGGCCCGGCCCAGGTGCTGGTTCACCCAGCCCTGCTCGTACAGGTACAGGCCCAGCGTCTGGAACTGGTGCTCGGCGCCGCCCGACGCGCCCTTGTTGGCATCGAACAGCAGCGGCTCGCCGAACACCTGGCTCGCGCCGATCGTCGAGACGACGACCGTGAACAGGATCGTCGGCCGCAGCGACGGCAGCGTGACGTGCAGGAACTGCTTCCAGCGGCTCGCGCCGTCCAGGGCCGCCGACTCGTAGAGGTCCTGCGGGATCGCCTGCATCGCGGCCAGGTAGATCAGCGCGTTGTAGCCCGTCCACCGCCAGATGACGATCGACGACACCGCGAACTGCGACGGCCACTTGTCGTTCTGCCAGTCGATCGCGTCGATGCCCACGAAGTGCAGCGCCCAGTTGATCATGCCGTAGTCGCGCCCGAAGAGCAGCACGAAGACCAGCGAGGCCGCCGCGATCGAGGTCGCGTACGGGGCGAGCATCGCGACCCGGTAGAAGGTCGAGGCACGCAGCTTGTAGTTGAGGATGTGGGCCAGGCCCATGGCCATCAGCAGCTGCGGGACGGTCGAGATGATCCCGATCGTCAGGGTGTTCTTCGCCGCGTTCCAGAAGAAGTCGTCGTCGAAGATGCGCGTGTAGTTGCGCATCCCCACCCACGTCATGTCGGTGGGCGCGGTCATCTCCACCTGGTGCAGCGACGCCCAGCCCGTGTACACGAGCGGGAAGAGGCCGAACGCGAGGAACAGCAGGAAGAACGGCGAGACGAAGGCGTACGGGCTCCAGCGCTTGTCGCGCTGCCAGCGGCGGGACAGCCGGGCCCGGTGCCGCTGCTCCGCCTCCGTGGGTTCTGCGGGCGGGCGGCCCGGGGCCGCGCCCCCCTCCTTGACGGGGGGCGCGGCGGTGTCGTGGCGGGTGGCCATACGTGTCACTTGTCCAAGTTGTTGTCGATGGTCTTGGTCGCCGTGTTCCAGGCTTCCGCCGCCGACTTGCCCTTGGTCACGAGGATGACGCCGTTGTCGGTCAGGCCCTGCTGGATGATCTGGTCCTTCGGGCCGATCACCTGCACCGGGGCGGTCTTGGCGGCCTCGGAGAAGACCGTACCGATCGGGGAGTCACCCGTCATGTCGTTCTTCGCACCGGTGACCTCGGCCATCGTGTACGTGCTCGGGGCGCTCGGGAAGGAGCCCTGCACCTTGAACAGCTTCGCCTGCTGCTCGGGCGCGGTCAGCCAGGTGATGAAGGCCTCGGCCTCCTTCACGTGCTTGCCGCTCTTGGGGACACCCAGGAAGGAGCCGCCCCAGTTGCCGGACTTGGGGGCCACGGCCACGTCCCACTTGCCGGCGTCCTCGGCCTTGGCCTTGCCCTTGATGGTGCCGAGCATCCACGGCGGGCAGGCGATGGTCGCGAACTTGCTGTTGGCGATCGTGGTGTCCCAGGCCGGCTGGAACTGCGTCTGGGCCTGGACCAGGCCCTCCTCGGCCGCCTTGGCCGTCAGGTCGAAGGCCGCCTTCACGGCCGGGTTCGACTTGTAGATGATCTCGCCGGAGGAGTCGTAGAACTTCTCCTTCTCACTGCTGAGGATGGCGTTGATCAGCCCGCCGGGGGAGTCCATGAAGAAGGTCCCCGCCTTGGCCTTCTTCTTGTACTGCTCACCGGTGGAGACGAACTTGTTCCAGTCGCCGGCCCACAGCTTGCCGACCGCCTCGCGGTCGGTGGGCAGTCCGGCCGCCTGGAAGAGGTCCTTGCGGTAGCAGAGGGCCATCGGGCCGATGTCGGTGCCGAGGCCGATCGTCTGGCCGTCCTTGGTGGTGCCCTGCGACCACTTCCAGTCGAGCCAGTTGCTCTTGTCGACGCCCGAGACCTTCGACATGTCCTCGAACTTGGACGCCTGGGTGGCCACGACCTCGGCGATGTTGCCCACCTCGATGGCCTGGACGTCCATCAGGCCGCTGTTGGTGGTGAGGTGGTTGACGAGCGCCGGGTAGTAGTTCTCGTTCCGCTCCGTGACATTCTCGGCGATCTTGATGTCGGGGTGGAGCTTCTCGTACTCGGTGTAGAGACCGGCTTCCTTGAAGCCCATCGTGCCGAAGAGGCCCAGGGTGATCGTGGTCTTGCCCTTGCCGCCGCCCGACGAGGAACCGTCGGAAGCACCGTCGTCCCCACTGTCGTCGGCACAGCCGGCCAGCAGCCCTGCGCCCAGTGCTGTGACGGCCGCCAGAACCACCACCCGGCGGGTCATTCGGGTCCCCCCGCTCGAGCGAAGCCGAGTGTGGGGGAGGGTACGTGCTCGCATTGCGTCCTCCTGTTGCCCTGACGTGCCGACCCCCCGGCCAACTGCATTGTTGGGCCCGTTAGTTACTCGCTGCGGCTCGGGCGGGGAACGTGCGGGATGTGTAAGTGCCAGGTACCGTGGGAGCGCTCCCACAAGTGATGTGTTGAAGAGTCGTCGGTTCGGGCGGGGGTGTCAAGGGTGGGAACGCGGTGAGATGCGTTCGGTTATCTGCCTGTTAACTAACTCGGGCGGACAGCGCTTTCCAGCCGTGAGCGGGGCCGCCCGGGCCGCCCCGTCCGGCAGGGTACGGGTCGGCGGCGCCGGTGGAAACGGGGGCCCGGCACCAGGGACGAGGGGCCCCGGGCGTTCAGGACAGGAACCGCCGGGCGTCTCGGAGAGGGGGTCGGCGGGTGTTGCGGAACGGAGTCGCGGGCGTTGCGGACAGGGATCACCGGACGTTGCGGAACGGGGGCGCGGAGGGTTGGGGAACGGGGCGCGAAGGGTTACGGAACGGGATCACCGGGCGTCGCGGAACGGGGGCGCCGAGGGTGGCGGAACGGGATCACCGGGCGCCGCTGATCGAGGCGCGGAGGGATGCGGAACCGGGGCGTCGGCTCCGGGGGACCGTGGCCGTCGGGTCGGGGACGGGGGTTGCCGGGGTTGCGGGGCGAGGTGGCCGGCCCGGGTGGACCGGAGCCGCCGGGGGTCCGGGGCGCGGGACGTCGGCCTGGGGGACCGGAGGCGTCGGGGTGCGGTGTGGGGGTGTCGGGCGCGGCGGGCACGGGGCGGCGGGTGTTCGGAAGGCGGTGTGCCGGGTGTTCCGGACCGGGGGCGTCCGGTCCGTGCGGGGCCGCAGCCGTGCACGGCCGGAGTCGGCCCGGGGCGCGGGGACACCCAGCGGCGACCGACGGCACGGACGGGACTGTTAGATTCCAGGCCAGCGTGAACAAACGGCGGGAAGGCGGGGCCCATGGCAAGCCACGGAGCGCGGAACCGGAGCGGAGGGCGGCCGACCCTCGAAGAGGTGGCCGCTCGCGCCGGTGTCGGCCGCGGCACGGTCTCCCGGGTGATCAACGGCTCGCCCCGGGTCAGTGACGCGACCCGCGCGGCCGTCGAGGCGGCGGTCGCCGAGCTCGGCTATGTCCCCAACACCGCCGCCCGCGCCCTCGCCGCCAACCGCACGGACGCGATCGCGCTGGTGGTCCCGGAGCCGGAGACCCGCTTCTTCGCCGAGCCCTACTTCTCGGACATGCTGCGGGGCGTCGGCGCGGAGCTGTCCGACACCGAGATGCAGCTGCTGCTGATCTTCGCGGGTAGCGATCGCGAACGGCGCCGGCTGGCCCAGTACCTGGCGGCGCACCGCGTCGACGGGGTCCTGCTGGTGTCGGTCCACGCCGACGACCCGCTGCCCGACCTGCTGTCCCAGCTGGAGATCCCCGCGGTGATCAGCGGTCCGCGCTCCGCCGCGGAGACGCTCCCCTCCGTGGACTCCGACAACTACGGCGGCGGCCGCTCCGCCGTCGAGCACCTGCTGTCCCGGGGCCGCACCCGCATCGCCCACATCACCGGCCGGCTGGACGTCTACGGCGCCCAGCGGCGCGTCGACGGCTACCGCGACGCGCTGCGGGACGCGGGGTACCCGGCGGACGAGGGCCTCATCGCGCCGGGCGACTTCACGGAGGAGGGCGGGCACCGCGCGATGCGCGAACTCCTCGCCCGCACCCCCTCCCTCGACGCCGTCTTCGCCGGCTCCGACGTCATGGCGGCCGGCGCCCGTCGGGCCCTGCGCGAGGCGGGCCGCCGGCTGCCGGAGGACGTGGCGATGGTCGGCTACGACGACTCGGCGATCGCCCGCCACATGGACCCGCCCCTGACCAGCGTCCGCCAGCCGATCGAGGAGATGGGCCGCAGGATGCTGGACCTGCTCCTCACGGAGATCGCGGACCGCCGTCCCGCGGTGTCCCGAGGGCTGGAGCGCCGCCAGGTGGTGCTGGCGACGGAGCTGGTGGAGCGCTCCTCCTCCTGAGCGGCCCGCCCCGGCCTGTCACGGGTGCGGCGGGGTCATGTGACGTGGTCCGACGCGGTGTCGGTGAGCTGCCACCGCACCTCGCCGTCCTGTCGCCGGGAGGTGGCCGAGAGTCCGGCGGACCGGGCCACGGCGGCGGAGGCGTGATGGCCGGGGTGGATGTGCGCCACGATCGTGCGCACCCCGCCCTCCCGCAGCCGGGCGACCAGAGCGGCGGCCGCCTCGGAGGCGAGGCCGCGGCCCTGCCAGGCCGTACCGACGACCCAGGCGATCTCGGCGTGCTCCCCGCCCCCGGTCACCGTGGCCTGCACCGTTCCGGCCAGCCGTTCGGTGTCGCGCGGCCGCAGCACCCAGTTGCACCAGGAGACGGCCGGGTCGGGCGAGCCGGCGACGAGACGTTCGTAGCGGGCGCGCAGTTCCTCGGGCGTGTCCGGGGTGCCGCCGATGAAGGTGTGGAGTGCGGGATCGCCCAGGACGACCGCCATCCGGGCCGCGTGGGCGACACGCAGCGGGAGGACGTCGAGCCGGGCCGTGGCGAACGGCCGCGCCAGGAAACCTCGAGGCATGGCCGCTCCCGGGAAACACATCAGCCGGTGACCTCCCTCCAGGGAGATCACCGGCTGATGACTCAGGGTGAGTGACGGGACTCGAACCCGCGGCATCCTGGACCACAACCAGGTGCTCTACCAGCTGAGCTACACCCACCACGCCCGGCAGTTGGACTTTGTGGTCTCCCTACCGGCCGAGAAAAAGTGTACAGGGTCGGAAGGGGTGCTCGCGCACGGCTTTTCCGCGGTGCCCTCAGCCTCCGGGCAGCACGTGCCGGGCGGCGATCGCCTTCGCGGTGTCGGAGTCGGGCCCGGGCTGCGGCACGAAGACGGCCTCGCGGTAGTAGCGCAGTTCCGCGATGGACTCACGGATGTCGGCGAGGGCGCGGTGGTTGCCGTTCTTCGGGGGGCTGTTGAAGTAGGCCCGCGGGTACCAGCGGCGCGCGAGCTCCTTGACCGACGACACGTCGACGATCCGGTAGTGCAGGTAGCCCTCCAGGGCGGACATGTCCCGGGCCAGGAAGCCGCGGTCCGTGCCGACGGAGTTCCCGCACAGGGGCGCCTTGCCGGGCTCCTTCACGTGTTCCCGTACGTATGCCAGCACCTGGGCCTCGGCGTCCGCGAGGGTCGTCCCGCCGGCCAGCTCCTCGAGGAGTCCGGACGCGGTGTGCATCTGACGCACCACCTCCGGCATCGTCTCCAGTGCCTTGGCCGGCGGCCGGATGACGATGTCCACACCGTCGCCGAGCACGTTCAGCTCGGAGTCGGTGACGAGGGCGGCCACCTCGATGAGAGCGTCGTCGGACAGCGAGAGGCCGGTCATCTCGCAGTCGATCCACACCATGCGATCGTTCATGCGACCACCCTAAAGCTGACGTCGGCTTTTGCGGTGCCCCGCGGGGGAGGCTCTCGTGCCGGACGCCGGACGGACCGAGGTCCGTCCGGCGTCCGGGGTGAGCGGTGTCCGGGGCGGGCGCGGCGCGCTCAGCTGCCGCTGCGCTGCCCCGGCAGGCTCGCCCGTGAGGACGCGTACGCGTCGCGGGCGTGCTCGGACGGCAGCGAGCCCGGCGCGCCCACCGCCGCCGGGGCCGTCCGCCGCAGCTGCGGCGGTACCGGTCCCGGGGCGTCGGGGTGCAGCACCGGCGGCGGTGGCAGCGGAGGTTCGCTGTCCGCCGGCCGTTCGCTCTGCGGCCTGCGCGCCCGGTACGCCGCCCGGTACGCGGCCGGGGACGAGCCGAGCTGCCGGCGGAAGTGCCCGCGCAGCGCCACCGGCGAGCGGAAGCCGCAGCGCCCCGCGACCTCGTCCACCGAGTAGTCCGACGTCTCCAGCAGCCGCTGCGCCTGGAGCACCCGCTGGGTGATCAGCCACTGGAGCGGCGCGCTGCCGGTCAGGGACCGGAAACGGCGGTCGAAGGTGCGGCGGCTCATGTAGGCGCGTGCCGCCAGCGTCTCCACGTCGAACTGCTCGTGGAGGTGCTCCAGCGCCCAGGCGACGACCTCGGCGAGCGGGTCGGCGCCGATCTCCTCGGGTAAAGACCGGTCGAGGTAGCGCTCCTGGCCGCCCGAGCGGCGCGGCGGGACGACCAGCCGTCGGGCCAGTGCGCCCGCGGCCTCGTTACCGTGATCCGTCCGCACGATGTGCAGACAGAGGTCGATTCCGGCCGCCGTGCCCGCCGACGTGAGCACGTCGCCGTCGTCGACGAACAGTTCGCGCGGATCCACGTGCACCGACGGGTAGCGCTTGGCCAGCGTCGGCGCGTACATCCAGTGGGTGGTGGCCGGGCGGCCGTCCAGCAGACCCGCGGCGGCCAGCACGAACGCGCCGGTGCACAGGCCCACGATGCGGGCACCCTCCTCGTGCGCCCGGCGCAGTGCGTCGAGCGCGTCCTCCGGTGGCGGAGAGGTGATCGAGCGCCAGGCCGGCACGACGACCGTGCCCGCCCGCGAGATCGCCTCCAGGCCATGTGGTGCGGTGAGTTCCAGGCCCCCTGTGGTCCGCAGCGGGCCTTCTTCGCCGCCGCACACCAACAAGCGGTAGCGCGGCACGCCGGCGTCCTGGCGGTCAATCCCGAACACCGACAGCGGAATGGAACTCTCGAAAATGGGGCCGCCGCTGAACAGCAGCACCGCGACGATCTCCTTGCGGCGTCGCCCGGAAAGCTTCCGGGCCGCGGCTTCCGGCGCGGCAGTGGAGTCGTGGCTCATCCTGCTAAGCCCCCCTCGGTGGTCGCGGCGCCCCTAACTTGTCGGGCATGTCGCTCCAGCACGTTTCCCCTCGGTCCGGCACGAGTCCCCCGCCGTAGACAGTCAAGATCGAATCTAACGTGTCGCACAATGCCGGTGTGGCCGGTTCACCACCCGGCGGATTGTCGACATGGCAACTTGGCGTGAAGCATTCGATCACGAAGCGTTGCACTCGTGGGCCGTGCAGGGAAGTGCGCCTCCGTGCCGTGGCCAATCCCCGTAGGGTGCACCGGGCCCCTGAGGCCCTTTCCGTGCAGGTGGAACGGGGGGTGGGGGGTGGTGGGGGCAAGGGATGCGCCATCACCGGAAGTTGGCTGAAAAGAGGTGGGTCCGGGTGTGAAAACCGGTCAACCGGCCGGTGAGTTCCCACCGGTGTGACGACCGCCACGGTGCGACCCCGATCCGGTGCGCTGATGGCGCCCCCGGTGGTGCGCCTGCGGCCCCGGTCCCTCGTCCAGCAGCCGGACCGCGCACTGTTCGGACCGGCGCAGCAGCACCCGGCAGACGGCGGTGACCGCGGCGAGGCCCAGGGCGGTGCCCGCGGTGCCGGCCAGCGAGGTGCCGTACCAGAGGAGGACCACCGGGACCAGGAAGCAGGTGAAGGCCGCCCAGCGGATCAGGTCGCCGGTCCGGTCGTCGCCGGGACGGGTCTCGGGAGCGGTGCGGGACGGGGGCACGGTGCGGGACTCCTTCCCGGAGGCGGCGGGCGGGCGGGGTGGTGGTGCGGGAGCGGGCGGCGGGGGTGCGGCGGCGGTTCGCAGGGTTCAACGCCTGTTCGAGCGGTCGGTCACTGCCCGTTCGGGTCGGATGAGCGAACCCTGTGCAAACCGCCTGTACGAGGCAGCAACCATTGCGTTACGGGCGTCGGCTCGTGCATGCTCCCTGGAACCCCCACCCAGGGCGTGCGATATCTGGGCTCAGGAGGCGTTCCGCCGTACCCTTGGGGGTATGGGGTCGGGAAGACGATTCCCGGACAGCTCCGCCGTTCACCGCCGTCCACCCGTACAAGGATCGATACGCCGAGACAGCCATGGCCGGTCACGAATTCTTCGAACCCGCGGACCGCAAGCGGCCCGTCGCCGACCCTACGGCGGCCGAGCCCCTGGCGGCCGAAGAGGCGCGCCATTCCTGCGATCCCGCCTTCAAGCACGGTGTGGTCGTCGGTTTCGACGGCTCCACGTCCAGTGAGCGCGCGCTGGCGTACGCCATCGGCATGGCCCATCGCTCCGGCTCGGGACTGATCATCGTCCACGTCGCCAACCGGCTGCCCACCACGGTCTGGGCGGGGTGCGAGCCGCCGGTCTTCGTGGACGTGCCGGACCACCGCACCGAGGTGCTCGGTCTGGAGCTGGCGTGCGCGGAGTACCTCGCCGAGGTGCCCTGGATCCTGGTCGAGCGCGGTGGTGACATCTGCCACGAACTCGAAGAGGTGGGGCGGGAGTACGAGGCCGACGCGATCGTGGTGGGTTCGACCCACGGCATCGTCGGCCGTATCTTCGGCTCCGTGGCGGGGCGGCTCGCCAAGCGGGCGAAGAGGCCCGTCATCGTCATCCCCTGACCTGCCGTCCTCCGGTGCGCCGTCCGGCCGGGCGAGGTGACGTCCGGGTGCTCCCGGACCCCCTGTGACCTCCTGTGAAGCTACTGGCGCGTAGAGGTGTTTGTGCCTTTGTGAAGGGCATATATCGCTCACACAACTGCACATGCCTGAAGGGAGCTTGCCGTGGACAACGACGTCTCTGCGGGAAGCAGCACCACCTCGATCGCCGGCCGACTCGCCCTGGGTGTCACCCTGTTGGCGTTCGGGCTCGGGTACACCGACCTCATCGACGGCGTGACGGCGGCGGACGCCGTGTCCATCGCCCACTACATCGGCGGCGTCGCCCTGTTCCTCGCGGGCCTGCTGGCCCTGCGCGACCGCGACACGGCCACCGGTACGGCCTGCACCGTGCTCGGCGCCTTCTGGTTCACCTGGGCGGTCTCCGCCGGGACCCAGGCCTCCGACAACGCCGCGGGGCTCTTCCTGCTCCTGTTCGCCCTCGTGGCGCTCTCCCTGGCCGTCGCGGGCGGCGATCGACTCGGCCGGGCCGCCCACGGGTTGTTCTGCGTGGGCCTGGTGCTGATGGCCGTCGCCCGGTTCGCCGACAGCGGCTCACTCACCAAGGCCGGCGGCTGGTTCGCCGTGGCGGCGGGCGCGGTGTCCTGGTACGCGGCGACCGCGGCGCTGGCCCACTGGCCCACGGCGCTTCCCCGACGTGCTGCCCGCCCGGGGGTGACGGCCACGGGCTGACCGGCAGCCGGTGCCGGGGAGTCGGGCGCCCCCGGCGAACGGAGCGGGCCCCCGCGGTGGGAACACCGTGGGGGCCCGCTCTGATGGACCGTCAGGACTACTCGACCGTCACCGACTTCGCGAGGTTGCGCGGCTTGTCGATGTCCCGGCCGAGCGCCTTCGCCGTGTAGTAGGCGAGGAGCTGGAGCGGGATGCCCATGAGGATCGGGTCGAGCTCGTCCTCGTTCTTGGGGACGAGGACCGTCTGGTCGGCCTTCTCCTGCTCCTGGTGGGCGACCGCGATGATCTTGCCGCTGCGGGCCTTGATCTCCTCCAGGGCGGCGCGGTTCTTCTCCAGCAGGTCGTCGTCCGGAACGATCGCGACCGTCGGGAGCGCGGGCTCGATGAGGGCCAGCGGACCGTGCTTGAGCTCGGAGGCCGGGTAGGCCTCGGCGTGGATGTACGAGACCTCCTTGAGCTTCAGCGAGGCCTCGCGGGCGACCGGGTAGCCCCGGACGCGGCCGATGAAGAGCATCGAGCGGGCCTCGGCGAGCGTCTCGGCGAGCTTCTCGATCTCCGCCTCCTGCTCCATGATCTCGGCGATCTGCGCGGGCAGCTTGCGCAGGCCCTCGATGATCCGCTTGCCGTCGCGCACGGAGAGGTCACGGGTACGGCCCAGGTGCAGGGCGAGCAGCGCGAAGGCGACCGTGGTGTTGGTGAAGCACTTCGTGGAGACGACGCAGACCTCGGGACCGGCGTGCACGTACACGCCGCCGTCCGCCTCGCGGGCGATCGCCGAGCCGACGACGTTGACCACGCCCAGCACCCGGGCGCCCTTGCGCTTCAGCTCCTGGACGGCCGCCAGCACGTCGTACGTCTCACCCGACTGCGAGACGGCGATGTACAGGGTGTCGGGGTCCACGACCGCGTTGCGGTAGCGGAACTCGGAGGCGGGCTCGGCGTCCGCGGGGATACGGGCGAGCTCCTCGATCATCTGGGCGCCGATCATGCCCGCGTGGTACGAGGTGCCGCAGCCGAGGATCTTCACGCGGCGGATCTGGCGCGCCTCGCGGGCGTCCAGGTTGAGGCCGCCGAGGTGCACGGTGGAGAAGCGGTCGTCGATGCGGCCGCGCAGCACGCGGTCCACGGCGTCGGCCTGCTCGTGGATCTCCTTGTGCATGTAGGTGTCGTGGCCGCCCATGTCGTAGGAGGCGGCCTCCCACTCGACGGTGGTGGGCTCGGCGGTGGTGCGGGTGCCCTCGGTGGTGTACGTGCGGAAGTCGTCGGCCTTGAGGGTGGCCATCTCGCCGTCGTCGAGGGTGACGATCTGGCGGGTGTGGGCGACCAGCGCGGCGATGTCCGAGGCGACGAACATCTCCTTCTCGCCGATGCCGAGGACGACCGGGGAGCCGTTGCGGGCGACGACGATCCGGTCGTTGAAGTCGGCGTGCATCACGGCGATGCCGTAGGTGCCCTCGACGACGCGCAGCGCCTCGCGGACCTTGTCCTCGAGCTTCTCGGCCTGGGCGCGGGCGACGAGGTGCACGAGGACCTCGGTGTCCGTCTCCGAGAGGAACTCGACGCCGTCGGCCTCGAGCTTCCTGCGCAGGTCGGAGGCGTTGTCGATGATGCCGTTGTGGACGACGGCGACCTTGAGGTCGGCCGACATGTGCGGGTGGGCGTTCACGTCGGAGGGCGCGCCGTGGGTGGCCCAGCGGGTGTGGGCGATGCCCGTGGTGCCCTTGAAGCGCGCCGGGACCTTGGCCTCCAGGTCGCGGACCCGGCCCTTGGCCTTGACCATCTTCAGGCCGGCCGTCTTCGGGGAGCTCACGACGATGCCCGCCGAGTCGTACCCGCGGTACTCGAGGCGCTGAAGGCCTTCGAGCAGCAGCGGGGCCACGTCACGCCTGCCGATGTATCCGACGATTCCGCACATGTATAGGTATCCCCAAGCTTTCGATCACCCGTAGACGATGCGTCGCAGTTGCCTGAGCGTGAGCTCGGGCGGCGCCACCGCACGGTATTTCAGGTCCGCCTCGACCCTTTCGAAGATCTCCGCGTTCACCAGGCCCTGGGCCTGGAGCTCGCGGTGGCGGCGACGGACGTAGTCCTCGGTCGTCTCGTCGAAGTAGGCGAGCACGTCCTGGATCACCCGTAGCGCCTCGCCCCGCTGGAGGGGCGTGGAGCGTGTCAGGTGATCAACAAGTTCGTCGTGCACCCGGTAGATCCTGGGGTACGCGAGCCGGTTTCGCAAGAATCGTGCCCGATTTCGGGCAGGCGCCTGTTAAGGAGCCTTGGGAGAACATTGAATGTGTTATGGGTCGCTGTTCGCGAACCGTCCATTCGGCGTCTTGCGGCCCGTCGCCCGAGGCGACGAGTTTCAGACGTCATGGACACTCCTCGCATGGGCGTACCCGAGCAGCTCGCCGAGCGCATGAGCATGGCCGAGCAGCACGAGTACCTGCGCGCCAAGTTCTCCCGGCGCACGATGATCAGAGGCGGCGCCGTCACCCTCGGCGCCGTCACCGGTGGCGCGTTCGTCACCGGCGCCACGGCGCAGGCCGCCGTGCCGGCGCAGCCCCTCCCGCAGACCGAGACGGTCGACGGCTCGCTCGTCGCGCCCTTCGGCCGCCACCTCGCCTTCGGCAACGACCCCGCCACCGAGATCACCGTCTCCTGGCAGGTACCGCTGCCGGTGAAGAAGCCCTTCGTGCGGATCGGCACCCACGCCTCGCACCTCTCGGTCAAGATCGACGCAGAGGTCCGCACTCTCTACACCCCGGCCGGTGTCGGCGCCAGCGGTGATCACACCCAGTACTACGTGCACGCCGAGCTGACCCACCTCAAGCCCGGCAGGACGTACTACTACGGCGTCGGCCACAACGGCTTCGACCCGGCCTCGCCGCAGTTCGCGGGCACCGTCGGCACCTTCACCACGGCCCCCGCCCACAAGGCGCCCTTCACCTTCACCGCCTTCGGCGACGAGGGCGTCGGCTACCACGGCCTCGCCAACAACAGCCTCCTGCTCGGCCAGAACCCCGCCTTCCACCTGCACGCCGGCGACATCGCCTACGCCGACCCGGCCGGCGCGGGCAAGACCGCCGACACCGGCTTCGACTCGCGCGTGTGGGACCAGTTCCTCGCCCAGACCGAGTCCGTCGCCAAGTCCGTCCCGTGGATGCCCGCCTACGGCAACCACGACATGGAGGCCTGGTACTCGCCCAACGGCTACGGCGGCGAGGAGGCCCGCTGGAACCTCCCGGACAACGGCCCGGACAAGAAGAACCTCCCCGGCGTCTACTCCTTCGTCTACGGCAACACGGCGGTCATCTCGCTCGACGCCAACGACATCTCCTTCGAGATCCCGGCCAACCTCGGCATCTCGGGCGGCACCCAGACCACGTGGCTGGAGGCGCAGCTCAAGAAGTACCGGGCCTCCAAGGACATCGACTTCGTCGTCGTCTTCTTCCACCACTGCGCCTACTGCACCTCCACCGCGCACGCCTCGGAGGGGGGTGTGCGCCAGGAGTGGGTGCCGCTGTTCGAGAAGTACACGGTCGATCTGGTCATCAACGGCCACAACCACCAGTACGAGCGCACCGACGTCATCAAGGCGGGCGCGGTCACCAAGAAGCTCCCGATCGGCGGCACCGCGTACCCCGAGACCGAGGGCGTCGTCTACGTGACGGCGGGCGCGGCGGGCCGCAGCCTGTACGCGTTCACCGCCCCGCTCTCCTACGAGGGCCACGAGAACGAGGTCGAGTCCGTGGCCTCCTTCGTCAACACCGGGAGCGGCAAGCAGAACGAGACGGTCACCTGGTCGCGGGTGCGCTACCTCGACTACTCCTTCCTGCGGGTGGACGTCACCCCGGCGGCCAAGGGCCGGACGGCCACGCTGACGGTGCGCGGCATCGCCGAGACCGGCGCGCAGGTCGACCACTTCACGGTGGCCCGCAAGGCGAAGTGAGCCCGGTGGGTGCGCCCGGAAGGCGGGGCGCACTCCCACCCGGCCCGGCAGGCGGTCCCCGTACGCGCTAGAGGCGCTTGAGGACCGCCTGCTTGGCCCTCGTGAACTCGTCCTCCGTCAGGACGCCGTCACGGCGCAGCTCGCCGAGTTCGCGCAGGCGGCGCAGCAGCACGTCGTGGTCGTCGCCCGGCGCGGGCGCGGGGACGCTCCCGACCGGCAGGGTCTGCCCGCCGGCGTCCGGCGCCGCGGCCTCACCGGCGGCGGCCGCCGGGTGGGGCAGCCTGGCCTGCACGGCCGCCGCGACGAGCGCCATCAGCGGGTCCTTCCTGAACCCCCACAGCTCGACGGCGTTGGGGTCGTACTTGGCCGGCGCCGCCGTGGCCGGCGCGTGCCGCGGCCGAAAGCGCAGACAGCCGTTCTCCAGGCCGACCGCGGGCCGCCACTCCACGGCCTCGATCCCGGCGATGTCCAGATCGCGGGCGCCCGCGGAGGCCTTGGACTCCTCCGTCTTCCAGTTCCACTCCAGGCGCACGCGCTCGCCGTCGAAGGACGCGGTGCCGTCCCCGGCGGAGACGGACAGCGGTACGGGCGGCCCCGGCAGCAGATAGGAGTCCACGGGACCGGCCGCGACGCCGTCGAGCAGCAGTGTCCGGCGCACCTCGTCCACGAGGTACTCGGCGACCCCGTACCGGTCGGAGTCGACGAGCAGCTGGTACGGGTCGTGCGGCTCGGCCAGCCGTCCGCCGGTGGCCGTCAGGAGCGGGTCGGCGCCGTCCCGCAGCCGCAGTCTCAGCCGCCCGCCGCGCTTGCCCTGCTCGAAGGAGATGCCCGCCGACGCTTCGAGCGGGACGACGAGTTCACCCAGTTCCCGGCGCAGCAGGCCGACGTTCCTGTCCCGGCCCGGAGTGATCCGCAGGGCGTCGCCGTCGAGGACCCAGGTGCCGTCGCGCTGGATGATTTCCGCCATGGGGGGATTCTCCCAAAGACGGGGACGGGCGCCCCCGGGGACCGTACCCGGGGGCGCCCGTCCTCTTGATCAGAACCCCGCGACGGGATTCTTCAGGGTTCCGATCAGCTGGAGGGCGCCCGAGGGGTCGGCCAGGTCCACCATCTGCCGGTTGTTGCGCAGCTGGAGGCGGTTGAGGCAGGACAGGGCGAACTCGGGGGCGAACAGGTCGTACCGGCGGAAGCGGTCGGCCAGTTCGGGGTTGGCCTCCTGGTAGGCGCGGGTGACCTCGGCGACCGTGCGCCAGAAGTCGTCCTCCGCCAGGATCCCCTCGGCGGCGAGGCCGGCCGCGAGGAAGCGGAAGAAGCAGTCGAAGACGTCCGTGAAGACGGACAGCAGCTTCTGGTCCTCGGGCACGTCGACGCGGATGCGCCGGACCTCGGGCGGCAGCACCGCGTCCGGGTCCAGGACCGCGATCTCCTCCGCGATGTCCTTGTAGATCGCCCGCTGCACGGCCCCGTCGCGCAGGACGAGGATGGTGTTCTCGCCGTGCGGCATGAACACCAGGTCGTAGGCGTAGAAGCTGTGCAGGAGCGGCGTGTAGTACGCCTGGAGGTAGCCGCGCAGCCACTCGACCGGTGTCAGCCCGGACTGCTCGATCAGGGCGCCCGCCACCGACCTGCCCTCGTCGTCCACGTGGACCAGGCAGGCCATCGTGGCGAGCGACTCGCCGTCCTGGAGGGAGGGCACCGGGCTCTCCCGCCACAGCGCGGCCAGCATCTTGCGGTAGGGCGAGTAGCGGTCCGTGGCCGCCTCGTACTCCAGGTGCCGGTAGCCCACGGCGGCGCGCTCCCGGATGATCGACAGTCCGGTCGACCTCAGGACCGGGTCGTTGTCGATGAGCCGGGCCAGCCAGTCGTTGATGGCCGGGGTGGCCTCCATGTAGGCGGCCGAGAGCCCGCGCATGAAGCCCATGTTGAGCACGGACAGCGCCGTCTTCACGTAGTGCTTCGCGGGGTGCGTGGCGTTGAAGAACGTCCGGATGGACTGCTGCGCCAGGTACTCGTCGTCGCCCTCGCCCAGGCACACCAGGTTGCCGCGCGCGATCTCGGCGGCGAAGGTGACGGACAGCTTGTTCCACCACTGCCAGGGGTGGACGGGGACGAGGAGGTAGTCGTCCGGGTCGCGGTGCTGCTCGCGCAGGATGCCGGCGAACCGCTCGACCGTCTTCTCGCCCAGCTCCTGCCGTACGAAGGACTCGTACTCGATGCCGACGCCGGCCGTGAAGGCCGCCCGTGACCGGTGCGCGGCCAGCCAGACCAGCCGGACCGGGCTCGCCGTCTCGGGAGCGTAGGCCAGGTACTCGTCGATGCCGAAGCCGAGCCGTCCGTTGTTGGCGACGAAGCAGGGGTGGCCCTCGGTCATGCCGGTCTCGATGGCCTGGAACCCGCCGCGGGCCAGCTCCGCCGACGTGACGCGCGGTTTGGCCAGCTTGTAGCAGGTGCCGGACAGGGTGGAGGAGATCTCCTCCAGGTAGACCGGCAGGATCTCGTCGCTCAGCCCCAGCGCCGTCCGCAGCTCGATCATGAAGTCGAGCGCGGCAAGGGGCAGTTCGGCGCCGTCCCGGGTGCGCGTGACGGAGTCGGCGTCCACCTGCCAGTGGTCGAGGGCGTACCGGACGGCGGTGAAGCGGTAGTGCGTCAGCCCGTCGTCGCTGCGCACGACCCAGTGGCCGTCCTCCTCCTCGGGGGTGACGAGGCGTTCGTGCGCGAACTCCGCGAGGGCCTTGCGGACCAGCAGGCGGTTGGCCCTCTCCCAGCGTTCGGGGGAGAGGTGGGCGACGGCGTCGGTGAGGCTCATGCCGTGACCCCCGTCGCCGCGGCGAACCGCTCGCGCGTGCAGAAACTCAGCAGGGCCCGCTTCTCCGGCTTGTCGATCTCGCGCTCGGCGACGAACCCGACGGCCTCGTTGAGGGCCTGCACCGCCTTGTTGGCGACGTCCGGCTCGACGACGACACGCCGCACCGCCGGGTCCTCGAAGAGGCGTTCCAGCACGGCGGTGATCACGGCACGCGTGAAGCCGTGCACGGGCCGGTCGGTGGGGGCGACCAGGAAGTGCATGCCGATGTCGCCGGGGAGCGGCTCGTACAGACCGACCAGCTCGCGGTGGGCCGGGTCGTAGTACTCCATGAGGAAGGCGGGTTCGCCGTCGTGCAGGCCGATGAGGGCATGGCTGTGCTCGTCGGCCGCGATGTCCATGTAGGCGCGCTCGACGTCGACGCGTGTCGCGTGCTGCATCATCCAGAACGCGGCCTTGGGGTGGGTGACCCAGCCGTGCAGTAGCTCGGCGTCCTCGACCGGGTCGAGGGGGCGCAGGGTGAGTCGGCCGACGGTGGCCGTGGTGGTGCTCATACGGCGAACTCCTGGAACGCGATGGTCTTCTCGACCGGGTAGTACTCGCTGCCGAGCAGCTCGCGGATGATGGCGCTGTTGCGGTAGGCGCCCATGCCGAGGTCGGGCGAGGTGATGCTGTGGGTGTGCGCGCCCGCGTTCTGGAGGAACACCCCCCGGCCCGTGGTGTCGATGGCGTAGTTGCGGGCGACGTCGAAGTTGCCCCGGGAGTCGTAGCGCAGCCGGTCGCGGACCGGTGCGAGGAACTCCGGCTCGACGTACTTGTAGCCGGTGGCCAGCACCAGGCCCTCGGAGCTCAGCTCGAAGTCCTTGCCCTGCTCCTCCTGGCGGAACGACAGGGTGTAGGTGCCGTCGGCGTACGAGGCGCCGGTGAGCGCGGAGTTGGTGAGCAGCCGGGTCGGGACCGGGCCGCCCAGGTTCTTCCGGTAGAGCAGGTCGAAGATCTCGTCGATGAGGTCGCCGTCGATGCCCTTGTAGAGGTTCTTCTGCTCGTCGGTGAGGCGGTAGCGCGTCGGCTCCGGCAGCTCGTGGAAGTAGTCGATGTACTCCGGTGAGGTCATCTCCAGCGTGAGCTTGGTGTACTCGAGCGGGAAGAAGCGCGGGGAGCGGGTGACCCAGTTCAGCCGGTAGCCGTGGACGTCGATCTCGCCGAGCAGGTCGTGGTAGATCTCGGCGGCCGACTGCCCGGAGCCGACCAGGGTGATCGACTTCTTCTTCTGGAGCTCCGCCTTGTGCCGCAGGTAGCCGGAGTTGTGCAGGAAGTCGCCGCCCAGACCGGCGCAGGCCTCGGGGACGTGGGGCGGCGTGCCGGTGCCGAGGACCAGGTGGCGGGCGCGGAACCGTTCGCCCGCCGCGGTCCGCACCACGTACACGTCGTCCTCGTAGGTCACTTCGGTCACCGTGGTCGAGAAGCGCACGCTGCTCAGCCGGCCGGCCGCCCAGCGGCAGTAGTCGTCGTACTCGACGCGTAGCGGGTAGAAGTTCTCGCGGATGTAGAACGAGTAGAGCCGGCCTTTCTCCTTCAGGTAGTTGAGGAAGGAGAAAGGCGAGGTGGGGTCGGCCAGGGTGACCAGGTCGGACATGAACGGCGTCTGGAGGTGGGCGCCGTCGAGGAACATGCCGGAGTGCCACTCGAAGTCCGGCTTGGACTCCAGGAAGACGCCGTCGAGGGCCTCGATCGGCTCGGTCAGGCAGGCGAGGCCGAGGTTGAAGGGGCCGAGCCCGATCCCCACGAAGTCATAGGTGCGGCTGGCTTCAGGAAGCGCGGTCAAGGGATTCTCCCAGGTACTGCTCGGCGTGGCCGGCGATCAGGTCGAGGACGGCTGCGATGTCGTCGGTCGTCGTTTCGGGGTTGAGCAGGGTGAACTTCAGGTACTGGCGCGCGCCGACCTTGGTGCCCGCGACCACGGCGTCGCCGGAGGCGAACAGGGCCTTGCGGGCGTAGAGGTTGGCGCGGTCGATCTCGGCCGGGTCGGTGACGGCGGCGGGGATGCAGCGGAAGACGAGGGTGGAGAGCGACGGCTCGACGACGACGTCGAAGCGCGGGTCGGCGGCGAGCAGCCGCCAGCCTTCGGCGGCCAGGTCGCAGACCTCGTCGAAGAGCCGGCCGATGCCGTCGGCGCCCATGGTGCGCAGGGTCATCCAGAGCTTGAGCGCGTCGAAGCGCCGGGTGGTCTGGAGGGACTTGTCCACCTGGTTGGGGATGCGCTCCTGCACCATGCGGCGCGGGTTCAGGTACTCGGCGTGGTAGGTCGCGTGGCGGAGCGTGGCCGCGTCGCGCACCAGGACCGCGGAGGAACTGACCGGCTGGAAGAAGGACTTGTGGTAGTCGACGGTGACGGAGTCGGCGCGCTCGATGCCGTCGATCCGGTCGCGGTGCCTGACGGAGGCGAGCAGTCCGCAGCCGTAGGCCGCGTCGACGTGCATCCAGGTGCCGTACCGCTCGCAGAGCTCGGCGATCTCGGGCAGCGGGTCGATGGAGCCGAAGTCCGTGGTGCCCGCGGTGGCGACCACCGCCATGGGGATCAGGCCCGCCGTCACGCAGCGCTCCAGCTCACGGGCGAGCGCGAGGGTCTGCATGCGCTTGTCGGTGTCGACGGGAACGGACACCACCGCGTCCTCGCCGAGGCCCAGCAGTTTCGCGGACTTCTTCACGCTGAAGTGGCTGACCTCGGAGGCGAAGATGCGCAGCCGTGCGAGGGAGGCCGGTCCCTCCAGGCCGTCCCGCCCCGGCTTGGCCTCCTCCCGGGCGAGCAGCAGGGCCTGGAGGTTGGACTGGGTGCCGCCGGAGGTGAACACGCCGTCGGCGGCCGGGCCGAGGCCGATGCGGGCCGTCGTCCAGTCGATCAGTTTGCGCTCGATCAGGGTGCCGCCCGCCGACTGGTCCCAGGTGTCCAGGGAGGAGTTGACGGCCGACAGGACCGCCTCGCCCAGCACGGCGGGGATGACGACCGGGCAGTTGAGGTGGGCGAGGTAGCGGGGGTGGTGGAAGTAGATCGCGTCGCGGAAGTAGACCTCCTCCAGCTCGTCCAGGACGGCCGTGGTGTCGTACAGCGGCTGGTCCAGGTCGATGCCGTCGATGCGGGGCGCGAGGGCGTCGACCGTGACGCCGGTGAACGGACGTTCGGTGGCGGCGATTTTGGCGGCCACCCGCTCTACTCCTTCGGTCACGGAGCGGCGGTACTGCTCCGCGGTCGTGTCATTGAGCAGGTGCGAGCGCATGGTGGGGGTCCTCCGGGGTGGGGACGGGGTCCGCGGGGGGACGGATCCGGGAGCGGAGCCTGGGGTTCAACTTAGGTTAGCCTAACCTAAGTTGAGTTGTCGGGGCCGTGCCTCGTCCGTGACCGTGATCACGTCCGCCCCCCGGACGGCCCGTCCGGGGGAGCGCGGAGCGCTACTCCGCCTCGCGGAGCTGCTCCTCGCTCATGCCCTGACGCCAGTACCCGACGAAGGTGATCAGGCGCCGGTCGACCCCGCGTTCGCGGACGAAGTGCCGCCGCAGCGCCTTCACGCACCCCGACTCGCCCGCGATCCAGACGTAGGGGTGCGCGGAGGCCGGGAGCCGGGCCTGTCGGAGCGCGTCCACGGAGTTCTCCCCGACCACCCAGGTGATCTCCGCGTCCGCCGCGGTCGTCAACTCCCGGATGTTCCCGGCGTCGTGCGTCTCCAGCCAGACCCGGACCCGCTGCCCGGCCGGCAGGGACTCCAGGATCGAGGCGACGGCCGGGAGGGCGGTCTCGTCGCCCCACAGCACGGTCAGATCGGTGTCCGCGGGCGGCCGGAACCGGATCGCGCGGTTGTCGGCCACGGCCGGGCCCAGCAGCACGACCCGGTCCCCGGCGGCCGCACGCGCGGCCCAGACGGAGGCGGGACCGGCCGGGGTGTGCAGCACGAAGTCGATGTCGATGCCGATGGTGTACCCGAGCGCGTCCCGGCGCAGGGACCGCAGGGTGTACGACCGCATCACCGCCCTTACGTCGTCGGGCAGTTCACGCCATCCCTGCCACCAGCCGTCCCCGAGCTCGATCGGGACCGCCGGTGCGGACTGGCCCGGATGCGGCAGGAACAGGGAGAGCGACTGGTCGCGCCCGTCGGAGAAGAAGTGCCGCAGGTCCTCGCCCGCGAACGTGACCCGGACGAGCGAGGACCCGAGTCGCCGGGTCCGTGCGACCTTGAGGGAGAAGAACCGGAAGGGCGCGACGACTGCGGTGGTCACGGGGCTGCTCCTGTGGGCGTGGGGTGGGGTGGCCCCCTGCTTTTCAGGGGCGCGGGGAACTGCGCGACCGGCCGTGACGGACACGCGGCTCACCCGCGGCCTGAGCCACCCGCGGGTCAGCTGACCTTCTTCGCCTTCTCGAGCGCCTCGGCGAGGGTCTCCAGCAGCGGCACGCACTTCGCGTACGACAGGATCGGCTCCGGCGAGCGCGCGATGACCTGTCCCGCCTTCACCGCCGGCAGCTTCTTCCAGGTCGCCTCGGTGATGTCGGCGGGCTGGATCGTCGAGGAGCGGTCGTCCATCATGATGATGTCGGCCGGGTACTTGTCGACGTTCTCCCAGCTCAGCGACTCGTACCAGCCGCCGCCCTGCGCCTTCGCGCTCGCCGGCGGCTCGACGAAGTTCACGCCGAGGGCCTTGAAGTACTCCAGGTCGATGGAGAGGTCGGTGCCGGAGACGTAGAACAGCTCGGCGCTGGCCGAACCGGCCATCACCTTGATGCCGGGCTTGGCCTTGGCGGCGGCGCGCAGCCGGGCGGCGGCGGCCTCGAACTTCTTCTTCGCGTCGGTCACGGCAGCCGCCGTCATGTCGGCGCCCAGCGACTCGGCCAGCTCCCACATGCGCTGGAGCGGAGCGGTCAGCTGGCGGTCGTAGACGGAGACGCCGACGCTCGGCGCGAGCTTGGCGATCTTGTCCTTGGAGGCCTCGGGGACGTACCAGAGGGTGCCGGCGTCGTCGAACATCGTGGAGATGAGCACGTCGGGCGCGAGGGCCGCGTACTTCTCGACGTTGAACTCGTCCCAGACGTTGCCGAGGACCGTCACCTTGCTGACGTCCATGTCGCCCGCCTGGACGTCGGCCTTGCCCGCGGCGGTCCTGGTCGGACCGAACACGCCCTTGACCTGGATGCCGTAGTCGTGGAGCGCGGCGCCGACGCCGGTGAAGGCGACGATGTTCGCGGGGATCTTGTCGAGCTTCACCGTGGTGCCGCGGTCGTCCTTGAACGTCCAGGGCCCGGAGCCGGCCGAAGCGCCCGCCGTCGACGCGGAGCCGCCGCTGCCGGTGTCCTCGTCCCCGCAGGCGGCGAGTGCGGCACCGAGACCGAGGGCGCCACCGGCGGCGAGGATGCCACGGCGGGTGGGACGGGCGGCTCTGGCGTTGGGCATGTCTCTGGCTACTTTCGAACGGGGCGGATCACCCGAGGACTGATCGAACGTAGGTTAGCCTAACCTCATCTCAAATCGAAGGGCCCGGTGGCCTCCCGGCACACCGGACCCCTGGTCCCGCCTCTGCTTCCCGCCGCCGTCGGCTCAGCCGGTGAGTCCCAACTCCCTTGCGATCAGCATCCGTTGCACTTCGCTCGTGCCCTCGCCGATCTCCAGGATCTTGGAGTCGCGCCACATCCGGGCCACCGGATACTCGTTCATGAAGCCGTAGCCGCCGTGGATCTGGGTGGCGTCACGGGCGTTGTCGACGGCGACCGTCGACGAGTACAGCTTCGCGAGGGCCGCCTCCTTCTTGAACGGATCGCCCGCCACCAGCCGCGAGGCCGCGTCCCGCCAGGCGAGGCGGGCCGTGTGGGCCTTCATCTCCATGTCGGCGATCTTGAACTGGATGGCCTGGTTGGCGCCGATCGGACGGCCGAACGCGTGCCGCTCGCGGGCGTACTTGACCGACTCGTCCACACAGCCCTGCGCAAGACCGGTCGCCAGCGCCGCGATGGCGATCCGCCCCTCGTCGAGGATGCGCAGGAACTGCGCGTATCCGCGGCCCTCCTCGCCGAGCAGGTTCGCCGCCGGGACCCGCACGTCGGAGAAGGACAGTTCACGGGTGTCGGACGCGTTCCAGCCGACCTTCGAGTACGGGCTCGCCACCGTGAAGCCCGGGGTGCCGGACGGCACGATGATCGCCGAGATCAGCGGCCGGCCGTCCGGCTTGCGGCCCGTCACCGCCGTGACCGTGACCAGACCCGTGATGTCCGTACCCGAATTGGTGATGAAGCACTTGGTGCCGTTGATCACCCACTCGTCCGTGTCCGGGTCGAGGCGGGCCGTCGTGCGCGTCGCTCCCGCGTCCGAGCCGCCGTCCGGCTCGGTCAGCCCGAAGGCACCCAGGATCTCGCCGGAGCACAGCCGCGGCAGCCACTGACGCTTCTGCTCCGGCGTCCCGAAGAGATGGATCGGCATGGCGCCCAGCGAGACGCCCGCCTCCAGGGTGATCGCCACGGACGAGTCGACCCGCGCCAGTTCCTCCAGCGCGATGCCGAGGGCGAGGTAGTCGCCGCCCATACCGCCGTGCTCCTCGGGGAACGGCAGGCCGAACAGGCCCATGCGGCCCATCTCGCGGACGATCTCGTAGGGGAACTCGTGCCGCTCGTAGAAGTCGCCGATCTTGGGCGCGACCACGTCGTGCGCGAACTCCTCGACGGTACGGCGGAGTTCTTCCAGTTCGGGGGAGAGACGGTGGTCCATCGCGTTCACTGCTCCTTGTGGGGCTGTGTCATCGTGCCGAGGGCTCGGACGGTGCGTGACGGGCTGGGTCGGCCCAGTCGGCCGGCCATCCACTCGCTCGTGGCGACGAGACGGCCGAGATCGATACCGGTGTCGATGCCGAGGCCCCGCAGCATCCACACGAGGTCTTCGGTGGCGAGGTTGCCGGTGGCGGACTTGGCGTACGGGCAGCCGCCGAGACCGCCCGCCGAGGCGTCGACGGTGGTGACGCCGTGCTGGAGCGCGGCGAGGGTGTTGGCGAGCGCCTGACCGTAGGTGTCGTGGAAGTGGACACCCAGCACGTCTGCCGGGACGCCCTGTTCGCCGAGCGCGGTCAGCAGCGCCCGGACGTGTCCCGGGGTCGCCACGCCGATCGTGTCGCCCAGGCTCAGCTCGTCACAGCCCAGGTCGAGCAGGGCCCGGCAGACCCGGACGACCTGGTCGACCGGTACCGCGCCCTCCCAGGGGTCGCCGAAGCACATGGAGAGGTAGCCGCGCACGTGCACGCCCTGCTCCTTGGCCCGGGTCACCACCGGCTCGGTCATGGCCAGCGCCTCGTCCAGGGTGCGGTTGAGGTTGGCCTTCGCGAACGACTCGGTGGCGCTCACGAACACGGCGACCCGGCGGGCGTCCAGGGCGAGCGCGCGGTCGAGCCCGCGTACGTTCGGCACCAGGACCGGCAGCGCCACGTCCAGATCGCTCACCATCGGGAAGAGCCGCTCGGCGTCCGCGAGTTGGGGAACCCAGTCGGGGTGGACGAAGCTGGTCGCCTCGATGGTGGTCAGGCCCGCGTCGGCCAGCCGGCGCACGAACTCCGCCTTGACCTCCGTCGGTACGACCGTCTTCTCGTTCTGGAGGCCGTCGCGTGCGCCGACCTCGTGGATCCGCACCCGGGCGGGCAGCCCGGGGAGCGGCACCGTCATGGGAAGGGTCACCGGTCCTCCTCCACCGGGGCGATGACGGCCAGCACCTGGTCCATCGCGACCGTCGCGCCGGGCGCCACGTCCAGCTCGGCGACCGTGCCGGCGTGCGGGGCGGAGATGACGTGCTCCATCTTCATCGCCTCCACGACGAGCAGGCTCTGCCCGGCGGCCACCTCGTCGCCGACGGCGACCTTGACGACCGTGACCGTGCCCGGCATGGGCGCGGTGAGCGAGTCGGCGCCGGCGTGGGCGCCCCGGCCGAGGGAGTCGGCGACCGGGTCGTGGTCGCGCACCTGCCAGGCGTCGCCCTCGTGGCCCAGCCAGGTGCCGTCCGCCAGTGCGGCGAACGTCCGGCTCACGCCGTCGAGCCGGCAGGTGAACCGGGGATCGGCTCCCGGCCGCGGCGGCTGCCCCGCTGCGGCCCGCAGCGGGGTCGCGTCGCCGTCGAGCAGGACCTCCGCCCCGCCGTCCGCGGTGCCGCGCACCCGGACCGTCACCGGGTCCTGTCCCGGGACCTGGAGGTGGTGGGCCGTCCAGGCGGGGTCGCCGCCCAGACGCCAGCCGTCCGGTACCGAGAAGGGATCCACCCAGTCCGTGTCCGGGGACCGGGGGGCGAGCGCGGCCTGGCGCAGCAGCGCCGCGGCCGTGTACACCTCCTGCGGCACGCCGGCCGGGACGAGCGCCGCGGCCTCCCGCTCCACCAGCCCCGTGTCCAGCTCGCCGGCCACCACCGCCGGATGGGCCAGCAGCCGCCGCAGGAACCCGGCGTTGGTCTGCACGCCCAGCGTGACCGTCCCGGCGAGCGCCGCCCGCAGCCTGCGCAGCGCGGTCTCCCGGTCCGGCCCGTAGGCGATCACCTTGGAGAGCATCGGGTCGTAGAGGCTGCCGACCTCGGTGCCCTCGCTCAGCCCGGAGTCGGTGCGCACACCGTCGCCCTGCGGCTCGCGCAGCCGCAGCACGGTCCCGCCGGAGGGCAGGAACCCGCGGGCGGGGTCCTCGGCGCAGATCCGCGCCTCGACCGCGTGGCCGGTCAGCCGGACGTCCTCCTGGCCGAAGGACAGGGGCTCACCGGCGGCCACCCGCAGCTGCCACTCCACCAGGTCGAGGCCGGTGACCAGTTCGGTGACCGGGTGCTCCACCTGGAGGCGGGTGTTCATCTCCATGAAGTAGTACGAGGACGGGTCGCCGCCCGGCACGATGAACTCCACCGTGCCCGCGCCCCGGTAGCCGCAGGAGCGGGCCGCCTGGACCGCCGCCTCGCCCATGGCCGCGCGGGTCCGTTCGTCCAGCAGGACGGAGGGCGCCTCCTCGACGATCTTCTGGTGGCGGCGCTGGAGGGAGCACTCGCGCTCGCCCAGGTGCACCACGTTCCCGTGGCCGTCGGCCAGCACCTGGATCTCGATGTGCCGGGGCCGGTCGACCCACCGCTCCACCAGGAGCGTGTCGTCGCCGAAGGAGGTGCGCGCCTCGCGGCGGGCGGCGGCGATCTCCTCCTCCAGCACGGCCAGGTCCCGCACCAGGCGCATGCCCTTGCCGCCGCCGCCCGCCGAGGGCTTGAGCAGGACGGGGGCGCCCAGCCGGTGGGCCGCCCCGGCGAGGTCGGGGTCGCGGCCGCCGGGGACGACCGGCACGCCGGCCGCCTCCACGGTCTCCTTGGCGCGGATCTTGTCGCCCATCAGGGCGATGGCGTCCGCGGGCGGCCCGATGAAGACCAGCCCGGCGTCGGCGCACGCGCGCGCGAAACCGGCGTTCTCCGCGAGGAAGCCGTACCCCGGGTGGACCGCCTGGGCGCCGGTGCGGGCGGCCGCCTCCAGCAGCCGCTCCACCGACAGATAGCTCTCGGCCGCCGGCGGCGGACCGATGCGCACGGCCGTGTCCGCCTCCCGGACGTGCCGGGCGTCGGCGTCGGCGTCGGAGAAGACGGCCACCGAGCGCACCCCCAGCGCGCGCAGTGTCCGGATGACCCGGACGGCGATCTCGCCCCGGTTGGCCACAAGCACGGTGTCGAACATCAAGGCTCCCCTCCTCACATCCGGAAGACGCCGAACTGGGGGTCACCCAGCGGCGCGTGGGCACACGCGGTCAGTGCGAGACCCAGCACCTGGCGGGTCTCCAGCGGGTCGATGACGCCGTCGTCCCAGAGGCGGGCCGTGGCGTAGTAGGCGTTGCCCTGGCGCTCGTACTGCTGCCGGACCGGTGCCTTGAACGCCTCCTCCGCGTCCGCGGGCCACTCCTCGCCCTGCGCCTGGAGCTGGTCCCGCTTGACGGTCGCGAGGACGGAGGCGGCCTGCTCGCCGCCCATGACGGAGATCTTGGCGCCCGGCCACATCCACAGGAAGCGGGGCGAGTAGGCCCGGCCGCACATGGAGTAGTTCCCGGCGCCGTACGACCCGCCGACCACGACCGTCAGCTTCGGCACGCGCGTGCACGCCACGGCCGTCACCATCTTGGCGCCGTGCTTGGCGATGCCCCCGGCCTCGTAGTCGCGGCCGACCATGAACCCCGAGATGTTCTGGAGGAAGACCAGCGGGATCCCGCGCTGGTCGCACAGCTCGATGAAGTGGGCGCCCTTCTGGGCGGACTCGGAGAACAGGATGCCGTTGTTGGCGACGATGCCGACCGGGTGACCGTGGATCCGGGCGAAGCCGGTGACCAGGGTCTGCCCGAACTCGGCCTTGAACTCCGCGAAGCGGGAGCCGTCGACCACGCGCGCGATGACCTCGCGGACGTCGTAGGGGGTGCGGGGGTCGACGGGCACGGCGCCGTACAGGCCGAAGGGGTCGACCTTGGGCTCGACGGCGGCCCGCACCTCCCAGGGCAGGGGGCCGCGCGCGGGGAGGGTGGCGACGATGTTGCGGACGATCCGCAGCGCGTGCGCGTCGTCCTCGGCGAGGTGGTCGGTCACCCCCGACACGCGTGCGTGCACCTCGCCGCCGCCCAGCTCCTCCGCGGTGACGACCTCGCCGGTGGCGGCCTTCACCAGCGGGGGACCGCCCAGGAAGATCGTGCCCTGACCGCGGACGATGACCGCCTCGTCGCTCATGGCGGGGACATAGGCGCCGCCGGCCGTGCACGAGCCCAGTACGGCGGCGATCTGCGGGATCCCGGCGCCGGACATCCGGGCCTGGTTGTAGAAGATGCGCCCGAAGTGCTCGCGGTCCGGGAAGACCTCGTCCTGGAGGGGCAGGAAGGCCCCGCCGGAGTCCACGAGGTACAGACAGGGCAGCCGGTTCTCGAGGGCCACCTCCTGGGCCCGCAGGTGCTTCTTGACCGTCATCGGGTAGTAGGTGCCGCCCTTGACCGTGGCGTCGTTGGCGACGATCACACACGCGCGTCCGCTGACCCGGCCGATCCCGGCGATGACCCCGGCCGCCGGCGCCTGTCCGTCGTAGAGGCCGTCGGCGGCGAGCGGGGCGAGCTCCAGGAACGGCGAGCCCGGGTCCAGCAGGGCGTCCACCCGGTCCCTGGGCAGCAGTTTCCCGCGCGCGGTGTGGCGGGCCCGCGCCTTCTCCCCGCCGCCCAGCCGGGCGGCGGCCAGTTTGCCGCGCAGCTCCTCCACGAGGGCGCGGTGCGCCGCCTCGTTGGCCCGCCAGGCCTCCGACGCGGGATCTGCCGCGCTCGTCAGCTCCGGTGCCTGCTCCATCCTTGCGGTCCCCTCACCCAGTGATCGACTGTTAATGAGCGTTAACCATTTCCTTCAGGTTAACGACCGCTAACCTCCCTGTCTAGAATTGCCTTCATGGCCACGAGAACCGACGCCCCGACCCGTCGCGAGCAGATCCTCAGGGAGGCCGCCCGGCTGTTCGCCGAGCGCGGGTTCCACGGCGTCGGGGTGGACGAGATAGGGGCCGCGGTCGGCATCAGCGGTCCGGGGCTGTACCGGCACTTCCCCGGCAAGGACGCGATGCTCGCCGAACTGCTGGTGGGGATCAGCGGGCGGCTGCTGACGGGCGCCGAACGGCGTCTGGCGGAGGCCGACGGGGTGCCGTCCGAGGAGGTGCTCGACTCGCTCGTCGAGGGCCACATCGACTTCGCCCTCGACGACCGTCCCCTGATCACCCTGCACGACCGCGAGCTGGACCGCCTGCGTGACAGCGACCGCAAGATGGTCCGCCAGCTCCAGCGGCAGTACGTCGAGCTGTGGGTGAAGGTCCTGTGCGCCGTGTACCCGGGCCTCGCGGAGCCCGCCGCCCGCTCCGCGGTGCACTCCGTCTTCGGTCTGCTGAACTCCACCCCGCACCTGGGCCGACCGGGTTCCCTGCCCGGGCGCGCGGCCACGGCGGCGCTGCTGCACCGGATGGCCAGGGGGGCCTTCGCCGCGGCGGTGGAGTGACGAGCGTTACCCCCGTCCCACCCTGGACGCTGTTCGTACTCGCCGGTACGGTTGTTCTGAGCAAGCGCTTAGCCAATGAGGGCCGCAATCATCGATCGAGCACCCCGGCGGCGAGCAACCAGGTACGCGAGAGCGGCGCCGGTCCAGGCGCAGGGAAGGGTGGCGGCGGTGCGCCGTACGGTGTTCAACGAGGACCACGAGGCGTTCCGGGAGACCCTCCGGGCCTTCATCGAGGCCGAGGTCGTCCCCGTCTACGACGAGTGGTTCGCGGCCGGCCAGGCGCCGCGCGACTTCTACTACAAGCTCGCCGAGCTGGGCGTCTTCGGCATCCGCGTCGACGAGGAGTACGGCGGCGCCGGCATCGACTCGTACAAGTTCGAGGCCGTGCTCTACGAGGAGACCGCCCGCGCGGGCGTCTCCTTCGGCGGCTCCGGCGTGCACGTGCTGCTCGGCCTGCCCTACATCAAGCTGCTCGCCAACGACGAGCAGAAGAAGCGCTTCCTGCCGAAGTTCGTCTCCGGCGAGGAGATGTGGGCCATCGCGATGACCGAGCCGGGCACCGGCTCCGACCTCGCGGGCATGAAGAGCACCGCCAAGCTCTCCGAGGACGGCACGCACTACGTCCTCAACGGCTCCAAGACCTTCATCACCGGCGGTGTCCACGCCGACCGCATGATCGTCTGCGCCCGTACCTCCGCGCCGACCGCCGAGGACCGCCGGCACGGCATATCCCTCTTCGTCGTCGACACCAAGGCCGAGGGCTACTCGGTCGGCCGCAAGCTGGACAAGCTCGGCCTGAAGACCTCCGACACCGCCGAGCTGGCGTTCGTCGACGTCAAGGTGCCCGTCGAGGACCTGCTCGGCGAGGAGAACAAGGGCTTCTACTACCTCGGCCACAACCTCGCCTCCGAGCGCTGGGGCATCGCCTACGGCGCCTACGCGCAGGCCAAGGCCGCCGTCCGGTTCGCCAAGCAGTACGTGCAGGAGCGCGTCGTCTTCGGCAAGCCGGTCGCGCACTTCCAGAACACCAAGTTCGAGCTGGCCGCCTGCCAGGCCGAGGTCGACGCCGCCGAGGCCGTCGCCGACCGCGCCACGGAGGCCCTGGACGCGGGCGAGCTGACCCCGGCCGAGGCCGCCAGCGCCAAGCTGTTCTGCACCGAGGTCGCCCACCGGGTGATCGACCGCTGCCTCCAGCTGCACGGCGGCTACGGCTTCATGAACGAGTACCCGATCGCCCGCCTGTACGCGGACAACCGCGTCAACCGCATCTACGGCGGCACCAGCGAGATCATGAAGTCGATCATCGCGAAGGACATGGGTCTGTAAGCAGCCCGCCGTCACGGGCCGCTGCAACCAGAAGCCATGAGCCAGGCACTACAGGATCTCCTCGATCTGCTCGACCTCGAGCAGATCGAGGAGAACATCTTCCGCGGCCGGTCCCGCTCCGCCGTCGTCCCGCGGGTCTTCGGCGGGCAGGTCGCGGCGCAGGCGCTGGTCGCCGCGGGACGCACGGTCCCCGAGGACCGCCTCGCCCACTCCCTGCACGCCTACTTCCTGCGTACGGGCGACCCGGGCGCGCCCATCGTCTACACGGTCGAGCGGATGAACGACGGCCGGTCCTTCACCGCGCGCCGCGTCCTCGCCGTCCAGCACGGGCAGCCGATCTTCGCGCTGTCCGCCTCCTTCCAGCGGTACGAGGAGGGGTTCGAGCACCAGGCCCCCATGCCGCCCGCCCCGGACCCGGCCACCCTGCCCACCTCCGAACAGCGGCTGCGCGGCTACGCCCACCTGGACCCCGGCGTCGTCGAGAGGTTCCTGGAGGCCCGTGAGGCGGTCGACCTGCGCTACGTCGACGAACCGCCCTACGGCCGGTACGGCGCACCGCGCGAACCGCACTCCCAGGTGTGGTTCCGCGCCAACGGCAAGGTCGCCGACGACCCGCTCCTGCACGTCGTCCTCGCCACCTACGTCTCCGACATGACCCTGCTCGACTCGGTCCTGCTCGCGCACGGGCGCGGGGGCTGGGCGGTCGGTGACGTGGTGGGGGCGTCCCTGGACCACGCGATGTGGTTCCACCGGCCGTTCCGCGCCGACGAGTGGCTCCTGTACGACCAGGAGTCGCCGTCCGCGCACGGCGGCCGGGGCCTCGGACAGGCCCGCATCTACACCCAGGACGGGCGGCTCGCCGTCTCGGTGGTGCAGGAGGGCGTGGTCCGCGCTCCCCGGGGCGGGTGAGTCCGCGGCGCCGCACGCGCGTGCGGCGCCCTTCGGGCGGAACGCTCCGGCTACGCGGTCAGTCCCGCCGCGGCCAGCAGGTACGCCGTCATCGGGTCGTAGTGCCGCGGGCTGACGACGTGGTCGTCGAGGGGGACCGCCACCTGGACGGTGCCCTCCGACTCGGCGAGGAAGAGCGCCGGGTCGTTGCAGTCGGCGTAGCCGACGGAGTCCACGCCGTGCTGCCCGGCGTAACCCGCCCAGCCGTGGTCGGCGACGACCAGATCGGGCAGCGGGCGGCCCTCCCGCTCCAGCGCGGTGAGGACGGCCTTCATCGGCTCGCCCGAGTGGGTGTGCCACAGGGTGGCGCCGTGCTCGAGGACCGCCACGTCGGCCAGCTGCCACACGTACCCCTCGTCCGTCTGGAGCCCCTCGGGGATGACGACGATCTCGCAGCCCGCGGTGCGCAGCGCGGCGGCCGTGGCGCGGTGCACGTCGAGGAGCCCGCCGGGGTGACCGGTGGCGAACAGCACCCGCTGCTGCCCCTCGGCCGCCTTGCGCAGCCGCGCCGCGAGCCGGTCCAGGCCGTCGGCCGTCAGCTCGGGGTCGATGGTGTCCTGGCCGTAGCGGTACTCGGGATCGTCGTTCACGCCCACCCGCTCCGCCATCACCGCGAGCACGTCCTGCTCGTCGCTCCAGCGGTCACCGAGTTCCAGGCCGAGCCAGAAGTTGCGGACACCGTTCGCGAGCTGGCGGTAGTGCGAGAGGTTGTTCTCGCGGGGCGTGGCGACGTCCCCGGCGATACGGGTTCTGACGAGGTGGTCGACGAGTTCGGCGCGGCTGGGCGTCCCGGGTATCGGCATGGTCTCCATTGTGGGGCAGCCGGCTGTGCGCGTCCGTGCAGTTCCGGACGCTGGGACACGCGTCACTCACCGTCGTCCGAGGCAGAACCACAGCTCCATCCGCACGTCCGGATCGTCCAGGTCGGTCCCCAGCAGGGCCGCGCAGCGGGCGATGCGCTGCCGCACGGTGTTGCGGTGCACCGACAGGGCCACCGCCGTGCGGTCCCAACTGCCGTGCAGCGAGAGCCAGGTGCGCAGGGTCTCGAGGAGCGCCGCCCCGGCGGGGCTCGCCTCGACCGGCGCGAGGACCGCCCGGGCGTGCGCCCGGGCCTCCCCCTCGGGCAGCAGGCCGAGGAGCCCCGACCCGGCGGCGTGCCGGACGAGCGCCGTGCGGGTGGCGCGGGCCCGGGCCAGCGCGCGGGCCGCCTGCGCGTCGGCGGCCGGCCAGTCCGCGGGGGCCGTCTCCGCGCTCACGCCCAGGGTCCAGCCCGGTTGCGGCCGCGGCGCGCGGCCGGCCGGCACGAGGACCCGGACGACGTCCTGGCCGAGGTCGACCAGCGGTGACCCGAGCGCCGCGCCGAGCGCGGAGGCCGCCAGCGGGGTGAGGGGCTGGGCGTCCGGGCGGGCGTGCACGACGAGCCGGCGCCCGCCCCCGAGGAGCGGGGCCACCTCGGCGGGCGGGGCTCCCAGCAGCAGCCGTACCAGGGCCGACGAACGGGCCGCCCCGGGGCCGCTCTGGTGCTCCCCGGTGAGCAGGGAGAGCAGGACCGCGGCGACGGAGGCGATGGTGTGGTCGCCGGGGTCGCGCCGGGGCGCCGCCACCCCCAGCACGAACCCGCGGCCCGCCCCGAGCGCGTAGGCGGCGAGGTGCGTCCCGTCGGGCGCGGTGTCGCCGGCGGTGGCCGAGGCACGGGTGAGCAGGAGACGGGCCAGGTCCGCGAGGGGGGCGTCCGCGGCGGACGCCGCTCCCTCGCCCGCGAGCTCCGTCCCCTCCGGTCCGTACAGCACCGCGCGCCCCGCGACCCGCCGGGCCAGCTGCCGCAGGACCGAGGGGACCGGGTCGGGGCGGGACGCGGCGGTGGCGAGACTCTGCTGGGCCTCGGTCACCCGGCGCAGTTCGGCGGTGCGGGCCCGCTCCAGCAGCTTCCAGACCGCGCGGGCGACGGCCGAGAACGTCGTCCGGGGCGGCACTTCCAGCAGCGGCAGCCCGTGCGCCTCGCAGGCGGCGACCAGCGCCCCGGGCACGGTGTCGTGCACCGGCGCCAGCCCGAAGCCGAGCGCCGCGCCGCCCGCGGCCACGATCCGCGAGACGTAGGCCTCCAGGTGCTCGGCGGGTCCCGGCCCCGCCCGCCCGGCGGCGTCCGGGTGCGCGCCGGCGTCCGGGATGTGCACGCCCGCCGTCAGCAGCAGCTCGCCGCCCAGCAGATACGGGTACGGGTCGGCCATCTCCGAGGTGTGGGCGCCGTGCAGCACGACACCGGGTCCGGCGGGCCCCGCGATCTGCCGCAGGGCCAGGTCCTCGCGGGCCAGCAGGGCGGCGAGGGGGACCGGTGGGGTGGGCGGTACGGCGGGTTCCGACACCATGGACGTTCCCTCCATCAAGCGCCGGGCCAGTGGATGAAACGTACACTTCCAGGGCACTTTTCGGCCACCTAGGGTCAACCCCGAACCACCTCGGACCGAAGGAAGGGTGGGCCCCGTGGCCGTCGACTACACCGTGATCGCCGTCTATCTGGCCGGCATGCTGGCCATGGGCTGGTGGGGCATGCGCCGCGCCCGCTCCAAGAGCGAGTTCCTCGTAGCGGGCCGCCGGCTCGGGCCCGTCATGTACTCCGGCACCATGGCGGCGATCGTCCTCGGCGGCGCGTCCACCATCGGCGGCGTCGGCCTCGGGTACCGGTACGGGCTGTCCGGCGCGTGGATGGTGTTCACCATCGGCCTCGGCCTGCTGGCGCTCTCCGTCTTCTTCTCCGCCCGCATCGCCCGCCTGCGGGTCTACACCGTCTCCGAGATGCTGGACCTGCGCTACGGCGGCCGGGCCGGGGTGATCTCGGGCGTGGTGATGTGGGCGTACACCCTGATGCTCGCCGTGACGTCGACCATCGCCTACGCCACCATCTTCGACGTCCTGTTCGACATGGACCGGACCCTCGCGATCGTCCTCGGGGGCTCGATCGTCGTCGCGTACTCGACGCTCGGCGGCATGTGGTCGATCACCCTCACCGACATGGTGCAGTTCGTGGTGAAGACGATCGGCGTGCTCCTGCTGCTGCTCCCGATCGCCGTCGTCAAGGCGGGCGGATTCGGCGAGATGCGGGCGAAGCTGCCCACCGCGTACTTCGACCCGCTGGGCATCGGCGGCGAGACGATCTTCACCTACGTGCTGATCTACACCTTCGGCATGCTCATCGGCCAGGACATCTGGCAGCGCGTGTTCACCGCCCGCGGCGACCGCACGGCGAAGTGGGGCGGCACGGTGGCGGGCACCTACTGCCTGGTGTACGCCCTCGCCGGCGCCGTCATCGGCACCGCCGCCAAGGTGCTCTACCCCGACCTCGCCTCGGCCGACACCGCCTTCGCGACGATCGTGAAGGACGAACTCCCGGTCGGCGTACGGGGGCTGGTGCTGGCCGCCGCGCTCGCCGCGGTGATGTCCACCTCGTCGGGCGCCCTGATCGCCTGCGCCACCGTCGCCAACAACGACATCTGGTCCCGGCTGCGCGGCCTCGTGCGCCCCGAAGGCGCGGAACGGGACGAGGTGCGCGGCAACCGCCTGTTCATCCTCGTCATGGGCGTCGCGGTGATCGTCACCGCGATCGCGCTGAACAACGTCGTCGAGGCGCTGACCGTCGCCTACAACCTGCTCGTCGGCGGGTTGCTCGTCCCCATCCTCGGCGGGCTGCTCTGGAGGCGCGGCACGGTCCAGGGCGCCCTGGCCTCGGTCGTGGCCGGCGGTCTCGCGGTCGTCGGCCTGATGGCCGGTTACGGCATCCTCGCCAATGAGCCGGTCTACTACGGTCTTCTCGCCTCCCTGGCCGCCTACGTCGTCGTCTCCCTGGCGACCCCCGCCACCGACCCCGCCGTGCTGGCCGCCTGGCGCGAGCGGCTGGCCGGGCGGGCCCCCGGGGCGGCCGCGGCCCCGCCCGTTCCCGCCGCCCGGTAAAGTCGTACAAGAAGCAGTACATACGCGACGAAGCGTAGGAAAGAGAGCAGTTAAGCATGAACGGCAACGAGACGCCCCGCGGTCCCGTCGACTCCTCCCGCATCCCGCGGTACGCCGGTCCCGCGACCTTCGCCCGGCTGCCCCGCCTGGACGAGGTCGGCCGCACCGACGTCGCCGTGGTGGGCGTGCCGTTCGACTCGGGCGTCTCGTACCGGCCGGGCGCCCGCTTCGGCGGCAACGCGATCCGCGAGGCGTCCCGGCTGCTGCGGCCGTACAACCCGGCGCAGGACGCCTCCCCGTTCGCCCTCGCGCAGGTCGCGGACGGCGGTGACATCGCGGTGAACCCGTTCGACATCCACGAGGCCGTGGAGACCATCGAGGCGGCGGCCGACGAGCTGCTGGGCACCGGCGCCCGGCTGATGACCCTCGGCGGCGACCACACCATCGCGCTGCCGCTGCTGCGTTCCGTCGCGCGCAAGCACGGCCCCGTGGCCCTGCTCCACTTCGACGCGCACCTCGACACCTGGGACACCTACTTCGGCGCGGAATACACGCACGGCACGCCGTTCCGCCGCGCGGTGGAGGAGGGCATCCTCGACACCGAGGCCCTCTCCCACGTCGGCACCCGGGGCCCGCTGTACGGCAAGCAGGACCTCACCGACGACGAGAAGATGGGCTTCGGCATCGTCACCTCGGCGGACGTGTACCGGCGCGGCGCCGACGAGGTCGCCGACCAGCTGCGCCAGCGCATCGGCGACCGTCCGCTCTACATCTCCATCGACATCGACTGCCTGGACCCGGCGCACGCCCCCGGCACGGGCACCCCGGAGGCGGGCGGCATGACCTCCCGCGAGCTCCTGGAGATCCTGCGCGGCCTGGCCTCCTGCAATCTGGTCTCGGCGGACGTCGTCGAGGTGGCCCCCGCGTACGATCACGCGGAGATCACGTCGGTGGCCGCGTCCCACACGGCGTACGAACTGACCACGATCATGTCCCGACAGATTGCCGAGGCTCGCGCCAAGTGACCCACGACCACGACCTGGTGCTCCGCCCCACCCCGGCGCAGATCTCCGCCGCGCTGAACCCGCCCGCGGGCCGCATCGGCGGAGACCTGGTCGTGGAGACCCTCGCCGCACTCGGCGCGACCACCGTCTTCGGCCTGCCCGGCCAGCACGCGCTGGGCATGTTCGACGCGCTGCGCCGCTCCTCGCTGCGGTACGTCGGCCTGCGGGTGGAGAACAACGCGGGCTTCGCGGCGGACGCGTACGGCAGGATCACCGGCGAGGCGGCGCCGCTGCTGCTGTCGACGGGCCCGGGGGCGCTGACCTCGCTCGCGGCGCTCCAGGAGGCCGCGGCCGCCTCGGCCCCCGTCCTCGCGATCGGCAGCCAGGTCCCGACGGCCGGCCTCGGCGGCGGCCGCCACGGCTATCTGCACGAACTCCCCGACCAGGCGGCCTCGTTCCGGGGCGTGGTGAAGTCGGTCCACACCGTCCGCACCCAGTCCCAGATCCCGTCCGCGATCGAGGCGGCCTGGAAGTCGGCGCTGAGCGTGCCGCACGGCCCGGTGTGGGTGGAGATCCCGCAGGACGTCCTGCTGGCCCCCACGTCGATCCCCGTGGTGACCGGCGGCGACGCCTTCCCCGAGGAGCTGGCGCCCCGCCCCGAACTGACCGCCGTGGCGGCCCATCTCCTGTCCGGGGCGGCCCGTCCGGCGATCATCGCGGGCGGCGGGGTCGTACGCTCGGACGCGTCGGGCAAGCTGCGGCAGCTCGCCGAGCTGCTCCGGGCCCCGGTGGTCACCACGCCCGGCGGCAAGGGGGCGTTCCCCTGGACGCATCCGCTGTCGATGCAGTCCTGGCTGGAGGACCGCCACACGACGGACTTCCTCGAGGACGCCGACGTGCTGCTGGTGGTCGGGTCCGGCCTGGGCGAACTGTCGTCCAACTACCACACGTTCCGGCCCCGGGGGCGGGTCGTCCAGATCGAGGCCGACCTCGGCAAGCTGGAGTCCAACCACCCGGCCCTGGGCATCCACGCGGACGCCCGGCTGGCGCTCCAGGCCCTCCTGGAGACGGTGCGGGAGCGGCAGGACGACACGGCGCCCGAGCGGGTGCGCGAACTGCTCGCGCGGGTCTCGCGCCGCATCGCGTCCCAGGAACTGACCCTGGAACAGGAGTTGCTGGCGTCGATCCGGCGCGCCCTGCCCGACGACTCGCCGTCCTTCTGGGACATGACCGTCCTGGCCTACTGGGCCTGGTCGGCCTTCGATCCCAGGACCCCCAACTCGATGCACTCCGCCCAGGGAGCGGGCGGCCTGGGCTACGGCTTCCCGGCGGCGCTGGGCGCGGCGGCGGCCGACCCGACCCGCCCGGTGCTGGCGGTCTCCGGCGACGGCGGGGCGCTGTACTCGATCGCCGAACTGGCGACGGCGCGGCAGTACGGCCTCGACGTCACCTGGCTGATCGTCGACGACGGCGGCTACGGCATCCTGCGCGAGTACATGACCGACGCCTTCGGCGAGCCCACGGCCACCGAGCTGACCCGCCCGGACTACGTCGCCCTGGCGGAGTCCTTCGGGGTGCCGGGGGTGCTGACGTCGGCGGGGACCCTGGAGGCGGACCTGGCGAAGGCCCTGGCCACGCCCGGCCCTTCGGTGGTCGTCCTCCCGGCGGTGCTGCGGATGTTCGCACCGACGCACCTCGACGGGGAGCGGCCCGAAGCAGGTCGCTGATACGGTCCGCGCATGTCCGCAGCGCACGGTTCTCCCGGCCCCGGCCCCGTCACCGCCGACGACGTACGGGACGCGGTCCTGCTGGCGGCGGACGCGCTGCGCGCGGCCGGGCCGGCCGACTGGGACGCCAGGGCCGGTTCGCTGGAGTGGAGCTGCCGGGAGACCGTCGAGCACCTCGCCGACGACCTGTTCGCCTATGCCGCTCAGCTCGGCTCGCCCGACGCCGGCGCGCCGTCCGGCACCGAGGTGCCCTTCGTATGGCGCGCGCAGCGGCCAGGGGCGCCGGCGAACGTGATCTTCGCGGATCCCGCGGCCGGGGCGGCCGGCCTGGTCCGGGTGCTGGAGGCCTGCGGGGCGCTGCTGACCGCCATGGTGCGCACGACGTCCGCCGACGTGAGGTCCCATCACGTCTTCGGCGCCTCGGACCCCGAGGGCTTCGCCGCCATGGGGGTCGTCGAGACGCTGGTGCACCTGCACGACGTCGCCGAGGGGCTCGGCCTGCGCTGGGAGCCGGACGCCGGGCTGTGCGACCGGGCGCTGGCCCGGCTCTTCCCGGACGCCCCGGCGGACACCGGCCGGTGGCCCACCTTGCTGTGGGCCACCGGCCGGGGAGAGCTCCCCGGGCTGCCGCGCCGCACGAGCTGGCGCTGGTACGGCGCTCCGCGCGGCGCGGGCGAGGGGTAGCCGGGCGGACGCCGCCGCTACCAGATCGCCTCGACCCACTCCGGGTGGTCGATGAACGGGTTGCGGTTGTGCTGGTACGTGTCGTAGATGACCTGGTTGCGCTTCTCCTCGAAGGCGCTCGGCGGGTCCGCCTCGTTCCACGCCTTGAGGACGGACAGCTTGCCGATGTACGGGTTGCTGCCGTTGCCCACCTTCTCGTTGGGCTCCAGGTTGGCGAAGCCGTCGTCGCCCTCGTAGCGCACGGCCATGTAGAGGATCATGCGGGCCACGTCGCCCCGGTCCGCCGCGCGCGGCGCGAAGGAGTCGGAGTCGACGGTGCTGCCGCCGCCGTTGGTGACCGCGCTGCCGCCGTTGTCGAAGTCCAGGTTGCCGCGGATGCTGTTGACCTGGACGTCCGCGGGACGCAGGTGGTGCAGGTCGGTGCCCGGACCGGTCACCTCGCCGAAGTCGCCGTGGGACTTGGCCCACACGTGCTCGCGGTTCCAGTCGCCGACGTCACCGCCGTTGAGGGACTTGGCTCGCGAGACACCGCTGTACAGCAGGATCACGTTGCTGCTGTTGTTCGGGTCCTGGTCGGTGGCCTTCAGGGCGTCCCAGACCGCGGAGTACGAGATCTTCGTCTGGCTGCTGATGATCGTGTGCAGCGCGGACTTCAGGCTCGTGCCCGTCTTGCCGACCGCGTTCTTGTAGTACGTCGAGTCGTACGCCGTCGTGGTCGCCGCGGCGGGGGTCGCGGTGAGGGCGGGCGCGGAGAGGCCTACCAGGACGGCAGTGGTGGCCAGGGCCACCGACTTCCATCGGCGTATGCGTGTCGCCAGCATGTGGGGTGTCCGATCTACGCGGGTTGATTGAAGGCGGCAATCGGGAGAGTGACATGCACATGCGGTCATGGCAATGAATCTGACATGTCCATCGGGTGACGAGGACCGGCAAACCGTGCCCAGTCCACGCGGATCGAACGCGCTTCCTCACGCAGGAACGGCCCCTGACGTCCTGTCAGGGGCCGTTCCGTCCGGGGAGCCGCTCCGGGTCAGCTCACGTCCGAGGCGTCCAGCCGGTACACCGTCGACTGGCCGCCCTGCGCCGAGGTCTCCGAGCCGGAGGTCTCCGAGCCGGAGGTCTCCGAGCCGGACGCGGAGGCCGACGTCGCGCCGTACTCGCTCGCCTGCACCGCCGTGCCGTTCTTCTGCACCCAGGCGGTGATCTCCTGGTTCAGGCTGCTGTTGCCGCCCATCCCGCCGCCGCCGAGCTGGATGTAGTGCAGTTCGCCCTTCTTCACCAGCTTCTTGAGCTCGGCGAGCGTCATCGCCCGGTCGGAACCGGTGAAGCCCCACATGGAGATGACGGGCTTGCCGGTGCTCAGGATCATCTGGCCCGCGCTCTGCGAGTTGGACACGGCGATCAGCCAGGTGGCGCCGTCCTGGTGCTTCTCCAGGTACGACACGAGCCCGCTGTCGGCGCCGCCCATGCCACCGCCCCCGCCCATGCCGCCACCCGTACCGCCGCCGGGTCCGCCGTCGCCACCGCCCCGGGCGGTGCCCTCCTCGCCGCCCTGGGCGCTGCCGCCGGTGCCGCCGGCCTGCGGGAGTTCGCCGTTGCCGCCGCCGGGGAACCCGCCGCCGGTCCCGGCGCCCTGCCGGTCACCGCCGGGCGCCTGGCCGCCGGGACCGCCTTCGCCGCCCCCGAAGCCGCCCCGGCCGCCACCGCCGCCGGGTCCGCCCGTTCCACCGCCGGTGGACGGACCTGCGGTCGGGTTGGTGCCGCCCATCATGCCGCCGGACGAACCGAAGGCCGGCGAGGCGGCGTACGCCGTCGGACCGGCGAGGGACGCCACGATCGCCGCGGCGAGGGACACACCGAGCAGCCGGGCCCGGATGCCGGACCGCGCCGACCGCAGGACGAGCAGGCCCGCGACCGCGAGGACCGTCAGCACGGCGACGACCGGCCACAGCCAGGTGTTCCAGCCGGTGGCGCGGCGCAGCAGCACGACCGCCCAGACACCGGTGACCGCGAGCCCCGCGGGCAGCACCCACGACCAGCGGGCGCCGCCGTCGCGCAGGGCTCGCCACA
This sequence comes from Streptomyces asoensis, assembly GCF_016860545.1. Lineage (NCBI taxonomy): Bacteria > Bacillati > Actinomycetota > Actinomycetes > Kitasatosporales > Streptomycetaceae > Streptomyces > Streptomyces asoensis. The sequence continues at coordinate 263,636 of NZ_BNEB01000003.1, read as the reverse complement.
GCATCACCCCGCCGCCCCCGCACAGCGCCGCGATGCCCGGGGCGAGCGCGGTCGTGTAGTACGGGTGCATGGTGCCCTCCGCCATGGCGAAGGTCAGGTAGTGCAGGACGAGCCAGCCGCCCCACAGGACCAGCGCGGCGCGCGTCACGTCGGTGCGCGGTGCGCGGCCGCGGAGCACCAGGCCGGCCACCAGCGCGATGCCCGCGAAGGGGATCAGCCAGGAGATCTGGCCGCCGAGGACGTCGTTGAACATCCGGCCGATCCCCGCCGTCCCGGCGAAGGTGCCGCCGCCCCCGCCGCCGCCCCCGTTGCCCTCGCCGCCGAGGACGCGGCCGAGCCCGTTGTAGCCCATGATCAGGTCCCAGGCGCTGCCGTCGGTCGAGCCGCCGATGTACGGGCGGTCGTCGGCGGGCACCAGGGACACGGCGGTCGCCCACCAGAAGCTGGCGACGGCCAGTGCCACGGCGGCCAGCGCCAGGTTCAGGGCCTTCCTGCCCCAGCCGAGCCGCGAGGCGTACAGGTATACGGCGAAGACGGCGGGCAGCGCGATGTAGCCCTGGAGCATCTTGGTGTTGAAGGCGAGCCCGAAGCACACGGCGGAGCCGATGAGCGGCAGCAGCCGGTCGTCGCGGGTGGCGCGCAGCGCGAGGGCGGCGCCGGCCACCATCAGCAGCACCAGGACGGTGTCGGGGTTGTTGTCGCGGTTGATGGCGACCGTGATGGGCGTCAGCGCCAGCACCAGTGCCGCGACGGCTGCGGCCGCGTGCCCGAAGGCCCGCTTCACCGAGGAGTGCAGGATCCAGATGGTGCCCAGGGCCGCCGCGACCTCCGGCAGCATCATCTGCCAGGTGCCGAAGCCGAAGATCCGGCAGGACAGGCCCATGACCATGAGCGCGAACGGCGGCTTGTCGACGGTGATGAAGTTCCCGGCGTCGAGCGAGCCGAAGAACCACGCCTTCCAGCTCTGCGTGCCGCTGTAGACGGCTGCGCTGTAGAAGCTGTTGAGGCTGCTGCCCGACAGGTTCCAGCCGTAGAGCACCGCCGCCAGGACCAGGATCGCGATCAGGGCGGGCAGCGACCAGCGCGGCGCACGGTCCGGCGGCGGAGCCTTTGGAGCCGTCTCGGGAGCCGTCGGAGCGCTCCCGGGCGGGGCCGCGGCGGCGGGGGCGCTCGGGTGGGGGAGGGGATCGGTGGCTGAGGTCACCCTGCGCATGCTGTCCGGCCGCCTTGGGTGACCGCTGTGCCGGAGCTGGCCGTCCGCTGTGAAGGCGCTCCGGCGGGGGTGCGGGACCCCGCGCGCGGCGACCGGAGGAGCGGACCGAGGCCGACATTCGTGGCGACCGCCCACCAGCCCCAGCCGAACCCGCTGCTCGACAACATCGAGGGGCATGGTGGTCACGGGCCGTGACAAGGGCCGGCTGACGGTGCTCCTGGTCAGCGACGACAACCAGAACGCGGCGCAGACCACCCGCTTCCACCGTCCGCGGGTCCGGGCCTGATCCCGCCCCCGATTGTTGCGGAGGGATGAAATCCGCTTCCTTCGGCGTTGGTGCCTTCCGGCAGACGAGGACGACCGGGACGACCGGCCGGCCAGGACGACAGGAAGGCATCGGCGTGGCAGTGCAGCAGGGGGAGCGCCGGCAGGGCTGGGCGCGCAGACTCGCCGGGTACGCCTGGCGCCACCGGACGGACGTCGTCCTCGCGCTCGGCTCCTCCCTCGGCGGCATGGCCGTCCTGGCGCTGGTCCCGCTGGTCACCAAGGTGATCATCGACGACGTCATCGGCGACCACAGCCGGGACATGGCGCCCTGGGCCGGAGCCCTGCTCGGCGCCGCCGTCCTCGTCTACGCCCTCACCTTCGTGCGCCGCTACTACGGCGGCCGGCTCGCCCTCGACGTCCAGCACGACCTGCGGACCGAGATGTTCGAGACGATCACCCGGCTGGACGGCCGGCGCCAGGACGAACTGTCCACCGGTCAGGTCGTGGGCCGGGCCACCAGCGACCTCCAGCTCATCCAGGGCCTGCTCTTCATGCTCCCGATGACGATCGGCAACCTCCTGCTGTTCGTGATCTCCCTGGTCGTCATGGCCTGGCTGTCCCTGCCGCTCACCCTGGTGGCCCTCGCCGTGGCACCCGCCCTCGCGTACATCGCCCGCCGCAGCCGCACCAGACTCCACCCGGCCACCTGGTACGCCCAGGCCCAGGCGGCGGCCGTCGCGGGCGTCGTCGACGGAGCCGTCAGCGGGGTACGGGTCGTCAAGGGCTTCGGCCAGGAGGACCAGGAGACCGGCAAACTGCGCGAGGTCGGCCGCCGCCTCTTCGCCGGCCGGCTGCGCACGATCCGCCTGAACTCGGCGTACACCCCCGTCCTCCAGGCCGTCCCCGCCCTCGGCCAGGTGGCCATGCTGGCGCTCGGCGGCTGGCTGGCGGTACGCGGCCACATCACCCTCGGCACCTTCGTCGCGTTCTCCACCTACCTCGCCCAGCTCGTCGGCCCGGTCCGGATGCTCGCCGTGGTCCTCACCGTCGGCCAGCAGGCCCGCGCGGGCACCGAACGCGTCCTGGAGCTGATCGACACCGAGCCGTCGCTGGCGGACGGCACCAAGGACCTGCCCGCCGACGCCCCCGCCACCGTCGAGTTCGACGACGTGGCCTTCGGCTACGACCCGGACCGGCCCGTCCTCGACGGGCTCACCTTCGAGATCCGCGCCGGGGAGACCCTCGCGGTCGTCGGCTCCTCCGGCTCAGGCAAGTCCACGGTCTCCCTCCTCCTGCCGCGCCTGTACGACGTCACGCGGGGCGCCGTCCTCGTCGGCGGGCACGACGTCCGCGAACTCACCCTCGACTCGCTGCGGGCCGCGATCGGCCTGGTCCCCGAGGACTCGTTCCTCTTCTCCGACACCGTCCGCGCCAACATCGCCTACGGCCGCCCCGACGCCACGCAGGAGCAGATCGAGGCCGCCGCCCGCGCCGCCCAGGCCGACCGCTTCATCACCGAACTGCCCGACGGCTACGACACGACGGTCGGCGAGCACGGTCTGACCCTCTCCGGCGGCCAGCGCCAGCGCGTCGCACTCGCCCGGGCGATCCTCACCGACCCGCGCCTGCTGGTCCTCGACGACGCGACCTCGGCCGTGGACGCGGCGGTCGAGCACGAGATCCATGAGGCGCTGAAGCAGGTCATGCGGGGCCGTACGACCCTGCTCATCGCCCACCGCCGCTCCACCCTCAACCTCGCCGACCGCATCGCCGTCCTGGACGGCGGCCGCCTCGCCGACCTCGGCACCCACGAGGAACTCCAGGAACGCTCCGCGCTCTACCGCCGCCTCCTCACCGACCCCGACGAACTCGGCGGCGTCTCGCCCGGCCACACCCAGCGGCCGGCGCCGGGCGAGGACACCACCGTCCGCGACGAGCTGGACGCCGAGTTCGACGCCGAGCGCGGGGTCACCCCCAGGCTGTGGACCGGCGACCGGGAGCCCGAGGACACCGCGCTGTCCGGGATGCCGGCCACCCCCGGGCTGCTCGCCCAGATCGAGACGCTGCCCCCGCTCGTCGACACCCCCGGCGTCGACGAACGGCAGGCGGTCCTGCCGGAGACGTCGTACGGCCTGCGCAGGCTGCTGCGCGGCTTCGGCGCACCCCTCCTGGTCAGCCTCGGCCTGGTCGCCGTCGACGCCGGGGCGGGCCTGCTGCTGCCGGTGATGATCCGGCACGGCATCGACCAGGGCGTGACCCGGGCGGCGCTGGGCGCGGTCTGGGCCGCCTCGCTGCTCGCCCTGCTCGCCGTCGCGGTGCAGTGGGCGGCGCAGACCGGCGAGATCCGGATGACCGGCCGCACCGGCGAACGGGTGCTCTACACCCTCAGGCTGAAGATATTCGCCCAGCTCCAGCGCCTGGGACTCGACTACTACGAGCGCGAGCTGACCGGCCGGATCATGACGAGGATGACGACGGACGTCGACGCCCTCTCCACCTTCCTCCAGACCGGTCTCGTCACGGCTTTCGTCTCGGTCGTCACCTTCTTCGGCATCATGATCGCCCTGCTGGTGATCGACGTGCAGCTCGCGCTGATCGTCTTCGCGACGCTGCCTCCCCTCGTCGTCGCCACCTACTTCTTCCGCCGGGCGAGCGTGAAGGCGTACGAACTCGCCCGCGAGCGGGTGTCGACGGTCAACGCCGACCTCCAGGAGTCGGTGTCCGGGCTCAGGATCGTGCAGGCCTTCCGGCGCGAGCGGGACGGAGCGGCACGGTTCGCCGAGCGCTCCGACAGCTACCGCAGGGCGCGGATCCGGGGGCAGTTGCTGATCTCCGTCTACTTCCCCTTCGTCCAGCTGCTGTCGTCGGCCGCGGCGGCGGCGGTCCTGATCGCGGGCGCGGGCCGGGTGGAAGCGGCGACGCTCACCACCGGCGCCCTGGTCGCGTACCTCCTCTACATCGACCTGTTCTTCGCCCCGGTCCAGCAGCTCTCCCAGGTCTTCGACGGCTACCAGCAGGCGACCGTCTCCCTCGGCCGCATCCAGCAGCTGCTGCGCGAGCCGACGTCCACGAAGTCCGCCGAGGAGCCGGAGCAGGTCGTGTCGCTGCGCGGCGAGATCGCCTTCGACGACGTGCACTTCCGGTACGGCGAGGAGGAAGAGGCCCTCGGCGGCATCGCGCTGAGCATCCCGGCGGGCCAGACCGTCGCCTTCGTCGGGGAGACCGGCGCGGGCAAGTCGACGCTGGTCAAACTGGTGGCCCGGTTCTACGACCCCACCGGCGGCCGGGTCACCGTCGACGGCAGGGACCTGCGCTCCCTCGACCTCACCTCCTACCGCCACCGGCTGGGCGTCGTCCCGCAGGAGGCCTACCTCTTCCCCGGCACCGTGCGCGACGCCATCGCCTACGGCCGGCCCGACGCCACCGACGCCGAGGTGGAGGCGGCGGCCCGGGCGGTCGGCGCGCACGAGATGATCGCCACCCTCGACGGCGGCTATCTGCACGCGGTGGCCGAACGCGGCCGCAACCTCTCCGCGGGCCAGCGCCAGCTGATCGCGCTCGCCCGCGCCGAACTCGTCGACCCCGACGTCCTGCTCCTCGACGAGGCGACGGCCGCCCTCGACCTGGCGACGGAAGCGCTGGTCAACCAGGCCACGGACCGGCTGGCCGGCCGCCGTACGACCCTGGTGGTGGCCCACCGTCTGACCACCGCCGCCCGCGCCGACCGGGTCGTGGTCATGGACCACGGCCGGGTGGTGGAGGACGGCACGCACGACGAACTGCTCGCGCTCGACGGACGGTACGCCCGCCTGTGGCGCACGTTCGTGGGGGAGGACGAGCCCGCGGCGGTGTGAGCCGGCGCGCGAGCGGGCTGCGCGGGGGCGGCCTGTGCGGGGGCGCGCAACCATTCGGTGTGCTCCGTGCGTCCGTACATCAGTACGGCGATCGGATGTACGGCGGGTGTGGGAGGGGCGGGAAACCGTGGGCGCAGGGACGGCACGTCCGACGGTCCGGCGGCTGGTGCTCGCCCTGGTCGTGCTGCTCGCCTCCGTGCTCCTCGCCGTCGCCGTGCCGGACAGCGCCCGGGCGGCGTCGTCCTCCGCGCCCTGCCCCGGCCGCAAGGTGCGCACCCTGCCCTTCTCCACCGGCTCCGTGCTGGTCTTCAAGGACGGCGCCTACGTCTGCGCCGTGACCGTGCAGAAGAACCCCGGCACCCGGCGGCTGGTCTCGGTGAGCGTGCAGGCGCGCGGTCATGTCGCCGTACGCAAGTCCCGTAAGGACACGCGCAGTTCGCCACCGGTCAGGGTCTACGCGGGACACCGGTGCGTGCGGGTGACGGGAGCGGTGGGCAGCGGCTCGTACCGCTCCGGCTGGTTCCTCTGCTGACCGCGGCCCTCCCGCGGCAACCGGCCCTGATGCGTCAACCCCCTCTGGTGTGACGGGTGTTGCTCCGATAGCTTCCGGCGACGCACATCTGTCTCACAGGGAGGGTGCACGCGCATGCGCAAGGCGCTCAGATGGCTGCTCGCGCTCACGGTGCTCATAGGCACCCTGGGTTCGGCCGCCACGGCCGGGGCGGCCACCGCCGCCGGGCCCGGGGTCACCGCCACGACGGACATCGAGGACCAGCTCCTCGCCGTACCGGGCATGAGCCTGATCCAGGAGAAGCCGTACGCCGGCTACCGCTACTTCGTCCTGAACTACACGCAGCCGGTGGACCACCGGCACCCCGACAGGGGCACCTTCCAGCAGCGCATCACCGTGCTGCACAAGGACACCTCACGCCCCACGGTGTTCTACACCGGCGGCTACAACGTCTCCACCAACCCCGGCCGCCGCGAGCCGACCCAGATCGTGGACGGCAACCAGGTCTCCATGGAGTACCGCTTCTTCACGCCCTCCCGGCCCTCTCCGGCCGACTGGTCGAAGCTGGACATCTGGCAGGCGGCCGGCGACCAGCACCGCATCTACACGGCCCTGAAGAAGATCTACACCAAGAACTGGATCTCCACGGGCGGTTCCAAGGGCGGGATGACGGCGACGTACTACGAGCGCTTCTACCCCGGGGACATGGACGGCGTGGTGGCCTACGTGGCCCCCAACGACGTCGTCAACGACGAGGACTCCGCCTACGACCGCTTCTTCGCGACCGTCGGCACCGCACAGTGCCGCGACCGGCTGAACGCCGTGCAGCGCGAGGCGCTGGTGCGCCGGGCCCCGCTGGAGAAGAAGTACGAGGCCTACGCGGCGGAGAACGGCTACACGTTCACCACCATCGGCAGTCTGGACCGCGCCTACGAGGCCGTCGTCCTCGACTACGTGTGGGGCTTCTGGCAGTACAGCCTGCTGTCCGACTGCGACAAGATCCCCGCGGACGCGGCGACCGCCACCGACGACGAGATCTGGACGACCGTCGACACGATCTCCGGCTTCTCGGCCTACGCCGACCAGGGCCTGGAGACCTACACGCCGTACTACTACCAGGCGGGCACCCAGCTCGGCGCCCCCACCATCCGCTTCCCGCACATCGAGAAGCGGTACATCCGCTACGGCTACCAGCCCCCGCGCAACCTCGTCCCCCGCGACATCACGATGAAGTTCCAGCCGCGGGCGATGCGGGACGTCGACACCTGGGTGCGGCACAACGCCCACCACATGCTCTTCGTCTACGGCCAGAACGACCCGTGGGGCGCGGAGCGCTTCCGGCTCGGCAAGGGCGCGAAGGACAGCTACGTCTTCACCGCCCCCGGCCTGAACCACGGCGCGAACGTCGCCGGCCTGGTCGCGGACCAGAAGGCGCTGGCCACGGCCCGCATCCTGGAGTGGGCGGGCGTCGCGGCCGACGCCGTCGCCCGGGCGAAGCCGCTGGCGGCCTTCGACTCCCGGCTGGACGTGCGCGACGTGGAGCGGGAGCCCGCGCTGCGTCCGTGAGCACCGGCCCGCGGGCGGCCGGGCACCTCGCCCGGCCGCCCGCGGCCCGCACCGTCCGGCAGACCGGTCAGGACGGGTACGTCAGGCCGTAGCCGATGGGGTGGAGCACGCGTGCCGGATCGTCCGCGCGCCGCACCGGCACCGGCAGCCTGCCGTGCGGCCGGGCCGCGCCGGCGATCACCCGGGCGGCGGCCCGCAGTTCGACGTCGGTCCACGAGTACGTCGCCAGACAGGCCCGCACGGACGTCAGCCGGGCGACGTCGTAGGGGTTGCGGACGGCCACCGCGACCACCGGCCGTCCGGTCGCCGCCAGCCGCTCCACCAGGGTCAGCTGCGGGTCGGCCGCCGTCGTGACGTTGCAGGTCGTGACGACCACGGCGTCCGCGCCGTCCGCGGCCGTCACCGCCCGGGCGACGGCCTCGGCGGAGGGGGCCGTGCCCGTGGACAGCGCCGTCGCGCGAAAACCCAGCCCGGTGAGCGCGGCGGCCAGCACGGACGTCGGCGGACCGGTGGTGCCGGTCGGCGAGGCCGGGTCCGCGCCGACGACCAGCAGCCGGGGGTGGGCCAGGGGGGAGAGCGGCAGCAGCGGCCCCTCATTGACCAGCAGCGTCGTCGTCCGGGCGGCGATCCGGTCGGCCGCGGCGCGGTGCTCGCGCGCGCCGACGGTCCGCCCGACGTCCGCCACGTCGACGTACGGCTCGTCGAGCAGCCCCAGCCGGGCCTTCAGCCGCAGGATGCGCAGGACCGACACGTCGAGCCGCCGCTCCGTCAGTTCCCCGTCCCGCACGGCCCGCAGGACGGCGTTCCAGGCCACGTCCAGGTCCGGCGGGTTGAGGAGCTGGTCGACGCCCGCCGCGAGCGCGAGCACGGGCACCCGGTCGTCGCCGTACTTCGTGCGCACCCCCGCCATGTCGAGGGCGTCGGTGACCACCACTCCGTCGTAGCCGAGCCGCTCGCGCAGGAGGCCGGTGACGATCGGACGGGAGAGGGTGGCCGGGTCGCCGGAGGGGTCGAGGGAGGGGACCAGGATGTGCGCCGTCATGACGGACTCCGCCCCGGCCGCGACCGCCGCCCGGAAGGGCACCGCGTCCAGCGCCTCCCACACCTCGCGCGAGTGGGTGATGACGGGGAAACCGGTGTGGCTGTCCACCGCCGTGTCCCCGTGCCCGGGGAAGTGCTTGACCGTCGCCGCCACCCCCGCCGCCCGGTAGCCCTCGGCCACCGCCGTGACCAGGTCGGCGACCGCCCGCGGGTCGGCCCCGAAGGAGCGGACGCCGATCACCGGATTGGCCGGGTTCACGTTGACGTCGGCGACGGGGGAGTAGTTCTGCCGGATGCCCATCGCCCGCAGCTCCCGGCCGGCGAGGGTGCCGAGGGTGCGGGCGTCGGCCCGGCTGCCCCCGGCGCCGACCGCCATGGCGCCCGGGAACAGGGTGGCGGGAGCGCCCACCCGGCAGACGGCACCGTGCTCCTGGTCGGTGGAGATCAGCACCGGCACACCGCGCGGCCGCGCCAGCGACGCCCGCTGGATCCCGTTCGACAGGTCCGCGATCTGCCGCGGGTCACGGGTGTTGTGCGTCCAGGCGAAGTAGATGATCCCGCCGAGCCGGTAGCGGGCGAGCAGCTCGGCGGCCGTGCCGACACCGAGTTCGCGCTGGTTGGCGGCGGCGTCGGCCGCGTCGGGCGCGGTCGCCGAGTGGCCGAAGACCCGGGAGACGAAGACCTGGCCGACCTTCTCCTCCAGGGTCATCCGCGCGAGGAGTTCGCCGGGCCGGCGGTCGTCCGCGTGCGCCGGAGCGCCGACGGTGAGAGCGGCGGTGACACCCGCGCCGGCGGCGAGGACGGTGCGTCTGGAGGGCATGGGCGCTCCTTCCGGTGGGGGAACCGTGGCCGCACGCTACCCGCGGAGGAACCCACCCCCGCCGCAACCACCCGGCACGGGCGCGCCGTCAGGCGGGACCGGCGGGGCGGGCCGAAGAAGGCGCGGGACCGGGCGGCGGCTGCGGGGCGGGGTTCGAGCGGGCCGACACCGCCGGCCACCGGTCGCGCAGCACCCGCACCGCCTCGGCGATCGCCGGACGCCGGGCCGCCCCCGTACGCCACAGCGCGTACAGCCGCCGTACGGGCGTCGGGTCGAGCGGCACCTCCACCGCCCCCGGCGGCAGCGGGCCGCGCCCGAGACGCGGGACGAGCGCGACCCCGAGACCCGCGGCGACCAGGGCGACGAGGGTCGGGTTCTCCTCGGCCGTGTGGACGAGGTCGGGCTCGTGCCCCGCCGCGCGCAGCGTACGGACCAGCCAGTCGTGGCAGACCCGCCCCGGCGGCTGGCAGATCCACCGCTCGCCGCCCAGCTCCTCCCGCCGCACCGCCGTCCGCCCCGCGAAGGGATGCCCCTCGGGCACCAGCAGATCGCACGCGTCGTCACCGATCACCGCGTGCTCGACACCCGCCGGGGCGGGCAGCGGCGCGATGTCCCAGTCGTGGGCGACGGCGAGGTCGACGGCCCCCTTCGCCACCAGGTCCACGGACAGGTGCGGGTCCACCTCCGTCAGCCGGGCGTCCAGGGCGGGATGGCGCCGCGCCAGGTCGGCCAGGACACCGGGCAGCAGCCCGCGCGCCGCCGACGCGAACGCGGCGACGGTCAGCCGCCCGGCCGGCACCCCCCGCCGCTCCTCGATGCCGGTCTCGGCCCGCTCGACGATCGCCATCAGCTCCTCGGCCGTGGCGACGAGTTGAAGCGCCTCGTCGGTGAGCCGGACGCCCCGCCCCGCCCGCTCCAGCAGGACGGTCCGGGTCTCCCGCTCCAGCTTGGTGATCTGCTGGGACACCGCGGACGGGGTGTAGCCGAGAGCGGCCGCCGCCGCGCCGACCGTGCCGTGGACGGAGACGGCGTGCAGGGCGCGCAGCCGCTGGAGATCGAGCACCGGAGATCCAATCGGTAGCGTTGCTTCATCCCACCATGCAGCAATCATCGCTGGTGCTTCACGGTCGGCGGGGGTGATCCTCGGGCCATGCGCCCCGCCCATCTCGCCCTCGCCGTCCTCGTCGCCGCCGTCTGGGGCGTCAACTTCACCGTCCTGGAGATCGGTCTCGGCCACTTCCCGCCGCTGCTCTTCTCCGCCCTGCGCTTCCTGGTGGCGGCCCTGCCCGCGGTGTTCTTCGTGGGGCGCCCCGAGGTGGCCTGGAAGTGGATCGTGGCGGTGGGCCTGGTGCTGGGGGTGGCGAAGTTCGGGCTGCTCTTCGTCGGCATGGACGCGGGGATGCCGGCCGGCCTGTCCTCGCTGGTCCTCCAGATCCAGTCCGTGTTCACCGCCGTCATCGCCTTCGCGGTGCTCGGCGAGCGCCCGACCCGGCTCCGGCTCCTGGGCATGGCGGTGGCCCTCGCGGGGATCGCGGTGGCCGCGGTCGACGAGGGCGCCTCGGGCTCGCTCGGCGCGTTCGCGCTGGTCGTCGCGGCGGCAGCCTGCTGGGGCGGGTCGAACGTCCTCACCCGCCGGGCCTCCCCGCCGGACGCGCTGAACTTCATGGTGTGGGTGAGCACGGTCCCGGTGCTGCCCCTGCTCGCCCTCTCCCTGCTCACCGAGGGCCCCTCGCGCGACCTCGCCGCGCTGCGCGCGCTGGACTGGCAGGGCGCAGGCACCCTGGTCTACGTCGCCTGGGTCACCACGCTCTTCGGCTTCGGCGCATGGGGCCGGCTGCTGCACCGCCACCCGGCGTCCACCGTGGCTCCCTTCTCGCTCCTGGTGCCCGTCTTCGGCATGACGTCGGCCGCCGTTTTCCTCGGCGAGCCGGTGAGCGCCCTGCGCTGGTGCGCGGCGGCCCTGCTGGTCGGCGGGGTGGCGCTGACCTCCCTCGCACCGGCGAGGTGGGCCGCACGGCGGGCCGCCCCGCCCACCGCCGGACCCGCCGTCCCGCCGCAGGGGACCGCCCCGGCACCTGTCCCGGCATCCGTGCCGGAACCCGCCCCGGATCCTGTCCCGGAAGCCGTCCATCCCGTGGACGTACCGGCGGCGGGGCCGACCCGCGCGGGATCATGAGGGGCATGCCCCTCGTCGACATCCCCGGTTCCAAGTCCCTCACCGCCCGCGCCCTCTTCCTCGCGGCGGCCGCCGACGGCGTCACCACCCTCCAGCGCCCCCTGCGCTCCGACGACACCGAGGGCTTCGCCGAGGGGCTGACGCGGCTCGGCTACCGCGTGGGACGGACACCGGACGCCTGGCAGGTCGACGGCCGCCCGCAGGGACCCGCGGTCCCCGAGGCCGACATCCACTGCCGGGACGGCGCGACCACGGCGCGCTTCCTGCCGGCCCTCGCGGCCACCGGGCACGGCACCTACCGCTTCGACGCCTCCGCGCAGATGCGCCGACGCCCCCTCCTGCCGCTCACCCGCGCCCTGCGCGACCTGGGCGTGGACCTGCGGCACGAGGAGGCGGAGGGCCACCACCCGCTGACCGTGCGGGCGGCGGGCGTCGAGGGCGGGGAGGTGGTGCTGGACGCCGGCCAGTCCTCCCAGTACCTGACCGCGCTCCTCCTGCTCGGCCCGCTCACCCGCACCGGTCTGCGCATCACCGTCACGGACCTGGTCTCGGCGCCGTACGTCGGCATCACGATCGCGATGATGCGGGCCTTCGGCGTCGAGGTGGGACGTGAGGGGAACACCTACCTGGTGCCGCCGGGCGGCTACCGGGCCACCGCCTACGCGATCGAGCCCGACGCCTCCACCGCGAGCTACTTCTTCGCCGCCGCCGCGCTGACCGGCGGCGAGGTGACCGTGCCGGGCCTCGGCCGGGGCGCGCTCCAGGGCGACCTGGGCTTCGTGGAGGTACTGCGGCGGATGGGCGCCCGGGTGGACGTCGGCGCGGACCGCACGACCGTCGCCGGGACCGGGGAACTGCGCGGCCTCACCGTCACCATGCGGGACATCTCCGACACCATGCCGACCCTCGCCGCGATCGCCCCCTTCGCCACCGGGCCCGTCCGCATCGAGGACGTGGCGAACACCCGGGTGAAGGAGTGCGACCGCCTGGACGCCTGCGCGGAGAACCTGCGGCGGCTGGGCGCCGAGGTGGCCACCGGACCCGACTGGATCGAGATCCGGCCCGCGGCGGCCGGTTCCGGCGCGGCCGGTCCGGGCCCGGGCGCTTCGCTCACCGGCGCCGGCATCAAGACGTACGGCGACCACCGCATCGCGATGTCCTTCTCGGTGACCGGACTGCGGGTCCCCGGAATCTCGTTCGACGACCCCGGCTGCGTCCGCAAGACTTTCCCCGGCTTCCACGAGGCGTTCGCGGAGCTGGTGAAGGTACTGCGGAAGGACGGCACGGGGTGAGTTTCAGGCTGGAGGGGCCGGTTCTCGAGGGCGCGCTCGTGCGCCTGGAGCCGCTGGGGCACCGGCACACCGCCGACCTGGCGGTCGCGGCCGAGGAGGACCGCGGGACGTACGACTTCACCTGGGTCCCCAGGGCGCACGAGGCCGGTGACTACGTGGACGCCCAGCTCGCCCGCGCGGCGACCGGCAGGCTCGCCCCCTACGCGCAGATCTCCCTCGCCACCGGCCGCGCGGTCGGCGCGACCTCCTTCTGGGAGCCGCGGTCCTGGCTGACCGACGACCGACTGGACGCCGTGGAGGTCGGTTTCACCTGGCTGGCCGGCTCCGCCCAGGGCACGGGAGTCAACGCCGAGGCCAAGCTCCTGCTCTTCCGGCACGCCTTCACCCGGTGGGGCGTCTCCCGGGTGGACCTGAAGACCGACGCCCGCAACGCCCGTTCCCGCGCCGCCATCGAGAGCGTCGGCGGCCGCTTCGAGGGTGTCCTGCGCAACTGGTCCCGCTCCTGGGCGCCGGGCGAGGACGGCGCCCTGCGCGACTCCGCGATCTTCTCCGTCACGGCGGAGGAATGGCCGCGGTGCGAGCGGCGGCTGACGGAACGCGTCGCACGGTTCCTGCCGGAGCCGCCGCCGGAGCCGGAGCCGGAGCCGGGGCCGGAGCCGGAGCCGGGGCCGGAGCCGGAGCCGAGGCCGGGCGCCGGGTGAGCGGCAGCGGGACGGCGGCGGGTCACGGCAACGGACCGCACACCGCCGGGAGACCGCCCGGGGTGTGAGACGCCCGTGGCCCGCGCACGGGTGTTCGCCGATCATCGGCCCCATGACCACGCGCTCGTATCTCATCCTCCACGGCTGGCAGAACCACCGTCCCGAGGCCCACTGGCAGCACTGGCTCGCGGACCGGCTCGCCGAACTCGGCCACGAGGTCGTCTACCCGCAGCTGCCCGACCCGGACGACCCGGACCTGGAGGTGTGGCTCGCCGAACTGGCCCGCCGTCTCGACGCCCCCGCCGCCGGCACCGAGCGGGTGGTGATCGCGCACAGCCTCTCCGTCCTGCTCTGGCTGCACGCCGTCGCCCGCGGTCTTCCCGGGCTCGCCGGGGTCCACCGGGTGCTGCTGGTGTCCCCGCCGTCCGGTGCGGTCCTCGCGCGGTATCCGGAGGTCGAGGGGTTCGCCTTCGCGGGCGACGACCTCGCGCGGCTCGGCGGTCGCCCGCTCCCGCACCCGACCCGGCTGGCCGCCGGGGACGACGACCCGTACCTCCCGGAAGGCGTGCAGGCGGCCTACGGCGACCCGCTGAACCTCACCGCCGAACTCCTCCCGGGCGCCGCCCACCTCGATCTCGACGCCGGCTACGGCTCCTGGCCGTCGGTCCTGCAATGGTGCCTGGACGACCGCACACCCCTCCACCCACGCCGACCTCACTGAAACAGGACTGGGCGCCCATGGCGGACGGCCCCGCGGCCGGAGGATCCGGCACCTGCGGCTCCGGGCTCCGTGGCTCAGCGCCCTGCGGGCCCGAGGGCGGTGCACCCTCTAGAGGCCCGCGGCGGACGGTCCCGTGGCCGGAGTGTCCCGTGCCTCGGTAACCTGCGGTTCCGGGCCCCGGGGCTCCGCAACCTGCGTGTCCGCAGGTGGCAGGCCCGGGACCTGCGCACGCGGGGCCGGGACGTCCGCGAGCGGGCTGTCCGCGACCCCCGCGTCCTGGACCGCGACGTCGGGGACAGGCGGGCCCAAGACGTGCGGGCCCAAGACGTGCGGGCCCGGGACGGGTGGGTCCGAGGCGGGCGAATCCGGGACGTGCGGGTCCGTCGGGGCACCGCGGAGTTCCGCAGTGGTCGCCCCCACCGCCGTCACCGCCGCCAGGCACATCAGACCGCCGGTGATCAGCGCGGTCGTGCCGGAGGACCAGCCCGCCACCACACCGCCCCGCAGGTTGCCGAGGTTGGGCCCCGCCTGGCCGACGATCGTCTCGGCCGCGGTCACCCGGCCCAGCAGGGCGTCCGGGGTGAGGGTCTGCACGATCGTGGCCCGGGACAGCACGGCCACCGAGTCCGCCGCCCCCGCCAGGGCCAGCATCCCCAGCCCCGCCCACGCACTGGTCGTCACACCGAAGAGGGCGAGGGCCGCACCCCACAGGGCCGCGGCGCAGAGCATCACCGGGCCGGGACGGCCGAGCCGGGTGACCGGCCCCGAGAGTGCGGTCGCCGTGACCCCGCCCACGGCCAGCGCGGACAGGAACAGACCCAGGGTCCGCGGGTCCCCGCCGAAGCGCTCCTCGTTGACGAGCGGGAAGAGACCGGCCGGCATCGCCAGCACCGTCGCGGCCAGGTCGATCAGCAGCGCGCCGCGCACCGTGCGGTGACCGGTCAGGAACCGCAGTCCGTCCAGGACGCCGTGCACCCCGGCACGGGACTTCTCGCCCTCGGGGGGCAGCGCGGGCAGCCCGTAGGCGCCGTAGAAGGACATGCCGAAGCTGAGGGCGTCCAGCAGGTAGCAGACGCCGATGCCCCACCAGCCGAGCACCACTCCGGCGACGGCCGGGCCGAGCAGCATCATCGCCTGGCCGGTGACCTGGTTCAGGGCGAGCCCGGCGGCCACCTGGTCCCTGGGCAGCAGCCGGGGCACGAACACACCGGCGGCGGGCGCCCCGATCGCGCCGAACGACGACTGCACCGCCACCAGCGCCAGCACGACGAGCACCGGGACGTGCCCGGTGAACCCCTGCACGGCGAGCAGCAGGGAGCAGACCGCGGAGCCGACGGTGCCCAGGAGGTACGCGCGGCGGCGGTCGGCCCGGTCCACCCAGGCGCCCGCGAACAGGCCGACGCCGATCATCGGCAGCGCCTGGGCGAGGCCGACCGCGCCGCTCCAGACGGCGCTGTGGGTCGTGTCCCACACCTGGTACATGACGGTGACCATGGTCATGAAGGCACCGAGCGTGGACACCGTGCGCCCGATCAGCAGCCGCCGGAAGACGGGGGAGGAACGCAGGGGACGTACGTCGACCAGGGCCCTGGACAAGAGGTTCATGACGGAACGACGGCGACGGAGGCCGCAGGCTGCTGATGCACGGCGCGGACACTAACCCGCGCCCGCACCGGACCGCCACCGGGTTACCGGCCCCCGGGCCCCGCCCCCGAGGCCCCCGGTTCAGGCGGAGTCGTTGAGCAGCCGGGCGAGGTGGTCGCGTCCGCCGCTCAGCAGTCCGGGCAGCGGCTCGGCGTCGTCGTACCAGCGCTGCTCGTACTCCCAGCACAGCCAGCCGTCCCAGCCGTGGCGGGTCAGGACCTCGACGCACTCGGCGAGCGGCAGCACCCCGGCGCCGAGCGCGAGCGGTGTGGTGTCCTGCGCCGAGGCGATGTCCTTGACCTGCACGTATCCGAGGTACGGCGAGAGTGCCGCGTAGGTCTCCAGCGGCTGTTCGCCGCCCAGCCAGGTGTGCATGACGTCCCACAGCGCACCGACCTGCCGGTGTCCGACCGGGCCGAGGACCCGGATGGCGTCCGCGCCGGTCCGGTGCGAGTCGTGGGTCTCCAGCAGGACGCGTACGCCGAGGTCGGCCGCGTACTCGGCGACGGTGCCCAGCCGCCGGGCGGCGACGGCGTCGGCGTGCTCGTCCTCGCCGCCGGGGAAGACACGCACGAAGGGCGCCCCGAGGTCGCGGGCGAGAGCGACGAGCTCGCGGATCTCCTCGATCACGGGCTCGTCGTCCCCCGGGGCGGCGACCCGCGGATAGCCCGCGAGCCCCAGGACCTCGACGCCCGCCGCCTTGAAGTCGGCGGCGACGCCGGCCCTGGCCTGCGGACCGAGCCCCGGATGGACCGGCTCCTCCGGATGCACGCGCAGTTCCACACCGTGGTAGCCGTGCGCGACCGCGAGCCGCAGCACGTCGGGGAGGGGAAGACCGGGAACACCGAGGGTGGAGAAGGCGAACTTCATACCCCCACTCTCACCCGCCCCGCCCCACGGGTCCACCACACACCACCCCGAAACCCACCGGCCCCCACCCGAGCGAGGGCCCCACCGGCCCCGTCCCACGGGTCCTCCGGGCTCCGCCCGAGGGACCCACCGGCCATCACCCGACGGGCCACCGCCCCCCCGCCCCACGGGCGCACCGGCCCTCGGCCCAGGAACCCACCGCCCCCCGACCGGGCTCCGCCCGAGGGCCCCACCGGCCCCACCCGAGGGACCTACCAGACCCCGTCCCACGAGCCCACCGGGCTCCGCCCGAGAGCCCACCGGCCCCCACCCCACGGACCCACCGGGCTCCGCCGGGCTCCGCCGGGCTCCGCCCCACGGACCCACCGGGCTCCGCCGGGCTCCGCCCCACGGACCCACCGGGCTCCGCCCGAGAGGCCCGCCGGACTGCGGCCGAGTCATCCACCGGACCCGGGCCCACGCGGCACCCCCGTCCCACCTTGCCCGTCCGTCCCACCCCGCCGCCCGTCCCGGCAGACCGTCCGTCCCGGCACACCGCCGGAACGCCGTGCATCCCGGCCCACCGCCCGTGCCGGCACACCCTCCGTGCCGGCACACCCTCCGTCCCGGTGCACCCTCCGTCCCGGCACACCACCCGGCCCCGCCGGCCTGATCCACCGCGCCGCGAGGCAGCGGCGGAGCACCCGCGGCCCCACGCCCCCTCAGGTGCGCGGGCTTCCCGAGGACCCCCGCACCATCAACTCGCCCCGCACCGTGGCGATGCCGCCCGGCGGCGGCTCCTCACGGCCCATGGCGATACGGCCCGCCCGTGCTCCGGCCTCGGCCAGCGGCAGCCGGACCGTCGTGAGGGAGGGCACCGCGTCGATGCTGAAGGGGAGGTCGTCGAAACCGGCCACCGAGACGTCGTCCGGGATGCGCAGGCCGGACTCGCGTAGCGCCGCGCAGGCGCCGAGCGCGACGGAGTCGTTCGCGGCGACGACCGCCGTCAGCGAGGGGTCCCGGCGCAGCAGCTCCAGCGTCGCCTCGTAGCCGGCCCGCCGGTCGTAGCGTCCGTGGACGGTCCAGCGGGGGTCCTCCTCGATGCCGGCCGCGGCCAGCGCCGCCCGGTGGCCCTCGAGCCGGTGGCGCGTGGTCGTCCGCTCCTCGGGGCCCGCGATGTAGCCGAGCCGCCGGTGCCCGAGCCCGATCAGATGCTCGGTCAGCTCCCGGCCGCCGCCGCGGTTGTCGAAGGTCAGCGCGATCGCGCCGGTCTCCGGCGCGGGCGGCCGGCCGCACAGCACCACGCGGGTCCCCGCCTCGCCCAGCCGCCGCAGCTTCGCCGCCACCGCCGCCGCGTGCGGCTCGTTCTCCATGGCCCCGCCGGTCAGCACCACGGCCGCGGCCCGCTGCCGCTGAAGGAGCGTCAGGTAGGTCAGCTCGCGCTCCGGCGAGCCCCCGGTGTTGCAGACCACCGCGAGCCGTTCGCCGCCGGCCCGGCCGCCCGGCCCGCCGATCTCCGCCTGGATCGCGCTCGCCATGATCCCGAAGAAGGGGTCCGCGATGTCGTTCACCAGGATGCCGACCAGGTCGGACGTCGCCGCGGCCAGCGCGCTCGCCGGCCCGTTCAGCACGTAGTCCAGTTCGTCGACCGCCCGCAGCACCCGCTCCCGGGTGGAAGCGGCGACGGGGTAGTTCCCGTTCAGCACGCGCGACACCGTCGCGGGCGAGACCTGCGCGCGGGCCGCCACGTCCGCCAGGGTCACCGTCATCTACTCGTCCTCCGGTCACGCATCTCGTCGTACGTCGTCGTACGCCCAGGTAGACAGCGGCCCCGGGGGGCCTGGTTCCGGGCGTGTCGAGCAGACCTTACGGCCCGGCAGGCCAGTTGTTCGCCCCCTCGAACAACTCAGGATGGACACGGTCTTGTCCGGACCACTGGTCAGAGGCTAACTTCCTCTTATATAGAAAGCGCTTGCTGTCACGCTGATCAGGAAGAGGCGTACGCGGCGCGCGACAACCGCGGACAACGCCCACGAAGGGACCGACGTGACACGCAAGACGGTGCGTATCGCCATGAACGGCGTGACGGGGCGCATGGGCTACCGCCAGCACCTCGTACGATCCATCCTGGCCCTGCGCGAACAGGGCGGCCTCGACCTCGGCGACGGCACGGTGCTGTGGCCGGAACCCATCCTCGTCGGCCGCCGCGAGCACGCCCTGCGGGCGCTCGCCGAGCGGCACGGCCTCGAACACGTCTCGACCGACGTCGACGCGGTCCTCGCGGACCCCACCGTCGACATCTACTTCGACGCCCAGGTCACCTCGGCCCGCGAGGAGGCGATCAAGAAGGCCATCGCCGCCGGCAAGCACATCTACACCGAGAAGCCGACGGCCACCGGCCTCGACGGAGCCCTCGAACTGGCCCGCCTGGCCTCCGCCGCGGGCATCAAGCACGGCGTCGTCCAGGACAAGCTGTTCCTCCCCGGCCTGCTCAAGCTGAAGCGCCTCATCGACGGCGGCTTCTTCGGCCGGATCCTGTCCGTGCGCGGCGAGTTCGGCTACTGGGTCTTCGAGGGCGACTGGCAGGCCGCCCAGCGCCCGTCGTGGAACTACCGCGCCGAGGACGGCGGGGGCATCGTCGTCGACATGTTCCCGCACTGGGAGTACGTGCTGCACGAGCTGTTCGGCCGGGTGAAGTCCGTCCAGGCTGTCGCCACCACCCACATCCCGCAGCGCTGGGACGAGAACGGCAAGCCCTACGACGCCACCGCCGACGACGCCGCCTACGGCATCTTCGAACTCGACGGCGGCGCCATCGCCCAGATCAACTCCTCCTGGGCGGTCCGGGTCAACCGCGACGAACTCGTGGAGTTCCAGGTCGACGGCACGGAGGGTTCGGCCGTCGCCGGCCTGCGCAACTGCCGCGTCCAGCACCGCAGCGCGACCCCCAAGCCGGTCTGGAACCCCGACATCCCCGCCACCGAGGTCTTCCGCGACCAGTGGCAGGAGGTGCCGGACAACGGCGAGTTCGACAACGGCTTCAAGGCGCAGTGGGAGCTGTTCCTCAAGCACGTCTACGCCGACGCGCCCTACCACTGGGACCTGCTGGCCGGCGCCCGTGGCGTCCAGCTCGCCGAGCTCGGCCTGAAGTCCTCGTCCGAGGGCCTGCGCCTGGACGTCCCGGAGGTCACGCTGTGACGATCCAGCTGCCGGGCGCCGACGGGAGCCTGCGGACCTACGAGCCCCGCACCGAGTCCCTCGCCCTCACCGCCGGCGCGCCCTTCACCTCCCGTACGGTCTTCTCCGCGGCGCACGTCGTCGCGGACCCGTTCGCCGACACCACGCCCGACTCGCCCGCCGCGATCGACTGGGACGCCACCCTCGCCTTCCGTCGGCACCTGTGGTCGCACGGACTCGGCGTCGCCGAGGCGATGGACACCGCCCAGCGCGGCATGGGCCTGGACTGGGCGGGCGCGGCCGAGCTGATCCGCCGCTCCGCCGCCGAGGCGAAGTCCGTGGGCGGTCTCGTCGCCTGCGGCGTCGGCACCGACCAGCTCACCGGCCCCGCGACCCTGGCCGAGGTCCGCGCGGCCTACGAGGAGCAGCTCGCCCTCGTCGAGGCCTCCGGCGCCCGGTCCATCCTGATGGCGTCCCGTGCCCTGGCGGCGGCCGCGTCGGGCCCCGAGGACTACCTCGACGTCTACGGACACCTCCTGCGCCAGGCCTCGGAGCCGGTGGTCCTGCACTGGCTGGGCCCGATGTTCGACCCGGCGCTGGAGGGCTACTGGGGGACGAGCGACCTCGACGCGGCCACCGACACCTTCCTGGAGGTCATCGCCGCCCACCCGGACAAGGTGGAAGGCATCAAGGTCTCGCTGCTGGACGCCGGGCGGGAGATCGACATCCGCCGCAGGCTGCCCCAGGGCGTCCGCTGCTACACCGGCGACGACTTCAACTACCCCGAGCTGATCGCGGGCGACGAGAAGGGCTTCAGCCACGCCCTCCTCGGCATCTTCGACCCGCTGGGCCCGCTGGCGGCCCAGGCGGTCCGGGTCCTCGACACGGGCGACACGGCGGGATTCCGTGCCCTCCTCGACCCGACCGTCGACCTCTCGCGCCACCTCTTCCGGGCGCCCACCCGCTTCTACAAGACGGGTGTGGTCTTCCTGGCCTGGCTGGCCGGCCACCAGTCGCACTTCACGATGGTCGGCGGCCTCCAGTCGGCCCGCTCCCTCCCGCACCTCGCCCGCGCCTACGAACTCGCCGACGGTCTGGGCCTGTTCCCCGACCCCAAGCTCGCCGAGGAACGGATGAGGAACCTGCTCGCCCTGTACGGAGTGGCCCGGTGAGCGACCGCGACCTGACCCGCTTCTCCATCAACCAGATGACGGTGAAGCAGCTGTCGATGCCCGAACTGGTCGCCGCCTGCGGTGACCTGGGGGTGACGAACGTCGGCCTGTGGCGCGAGCCGGTGCAGGCGTTCGGTGTGGAGGAGACGGCGAAACTGGTCCGCGACGCGGGCCTGACCGTGACCACGCTCTGCCGCGGAGGCTTCCTCACGGCGCTCGACCCGGACGAGCGGGCCGCCGCGCTGGCCGACAACCGGCGCGCGGTGGACGAGGCGGCGGCGCTCGGCACCGAGGTGCTGGTCCTGGTCTCCGGCGGCCTCCCGGCCGGATCGAAGGACCTGCACGGCGCCCGCGAACGCATCGCCGACGCACTGACGGTCCTCGGCCCCTACGCCGAGGAGCACGGGGTGAAGCTGGCGATCGAGCCCCTGCACCCCATGTACGCCGCCGACCGCTGTGTGGTCTCGACGCTCACGCAGGCCCTGGACCTGGCCGAACGCTTCCCCGCCCACCAGGTCGGCGTCACCGTCGACACGTACCACATCTGGTGGGACGACCGGGCGCCCGCCCAGATCGCCCGGGCGGGCGCGGGCGGCCGTATCCACACCTTCCAGCTCGCCGACTGGACGACCCCGCTGCCGGAGGGTGTGCTGAACGGCCGCGGTCAGATCGGCGACGGCTCGATCGACATGCGCGAGTGGCTCGGCCATGTGACGCGGGCCGGTTACACGGGCGCCGTGGAGGTCGAGCTGTTCAACGACGGGCTGTGGGCCCGCGACGGCCGCGAGGTCCTCGCGCAGACGGCGGAGCGCTTCGTGCGGCACACGGCGGGCTGACCGGACCGCGACCCGCCGGGGGCGCCGCCCCCGTCCCCAGGTCTGCGTGGCACCGTCCGCGTCATCTGCGTCATCTGCGTCGTTCCGCAGGACGGCCGCCGGGGGCATCCCCGAACCCGGCGGCCGTCGGCCCGGTGGCCCCGGGGCCGTGCGCGGCCCGACCGCCGCCGCCCCGGCCCGGGGCATCCGCACCTGCCGCCCGGATCAGTCGGGCAGCCGGTCCAGCAGCCAGGTGCAGAGCTCCTCGCTGATGGCCGTGTGCGGCGTGGTGGTCGACGACAGGACGAAGTCGTCGAACTCGCTCTCTTCCGGCGAGAGTTCGTCGATGTTCACGTACAGGTCGGACTGCTTCTCGATGTCGCGGACGGCGACCGCGCTCACCGACGGGACGAAGCACACGTCCTCGTGCCGCAGATCCACCGTGCCCCCGAGCTTGCGCAGGGTGTCGGCGAGGATCTCGTAGGTGTGCAGGGTGCCGCCCGGTGCACCGTCCAGCTCCGGGAAGCCGTTGGTGGTGACGGTCTTCTCGGCCTGGGGGAGCCGCCGCTTGAGGTAGGCGGCCGTGACGTCGTCGCCCTGGGCCTGCGTGTAGAAGGTGGTGCCGGGGTAGATCCCGTCCACCCTCAGGGCGACCTCGCCGGGCTTGACCTCGGGCAGGCCGACCCCGTCGGCGCGGCCGTTGGCGAGGCCGAGCAACCGGGGGATCCGCGGCCAGTTGCCGATCCGCTCCAGCTCGGCCAGGAACTCCGTGCGCTCCGGGGCGACGCCGATCTTGCCGGTGTCCTTGTCGTAGTGACGCCACAGCATCTGACGGGCCGCCGGGCTGTTCATCTGCTTCGCGAAGTCGTTCGGGAACGGGATGAAGTACGCGAACGCCTGCACGCCGACCGGGATGGACGCGCCGCGGTGCGGGCTGTCCCAGGAGAAGTACAGGCCGGTCCGGTGGTCCATGCGCTGCATCTCGAGCCGGGTCAGCGCGTAGCGGGTGACGATGCCGCCCATGCTGAACCCGCCGACGACCAGCCGGGCGTCCCCCAGCTGCTCCGCGTGCGCCCGCATGATGGCGGCCGTGGCCGTCTCCGCGTTGGTCAGGATGGACGCGCTGCGCTCCTCGAAGCCGACCAGGATCACGTCCCGGTTCCGCCGGCGCAGCTCGCTGACGAGCGGGAACTCGCCGCCCTCCAGCCCCTGGTAGAGCTTGTCGAGCTCGCTGCGGCCGAGGTTGAAGCCGTCGGCCATGATGACGGGACGGCGGATGCCGCCGCCGTTGTCCTCGCCGGGGAACACCCAGGCGAAGCCGTTCGGCAACGGCCATTCCTCGTGCTCGGGAACGGTGACCGCGGTGGGGGACGCGGTCGTCGGCGGGGTACCGAGGGTGAACGTGCCGGCGTTGGGCTCGGCGGTCTCGGACATGGTCGTGCTCCTCGTGGGAGGGGTGGGGGAACGATCACATCATGGGGGGCGATTTCGCCTCGTCACCCGTTTGACCTGCGGGGTTCATTCCAAGTGATGCAAAGTGCCCGCGAGGTGTTTGGTGCGCCTGGCATGTGCCCCTGGCTTGTTCTGTTCGCCCGGGCGTTCACATCGCCGGGTGTCGCCGACGTGCCGTCCGGCTGCCGCCGGACGCGTCGGCACGACCTGCGCCGTCCGCGCCCGGGCCGCCGAAGATCTTGCGCGAGCCGTGCAACCCTTGCGCGCCTTCGGCCGTCGTACTCGGCATCAGGGCTTCTGGAGGGGGATCCGGGGGGATCGCGGGGGTTCTGGTGCGGAGGGGAAGAGCCGAGGGGGCCGGGTCGACGGACCGGGCCCCCTCGAAGCTTTTCCGCCGGTGGCCGCGATCAGAAGAACACCCCGCACCGCAGCAGCACGTTCGCGTACGGCCGGGCCTCCCCGGTCCGCACCACCAGCCGCGCCCCCGCCGACAGCCGCTTCAGCTCCTCGTGCGCGACCAGGTCCAGCTCCGGGAAGTGCCCGTCCAGCAGCGCGGCCGCCGCCGGATTGGCCTCCCGGACCTCGGCCGCCGCCGTGGCGCCCTCCACGACCAGCTCGTCGAGCAGCCCGTCGACCACCTCGGCGAACGACGGCACCCCCGCCCGGAAGGCCAGGTCCACGACCCGCGGCCCGTCCGGGATCGGCATCCCGGCGTCGCACACCAGCACCCCGTCCCCGTGGCCCAGACCGGCCAGCGCGCCGGCGAGATGCCGGTTGAGTATCCCGGCCTTCTTCACCGGACCCCGCCCTCTTCGCCGGTGAGCGCCTCGACCTCGTCTGCCGTGGGGAACGACTCCTGCGCGCCCCGCCGCGTCACGGCCACCGCCCCCACCCGCGCCGCGTACGCCGCGGCCTCGGCCAGGGACGAACCCGTACCCAGCCGCCACGCCAGCGCCGCCGTGAAGGAGTCACCGGCACCCGTCGTGTCCACGGCGTCCACCCGCACCGACGGCACCCGCGTGACCCCCTCCGCGGACGCCACCAACGCGCCCTGCGCGCCCAGCGTCACGACCACCGACCGCGGACCCCTGGCCAGCAGGGTCCGCGCCCAGTCCTCGGGATCCGCGCCGGAGCGCTCCTCGCCGAGGATGACCGCCGCCTCGTGCTCGTTGACGATCAGCGGGTCGCAGGCCGCCAGCACCTCGGCCGGCAGGGGCCGCGGCGGGGACGGGTTCAGCACGAACCGGCTGCCCGGCGCCAGACTCCGCACGACCTCCACGACCGTCTCCAGCGGGATCTCCAGCTGCGCCGACACCACACGGGAGGCGCGGACCAGCCCGGCCGCCGCGCGGACGTCGGCCGGGGTGAGGTGCCCGTTGGCACCCGGTGACACCACGATGCTGTTGTCGCCCGACGGGTCCACGGTGATCAGCGCGACGCCCGTCGGGGCCCCGCCCTCCAGGACGCCGGCCGTGTCGACCCCGGCCGCCCGCTGGGAGTCGAGCAGCAGCCGCCCGTACGCGTCGTCGCCGACCCGGGCCAGCAGGGCCGTACGGGCCCCGAGCCGGGCGGCCGCGACGGCCTGGTTCGCGCCCTTGCCGCCGGGATGGACCGCCAGGTCGGAACCGAGGACCGTCTCCCCGGCGGCGGGCCTGCGCTCGACGCCGATCACCAGGTCGGCGTTGGCGGACCCTACGACCAGAAGGTCGTGGTCGTACATGAAATGACTCCCCTGATACGTGACTCGGGGCGGACGGTGCCCGGGAAGCCCCCGGGACGACCGTCCGCCCGCTCGCCGGATGTCAGCCGCTGAACCCGGCCACGTTCTCCTTCGTGACCACCTTCACCGGCACCTTGACCGTCTGCTCGACCTTCTTGCCCTGCAACGCCTTCAGCGCGTTGTCCACAGCGATCCTGCCCAGCTGGGACGGCTGCTGCGCCACCGACGCGTACAGCGTGCCGTTCTCGACGGCGGTCAGCCCGTCCGGCGTGCCGTCGAAGCCGACGACCTGGACGGACTTGCCGGCCTTCGCACCCAGCGCCTTGATCGCGCCGAGGGCCATCTCGTCGTTGGCGGCGATGACGCCCTGGACGTCCGGGTGGGCCTGGAGCAGGTTCGACATCACGTCGAGGCCCTTGGTGCGGTCGAAGTCGGCCGGCTGCTGGGCCAGCACCTGGATGCCGGGGTAGGCCTTGAGCCCCTTGGCGAAACCTTCCGCCCGCTCGCGCGCCGCGGAGGTGCCCGCCTGGCCCTGGAGGATCACGATCTTGCCGGTGCCGCCCAGCTTCTCGGCGACCGTCCTGGCGGCCAGTTCGCCGCCCGCCACGTTGTCGGAGGCGACCAGCGCGTCCACGGTGGCCTTGTTGACGCCCCGGTCGACCGCGATGACCGGGATCTTCGCCTTGTCGGCGGCCTTCACCGAGTTGCTCGCCGCGTCCGAGTCCACCGGGTTGACGATGATCGAGTCGAGGCCGGAGCTGGTGAAGTTCTGGAGCTGGTTGGCCTGCTGCGAGGCGTCGTTCTGGGCGTCGGTGACCGTCAGGTCCACGCCCAGCTTCTTCGCCTCGGCCTTCGCGCCCGACTGGATCTGCACGAAGAACGGGTTGTTGAGCGTGGACAGCGCCAGGCCGACCTTGGGGTTCGTGCCCGAGGTGGTGCCGCCGTGCAGGAAGGACGTCGCGCCGACCACCGCCACGGTGACCACGGCCGCGAGACCGTAGGTCGCCGCCTGCCGGCCCTTGCCGCCCCCGCTGCCCGTCCCGGCCGCCATCGGGGTCGCCCCCGCCTTGCGGCGCACGGTGTCGAGCAGCACGGCCAGCGCGATGACGACGCCGATGACGACCTGCTGCCAGAACGCGGACACCGACAGCAGGTTGAGCCCGTTGCGCAGCACCGCGAGGATCAGCGCGCCGATCAGCGTGCCGGACGCCTTGCCGGTGCCGCCCGCGAGGGAGGCACCGCCGATGACGACGGCGGCGATCGCGTCGAGCTCGTAACCGTCGGCGGCCTGCGGCTGCGCGGAGGACAGCCGGGAGGCGAGCACGATGCCGGCCGCGGCCGCGAACACACCGGACAGCGCGTAGATCGCGAGCTTCTGCCTGCGCACCCGCAGCCCCGACAGCCGGGCCGCCTCCTCGTTGCCCCCGATGGCGTACATGGAACGGCCGATGTACGTCCGGCCGAGCACGAACGCGGCGATCAGACCCGCCACGACCATCACGATCACCGGCACCGGCAGCCAGCCGCCGAGGGTGTCACCGAGGTGGGAGACCGAGTCGGGGAAGGCGATCGGGGAGCCCTCGGAGATCACCAGCGACAGTCCGCGCGCCACCGACAGCATCGCGAGCGTCGCGATGAACGGCGGCAGCTTGCCGTAGGCGATGAGGAAACCGTTCACCAGGCCGGCCGCGATGCCGGTGGCGACGGCCAGGACCACCGCGACCGCCACCGGTACGCCGTGCTGGGTGGCGCTCCAGGCCAGCACGGTGGCCGACAGGGCCGCCACCGAGCCGACCGACAGGTCGATGCCGGCCGAGACGATCACGAAGGTGACGCCGAAGGCGAGGATGGCGGTCACGGCCGCCTGGACACCCACGTTGAGCAGGTTGTCCGTGGTCAGGAAGTCGCCCGACAGCGCCGACATGGCGATGACGAGCACGATCAGCGCGGTCAGCGCGCCGTTGTCGAGGAGCAGACGGCGGACCGCCGTGGCGCCACCGGCGCCCGTCCCGCTCTTGAGCGTCTCAGCGGCCATGGCCGGCCTCCAGTTCGTTGTCGGTGGGGGTGGGAGTGGTGGTGCCGACGGCCAGTGCCATGACGGAGTCCTGCGTGGCCTCGTCGGCCGACAGTTCGCCGGCGATCCGGCCCTGGGCCATGACCAGCACCCGGTCGCTCATGCCGAGCACCTCGGGCAGGTCGCTGGAGATCATCAGGACGGCGGCACCGGCGGCCGTCAGTTCGTTGATCAGCTGGTAGATCTCGACCTTCGCGCCGACGTCGATCCCGCGCGTCGGCTCGTCGAGGATCAGCACCTTGGTGTCGGCGAGCAGCCACTTGCCGATGACGACCTTCTGCTGGTTGCCGCCGGACAGCGTGCGCACCTGCTGGCCGAGACCGGCCATCCGCACGTTCAGCTGCGCGGCGATCCGTCCGGCCGACTCGTGCCGGCCCTTCAGGTCGACCAGCCCGGCGCGGGCGGAGGCCCGCATGGTCACGAGCCCGAGGTTCTCCTCGACCGACTGGTCGAGCACCAGCCCCTGGCCCTTGCGGTCCTCGGGCACGAGCCCGATGCCGGCCGCCATGGCGGCGTTCACGTCGTGCCGGGGCAGGGCCGTGCCGCCGACGCGGACGGTCCCCCGGTCGTAGGGGTCCGCCCCGAAGACGGCCCGGACGACCTCGGTGCGGCCCGCTCCGACGAGCCCGGCGACACCGACGACCTCACCGGCGTGCACCTCGAAGCCGACGTCGTGGAAGACGCCGTCGCGGGTCAGGCCCTCGACGGACAGCAGCGCGTCTCCCGCGCCGGCGCGCTCCCTCGGGTACTGCTGCTCGATGGAACGGCCCACCATGAGCCGCACGAGCTCGTCCTCGGGGGTGGAGGCCGGGACCTGGCCGACGCTGCGGCCGTCCCGGATGACCGTGACCCGGTCGCCGAGGGCCGCGATCTCGTCGAGGTGGTGCGTGATGAAGACGATGCCGACGCCGTCCTCGCGCAGCCTGCGCACGATGGCGAAGAGCTTCTCGACCTCCTCGGAGGTCAGCACGGCGGTCGGCTCGTCCATGATCAGCACGCGCGCGTCCAGGCTGAGGGCCTTGGCGATCTCCACCATCTGGAGGCGGGCGATGCCGAGTTCACGCACGCGCGTGCGCGGCGACACCCGGACCCCGACCCGCTCCAGCAGGACGGCCGCCTCGGCCTCCATCCGCTTGCGGTCGATCATCCCGAAGCGGCGCGGTTGCCGTCCCAGGAAGATGTTCTCGGCGACCGTCAGATCGGGGACGAGGTTGAACTCCTGGTAGATGGTGGCGATCCCGAGGCGCTCGGAGTCCTGCGCGCCGTGGATGCGCACCTCCTCGCCGCCGGCCAGGATCCGGCCCGCGTCGGGCCGGTAGGCGCCGGAGAGCATCTTGATGAGGGTGCTCTTGCCCGCGCCGTTCTCACCGAGCAGCACGTGCACCTCGCCCCGGCGCAGGTCGAAGTCGACGCTGTCCAGCGCGACCACGCCGGGGAAGGTCTTGCGTATGCCCTCGATGCGCAGCAACTCGTCCGCGTTGCTCACGTCTGGCTCCTGTTCGTTGCGGGGGACGGCTCCTGAGGGGCGGGGAACCCCTCGGGGCCGGGCGGCTCCTGGGGCGCGGGCTCGCCGCACGAGCGGCGGGCGACGAGCCGGGCGGCGAGGGTGACGGACTGCGGGGGCCGTCCCTCGATGCGGTCGACGAGCGCCCGTACGGCCGCCCGTCCGAGTTCACCGGTGGGCTGGGCGATCGCCGTGACGGGCGGATCGGTGTGCACGAACCACGGGATGTCGTCGAACGCGGCGAGCGCGAGGTCGTCCGGCACGCGCAGCCCACGCGCGCGTACGGCGTCGAGCGCGCCCAGCGCCATCAGGTTGTCGGCGGCGAACACGACCTCGGGCGGTTCGGGCAGATCGAGGAAGCCCTCGGTGACCCTGCGTCCGCTCTCGGCCTGGAAGTCGCCCTGGCCCGTGTAGGCGTCCGGGAGCGGCAGTCCGTACTCGGCCAGCGCGGCCCGGAAGGCCTCGACGCGCTCGCTGCCGGTGGTGGTGGCGGCGGGCCCCGCGATGATGGCCAGCCTGCGGTGGCCCAGCGCGTGCAGATGCGCCACGAGGTCACGCACGGCGGCGCGTCCGTCGGCCCGCACCACGGGCACCTCCACGCCCGGGATCCACCGGTCGACGAAGACCATCGGCGTCCCGCCGCGCGCCGCGTCGAGGATCAGCGGCGAGCCGCCGTCGGTGGGGGAGACGAGGAGGCCGTCGATCCGGCGGTCCAGCAGGGTCCGTATGTGGTGGTCCTGGAGGTCGGGCCGTTCGTCGGCGTTGCCGATGATGACGCTGTAGCCGAGCGAACGGGCCTCCTCCTCGACGGATCGGGCCAGCTCGGTGAAGTACGGGTTGAGCACGTCGCTGATGACCAGGCCGAGGGTGCGGGTCTGGTCGGTGCGCAGGGAGCGGGCGACGGCGTTCGGGCGGTAGCCCAGGGTCTCGACGGCGGCCAGGACACGCGTGCGTGCGTCGTCGCTGACCGACGGATGGTCGTTCAGGACGCGCGAGACCGTGGCGACGGAGACCCCCGCCTCGGCCGCGACGTCCTTGATGCTCGCCATCGCCGCCCCACCTCCTTGTGGACTCGGTTCACGGACGCCGAGGTCATGGAATCGATTACATCGGCGTGTACGGAGGATTGGAATCGATTACACGGGTATTAATCAAGCCCTCAACCAGATCCCGAGACCGGATCGTGATGAACGGGGCCGCCGGAGGGCCCCGCCGTCCGCGGCCGGGCGGTCCGGCTCCCGCCCCGGGGCTGTCGGTGCCGGGCGGTAACGTCGGGTCATGACCGATCAGGCGGGGGCCGCCCAGGCGGGAGAGCGGCGTACGGCCGCGCTGGAGGGTGTGCTCGAGCGCATCACGTACGCGAACGAGGAGACCGGCTACACGGTCGCCCGCGTGGACACCGGCCGGGGCGGCGGCGACCTGCTCACGGTCGTGGGCGCGCTGCTGGGCGCCCAGGTCGGCGAGTCGCTGCGCATGGAGGGCCGCTGGGGTTCCCACCCGCAGTACGGCAAGCAGTTCACGGTCGAGAACTACACGACCGTGCTGCCCGCCACCGTCCAGGGCATCCGCCGCTACCTGGGTTCGGGCCTGGTCAAGGGCATCGGCCCGGTCTTCGCCGACCGCATCACCCGGCACTTCGGCATGGACACCCTGAAGATCATCGAGGAGGAGCCGAAGCGGCTCGTCGAGGTGCCGGGACTCGGCCCGAAACGCACGAAGAAGATCGCCGACGCCTGGGAGGAGCAGAAGGCGATCAAGGAGGTCATGCTCTTCCTCCAGACCGTCGAGGTGTCCACGTCCATCGCGGTCCGCATCTACAAGAAGTACGGCGACGCCTCGATCTCCGTAGTGAAGAACCAGCCCTACCGGCTCGCCGCCGACGTCTGGGGCATCGGCTTCCTCACCGCCGACAAGATCGCCCGGTCGGTCGGCATCCCGCACGACAGCCCGGAGCGCGTCGGGGCCGGCCTCCAGTACGCGCTGTCGCAGGCCACCGACCAGGGGCACTGCTACCTCCCCGAGGAGCGCCTGATCGCCGACGCGGTCAAGCTCCTCCAGGTCGACACCGGGCTCGTCATCGAGTGCCTCGCCGATCTCGCGGCGCCGTCCGAGGAGGGCGGGGACCCCGGGGTCGTGCGGGAGAAGGTCCCCGCGGCCGACGGCGGCGACCCCGTCACCGCCGTCTACCTGGTCCCCTTCCACCGCGCCGAACTCTCCCTCGCCGGACGGCTGCTGGGGCTGCTGCGCGCCGAGGAGGACCGGATGCCGGCCTTCCGTGAGGTGGCCTGGGACAAGGCGCTGGCCTGGCTGAAGTCCCGCACGCGGACCGACCTCGCGCCCGAGC
This sequence comes from Streptomyces asoensis, assembly GCF_016860545.1. Taxonomy (NCBI): domain Bacteria; kingdom Bacillati; phylum Actinomycetota; class Actinomycetes; order Kitasatosporales; family Streptomycetaceae; genus Streptomyces; species Streptomyces asoensis. The sequence continues at coordinate 232,723 of NZ_BNEB01000003.1, read as the reverse complement.
AGGAGGCGGCGGTGCGGCTCGCCCTGACCGAGAAGGTCGCCGTGCTCACCGGCGGCCCGGGCTGCGGCAAGTCCTTCACCGTCCGCTCGATCGTGGAGCTCGCCCGCGCGCGCAGGGCGAAGGTCGTGCTGGCTGCTCCCACCGGCCGCGCCGCCAAGCGCCTGGCCGAGCTGACCGGCGCCGAGGCCTCCACCGTCCATCGCCTGCTGGAGCTCAGGCCCGGCGGTGACGCGGCCTACGACCGCGACCGCCCGCTCGACGCCGACCTGGTCGTGGTCGACGAGGCGTCGATGCTGGACCTGCTCCTCGCCAACAAGCTGGTCAAGGCCGTGCCCCCGGGCGCGCATCTGCTCTTCGTCGGGGACGTCGACCAGCTGCCCAGCGTCGGCGCGGGGGAGGTGCTGCGCGATCTGCTCGCCGACGGCAGTCCGGTGCCCGCCGTGCGCCTCACGCGTGTGTTCCGGCAGGCCCAGCAGTCCGGTGTGGTCACCAACGCGCACCGGATCAACGCGGGGCAGCACCCGCTCACGGACGGCATGAAGGACTTCTTCCTCTTCGTGGAGGACGACACGGAGGAGACGGGCCGCCTCACCGTGGACGTGGCCGCCCGGCGGATCCCGGCGAAGTTCGGTCTGGACCCGCGCCGGGACGTGCAGGTCCTGGCCCCCATGCACCGCGGCCCGGCGGGCGCCGGCGCCCTCAACGGCCTGCTCCAGCAGGCGGTCACCCCGGGGCGGCCCGACGTGCCCGAGAAGCGGTTCGGCGGCCGGGTGTTCCGGGTCGGCGACAAGGTGACCCAGATCCGCAACAACTACGACAAGGGGGAGAACGGCGTCTTCAACGGCACCGTGGGCGTCGTGACCTCGCTCGATCCGGTCGACCAGCGCCTGACGGTCCTGACCGACGAGGACGAGGAGGTCCCGTACGACTTCGACGAGCTGGACGAGCTCGCCCACGCCTACGCGGTGACCATCCACCGTTCACAGGGAAGTGAATATCCCGCGGTGGTGATCCCCGTCACCACCGGAGCATGGATGATGCTTCAACGGAACCTTCTGTATACGGCCGTGACCCGCGCCAAGAAGCTGGTCGTGCTCGTGGGTTCACGCAAGGCGATCGGTCAGGCGGTGCGCACCGTCTCGGCGGGCCGCCGCTGCACGGCGCTCGACTTCCGGCTCGCGGGCCGCTGACCGCGGTCGTCCCGGCGGATCTTCGGGCATGTCACAAGAAATGATCGATCAAATGAGTCACGAAGGTCACAGAGCACTTCCCCAACTGTGACGAAGGCGGCAGGATGAGCGGGTTGGCGGCACTGAGTGCCGCCGATAAGCCCAATGGTCGACCCCGAGTGCACTCTCGTGCGCCAAATGGGGGATGGTAGAAGACAGTCAGGGCAACCTCGAAGAAGAGGCACAACGTCGGTGAGGGATGACGTGAGCGAGCACACCAACAACGCTGTAGTACTGCGGTTCGGCGACGGCGAGTACACCTACCCGGTGATCGACAGCACCGTCGGCGACAAGGGCTTCGACATCGGGAAGCTCCGCGCCCAGACCGGTCTGGTGACCCTGGACAGCGGCTACGGCAACACGGCCGCCTATAAATCCGCCATCACCTACCTCGACGGCGAACAGGGCATCCTCCGGTACCGCGGCTACCCGATCGAGCAGCTGGCCGAGCGGTCGACCTTCCTCGAGGTGGCCTACCTGCTGATCAACGGCGAGCTGCCGACCGTCGACGAGCTCTCCGTCTTCAAGAGCGACATCACCCAGCACACCCTGCTGCACGAGGACGTCAAGAACTTCTACCGCGGCTTCCCGCGCGACGCCCACCCGATGGCCATGCTGTCCTCGGTGGTGTCCGCGCTGTCCACGTTCTACCAGGACAGCCACAACCCGTTCGACGAGAAGCAGCGCAACCTCTCCACGATCCGGCTGCTCGCCAAGCTCCCGACGATCGCCGCGTACGCCTACAAGAAGTCGATCGGCCACCCGTTCGTCTACCCGCGCAACGACCTCGGCTACGTCGAGAACTTCCTGCGCATGACGTTCTCGGTGCCGGCCCAGGAGTACGAGCTCGACCCGGTCGTCGTCTCCGCGCTCGACAAGCTGCTCATCCTGCACGCGGACCACGAGCAGAACTGCTCGACGTCCACGGTCCGTCTGGTCGGTTCGTCCCAGGCCAACATGTTCGCGTCGATCTCGGCCGGCATCTCCGCGCTGTGGGGCCCGCTGCACGGCGGCGCCAACCAGTCCGTGCTGGAGATGCTCGAGGGCATCCAGGCCAACGGCGGCGACGTCGACTCCTTCATCCGCAAGGTGAAGAACAAGGAGGACGGCGTCCGCCTGATGGGCTTCGGCCACCGGGTGTACAAGTCCTTCGACCCGCGCGCGAAGATCATCAAGGCGGCCGCGCACGACGTCCTGTCGGCCCTCGGCAAGTCCGACGAGCTGCTGGACATCGCCCTGAAGCTCGAGGAGCACGCGCTCTCCGACGACTACTTCGTCTCGCGCAACCTCTACCCGAACGTCGACTTCTACACCGGCCTGATCTACCGCGCCATGGGCTTCCCGACCGAGATGTTCACGGTCCTGTTCGCCCTCGGCCGGCTGCCGGGCTGGATCGCCCAGTGGCACGAGATGATCAAGGAGCCGGGTTCCCGCATCGGCCGCCCGCGCCAGATCTACACGGGCGTCGTCGAGCGTGACTTCGTGCCCGTCGAGGAGCGCTGACGCCTTCCGGCGACGGGCCCTGCCATGAGGCGCCCCTGACCTGAACCGCGACTGCCCGGGACCCCGCGTCCCGGGCAGTCGCGTGTGCGGGTTCGGGAGCGGGTCGATGGAGGGCCGTCCACCTGTGCGCGGGCATACGGAAGGCGCCCCGGCGCCGGTCCCCCCACGGGCCGACGACCAGGGCGCCTTCCCATGTCCCGGTACGGATTCCCCCCACGGGATCCGGCCGGGCGTTGTGAGGACAGCGCCTGAATTCGCTGTTTCTTGTGACGATGTTCGGTTGTCGGGCCCGCGGTCGGGCAGAACGGGCGGAACCCGTCCTGCCACCGCTGTGTGCGATGTGCCGGGACAACGCACGTCGGGAGGGCCGCTCAAAGCTTCCCGGTGTACGTGCCCCGGCAACGCATCTCTGAGGAAGTCCCCCAAGACATCCCCAGATGTCAGGTCGCGCCCCCCAAGACGCTTCCTGACATCGTCAACTTAGACCGTCGAAGCCCTTCGATGGTTACGTTCACATCACTGTGATCTGTGTCTCTTGCATATGTCCGTTAGATGCGCAAGAGACCGGATACGGCGATCGGGGCCCAAGCGTAAGGATGATGCGCGAGCCTTGTGAAGAGCTTATGTGAGGCTCGCGCAGGACTCCAGGGGTCTCCCCGATCCACCCGGTCCCACTTGGGTTCTCATACGACAGTCTCACCTTGTCGTCTCACGCACCGGTCCCACTCCGTGGTCCCTCACCCCGTTCTCACCTGAACGAGCGCAGCCGCAGGCTGTTGGTGACCACGAACACCGACGAGAACGCCATCGCCGCCCCCGCGATCATCGGGTTCAGCAGTCCCGCGGCGGCCAGCGGCAGCGCGGCCACGTTGTAGCCGAACGCCCACACCAGGTTGCCCTTGATGGTGGTGAGGGTGCGCCGGGACAGCCGGATGGCGTCCGCCGCCACCCGCAGATCCCCCCGCACCAGCGTCAGGTCGCTCGCCTCGATCGCCGCGTCCGTGCCCGTGCCCATGGCGAGCCCCAGGTCGGCGGTGGCGAGCGCCGCCGCGTCGTTGACGCCGTCGCCGACCATGGCGACCACCCGCCCGTCGTCCTGGAGCCGCCGTACGACGTCGACCTTGTCCTCGGGCAGCACCTCGGCGATCACCCGGTCGATCCCCACGGCCTCGGCGACGGCCTCGGCGACCGCCTGGTTGTCCCCGGTCAGCAGCACCGGGGTGAGCCCCAGCGCGCGCAGCTCGCGCACCGCCTCGGCGCTGGTCTCCTTGACCGCGTCGGCGACCGCGAGCACACCGCGCGCCACACCGTCCCACCCCACGACGACGGCCGTACGGCCGCGCCGCTCCGCCTCGCTCCTCGCGCGCGCCACGTCGTCCGGGACCGTGTCGAAGAGCCGTCCCGCGGCCACCTCACGGCCCTCCACGAGCCCGCGCACCCCGCGCCCGGGGACGTTCTCGAACCGCTCGGCCGCCGGCAGCTCCCCGACCCGGTCCGCGGCGCCCGCGGCCACCGCCCGGGCGACCGGGTGCTCGGAGGCGTGCTCGAGGGCCCCCGCGAGCCGCAGCAGCTGCGGTTCGTCGGTGCCGTCGGCGGCGTACACCTCCTGGAGGGTCATCCGGCCGGTGGTGACGGTCCCGGTCTTGTCGAGCACGACGGTGTCGACGCGGCGCGTGGACTCCAGGACCTCGGGTCCCTTGATGAGGATGCCGAGCTGGGCGCCGCGCCCGGTGCCGACCATCAGCGCCGTGGGCGTGGCGAGCCCGAGCGCGCAGGGGCAGGCGATGATCAGGACCGCGACGGCGGCGGTGAACGCGGCGACCGCGTCGCCCGTCGCGGCGAGCCAGCCGCCGAAGGTGGCGAGCGCGATCAGCAGCACCACGGGCACGAAGATCCCGGAGATCCGGTCGGCCAGCCGCTGCACCTCCGCCTTGCCGTTCTGGGCGTCCTCGACCAGCCGTGCCATGCGCGCCAGGCGGGTGTCCGAGCCGATCCGGGTGGCCTCGACGACCAGCCGGCCGGCCGCGTTCACCGTGGCGCCCGTGACGGCGTCACCGGGTCCCACGTCCACCGGCACCGACTCGCCGGTGAGCATCGAGGCGTCCACGGCGGAGGCGCCCTCCACGACCGTCCCGTCGGTGGCGACCTTCTCCCCGGGCCGGACGACGAAGCGGTCGCCGACCGCCAGCCGGTCGACCGGGATCCGTATCTCCTTCCCGCCGCGCAGCACCGTCACGTCCTTCGCGCCCAGCTCCATCAGGGCCCGCAGCGCCGCCCCCGCGCGCCGCTTGGAGCGGGCCTCCAGGTAGCGGCCGAGCAGGATGAAGACGGTGACGCCGGCGGCGACCTCCAGATAGATCGTGGAGGCGCCGTCCGTGCGCGAGACGGTGAGTTCGAAGGGGTGGCGCATGCCGGGCATGCCCGCGTCGCCGAAGAACAGCGCCCACAGCGACCAGCCGAGCGCCGCCAGCGTGCCCACGGAGACCAGGGTGTCCATGGTGGCCGCGCCGTGCCGCAGGTTCGTCCAGGCGGCCTTGTGCAGCGGTGCGCCGCCCCATACGACGACGGGCGCGGCGAGCGTCAGGGAGAGCCACTGCCAGTTGTCGAACTGGAGCGAGGGGATCATCGCGAGCAGGACGACGGGTGCGGCGAGCAGCGTCGAGACGAGGAGCCGGTGGCGCAGTGCGTCGAGTCCGGGGTCCCGGGGGGTGTCCTCGGCGGCCTGCTCCGGTTGCGGCGCGGGCTCGGGTTCCTCGGCCGTGTACCCGGTCTTCACCACGGTGGCGATCAGGTCGGCGACCTCGGTCCCGGCCGGGTAGCTGACCCTGGCCCGCTCCGTCGCGTAGTTGACGGTCGCGGTGACGCCGTCCATGCGGTTGAGCTTCTTCTCGACGCGGGCCGCGCAGGAGGCGCAGGTCATTCCGCCGATGAGCAGTTCGACCTCGGTGTCCGGGGCGGACTGTCCGGCTGTCGGGGTTTCCGTGGCGGTGCTGGTCATGTCCGTGCTCCAGGAAGCTGACCGGGCCGTACGGAACCAGTATCAGCTGGTCGGCACGGCCCGGTGGTGGAGGAGGGGTGTCGAGGGGAGGTGACGGGCGCGCGGCCCGTCGGGCGGGTGCCTCAGGCGCGGCCGACGAGTTCGAAGCCGGCCTCGTCGACGGCGGCGCGCACGGCCTCCTCGTCGAGTGCGGAAGCGGAGACGACCGTGACCTCGCCGGTCGAGGCGACGGCCTTCACGGAGGTGACGCCGGAGAGTTCGGAGAGTTCGCCGGAGACGGCGCCTTCGCAGTGACCGCAGCTCATGCCGCTCACCTTGTAGACGGTGGTGACGGAGCCCGGGGTGTCGGTTCGAGCGGTCATGTCGTTCTCCTCGTGGAGGCAGGTGGGGCGGGTGGGGGCCGCGAGAGGCCTCCCCCGTGCACCCACACTATACCCCTAGGGGGTATGAAACCAAGGAAGCGGCCCGCCGGGCGGGCGGCCGTGCGGCGGTTCTCCGGGCGTGCGGCGGCCGGCCGGCGGCCGACGTGCGGCGGACCGGCCGAAGGGGCGGGCACCCCGGGCTACGAGGCTGCGCAGGCTCCGGCGCCGCTGTCCTGCGGGGCGCCCAGCCGGTCGCCCACCAGCGGTTCGAGGTAGCGGATCAGTACGTTCTTCAGCTCCCGCACGTAGGCGTCCCGCTCGGCGCCGTCGTGCCCCAGGACCAGTTCCAGGCCGGCCTTGTACAGGCCCAGGCACATGTGGGCGGTGCGGGAGAGGTCGGCGGGGGGCGCGTCCGGCAGCAGGGAGGAGAGCAGGCCCTCGATGCGGGCGAGCAGCGTGGCGTGCAGCGCGTCGTGCTCCTCGGCGATGTGGCCGGGGATGTCGGGCCCGTGCATCAGCGCGAAGAACACCGGGTGGTCGCAGTTGAAGGCGATGAACCGGTCCACGGCCGCGCCGACGGCCTCCTCCAGCGGGGTCGCGGGGTCGACCGGCGCGAGCGCCTCGCCGTAGGTGTCGCGCATCTCGTGCATCAGCCGGTCGCCCAGCTCGATCGCGATCGCTTCCTTGTTCGGGAAGAACTGGTAGAGCGTCCCCGGGGAGACGCCCGCCTCGCGGGCGATGGCGTTGGTGCTGGCGGCGGTGTAGCCGGTCGTGCAGAAGACGCTGGCCGCCGCTTGGAGGAGCTGTGCGATGCGCCGCTCGCCGCGCGCCTGGCGGCGCCGCGGCTGTTCCTTCTCCTGGCTCTCGGCCACCGGTTGTCCCCAGCTTTCCCGAACACGATTGACAAACGCGAGTGGTCGCTCGCATTCTGGAGATCACAAATGCGAGCGCTGTCTCGTGTTTTCCATTTTACGGTTTTCACGACTGCTTGCAGGGTGAAGGGGACACCGCACGATGACCGAAGTCAACAGCCCACCCCGCCCCGGCGGCTGGACCCGCTTCGTGACCGCCCGGCCCGGGTTGTCGCTGCTCGCGGCCCTGGTGCTGACCGTGCTCGCGGTGCTCGCCGGCAGCGGGGTCGCCGAGCGGCTCGGCAGCGGCGGCTGGGAGGACCCCGCCGCGCAGTCCACGTACGCGACCAAGGCCCTGGAGCGGGAGTTCCCCGGCTCGCAGCCCAACCTCCTGCTCCTGCTCGACGCGGGCGACGCCTCGGTCGACGACCCGGCCGTGACCGCCGAGGCGAACCGCCTCACCGCGCGTCTGGCCGCCGAGAAGGGCGTCGTGGGCGTCGGCTCCTACTGGCAGGCGAAGGCGTCCGGCACGTCCTCCTCGCTGCGCGCGAAGGACGGCCACGAGGCGCTGATAGCCGCCCGCATCACCGGCGACGAGAAGACGATGGGCGAGACGCTCGACCGCATCGCCCCCGCCCTGCGCGGCACGCACGGGCCGGTGGAGGTGAGCATCGGCGGCGGCGTCGCCGTGCGCCACGAGATGCAGACCGTCATCCAGGAGGACCTGACGCGCGCCGAGGTGATCGCCCTGCCGATCACACTGGTGCTGCTGGTGATGGTGTTCGGCAGCGCCGTCGCCGCGCTGCTGCCGCTCGGCATCGGCATCGTCGCGATCCTCGGCACCAACGCGGTCCTCAGCGGCCTCACCCGCTTCACCGACGTCTCCATCTTCGCGATGAACCTCACCACGGCCCTGGGCCTCGGCCTCGCCATCGACTACGCCCTGTTCATCGTCCGCCGCTTCCGGGAGGAGCTCGCCACCGGCGCCGACCCCGCGGCCGCCATCGGCACCACCCTGCGCACGGCCGGCCGTACGGTCCTGTTCTCCGCGCTCACCGTCGCCGTGTCCCTGGCGGCGATGCTCCTCTTCCCGCAGTACTTCCTGCGCTCCTTCGCCTACGCCGGCATGGCCGTGGTCCTGCTGGCCGCCGCGGCCGCGCTGATCCTGCTCCCCGCCGCGCTGATCCTGCTGGGCGAGCGCGTCAACTCCCTGGACCTGCGCCGGCTGCTGCGCAGGGGGCGGACCGCCGCGGCCCGGGGCGGGGAGGGCGCCGAGGGGGACGGCAGGCTCTGGGGCCGCACGGCGGACCTGGTCATGCGCCGGGCCCCGTTCTTCGCTCTGGCCACCACGGCCGTCCTCGTCCTGCTCGGGGTGCCCTTCCTCGGCGTGAAGTTCGGCACGGCCGACGACCGCCAGCTGCCCTCCTCGGCCGAGTCCCACGTGGTGCAGCAGCACATCAGGGACGGCTTTCCGGGCAGCCCCGGCGGTGGCCTGGAGGTCCTCGCCGAGGGCAGGGCGACCCCGGCCCAGTACACCGCCTACAAGGAGCGCGTGGCGGCGCTGCCCGAGGTCGCCCGGGTCGACGGCCCGCTCGTGAAGGGCGACACGGCGTACTTCACGGTGCTGCCCAAGGGCGAGGCCGTCGACGAGGAGGCCCAGCGCCTGGTGCGCGACCTGCGCGCCACCGCCGCCCCGTTCGGGACGAAGGTGACGGGCACGGCGGCCGTCCTGGTCGACTCCAAGCACGCGATCGGTGCCCGGCTGCCCTGGGCGGCGGCCTTCATCGCGGTCGTCACCCTGCTCCTGGTCTTCCTCCTGACCGGCAGTGTGCTGATACCGCTCCAGGCGGTCCTGCTCAACGCGCTCAGCCTGACGGCGATGTTCGGCGCCGTGGTGTGGGTCTTCCAGGACGGCCACCTCTCCGGCCTGCTCGGCTTCACCAGCCCCGGATCCATCGAGACCACCCTCCCCGTCCTGATGTTCTGCGTGGCCTTCGGCCTCTCGATGGACTACGGAGTGTTCCTGCTCTCCCGCATCAAGGAGGAGTACGACCGCACGGGCGACCACGCGGGGGCGGTCGCCCTCGGCCTGCGCCGCACGGGCGGGCTGATCACGGCGGCGGCGGTCATCCTGGCGGTGGTCATGGTCGCGATCGGCACCTCGCGGGTCACCAACACCAAGATGCTCGGTCTGGGCATCGCCCTGGCGGTTCTCATGGACGCGATGGTGGTCCGCAGCCTCCTGGTCCCGGCCGTCATGCGGCTCACGGGCCGGGCCACCTGGTGGGCGCCGGCGCCCCTGCGCGCGTTCCACCGGAGGTTCGGGCTGAGCGAGGGCGAGGGCGGGGCCGCACGGCCCGCGCCGGACGCGGAGGCCCCGTCCGGCCCCGCCGGGCGCGAGCGGGACACGGCCGACGCGCATCATTAGCGTGCACCCGGTCCGACCGCGGACACGGGGCGGGCACGGGCCCGCGGGTCACCGGGGGACCGCGGGGGCACAGGGCGAAGGCGAGGGCGAAGGCACATGCGGGCTGTGGTGTTCGAGCGGTACGGGGAACCGGCCGAGGTGCGGGAGCTGCCCGATCCGCGACCCGCCGCCCACCAGGTGGTCGTACGGGTCGAGGCCACCGGCCTGTGCCGCAGCGACTGGCACGGCTGGATGGGCCACGACCCGGACATCACCCTGCCGCACGTGCCCGGGCATGAACTCGCCGGCGTGGTGGAGAGCGCCGGGAGCCGGGTGACCGGGTGGCGGGCGGGCGACCGGGTCACCGTCCCCTTCGTGTGCGGCTGCGGCAGCTGCCCGTCCTGCGCGGCGGGCGACCACCAGGTGTGCGAGCGGCAGACCCAGCCCGGCTTCACGCACTGGGGCTCCTTCGCCCAGTACGTGGCCCTGGACCACGCCGACGTCAACCTGGTCGCGCTCCCCGACGACCTGTCGTACGCCACCGCGGCCGCCCTCGGCTGCCGGTTCGCCACCGCGTTCCGGGCGGTGGTGCGGCAGGGCCGGGTCGCGGCGGGGGAGTGGGTGGCGGTGCACGGCTGCGGAGGCGTGGGCCTCTCGGCGGTGATGATCGCGGCGGCGAGCGGGGCCCGGGTGGTGGCGGTGGACGTCTCACCGGCGGCCCTGGACCTGGCCCGCCGCTTCGGTGCGGCGGCGTGCGTCGACGCCCGCGAGGCGCCGGACACCGCGGCGGCGGTCCGTGAGCTGACCGGGGGCGGCGCCCACCTCTCCCTCGACGCGCTCGGCTCCCCCGCCACCTGCGCGGCCTCGGTGAACGGCCTGCGCCGCCGCGGACGTCACGTCCAGGTCGGCCTGCTCCCCTCGGCGGACGGCACGACACCCGTCCCGCTGGGCCGCGCCATCGCCCTGGAACTGGAGATCCTGGGCAGCCACGGCATGGCCGCCCACGCCTACCCGCAGATGCTGGAGCTGGTCCGGACCGGGATGCTGCGTCCCGACCTGCTGGTCACGTCGACGATCACCCTGGACGAGGCCCCGGCCGCCCTGGCCGCCCTCGGCACGGCGCCCGGCGCGGGGGTGACGGTCATCCGTCCGTGGGCGTGAGCGCCGCCCACTCCCGGTCCAGGATCCCCATGAGCACCTCGTCCACCCACACCCCGTCGCGCAGCGCGGCTTCCCGCCGCACCCCTTCGACCACGAACCCGGCCTTCTCGTAGACACGGCGGGCCCGCGCGTTGTCGCCGTACAGCTCCAGCTGCACCCGGTGCAGACCCAGCCGTTCGAAGCCGTGGCCGACGATCAGCCGGGTCGCCTCGGTGCCCAGCCCGCGCCCGCGGCCCCGGGGGCCGATCAGCGTGCGGAAGCTGCAACTGCGGGCGGCGGGATCCCACTCGTTCAGTACGACCTCGCCCACGAGTTCGCCGGTCGCGCGGTCGGTGACGGCGAGGTCCAGCCGGTCGGGCTGCGCGGCGCGCGAGCCGTACCAGGAGCGCACCCGTTCCCGGGTGAGGTCGCTGTTGGCCGGGAAGGTGAAGCGGACGACCTCGGGGTCGCCGATGATCTCCCACATGGTGTCGGCGTCGGCCCCGGTGAAGGGCCTCAGGACGGTCTTCGGGCCGCGGAGCAGGGGTTTGTCGGAGAAGTTCACCCGCAGCACTGTGCCCCACCCGCCCGGTGGGGCACAGCCGGTTTTTTCCCGCCACTTCTTCCTGCGGCGAGGATCAGTGCCGATCGCGTCCCCGGTTTCCCGGCCGGGACGCGACCCAGGCGCGCACGGTGTCGGCGTACCAGAAGGGTTTCCCGCTCTCGACGTGGTCGGGCGGGGGCAGCAGTCCGTGTTTGCGGTACGACCGTACGGTGTCCGGCTGCACCTTGATGTGCGCCGCGATCTCCTTGTAGGACCAGAGCCTTCGGTCGGTCATGCGTGCACCTCCCTGCGCGCGCGGGGGTCGGCGGCCGGGGGGCCGCCCGGGGGGACCCGGCGCTGCGCTGGCGATCACCAAGCCTGTGCCCCCTGAACGACAGCCGGTGACCGGGCGCGATCGGCCGTCGACCGGCTGTGACGGAAGACCCGCGTACGCGCGACATGTGTGACGTGAAGGAGGCATTTGTGACAGGAGTGACGCACAGGCGCACGCGGGGCCCGGGGGAGGGGTGCGTCGGCGCGCGGCCCCGTCTCGGGCAGGGGCCGGGCCGGGTCCGCTGCGACGGCCCCGGCCCGTTCCCCGCTCCCCGCCATCCCCCGGAACGCCCTGCCGGCCCGGCCGGAGCACCAGGACCGGCCGGACATCACCGGATCGACCGGCAGAGCTCCAGCCTGTATTCAGCCAATGCGCCGGGTCTTGGAAAAATGCGCACCTGGTCCGGACCGATCGTCCGGGCGTGCCGGCAGCACCAGGCTCGTCGCCTCCCCGCGCAGCCGGTCGGCCGCCCCGTGCGCCTGCGCCGCGAGCCGCCTGGCCTGGGTGAACTCCCGCGGTGTGCATCCCGTCATCGCCTTGAACTCGCCGCTGAGATGGGCCTGGTCGTAGAAGCCGCAGAGCGCCGCGGTGTCCGCGACGCTGCGCCCCTCGGCGAGAAACCGACGGGCCCGCTGCAACCGCAGCACCCGGGCCGCCGCCTTGGGGCCGAGCCCGATCTGCTCCCGGAACCGGCTCTCCAGTTGACGTACGCTCCAGCCGACCTCCTCCGCCAGCCGGGGCACCGGTATCGCGCCGGCGGTGCGGACCAGCAGCGACCAGGCCCGCACCACGCGCTGCGATCCGGGGGGCGCGGTCTCCCACCAGTGCGTGAGGACCTCGTCGAGCAGCGCGAACCGCTGCGCCCAGCCCGGTGACGCGGCGAGCGCGGCGGCGAGTTCACGCAGCGGAGCGGACCGGCCGTGCGGCAGCGCGTCCGGGTCCACGGTCCGGTTGGCGAGCTCGTGCTGGGGTGTCCCGAAGAGGGCGAACCCGGCCCAGGGCGCCATCAGCACCTCCACGCCCGAGAACCGCCCGCCGTGCTCCCCGACGGCGGGCGTGGTCGTGGGCCCGCAGTACACGGACACCAGGGTGTCCGCGGGCCGCCCCGCCCGGGAGATCCGCACCGGCTGCTCGAAGCCCAGCAGCAGCGTCGAGGCGCCGATGGGCGTCTCCAGCCGCCGCCGGGGCCGGTTCATGGCGACCCGGATCCCGCGGTAGCCCAGCACCCCGGGCCGCAGCCGCGGATGAGGTGCGGCGAGGGCGAACTCCCAGGACCCGCCGGGCCCTTCACCGGATCGGACGTGTACGGCACTCCCAGCCATGGGCACTCATGGTGCTACGGCGCGGGCGATGCCGTTAAGGGGTGCGGGCGCCGTATCGGTGCGCGGCTCGGCCGCGGGGGCGCGACCGGCCCCACGCGTGCGGCCCGCGCGGGACGCGACCTCGTACCCCGGTGGGCGCGGCTACGCCCCGCACGACCTGAGGAACGCCCGCGTCCGCTGTGCGATGGGCAGTGGGGCGTCCGGCGCGCACGGGTACATGTCCTGCTCGACGATCGCGAAGAGATCGACGTCCAGTTTCTGCGCGGCCTCCAGGACGGGTCCGAGTGCGGGCACGCCGGACGGCGGCTCGCACATGACGCCCCGCGCGACGGCCGGCCCGAACGGCACCTGGTTGGCCCGCACGTCCGCCAGGATCTCCGGGTCGACCTGCTTGAGGTGGAGGTACCCGATCCGCTCGCCGTAGGTCTCGATCAGCTTGACGCTGTCGCCGCCGCAGTAGGCGTAGTGCCCGGTGTCCAGGCACAGCGAGACCAGGTCGGAGTCGGTGCCGTCCAGGAAGCGGACGACGTTCTCCTCGCTGTCGACATGGGTGTCGGCGTGCGGGTGGACGACGATCTGGAGGCCGTACCGCTCCCGCACCTCCTTGCCGAGCCGCTCGGTCAGCGAGGTGAGGTTGCGCCACTGCTCGGGGGTGAGGGTGTCCGGCTCCAGTACCTCGCCGGTCTTGTCGTCCCGCCAGAAGGACGGGATGACGACCAGGTGCTTCGCGCCCATCGCCTGGGCGAGCGCCGCGTTGTCCGCGACATGCGCCCAGGTCTTCTCCCAGACGGCCTCGCCGTGGTGCAGGCCGGTGAAGACCGTGCCCGCCGACACCTTCAGGCCGCGCCTGGAGGTCTCCTCGGTGAGGAGCACGGGATCGGTCGGCAGGTACCCGTAGGGGCCGAGCTCGATCCACTCGTAGCCGGACTGCGCGACCTCGTCGAGGAAGCGCTGCCAGGGGACCTGGGCGGGATCGTCCGGGAACCAGACGCCCCAGCTGTCGGGAGCGGATCCGACACGGATACGCGAAACACCGGAAACTGATGACTGAGGTGACAACGACGTCATGGCCGTCAGCGTGCGGTCTCACCGGAGGGGTGTCAAGGGCTGGTCCGAATGTCTGGACAAAACATTGACAGGGCCCGCCGTGCGGGGCTAGAAAGCCGTGAGAGCCGATACGGGGACGTGGGCCGGGGACGTGTCACGGGCGGCCTCCCGGGCACGAGCCGATACGAAGGGAACTCGATGGCGTACGACCTGATCACCATGGGGCGGATAGGGGTGGACCTCTATCCGTTGCAGACGGGTGTGCCTCTCCCGCAGGTCACGTCCTTCGGGAAGTTCCTGGGGGGATCGGCGACCAACGTCGCCGTCGCCGCCGCCCGGCTGGGCCGCGAGACCGCGGTGATCTCCCGCACCGGCGACGACCCCTTCGGCACCTATCTGCACGAGGCCCTGCGCGGCTTCGGCGTGGACGACCGCTGGGTCACCCCCGTGCCCGGGCTGCCGACGCCCGTCACCTTCTGCGAGGTCTTCCCGCCGGACGACTTCCCGCTGTACTTCTACCGGCAGCCCAAGGCGCCGGACCTGGAGATCGACGCCCATGAACTCGACCTCGACGCCGTCCGCGAGACCCGCATCTTCTGGGTCACCGGCACCGGCCTGAGCGAGGAGCCCAGCCGTACGGCGACCCTCGCGGCCCTCGCCCACCGGGCCCGGGCCGGCACCACGGTCTTCGACCTCGACTGGCGGCCGATGTTCTGGAACGACCCGTCCGGGGGCGACCCGGCGAAGGTCGCCCGTCCGTTCTACGCCGAGGCCCTGAAGCACACCACCGTCGCCGTGGGCAACCTCGACGAGGTGGAGGTCGCCACCGGAGTGCGCGAGCCGAGGGCCGCCGCACAGGCGCTGCTCGACGCGGGCGTGGAACTCGCGGTCGTCAAGCAGGGCCCCAAGGGCGTCCTCGCCGTCAACAGCAGGGGCGAGTCCGCCGAGGTCCCGCCGCTGCCGGTGAACGTGCTCAACGGCCTCGGGGCCGGTGACGCCTTCGGCGGCTCCCTCTGCCACGGCCTGCTCGCGGGCTGGGACCTGGAGAAGATCATGCGTCACGCCAACGCCGCCGGCGCCATCGTCGCCTCCCGGCTGGAGTGCTCCTCCGCGATGCCGACCCCGGACGAAGTGGAAGCGGCGATCAAGGCGGGGGCCGTCCTGTGACGACCGTCGACATCTCCGAACTCGTCCGCCTGCGCACCCACCGCCCCGAAGCGATCGCCGAGGCGGCCGCCCGCCGCCCGCGCCGGCCGCTGATCGGGGACTCCGGGCGGCTGATGATCGTCGCCGCCGACCACCCCGCCCGCGGCGCGCTCGGCGTCGGGAACGACAGGCTGGCCATGGCCAACCGGGCCGGCCTGCTGGAGCGCCTGTGCCTGGCCCTGTCCCGGCCCGGCGTCGACGGCGTCCTCGCGACCGCCGACATCCTCGACGACCTGCTCCTGCTCGGCGCGCTCGACGGCAAGGTCGTCATGGGCTCGCTGAACCGCGGCGGCCTCCAGGGTTCCGTCTTCGAACTCGACGACCGGTTCACCGGGCACCGTCCCGAGGACATCGAGCGGATGAACTTCGACGCGGGCAAGCTGCTCGTCCGCATCGACTACGACGACCCGGGCTCGCTCACCACCCTGGAGTCCACGGCCCGTGCCGTCGACGACATGGCGGGCCGGCGGCTCCCGCTGTTCGTCGAGCCGTTCATCAGCCGCCGCACCCCCGACGGCAAAGTGCGCAACGACCTCTCCGCCGAGGCCGTCACCAAGTCCGTCGCCATCGCCTCCGGACTGGGCGGCACCTCCGCCTACACCTGGCTGAAGCTCCCGGTCACCGACAACCCCGACGACATGGCCGAGGTCATGCAGACGTCCACCCTCCCGGCCGTCCTGCTCGGCGGCGAGGTCGGCGACGACCAGGACGGGGCCTACGAGAAGTGGCGCGGGGCACTGCAACTGCCCACCGTCCGGGGCCTGGTCGTCGGCCGTTCGCTGCTCTACCCGGCGGACGGGGACGTGGCCGCCGCCGTGGACACCGCCGTCGGACTGCTGTGAGGGACGCATGACGAAGACCGAGCCGCACCACGACCTGTACATCCCGCACGGCGCGGGCGCCGGCGGCGACTACGTGCTCGACATCGACCCGAAGCGGGCCGGCTGGGAGTACTCCAGCCTGCGGATCGTCGAGCTGGAGCCGGGCGGCAGCCACGGGTTCACCACCGGCGACAGCGAGTGGATCGTCCTTCCGCTGGCCGGCGGATGTACCGTGCGCACAGCCGGTGAAGAGTTCCAACTCCTGGGCAGGGAGAGCGTTTTCGCGTCGGTCACCGACTTCGCGTACGTTCCCCGGGACGCCCGGGTCCAGATCGCCTCCGGCGCGGGAGGCCGCTTCGCCCTGGCAGGAGCGAAGTGCGAGCGACAACTCCCCGCCCGCTACGGCCCCGCGCCGGAGGTCCCCGTCGAAGAGCGCGGCAGCGGCAACTGCGCCCGTCTGGTGCGCAACTTCGCCTCCGCCGACGCCTTCGACTGCGACAAGCTGATCGCCGTCGAGGTGATCACCCCCGGCGGCAACTGGTCCTCCTACCCGCCGCACAAGCACGACGAGCACCGGCCGGGCGAGGAGGCCGAACTCGAGGAGATCTACTACTTCGAGATCGACGGCCCGAACGGCTTCGGCTACCAGCGCGTGTCCCCTTCCCGTGAGGGCGGCTCCGACGTCCTCGCGGAGGTCCGCTCCGGCGACGCCGTGCTCGTCCCCGACGGCTGGCACGGCCCGGCCGTCGCCCAGCCCGGACACGCCATGTACTACCTGAACGTCATGGCGGGACCGGGCGAGACCCGGGAATGGCGGATCTGCTTCCACCCGGACCACGTAGAGAGCACAGGGGGTTACCGATGACGGCGCAGACCTCGACGACGAGGCTGACGGTCGCCCAGGCACTCGTCCGCTTCCTCGCCGCCCAGTACACCGAGCGCGACGGCGTACGGCAGCGGCTGATCGGCGCGACCTGGGGCATCTTCGGCCACGGCAACGTGGCGGGCCTCGGCCAGGCGCTGGTCGAGTACGGCGACGAGATGCCGTTCCACCAGGGCCGCAACGAGCAGTCGATGGTCCACGCGGCCGTCGGCTACGCCCGCCAGTCGAACCGTCTGTCCACCCACGCGGTGACGACGTCGATCGGCCCCGGCGCCACCAACCTGGTCACCGGCGCCGCGCTCGCCACCGTCAACCACATCCCGGTGCTCCTCCTCCCCGGCGACACCTTCGCGACCCGGGTCGC
Organism: Streptomyces asoensis; assembly: GCF_016860545.1. NCBI lineage: Bacteria > Bacillati > Actinomycetota > Actinomycetes > Kitasatosporales > Streptomycetaceae > Streptomyces > Streptomyces asoensis. Next base: position 215,712 of record NZ_BNEB01000003.1, on the reverse strand, counting down.
CGACCCGGTGCTCCAGCAACTCGAGGTCCCCTACGCGGGCGACGTGTCGGTCAACGACACCCTGCGCCCGGTGTCGAGGTACTTCGACCGGGTCACCCGCCCGGAGGCCCTCGTCCCGGCGGCGCTCCAGGCGATGCGCGTCCTCACCGACCCGGTGGAGACGGGCGCCGTCACCCTCGCGCTGCCCCAGGACGTCCAGGCCGAGGCGTACGACTGGCCCGACGAGTTCTTCGCCGAACGGACCTGGACCGTGCGCCGCCCGGCCGCCGACCCGGCCGAGCTCGCGGAGGCGGTCCGTGCCGTCCGCGCCGCCCGGCGCCCGCTGATCGTGGCCGGCGGCGGCGTCCACCACAGCCGCGCGGAGGAGGCCCTCGCCGAGTTCGCCGACGCCACCGGCATCCCGGTCGCCTCCACCCAGGCCGGCAAGGGCTCGCTGCGCCACGACCACCCGCAGGACGTGGGCGGCGTCGGCCACACCGGCACGGCGACGGCGGACGAACTCGCCCGCACCGCCGACCTGGTGATCGGCGTCGGCACCCGCTACACGGACTTCACCACCGCCTCCCACACGCTGTTCGCGGCCGACGGCGTCCGTTTCCTGAACCTGAACATCGCCTCCTACGACGGCCACAAGCTCGCCGGGCTGCCGCTCGTCGCGGACGCCCGCAGCGCCCTGATGGAGCTGACCGCGGCCCTGCGCACCCACGGCCACCGGGTCGCCGACGCCTACGTCAGCGAGTACGCGGAGGACAAGGAGCGCTGGGAGCAGCGCGTCGACGCCTGCTACGAGGCCGAGGAGCCGGACACCCGCCCGACCCAGCCGCAGGTGCTCGGCGCCCTCGACGCCCTCGCCGACGAGTCGGACGTGATCATCAACGCGGCCGGTTCCCTCCCCGGCGACCTGCACAAGCTCTGGCGGGCGCGGTCCCGGGACCAGTACCACCTGGAGTACGGCTACTCCTGCATGGGATACGAGATCCCGGCCGCGATCGGCGTGAAGCTGGCCTCGCCCGAACGCAACGTCTGGGCCCTCGTCGGCGACGGCACGTACCTGATGATGCCGACGGAGATCGTGACGGCCGTGCAGGAGGGGATCGCGATCAAGATCCTGCTCGTGCAGAACCACGGCTACGCCTCGATCGGCGGTCTGTCGGAGTCGGTGGGCGGCGAGCGGTTCGGCACCGCGTACCGCTACACCGCGGACGACGGCACCTTCACCGGGGCCCCGCTCCCCGTCGACCTGGCCGCCAACGTGGCCAGCCTCGGCATGCGCGTGCTGCGCGCGAGGACCGTCCGCGAACTGCGCGAGGCCCTCGCCGAGGCGCGCCGCGCCGACACTCCCACATGTGTCTACGTCGAGACGGAAACGGCCGACACTGTGTCGGGGCCGCCGCCGGCGCAGGCCTGGTGGGATGTACCTGTGGCCGAGACCGCGACGCGACCGTCCGCGGTGAAGGCACGTGAGCTGTACGAACGGCACGTCTCCACCCGACGCCGCCATCTGTGAAGGAGTACTCGGTCATGACGAAGATCGTCAACCACTGGATCGGCGGCAAGACCGTCGAAGGCGCGTCGGGGAACTACGGGCCGGTCACCGACCCGGCGACCGGCGCGGTCACCACGAAGGTCGCCTTCGCCTCCGTCGAGGAGGTCGACGCGGCGGTGGCGGCCGCCAAGGACGCGTGGGCCTCGTGGGGCACCTCGTCCCTGGCCAAGCGGACCACCATCCTGTTCAAGTTCCGGGCGCTGCTCGACGCGCACCGCGACGAGATCGCCGAGCTGATCACCGCCGAGCACGGCAAGGTGCACAGCGACGCGCTGGGCGAGGTGGCGCGCGGCCTGGAGATCGTGGACCTGGCCTGCGGGATCACCGTGCAGCTCAAGGGCGAGCTGTCGACCGAGGTGGCGAGCCGGGTGGACGTGTCGTCCCTCCGTCAGCCGCTGGGTGTCGTCGCGGGCATCACGCCGTTCAACTTCCCGGCGATGGTCCCGATGTGGATGTTCCCGATCGCCATCGCGACCGGCAACACCTTCGTGCTGAAGCCGTCCGAGAAGGACCCGTCGGCGTCCCTGAAGCTGGCCGAGCTGCTCGCTGAGGCCGGACTGCCGGACGGCGTCTTCAACGTCGTCCACGGCGACAAGGTGGCGGTCGACCGCCTTCTGGAGCACCCGGACGTCAAGGCCGTGTCCTTCGTCGGCTCCACCCCGATCGCCCGCTACATCCACACCACCGCCTCCGCGAACGGCAAGCGGGTACAGGCGCTGGGCGGGGCGAAGAACCACATGCTGGTCCTCCCGGACGCGGACCTGGACGCCGCCGCGGACGCCGCCGTCTCGGCGGCCTACGGCTCGGCGGGCGAGCGCTGCATGGCGATCTCCGCGGTCGTGGCGGTCGGCGCGATCGGCGACGAGCTGGTGCAGAAGATCCGCGAGCGCGCCGAGAAGATCAAGATCGGTCCCGGCAACGACCCCACCTCCGAGATGGGCCCGCTCATCACGAAGGTCCACCGCGACAAGGTGGCGTCCTACGTCACGGGCGCGGCGGCCGAGGGCTGCGAGGTCGTCCTGGACGGCTCCGGCTTCACGGTCGAGGGCTTCGAGGACGGCCACTGGATCGGCATCTCGCTGCTCGACAAGGTGCCGACGACCGCGAAGGCGTACCAGGACGAGATCTTCGGCCCGGTGCTGACCGTGCTGCGTGTGGACAGCTACGACGAGGGCATCGCCCTCATCAACGCCTCGCCGTTCGGCAACGGCACCGCGATCTTCACCCGGGACGGCGGCGCGGCCCGTCGCTTCCAGTTGGAGGTCGAGGCAGGCATGGTCGGCGTGAACGTCCCGATCCCGGTCCCCGTCGGTTACCACAGCTTCGGCGGCTGGAAGGACTCGCTCTTCGGCGACCACCACATCTACGGCAACGACGGCACCCACTTCTACACCCGCGGCAAGGTCGTCACGACCCGCTGGCCGGACCCGGCCGACGGTCCGGGCGGGGTGGACCTGGGCTTCCCGCGCAACCACTGACCGACCCGCTTTTTCTGGTGAAGCCGTCCGGACTCCGGACGGCTTCACGTTTTTTCGGCGCCAGGCCTGCGGTTCCCGCACGCCCCGAGCCGCAGTGACCACTAGCGGCGGACGACCGTAAGCGCAGCAAAGACCGCCATTGCCCTACGGATTCCGTAGGTGAACACCTATTGACGCACCGGTTTTCGTCGGGGTTCCATGCAGCACCACCACAGCCGCCGGAGGCATCCGCACGAGTCGATCGGACCCGCCGCATGACCGACACGCTCCGCCCCGTCGCCACCGCCGCCCCCGAGGCGCCGGCGCCGGACAGTCCCCAAAAGCTCAAGCGCTCCATCGGAGTCGTCGGCGGCACCCTCCTCACCCTCTCCTGCGTCACCCCCGCCTCCACCCTCTTCGTCGTCGTCCCGGACCTCTTCGGCTCCCTCGGCACCGCGACCGCCCTCACCATCGCGATCGGCTCGCTGCTCTGTATCGCCGTGGCGTTCTGCTACTCGGAGCTGGGCACCCTCATCCCCAGCGCGGGCGGCGAGTACGCCATGGTCTCCACGCTGGCCGGACGCCTCGCCGGGTGGCTGGTCTTCGTCCTCTCGCTGCTCGTCGTCATGATCGTGCCGCCGGTGATCGCGATGGGCACGGCCGACTACCTGGCCCCGCTCGTCCACCTCGACCCCGCGGTCGCCGGCGCCGGCGTCATGCTGCTCGCCACCCTCGCCGGTCTGCTCGACCTGCGCGCCAACGCCTGGATCACCGGCGTCTTCCTGGTCCTGGAGGTCATCGCGGCCGCCGTCGTGGCCGTCCTGGGCTTCACCCACGGCCACCGCGGCCCGGGCAGCCTCGTCTCGATGCAGGTCGCCGGCGCCGACGGCCACGCCGACACGGTCACCGCCATGCTGGTCGTCTCCGGCCTCGCGATCGCCCTCTTCATCACCCAGGGCTTCTCGACCGCCGTCTACCTCTCCGAAGAGCTGGAGAATCCGCGCCGCAACGTCGCCCGCACGGTCCTGGCCACCCTCGCCATCTCCACCGTGATCATCCTGGTCCCGGTCGTCGCCATCACCTTCGGCGCCTCCGACCTCACCGAGCTCACCGGCGGAGACATCGGCTCCATGGTCACCGCCTGGTCCGACTCGGCCGTCGGCACCTTCGTCAGCCTCTGCGTGGCCCTCGCGATCATCAACGCCGGCATCGTGATGGTCATCCAGAACTCCCGCGTCCTGTTCGCCTCCGCCCGTGACAAGGCCTGGCCCCGGCCCGTCAACGACGTCTTCTCCAAGCTCGGCCGCTTCGGCTCCCCCTGGGTCGCCACGCTCGCCGTCGGCATCCCGGGCGCCCTGCTCTGCTTCGTGAACCTCGACACCCTGTACGGCGTCACCGGCGTCTCGGTGACCGGCATGTACCTGCTCGTCGCGGTCGCCGCCCTGCTCTCCCGGCGCGGTCACCACCAGCACGCCCACGCCTGGCGGATGCCCGTGTGGCCGGTGCTGCCGGTCCTGCTCATCGTCGTCCTCGCCTACATCCTCACCCAGCAGGAGACGGCCTACCTCCTGTGGACCGGGGGCATCACCGCCGCCGCCACCCTGTACTGGGCCCTCTACCTCCGCCCCCGCCGCGACACCCGCTGGCTGGTGTCGATCCCGGAGGACGTGCAGGCCTGACGCGTACCGCGACCGCTGTACGCCGGCCCGCCCCCGTACGCCTCCGGTAGGGCGCACAGTTCGGTCTGCGGTCGACAACTCACCGACAGGTCCACCCCGTACCGTTGAAGCATGGATCTTCGACTGCCCGGTCTGCGAGGACCACGGCGGCCACGACGGATCGTCTCCGCCGTGGCCGCCGTCGTCGTACTCGCCGGTGCCGGTACCTGGACGGCCGTCGCCTCCGACGACGACACGCCCGCGGTGCACCGCGCCGACCGGGTCATGGCGGTGGACGGCGTACGCCTGGACACCTCCTACTTCACCTCGGGCACGGCCGGCCGCCGTCCCGCCGTCCTCCTCGGGCACGGCTTCGGCGGCACCAAGGACGACGTACGGCAGCAGGCCGAGGACCTCGCCCGGGACGGCTACGCGGTCCTCACCTGGTCGGCCCGCGGCTTCGGCAGGTCCACCGGAAAGATCGGGCTGAACGACCCCAAGGGCGAGGTCGCCGACGTCTCCCGGCTGATCGACTGGCTCGCGAAGCAGCCCCAGGTACAGCTCGACCGCAGCGGCGACCCCCGGGTCGGCGTGGCCGGCGCCTCCTACGGCGGAGCGATCTCCCTGCTCGCCGCCGGGTACGACGACCGCGTCGACGCCATCGCCCCCGCGATCACCTACTGGAACCTCGCGGACGCCCTGTTCCCCGACGGCGTGTTCAAGAAGCTGTGGGCCGGCATCTTCTTCAACACCGGCGGCGGCGCGGCCCGCTTCGAACCCGCGCTCGCCGCGATGTACGAGCGGGTCGCCGAGTCCGGCACCCCGGACACCGCGGCCCGCGAGCTCCTCGAAGCACGCTCGCCGTCCGCCGTCGCCGACCGCATCAAGGTCCCCACCCTCCTCCTCCAGGGCCAGACCGACTCCCTCTTCACCCTCGCCCAGTCCGACGCGGCCGAGGAGGCGATCCGGGCCAACGGCGCGCCCGTCGACGTCGACTGGATCGCGGGCGGCCACGACGGCGGCGACCTGGAGGGCGACCGTGTCCAGAGCCGTGTGCGGTCATGGTTCGACCGCTACCTCAAGGGCGACAAGGCCGCCGACACCGGGCCCGCCTTCCGCGTCACCCGCACCGGGGGCGTCGACTCCACCGACGGCGCGGCCCGGCTGCGGGGCGCGAGCGCGGACACCTACCCCGGCCTGGAGAACGGCGAGCGCGCGTTCACGCTGACCGGCCGCCGCGAGGAGCAGTCCTTCACCAACCCGCCCGGGGCCAGCCCGCCCGCCGTCTCGGCGCTGCCCGGCCTCGGCGGGGGCGGCCTCTCCCAGCTCTCCTCGCTCGGCGTCGGCGTCTCCCTCGACTTCCCCGGCCAGTACGCGTCCTTCGACTCCGCCCCGGTCACCGACGACCTGCGGGTCACCGGCTCCCCGACGGTCACGGTCCACGTGAGGTCGACGTCCGACACCGCCGTCCTCTTCGCCAAGGTCTACGACGTCAGCGGCAGCGGCGGCCAGGTGCTTCCCTCCCAGCTCGTCACCCCCGTCCGCGTCGAGGGCGCCAAGGCCGGCAAGGACGTCACGATCACGCTCCCGGCGGTCGACCACAAGGTGCAGGACGGCCACCGGCTGCGCCTGGTCCTCGCCTCGACCGACCTCGGCTACGCCTCCCCGATGACCCCGGCGACGTACACCGTCTCGATGAAGGGGGCGCTGAAGGTCCCGACCGCCCCCGCCGTGACCACCGCCGCCGCCCCCCTCCCCTCCTGGGTGTGGTGGCTGCCCCTCACGGGCGCGGCGATCGCCCTGGCCCTGCTGCTGACGGCCCGCCGCCGCACCGCCGGACCGGCCCCCGACCCCGCGCTCGCCGAGGTCCCGCTCCAGATCACCGACCTGAGCAAGAAGTACGCCAACGGCGACCGCTACAGCGTCCGCGACCTCTCCTTCCGCGTCGAGAAGGGCCAGGTCCTCGGACTCCTCGGCCCGAACGGCGCGGGCAAGACGACGACCCTGCGCATGCTGATGGGCCTGATCACGCCCGACGGCGGCGAGATCCGGGTCTTCGGACACGCCGTCCGGGCCGGCGCGCCCGTCCTTTCCCGGGTGGGCTCCTTCGTCGAGGGCGCCGGCTTCCTGCCGCACCTGTCCGGCCGGGAGAACCTGGAGCTGTACTGGCGGGCCACCGGCCGCCCCGCCGAGGACGCCCACCTCGAGGAGGCCCTGGAGATCGCCGGCCTCGGCGACGCCCTCGCCCGCGCGGTCCGCACCTACTCCCAGGGCATGCGCCAGCGCCTGGCCATCGCCCAGGCCATGCTCGGCCTGCCCGACCTGCTCATCCTCGACGAACCGACCAACGGCCTCGACCCGCCGCAGATCCGCGAGATGCGCGAGGTGATGATCCGCTACGCGGCGGACGGCCGCACGGTCATCGTCTCCAGCCACCTGCTGTCCGAGGTCGAGCAGTCCTGCACGCACCTCGTGGTCATGGACCGCGGCCGGCTGGTCCAGGCAGGCCCGGTCGCCGAGATCGTCGGCTCCGGCGACACCCTCCTCGTGGGCACCGCGGCTCCCGTGGAGGAGCCGGTCGTCGAGAAGATCGCCGCCCTGCCCGGCGTGGCCTCCGCCGTCCCCGTCGACGAGGGCCTGCTGGTCCGGCTCGACGCCGACGGCAGCGCCCAGCGCCTGGTCGCCGAACTCGTCCGGCTCGACGTGCCCGTCCAGGCCGTCGGCCCGCACCGCCGCCTGGAGGACGCCTTCCTCACCCTGATCGGAGGTTCCGCATGAGCACGCTCACCGAGGTCGCCCCCGGTTACCAGGCGGGCCGCACCCTCCCGCTGCGCGTCGAGCTGGTCCGCCAGTTCAAGCGCCGCCGCACGCTGGTCATGGGCGGCATCCTCGCCGCGCTGCCGTTCGTCCTGCTCATCGCCTTCGCGATCGGCGGGGAGCCCGGCGGCCGCAACGACCAGGTGACCTTGATGGACACGGCGACGGCGTCCGGCGCCAACTTCGCCGCCGTCAACCTCTTCGTGTCCGCGGGCTTCCTCCTGGTCATCCCGGTCGCCCTGTTCTGCGGGGACACGGTCGCCTCGGAAGCCGGCTGGTCCTCGCTGCGCTATCTGCTCGCCGCCCCCGTGCCGCGCGCCCGCCTGCTGTGGTCCAAGCTGGTCGTCGGTCTCGGGCTGAGCCTGGCCGCGATGGTGCTGCTGCCGGTCGTCGCCCTCGCCGTCGGCTCCGCGGCCTACGGCTGGGGGCCCCTGGAGCTGCCCACCGGCGGCTCGCTCGACCCGGCCACCGCCGCCCAGCGGCTCGTGATCGTGGTCGGGTACGTCTTCGTCTCCCAGCTGGTCACCGCGGGGCTGGCGTTCTGGCTCTCGACGAAGACCGACGCCCCGCTCGGCGCGGTCGGCGGCGCGGTCGGCCTGACCATCGTCGGCAACGTCCTGGACGCCGTCACCGCCCTCGGCGACTGGCGCGACTTCCTGCCCGCGCACTGGCAGTTCGCCTGGGCCGACGCGGTCCAGCCCACCCCCGAGTGGTCCGGCATGATCCAGGGCACCGCCGTCTCGGTGACCTACGCCCTGGTCCTGTTCGCCCTGGCCTTCCGGGGCTTCGCCCGCAAGGACGTCGTGTCCTAGAGGGTGTCCGACGGACGCCGGACGCCGGACGGCGGGCCACCGGGGAACCGGTGACCCGCCGTCGCGGTACGTCAGGGTGCGGCTCAGCCGTTGCCCGCGCCGTTGCCCGCCAGGACCGAGATGTCGTCCAGGATGTGCGACAGCGGCTCGTCGCCCTTGGCCTGGGTGCTGTTCTCGACACACTGCTGGTTCTGCGGGGCCGACAGGATCGGGATGTCCTGCACACCGATGTTGAGCGCCGCGATCAGCGACTGGGCGTTGATCTTCGCCGGCAGACCGATGCACGGCTTGTTCAGCGAGCCCTGGACGAGCGAGAGCTGCGGGCTCATGTCGCCGAAGGTCGCCGAGTTGCCGAACTCCGACGAGGCACCGTTGCCGCTGGCGGACGTGGTGCCGCTGTCGTCACCGATGGCGAGGGCCTGCGGGGCGCTCATCGCCGCGAGACCGGCGACGGAGGCGGCGAGGGCCGCGGTCGCCCACAGCTTCTTCATGTTCGTTCCCTTCGAAAAGGCGGACTCCGGGGGAGGAGCTGCGTGATCATCAACGCGCCGCACCCGCCCGGGGTTGCGCGCTGTGCCCCGATCGGCCCAGCGCACCGCGCACGGCGCGCGTGCGCCCCTCGGCGACACGCGTACGCGCTCCCCCGCACGGGTGTCGTGCCGCCGACGAGGGCCGACGGGTCCGACGGGTCCGTCGGGGTGGCGAACTGCGTCGCCGGGGCCGGCCGTCACGTGGGAGCTCTCCTCGCCGGTGCGCGCGGCATGCCGAAACAGCGGGCCGCCGATGATCCGGCGGCCCGCTGCGAGGGCGGATAAACCACTCCTGGGCTCAGGAAGAGAACCCGTTCGCGGCGACGGCTCAGTGGTTGGCCGCGCCGTTGCCCGCCAGGACCGAGATGTCGTCCAGGATGTGCGACAGCGGCTCGTCGCCCTTGGCCTGGGTGCTGTTCTCGACACACTGCTGGTTCTGCGGGGCCGACAGGATCGGGATGTCCTGCACGCCGACGTTGATCAGGGCCAGGATCGACTGGGCGTTGAGCTTGGCCGGCAGACCGATGCAGGGCTTGTTGAAGGAGCCCTGGATGAGCGCCATCTGGGGGCTCATGTTGCCGAAGGTGGCCGAGTTGCCGAAGGACTGGCTGGCGCCGTTGCCGCTGGCGGAGGTGGTGCCGCTGTCGTTCCCGATGGCGAGGGCCGGAGCGGCCGCCGCGGCGGAGACGCCGACGACGGAAGCGGCGACCGCGGCGGTGGCAAGAACCTTCTTGATCACTTGTCAATCCCTTCGTGAAGAAGCCCCGTCCACCGGAGCGTTCGGATTAACTTCACCTGACCTGTTTGGTTGCTCCCGTTCACTCCGATGGCCTATTGGTGTGACGTGCGGCCGCCGGGCCGGAAAAACCGATCGGGTGACGGACCGCAACCAAATGCGGCGCATCCGGTTGGTTCGGTGGCAGGCACATGGTCCTGGCCAGGAGTCAGGACAGGGAAAGGAATAGCGAAATGCTCAAGAAGGCAATGGCCGCGGCGGCGGTCGCCGCTTCCGTCGTCGGTATGTCCGCGGCGGTCGCCCCCCAGGCGCTTGCCATCGGGGACGACGCCGGTACCACCTCCGCCAGCGGCAACGGCGCGCGCGAGGCGTTCGGCAACTCGGTGACCAAGGGCGACATGAGCCCACAGGCCAGCCTGGTCCAGGGCACCGCCAACAAGCTCTGCGTGGGCCTGCCGGTCAAGGCCGACGTGCAGTCCGTCCTCGCCGTCATCGCCAACGTCGGCGTGCAGGACATCCCGATCCTGTCGGCCCCGCAGAACCAGCAGTGCGCCGAGAACAGCACCCAGGCCAAGGGCGACGAGCCGCTGTCGCACATCCTGGACGACATCTCCGCGCTCTCGGGCAACGGTGTGGCCAACCACTGACGTCCCCCCCGGCGCAGCGCCCGCCGGACGGCCCGTCCCTTTCCGGCGGGCCGTCCGGCCGCTTTTTTTGCGCTGACTTTCCGTCATTTTCCCCGCCGCCGAGGTGAAGCGTTTCTTCCCCGGTGGGCCTTGCGTGTGAATTTCCCGAGGGCGTTCGAGTGAATTCCCGGGCGACTCGCGTTCATCGGTTTCTTCGGCTGTCTATCTCTCGTTTGCAGCCTGCGGGTCATGGTGCGAGCCGTTCCAGTTGAGCTCGCTCGGTTTCGACCGTCATCCGGGCATGACCGCAGAGAAGGGAAACTCATGAAGAAGAGCGCTGCTGTTGTCGCGGGTCTGATTCTGGCCCTCGGCGGGGCCGCCCCCGCCTTCGCCGACGCCGGAGCCAACGGCGCAGCCATCGGCTCGCCTGGTGTCCTGTCGGGCAACGTCGTCCAGATTCCGATCCACATCCCGGTCAACCTGTGCGGCAACTCGATCAACGTCATCGCCGCGCTGAACCCGACCGGCGGCAACGTCTGCGTCAACGACTGACGACGCGACACCCCGGCCGTACGGCCGGACCGAGCCGGCCCTGGACGACGTCCCCGTGGTCCAGGGCCGGCTCTTTTCCACTTCTCCCGGCAGGAGGACAACGAGATTGCGACAGAGCCTGAGCAGGGCAATGGTCGCGGCCGCCGCCGCGACGGGCATCCTGTCCCTGTACGCGGGCGGGCACGCCCTCGCCGACCCGCAGACCTGCGGCGCCTCGGCCGACGCCGTCGCCGCGCTCGCCCCGGCGTCCGGCGCCTCCTGTGCCACCCCCTCGGCCCCATCCACCCACCGCTCCCACCGGTCCCCGCACGACGACGCCTACGACGGTGACTTCGACCTGGGCGACTTCGGCAACGGCGGCTCCGGGTACGGGGATCCGGCGAACGACGGGGACTCCGGCCACGGGGACTCCGAGCACCCAGGGCAAGGTCCGGGTGACGACTGCGGAGGCTACGGCGACACCTGCGGCGGTGGCGGCGGCACTCCGCCCGGCGGTCACACGAGTCCGCCTCCGCACGGCGGTCACAGCACTCCGCCCGGTGGTCACACGTCCCCGCCTCCGCACGGTGGTGGTCACAGCACTCCGCCCGGCGGTCACACGAGCCCGCCCCCGCACGGCGGTCACAGCACCCCGCCGGGTGGGCAGCACTCGACTCCGCCCCCGCACGGCGGTCACAGCACGCCGCCCGGCGGGCACACGAGCCCGCCCCCGCACGGCGGTCACAGCACCCCGCCGGGTGGGCAGCACTCGACTCCGCCCCCGCACGGCGGTCACAGCACGCCGCCCGGCGGGCAGACGTCCGCGCCTCCGCACGGTGGTGGTCACAGCACTCCGCCGCCCCACGGCCATCACAGCACCCCGCCCGGTGGTGGCCGCACGACTCCGCCGCCGCACGGCGGTGGCGGCGGCGGAGGTACCCGGCCCCCGCACGGCGATCACAGCGTGCCCCCGCGGGACAACGGTGGGCCCACTCGGCCCGAACTGCCGCACACCGGCAGTGAGAGCACGGCTCTGCTGGCAGCCTCCGGCATCAGCGCGGCACTCATCGGCGGCGGTGTCCTCCTGTACCGGCGAGGCCGGGCCGCGTCCCGACGGTGAAGGCGCCGGGGGCCGGACGACCTGACGTCCGGCACCCCCGTCCCGCGTGGTTCAGTGCCGCACGGTCTGCGCCGCCCCGAGCCTGTCCGGTGCCGGCGCCGGGATCGCGCCGACCGGCACGCCCGTGTGCAGCCGGCGCCGGACGCCCCGCACGAGGGTCCCCGCCGTGAAGGCCGCGCCGTACACGAAGCGCATCGCCGGGCCGAAGCCGGCCGCCGTCACCAGACCGGCCAGGAACAGGCCGGGACGGGACGACTCGAAGTCCCGCCCCACCGCGGGGGAGCCGTCGGGCACCGTGGCCAGCGACCCGCGCAGCTCGCCGGAGAGCAGGGTGAGCCGGTCACGGGTGGCCCTGAAGCCGGTGGCAGCGATCACGTGCTCGGTCTCGAACGACTCCGCTCCGGCCATCTCCAGCCGCACTCCGCCGGAGACCGCGCGCGCCGCCGTCACCTCGTGGTCGAGGCGTACCTCGACGGAGCCCTCCACCCGGTCGCGCACCCACCATGCGCCGGCCGGTCCGAGCGCCGTCCCCGCGATGCGGGCCCGGGTCGGTTCCGGGAGCAGGCGGTACAGGCCGGGGCGTTCGGCGTAGAACCAGTTGCGCCAGCCGCAGCCGAGCCCGCTGTGCGGGGTGCGGGCCGACTGCCACCAGGGCCGCTCCCAGGCCGGCGGCACGTCGTTCCAGTGCAACCGTTCGGCGCGGGCCAGCACCCTCACCCGGGAGCCCTGTTCGGCGAGGAGGGCGGCGGTCTCCAGGGCCGCCTGGCCGCCGCCGATCACCGTGACGTCCCGGCCGCGGAACCGGTCGAGGTCGCCGTGGTGGCTGCTGTGCGAGACCAGGGCGGGGGAGAGCCCGCGCAAGGGGGCCGGGATCTCGACGAACGGCATGACGCCCACGGCGAGGGCGACGGTCCTGGCCCGCACGGTCTCGCCGTCCGCCGTGACCGCCTCGAAGCCGCCCGGCCGGGCGGCGATCCGGGTCACCGTGCGCTCGTCGACCGCCGGGACGGCATGGCGGGCGAACCACAGGCCGTAGTCGGCGAACATCTCCACCGGGATCGGTTCGCCGTGCCGGGCCGTCACGCCCCGGGTCGCGCAGTACGCGTCGAGCCGCAGCCGCCCTTCGGGGTCGGACAGATTGGAGGCCCACGGCTCCGACTTCAGGAACATCCCGCCGGGCATGTTGTCGCGCCAGGACGCCATCGGCCGCCCGAAGACACGCAGGGTGAGCCCGGCTGCCGCGGCGTGGGCCGCGACGGACAGGCCGTACGGGCCCGCCCCCACCACCAGCAGGTCGTACATCAGCAGCTGCTCGCTTTCTCGTCGTCGGTCGGTTCACCCGGGACCGCCGCGCCTGCGGACGGTTCGGTCAGGCCGGTCAGGGACAGCGGGGGCGCCGGCGCCTGGCGGACCACACGCGGGCGTGCGCCCGCCGGGCCCGAGGCGTCGGACCGGCGGAGCCTGCCGAGCAGCCGGCGGGCCACATGGGCGCCCCACAGACCCCACATGGCCCGGCCCGGCGCGGTGTCGTCGCCCGCGTGCCAGGCCAGCTCGCGGCCGCGGGGCGCCGGACGCAGCGCGGCCAGCGGCGCGTAGTTCTCGACCACGAACGCCCGCCCGGGACACGGCACCCCGGCCGGCAGCGGACGGTGTGTCAGGTCCAGGTGCTGGGCGCGGACGACGTCGTGTCCGGCGGCGTCGGCGAAGAGCCGGAACTGGGCGCCGGGGCGGGGGTTGAAGTCGAGCAGGTGGTAGTCGCCGGTGGCCCCGCAGCGGCGGAAGTCGAGGTCGAGGATGCCCCGGTAGCCGAGTTCGCCGGTGAGCCGCTCGGCCAGCGTCCGCACCCGCGCGTTCTCGGTCCACTCGCCCACCGCGGTGAGTCCCGCGCCGCGCGGCCAGGCGCACAGCTTGCGGCCGGTGCCGCCGCCGCCGAGCGTGCCGGAGCGGTCGGCGTACCCGTGGAAGAACCAGTCGCGGTCCTGGCCCGCGGGCAGGAAGGCCTGGAGCAGCAGACGGCTGCCGGCTTCGTCGGTGCGCAGGTACAGGTCGCGCGCCTCCTGCGTGGAGCGCACCACGGCCGTGCTGCGCAGCCCGGAACCCGAGGGCAGCAGCCAGGGGCGGCTCCACTTCGCGACGACGGGCAGACCGAGCCGCCAGGCGGCGGTCGCGGCCTGCGTCGCGCTGTCCGGGATCAGGGTCAGCGGATGCGGGACGTCCGCCGCCGCGCACAGCCCGGCCAGCTCCGCTTTGTCGGCGACCCGTTCGGGGACCGTGCCGGGCTGCTGCGGGAGCAGGTAGGCGGGCGCCAGTTCCTCGCGCAGCCGGCCCACGGCGACGGCGCCGGCGTCGTCCATCGGGATCAGCACGGCGGGCCGTTCGACGCGGGCGGCCACCCGCAGCAGGGTGGCGGCGATGTCGGTGAGGGCGGCGCCGGGCGGCGGCGGGGGATGCAACTGGCGTACGAAACGGGAGCCGCCGACGGGACTTCCCGTGGTGTCGGCGACCACGTGCACGTCGATTCCCGCTCGGCCGAGCGAGCGCACGGCACCCAGGGTTCCGTGGTGAAAGGGATTCCGGTCGATCCGCAACAGGACGGCGGGGACACGGGTGTCGAGGAGCGACTCGGGCATGTGATTCCGGGTCCTTAGCTTCGGTTCACCGATACGGGCGATCAAGGCACTCGAAAGCCGTAACGGCAGTGGCGTGTTGCCTTTTCGTGTGACTTTCATATGACTGAGTGTCAGTAATGCGCTGTCCTCGCGCGTCACGTGAGAGTGGAGAAAGGAGCAGGCATGGCCCCACAGCAGCGACGCATGCGGTCGCGGCGGCTGGCCGTCGTCGCGGCGGCGGTCGCGGCGTCGGCCGTCCTCGCGTCCGGACCTGGATTCGCCGCCGGTGCGAGGGTGGGTCGGGTCGGTGATCCTCCCGCTCCCACCCCGACCTCCCCGTCGGCCGCCGCGGTCCGCCCCGCACCCGCCGTCCCCGCCACGCCCGCCGTCCCGGCCACGCCCGCCGCACCCGCACCGAGTGTGACCCCGGCACCACAGGCGAGCCCCGTGGCATCGGTGACACCGGCGGCACCGGCGAGCCCCCAGGCGCCCGCGAAGCCCGCCGCACCGGTCGCCCCGACGCAGAGCGCGTCCACCCTGCCCGCCAAGGAGACACCCGCCTTCGGCGCCTACCTCGACTACGGGGCCCGGGGCGTGGCCCGGATCGCCGAGCTCAGCGCGTGGCTGCACGGCGCGGAGCTGCGGGTCGGCCACACCTACCTGCCGGGCGACCGGTGGAGCAACATCGAGGGCCCGCCCGGCTTCCTCGACGTGTGGGCCGACTGGCGGCGGGAGAAGGACGACCGGATGTTCGTCCTCAACGTGCCCATGATGGAACGCAACGAGCAGGGGGTGTCGGACGACGACGTGCGCACCCTGCTGGCACAGGGCGCGGCCGGCGACTTCGATCACCACTTCAAGGCCCTCGCCGAGCGGCTGGTCGCCCTGAAGGTGCCGGACACGGTGATCGTGCTCGGCTGGGAGATGAACGGCATCACGTACACCCATCGGTGCGGGCCGGACCCGGAGGCCTGGAAGAAGTACTGGAACAGGATCGTCTCCACCATGCGTGCGGTGCCGGGTCAGAAATTCCGCTTCGATTTCACACCGACCCGCGGCAAGGACGCCGTTCCGTGGACCCTGTGTTATCCGGGGGACGACACGGTCGACATCATCGGAATGGACTCCTACGACCAGCCGACCGGCCTGTCCTTCGACGACCAGGTGAAGGAACCCTACGGTCTCCAGGCGCACGTGGACTTCGCCAAAACCCACGGCAAGCCGATTTCGTACCCGGAATGGGGCCTCTTCCGCAACGGTGACAACCCCGAATACATGCGCCGCATGCTCGCCTGGATGGACGAGCACCGGCCGCTGTACAACACGGTGACCGACTACTGCCCGCACGGTGTGTGGCAGTGCACCGAGAACCCGAAGTCGTCCGCCGTCTACCGCTCGCTCCTGTCCGGCCGCGGCGACGGGACGGACACCCCGTCGGCGAGTCCGGAGCCCTCGGCCGAACCCTCCGCGGAGCCCTCCACGCCGACCACCGTGCCGCAACCCCCGGCGAACTGCACCCCGATGGAGCTCGGCGACTGGGTCGAGTACTGGATCGGCGGCAAGCTGTGCTTCCGGCTGGACTGGTGGTCGGACGACGACTGAGCCGAGGTGCGCCGGCGGCGGGCCCGCGTCAGGACCCGCCGCCACCGTCACGCTCCCTCCGCCGCTCCAGCCGGAGCAGCAGCTCCTTGCCCCGCCGCCGCGCGGCCACGTCGCACACGACCGCCGACATCAGGGGGGCGGTGCGCCGACGGGCCAGCAGCAGCCGCTGGTTGACGACCGGCTCGGGCCGCCAGTGGAGCTTGTAGGGCTCGTTGCCGCGCAGCAGGCTCAGCGCGGCCCGCCCCTCGTCCCGGGAGTGCTCGGCGCAGGCGTCGAGCAGCATCACCGCCACGTCCGCCTTGCGCTCGCGCAGCCGGGGATGGGCGCCGTACAGGTAGCCCCCGGCCAGCCGCCGCGACAGCAGCGTCAGATCGACGGCGACCACGTCGTCGTCCAGCCGGAACTCGGTGACCACGGCGTCCCCCGAGCGGACCATCGGGCCGACCGAGCGCACCAGGTGCTCGCAGAACCGCTCCCGCAGGTGCTCGCCCGTCACCTTGCGTCCCTGCCACTGCAACCGGTGCAGGTCCAGCAGCCGTCGCAGCGCCGCGTCCACCTCGTCGGGGCACACCACCTGGCGCTGCACCCCGAGCGCGGTCAGCTTGCGCAGCTTGGCGCGGACCCGCTGGGCCTTCGCCGACGGGAGCCGCGCCAGCAGCTCCTCCATGGGGACGGCGGGCAGCTCCAGGCACACCGAGTCGCTCACCCGCCGCCGGGGCCCGTGCCAGCGCTCGTAGACCCGTTCCACCGCGCCGCCCGGACGCACCTCACGGAAGTCGATCACCGCTGTGCGGGCGGCCGCGGCGAGCGCCTCGGTGAGCGCGGCGACGGCCCGCTCGCCTTGTCCGTCGTCGACGAGGACGTCCCCGTAGTCGGAGATGGCCCCGCCGAGCGGCACGAGCGCCGGCAGCGGCCGGCGCACGGCCATCAGCGGGGCGGCGGCGATCAGTTCGCCGCCGTCGCGGACCAGCAGCACGCGCAGCCTGCCGCGTCTGCCGTACGACAGCCACCACGAGTGGAGCCAGGCGTGGCTCTGGAACGGGGTGGCCGTCGCGCACCGCTGGTAGAGCCGGCCCCAGGCGGGGGCGAGCGCGGCGAAGACCTGCTCGTCGGTGACGAGTTCGGTCGTGAACGCCGGCTTCACAGCGCCCCGTGTGATTCGGCGGCGAGGGCCGGGCCGGGAACGGCGGCCGGGCGCGCGGCCTCCTCCTGCGCGTCCCGCCGGGGGCGGACCAGCAGCACCAGTCCGCCGAGCAGCCCGCCCGCGCTCGCCCCCACCAGACCCGAGACCGCAGGCGACATCGAGGAGGGGCCCGTCGGCCGGACCGCGCGGGCGAACTGCTGGAGCTCCACGTTGGTGGCGGTCCGGGAGCTCTTGGCGTGCTGGGTCAGCGACCGGGAGACCGCGTTGGCCATGTCGGCGGCCAGGTCCGCGCGCGGGGAGGTCGCCGTGATCGACACCATCGGGGCGTCCGGCGAGGTCGCCGTCTGCACGCTGGACTGGAGCGTCTTCACCGGCACCCCGGCCCACACCTGCGCGTCCCCGAGCACCGCCAGCTGTGTGGCGACCCGGCCGTAGGCCTGCGCGAAGCCCAGGGCGGACGCCGGGTCGGACTTCTCGGTGGGGACGGCGACGACATAGGCGGTGGCCGTGTAGACGGGCGGCTTGAGGGCGCCGTACGCGCCGCCGAGCAGCCCGCCGGCGACGACACCGGCCGCGAGCAGGGACCAGGGCGGCAGCGTCCGTGCGCGGCGTGCGGCGGCAGGACGGCGGGGGTTCTCGGTCATGGGGAACTGACTCCCTGGGGTGTCGGGGTGGCGGGGAAGAGCGGGGACGGTCCGCGGTGTCCGGAGACCGTGGCCGCGTACACGTCCATGAGCTGGGCGGCGCTGCGGCCGATGTCGTAGTGGAGGGCGGCCTCGGCGGCGGTGCGCGGGCCGGGGGCCTGCGCGCGCGTCTCGGTCAGCGCGCGGACGAGGTCCTCGGTGCCGCCGGTCACCCGGCGGGCGTTCGGGACGTCGGCGGGCAGCTGCTCGATCGCCGGGCAGGACGCGTAGAGCACGGGCAGGCCGCAGGCCAGCGCCTCGACGATCGCCAGGCCGAAGGTCTCCTCCGGGGAGGGGGAGACGAACACGTCCATGGCGCAGACCAGGGAGGGCAGGTCGGGGCCGGGGGTGCCGTCGGGAACGCAGGGCCGTTCGCCGGTGAACAGGACACGGTCGGCGACCCCCGCCTCGTGGGCGGTGCGGCGCAGCACGTTCTCCTCGGGGCCGCCGCCGACCAGCACCAGCCAGTGGTCGCGGGGCAGGCGGGCGAGGGCGTGCACGAGGACGTCGAAGCGCTTGCCCGCGGTGAGGCGTCCGACACCGCCGACGACCCGGGCGTCGTCGGGCAGGCCGAGGCGCCGGCGGGTGCGGTGGCGGGCCTGCGGGTCGAAACGGAAGCGGGTCAGGTCGATGCCGTTGGGGACGACCTCGATCCGCGGTGCCGGGACGCCCCAGCCGCGCAGCCGGTCGGCGACCGTGGGGGAGACGGCGACCGTCGTGCGGCCGAGCCGTTCGCTGGCCAGGTACAGCGCCCGCACCCCGGAGGTCAGCCGCCGCCCTTCCAGCTGCGAGTCGCCAAGCGAGTGCTCGGTGGCGACGACCGCCCGGACCCCGGCCAGCCGAGCGGCCAGCCGGCCGTAGACGCAGGCCCGGTAGAGATGGGTGTGGACGAGGTCGTAGCCGCCGGCGCGGATGATCCGCACCAGCCGCGGCAGCGCGGCCAGGTCGCGGTTGCCCGCCATGCCCAGGTGGACGACGCGGACCCCGTCCTCGGCCAGCCCGTCGGCCACCGCCCCCGGGTTGGTGAGCGTCACCACCTCGCACTCGACCGGCAGATGCCGCAGCAGCAGACGCAGCTGCTGTTCGGCGCCGCCGACCCCGAGCCCGGTGATGATGTGCAGCGCCTTCACCGCAGCCCCTCGACGGGACGCCGGCGCAACCGGTGCAACCGGTACTTCAGGTGCATGCGCACGACGTTGTCGTTCTGCCCGACGTGCACCCGGGGCAGGGCGTGCAGACCGTTCAGCGCACCGGGGTCGATCGCGCACGCGTAGGCGTAACCGGCTTCGCGCACGGCGTCCATGGCGCGCCGGTCGATCGTCCCGTACGGGTAGCAGAAGCCGTCGACCGCGGTGCCGAGCAGCTCGGTGAGGACCGCCCGGCTCTCGACGGTCTCCTTCTTCAGGGTGAGGTCGTCGGCCCGGGTCAGATCGACGTGGGTGAGACCGTGCGAACCGATCTCGACGCCCTCGTAGGCGGCGCGGCAGATGCCGTCGGCGGTCAGCAGCGGCTTGCGCGGGCCGAGCGGGTCCCAGGCGTTGTCGCCGCCGAGCCTGCCGGGCAGCACGAAGAGCGTGGCGTTGCAGCGGTGGCGGCGCAGCACCGGCAGCGCCTCGCCGAGGAAGTCGGTGTACCCGTCGTCGAAGGTGAGGCCGACGAGGTTGCGCCCTTCGCCGCGGGCGCGGGCGGCGAGCAGTTCGGCCATGGAGACACCGCGCAGACCCTGCCTGCGCAGCCACATGAGCTGCTTCTCCAGCCGCTCGGGGGTGACCGTGATGCGGTAGGGGTCGTCGGCGCAGTCCCCCACGGAGTGGTACATCGCCACCCACGGGACGGGAGTGCGTCTGCTGTTGTCAGGAGCGGCCATGGGAGAGCCTCCGGGTCACGGAACGGACGGAACGGAGTGCGGAGACGACGCCCTGGGAGCCCAGGGCGCGGCCCAGCAGCAGGAAGGTGACGGTCACGGTGAGACCGCCGGCGGCCAGCGCGGCCGCCGGGTCGGCGAATCGTCCGGCGGCGAAGGACCCGGCCAGGGTGGCCACCAGGGCCGCCCGCACCGGCCGGCTCAGTTCGAGCAGCACGTCCCGGATGCCCACCGGCACGCTGCGCGGTCCCATCCCCGCCAGCAGGACGAGGGCGGTGACGGTGATGCCGGTCGCGTTGGCGGCGGCGATCCCGTACACCCCCCACGCACCGACGCTCAGCGCGCCGATCCAGGAGGTCACGACGATCCCGGCGGCCATCGCGCCGACCGGGTACCAGGAGCCGCGGCCCGCCGAGAAGTACGAGCGCACCAGTACGCCCACCAGGGTCTGGCCGAGCAGCCCGAGCGCGTACACACGCATCACGCCCGCCGTCGCCGCCGTGTCCCTCGCGGTGAACGCGCCTCGCTGGAACAGCACTTCGACGATCTGCGGGGCGCACGCCACCACGGCGGCCGTGCCCAGCAGCACGACGCACGCGGCCAGCGCCAGATCGCGCTCCACCCGGGAACGGGCCCGTTCGGTGTCCCCCTCGGCGAGCGCCCGCGCGACCACCGGGAAGGTGACCGTGCAGACCATCACCGACAGGATCATGGGCATCTGCGCGACCTTCTGCGCGTAGTTGAGGTGCGAGATCGCGCCGGCCGGCAGCTGCGAGGCGAGGAAGCGCTCGATGAGGACCTGGGACTGCCGGCACAGCGCGAACAGCAGGACGGTCGCCAGCAGCAGGGTGTCGAGCGGCCGGGCCTCCTCCTGTCCGGCGACCACTTCGTTCACCGTGCGCTTCCTCAACTCCCGCAGGAGGGAGGGCAGCTGGACGACGACCATGAGCAGCCCGCCGACCGCGACCCCGGCCGCCGCCGACCGCACGCCCCAGTGCCCGCCGAGCACGAACATCCCGGTGATGATGCCGGTGTTGTAGGCCACGTAGATCGCGGCCGGAGCCGCGTACCGCCGGTGCGCGCGCAGCGCCGCGCTGCAGTACCCGGCGAGCCCGAAGCTCACCACGCAGGTGGCGGTCAGCCGGGTGCAGTCGACGGCGAGGGCGGGGTCGGGCAGGCCGGGCGCGAGGACGTCGACCAGCTGCGGTGCCAGACCGATGAACAGTGCGCCGACGGCGACGAAGGCCAGCGACAGCCGGGGCAGCGTGCCGGCGACCAGCGCGCGCACCGGGTCGCCGGGGACGCCCCGGGCGCGCCGGGCCAGCGCCATGCTGAACGCCGGGATCAGGGCGAACGCCAGGCCGTCCTCGATGAGCAGGGTGGCCGCGAACTCGGGCACGGTCCACGCCACCAGGAAGGCGTCCGTGTCGCTGCCCGCGCCGAACAGCCGGGCCAGCGCCTGGTCGCGCACCAGCCCCAGCAGCGACCCGGCGACGGAGAGGACGGCGGTGACGAGGGTGGCCTTGGCGAGGAACCCCCGCGAGGGGGGCGGCAGTTCACCGTCGTCGGCCCCGGCGGCCGGGAGTCCGCCGCCGTCCGCTCCGGGCGACGGGAGTCCGCCGCGGTCCGCCCCGGCCTTCGTCCGCGTTCCCGCCCCGGTCCCGACCGCCGTCTCGGCCCCGATGGCCGTCGACGCCGTGGAGGGGGTCGCCGTGGAGGGGGTCGCCGTGGCGTCCGCCGCTTCGGCGGCTTCCTCGGCCGTCTCCCCGGGGCGTGCGACGGACCGCGCCGGCGGTACGGGAACGGGACCGTCCGTGCGGGGCGTCCGAGGAGGCGTCACCGTCATCGGGCGAGCGCCTCCTCGCGGCCACCGGCGCCCACCAGCGCCCACCAGGCCACGACGCCGAAGACGACGGCGGTCAGCACGGTCGAGGGGCCGCCGATGTCGGCGTACGCGAAGTCCACGAGCTGCCACACCAGCAGGCCGCAGGCGACCAGCGCGCAGTCGAGGCCCGGCCCGGCGTGCCGGACCCGGAACCAGCCGCGCAGCCCGCGGGCCAGCAGCGCAAGCCAGCCGCCCGCGAGGGCGAGCAGACCGATCAGGCCCTGCTCGCTGAGGATCAGCAGGTACATGTTGTGCGGGGAGAGCAGCGGCTGCTTGACGAACCCGGATCCCGCGCCGGCGGTGTCGCTGCCCGAGGACAGGGCGAGGGAGGCGTGCGCGTCGCGGTGCTCGGGGAAACCCTTCAGGCCGACGCCGGTCAGCGGTTCGTCGCGCCAGATGCCCACCGCGGACGCCCACAGCGTGTACCGGTCGGTGACCGACTGGTCGGGGGCGTCCTTGACCTGGGTGATGCTGTTGACACGCTCCTGGAGCATCGCCGAGCCGACCCCGAACCCGCCGACCAGGATCACCCCGGCCGCGGCCGCCACGGCGGCCACCTTCAGCGCCCGCAGCGGCCCGGCGAGGACCAGCTGGACCACGCAGGTCAGCGCGGTCGCGATCCACGCGCCCCGGCTGAAGGAGAGCGCGAGCGGCACCAGCAGGGCCAGTGCCGAGCAGGCGGCGATCACCCGCTGCCGTACGGGCGTGCGGCCCAGCGCCAGCCCGACGGCGCAGACCAGGCCGAACGCCACCACGGTCGCCATGCCCATCACGTCCTGCGGTCCGAACGTGCCGACCGCCCGGATGTCCGCGCCCTGGTAGGAGGCGCCGGTCCCGGTGACGAACTGGTGCACGCCCACCGCGCCCTGCCATCCGGCGAGCCCGACGAACGACCAGGCCAGCACCCGGAAGTCGGCCCGGTCACGGACCAGCAGGACGACGGACGCCGGGACCAGCACGAAGACCTGGAGGTAGCGGCCGAGACCGCCGAGCGCCGCCCCCGGGGAGGAGGCGCCCGCGGCGGCGACCGCGAGCCCGACGACCGGCAGCCCGAGGACCACGGCGGCCGTCCGCGACAGCGGGCGCT
Organism: Streptomyces asoensis; assembly: GCF_016860545.1. Classification (NCBI taxonomy): domain Bacteria; kingdom Bacillati; phylum Actinomycetota; class Actinomycetes; order Kitasatosporales; family Streptomycetaceae; genus Streptomyces; species Streptomyces asoensis. The sequence continues at coordinate 193,005 of NZ_BNEB01000003.1, read as the reverse complement.
GCCGCCGTCGCAGCAGCCGGACCGCGCAGAACAGCACGACCAGTGCGGACAGCGCGTCGGCCGGTCCGGCGCCGCCCTCCCCGCCCGGAGCGAGCGGCAGGCCGAGCAGGGCGACCACGGCGACCACGGGCAGGACGGGTGACAGCGTCCGGACGCGGGGCAGGGGCAGGGCGAGGGTCATCGGCGGTTCAGCTCCCGGTCGGTCGCACGACGGCGGCCGCGGTGCGCAGCAGGATGCAGATGTCCTGCCACAGCGACCAGTTGTCGATGTAGGCGTTGTCGAAGCGGGCCCGGTCCTCGATCGAGGTGTCCCCGCGCAGCCCCTGCACCTGGGCGAGGCCGGTGATGCCGGTCTGCATCCGGTGACGGGCCGCGTAACCGGGATAGGTCTGGCTGAACTCGCCCACGAAGTAGGGGCGTTCGGGGCGGGGGCCGACCAGGCTCATGTCGCCGCACAGCACGTTCCACAGCTGGAGCAGCTCGTCCAGCGAGGTCTGGCGCAGGAAGCGGCAGAAGCGGCTCATCTGCCGTTCGCCGGCCACGCTCCACCGGGTCGCCGCCTCGTGCTCGTCGACGGGGCGGTGGGTGCGGAACTTCAGCAGCGTGAAGGGCCGGCCGTCCTTGCCGATGCGCTCCTGGCGGAAGACCACCCCGGGTCCGTCGGTCACCCGCAGCACCAGCGCGCACGTCAGCAGCAGCGGGCTCAGCAGCAGGAGCAGGGTGCCGGAGGCCGCGACGTCCAGCAGCCGCTTGCCCAGGCTGCCCCGGCGCCGGGTGCCCAGGTCGAGACGGCGGCAGGAGAACCCGGCGAGCTGGTCGCGGCTCGCGTAGGAGGGGGAGTCGGCGTCGACCTCCCACACCGTGCAGCCCGACTCGGCGAGCGCCCGCAGCAGGGGGCCCTGCACGGTGCGCACGGCGGGGTGGACGCACAGGACGTCCCGGACGCCGTTCTGGATGAGGGCCCGCTGGACCTCCTGACCGGTGGTCAGCACCGGCAGCCCTTCGGGGCCGTCGGGCCGTTCGGTCACCACGCCCACCGGCTGGATGCCGGAGCGGGGGTGGCGCAGCACGGCGGCGGCCACCCGCTGCGCGGTCGTGGCGGGCCCGATGACGAGCGCGGCGTGCGGGCGGCGCAGCAGGGCCCGGCGCCGCCGCAGGTGCACCAGCGCGCGGCCCGCGCAGCCGGCCGCGGTCTGCGCCGCGAACCCCAGGAGCAGGGTGCGGACCGACAGCGCGTGGGCCGGGTTCCACGCCGCGACGAGCGCGCCCAGCGCCAGCCAGGCCACCGCGATCCGGCCACAGACCGCGGGCAGTTCGTCCAGGACCCCCGCGACCGGACGCGTGCGCTGCGGGCGCAGCAGTATCGTCGCCGCCACCAGGACGGCCACCAGCAGCGGACGCCGCTGTGCCCCGGTCAGGGCCAGCGCGCCCGCGAACGCTGCGAGGCCGTCGGCGACGAGCAGCGGCAGCGGCGACGCGGGCCGCGCCGGGGGCCGCCGGGTGGGGAACCGGAATCCCGCTGCGCTCGCCCGCCGCGGAATGACCGAGACGGGGGAGTACCCGGGCTGCGAGCCGGGCGAGGGGACGGTGCTTTCCGCAGTCACGAGTGGATGGACTCCCTGCACTCGGTGGGCGCGACACGCGCCCCGTGGGTGGTCGTGAGCAGTTCGCGGTACACGTCCGCGACCGCCTCGGCCGTGCGCCGCACGTCGTGCGTGGACAGGACGTGCCGACGCCCCTGATGGCCGAGCGACTCGCGCAGCAGCGGGTCGAGCAGCAGTCCGGCGACGGCACCGGCGAGCGCCGCCGGGTTCTCGGCGGGCACCAGACAGCGGGACGCGAGAGCGGGCGGCACGCTCTCGCGGGCACCGTCCACCTCGGTCACCACCACGGGCCGCCCGCAGGCCAGCGCCTCCAGCGGGACCAGCGCCATGCCCTCCCAGCGCGAGGGCAGCACCACCAGGTCGGCGGCCTGGTACCAGGGCACGGCGTCGTCGACGGCGCCCGTGAACAGCACCGACTCCGGCGCGCGGGAGCGCAGCCGCTCCGCGTCCGGGCCGTCGCCGACCAGCACCAGCCGGGCGCCGGGCACCCTGCGCTCGATGTCCGGCCAGGCGGCCAGCAGGACGTCCTGCCCCTTCTGCCGGCACAGCCGCCCCACGCACACCACCAGCGGGGCGGCCGGGTCGGCACCCGGCAGCAGACCGGCCCGTACGGTGTCCACGCAGGCCGGGTGGAACCGCTCGGGGTCGACGCCGTTGGGGACGACGCTCCACCGTCCGGCGATCCCGGCGCGCACACCGGTCGCGCGTTCCGCCTCGCTCACACAGACCAGCCGGTCCGCCCAACGGGCCCCGAAGCGCTCCCAGGTGAGGGCCAGCGCCGCCATGACCCCGTCGACCGCCTCGAAGGACCAGGCGTGCGGCTGGAACACGGTGGGGATCCGGCCGCGCACCGCGAGCCGCCCGGCCAGCCCGGCCTTGGCGCTGTGCGCGTGCACCAGATCGGGGCGTACCTCGTCGAGCAGGCGTACGAGCCGTCGTACCTCGCCGGCGAGCGACGGACCCGGCGAACGCGTGGCCGCCCAGTGCCGCACCTGCGCGCCGAGGGCTCGCAGGTCCCCCGCGAGCGGGCCGGCCGGGCAGGCCACGGTGACGTGCAGACCGGCCGCGAGCTGGGCCCGTGCCAGGTCCTTCACGACCCGGGGGACCCCGCCGTCCACGGGCTGGGTGAGGTGCAGGACCCGGAGTCGGCCGTCGGGTTCTGGCTGGTGCATTGCGCGGTTTCCTCGCTCACGGTGGCGCTCGGGACAGGCGGGAACGCGCTTACTGCTTCTTCCGTGTGTCGACGGCGACGAAGAGCGCCCCGGCCCACGCCGCGTCCCGGTGGGAAACGAGCCGAACGGCCAGCTGGTCACCGCCGCGCCGCAATCCGGACCGCAGATCGAACACGTCGGAGTCGTAGCCGAGAGTGTTGGCGTACGCCGGTACACGCGCCGCCGGAGCCTCCCCCGGCTCGCTGATCGTGGAGTTCAACACATCGTCAGATGGATTGACCGGGTTCGTGAGCGGGGCGGCCGTGCGGCCACCGGTCGCGAACATGAGCGAATCACCCGTTCGGCCGCGGTCGCCCTCGTAGGCGACGAGCCCGGCCCGGCCGCCCGCCCCCTGGGGGATGCGCAGTCCGCGCAGCCGGAGCTCCTTGCCGGCGGCGCCGACGGTGTCGAAGCCGTCCCACAGGGAAAGGTGCCGCAGCGGCTCGGCCGGGTTCTCGTAGGCCACGACCAGGGTCCAGCCGCCCCACGCGCCGGCCGCGGACCTGCCCATGGCCACATTGACCTGCGCGACCGTGTACAGCCCTCCGCCGCTGCGGCGGACCAGTCCGGTGACGTCCGCGGAGGCCTGGAAGGCGTCGGCGCCCCGCTCCACGCGGTGGCCGACGACCGTGTCCGCGAGGACCGCCTTGTACGCGCCACCGGGTTCGGCGATCAGCACGCGCCCGTTGTCCTTCGGCGGCTTCTGCTCGCCGACCAGGAGATTGCCGCCCCAGTACAGCCGCGCGTACGACACCCGCGCGCCCCGGGGCAGACGGACCTCCGCGCGGGAGGAGTTGTAGGTGTTCGGGTCGGTGTCGACGTCGACGTAGAACATGTTGAAGGCCTGGTTGACGCCGGCCGTGCCCTGGCGCACGGAAGCGCAGGTCGGCGCCGCCTTCCCGGTGGGCGTCGTCGTGGTGCGGCAGCTGATGGCCGCGTTGGCGGCGCGGACGATCCCGCCGTGCTGTGTCGCGTGGAAGCGCTGGGTGAAGGCGAGGCGCGGAGCCTCGGCGGCGGGCGGCGCGCCGGCCGCGAGGGCTCCGGCGGGCGCCCAGAGCGACGCGAGGGCGAGGACGCCGACGGTCGCGCGGCGTAGCAGCGGACCAAGGGAATTGCGCATGACCGGCGGGGCCCTTTCGTGCGATTTGCTTGCTATAGGCGTGCGTCGGATGGGGCGCAACTCTAATCGCTGACCGGACTAATCCGTCGAAACCGGACAAGTGTGTCGGAATGGTGAAGCCGGGCTCCGGTGACATCACTCGTTCGGCGGCACAACCCCCGCGAGCCCCGCGCGTTGATTCAGCGCCGGGCATCCCCGCCCGGGTGTTTTTTCATCACCCCAAGGAGCACCTCTCCATGTCGCGTATCGCGAAGGGCCTGGCCCTGACCTCCGTTGCCGCCGCGGCCGTCGTCGGCGCCTCCGGCCTCGCCGCCGCCGACAGTGGCGCGAACGGCGTCGCCGAGCACTCCCCGGGCGTGCTGTCCGGCAACGTCGTCCAGGTTCCCGTGCACATCCCGGTCAACGTCTGCGGCAACACGATCAACGTGGTCGGCCTGCTGAACCCGGCGTTCGGCAACACCTGCGTCAACGACTGACGTCACCTCCCCCAGGGGTCACGACACGTCATGAGCCGAACGGCCGCCCTCCAGTCGGGAGGGCGGCCGTTCGCCTTCGTGCGGGCGCCCGTCGGGGTGATCGCCTCGAACGGGGCAAGGCGGCCGCACCCCGCGCGGGGTCTTGCCATGCCGCCCCACCAGGGGTGATGCAGGCGGGACCGGCCTGCGGTGATTACCTCGAGCGGTCGAACGGTTGCGGAGGGCTACACCCGTTCGCACGGTGGGCGGGAGACCCGACGCGACCGAGAGGAACTCCCATGCGTGGTCTGCCCGCACGGCGTACCGCTTCCAGCCGCACTCTGCGCCACCCTCGTCCTCGGCATCGCCGTCCCGGCCGCCATGGCGGCCGACGGGGCCGCTGCCCATGAGCGCACCGCCGCGGTGTCGGACTCGCCCGTCGCCGACGCGGACGCGCTGCTCGCCCAGGCCGCCCGGCTCGGTGGCTTCGGCACGGTCCTCGCCCCGGTCACCGGCCTGCTCGACACCGTCCTCAAGGCCGACGACGGCCGGCTCACCACCGACCAGGCCGCCCGGCTCGGCGCGGCCGTGGCGGCGGCCGTCGCCAAGATCACGGCGACGGCCCCGGCGACGGACCCGGCCCCACCCGCCGACCCCGCGGCCCAGACGCCCGCCCAGCCCGCCGCCCCGGCCCACCCGGCGGCGCAGGCGCCCGCCGACCCCGCGGTGCAGGCCGCCGCCGAGCCCGCGGCCTCGCTGTCCTCGTCCTCCTCGGGCGGCAAGAGCGGTGCGGCGGGCAAGAGCACCGCAGCCGCCGGCCGGGCGAAGGCGGCCGCCGACCCGGTGTCCGACGCCGTCGCCGCGCTCGACAAGGCGGTCACCGCCCTGCTCGCCGCCGCCACCTCCCCCGACGTCGGCCAGGTCCTCCCGGCCGTGTCCGGCGTGGTGTCCGGCCTCGTCGACCTGCTCACCGCCACGCCGGCCGGAGCCGGCCTGACCCTTCCCGAACTGCCGGTCCAGGCCCCGGCGGTGGCGCCGCCCGCGCTTCCGGCCGAGGCGTCGCTCCTCCCCGCGGCCCCGGCCGCCCCCGCGGCCCCTGCGGTCCCCGAGGCACCGGCAGCCCCCGCAGCACCGGCAGCCCCCGCAGCACCGGCCGCGCCCGCCGCCTGAGCCCCGCCCCGTGTCCCCGCACCCCGGCCGCTGCGCCGGGGTGCGGAAATTTCTGCGCACACGGTTTCCGCATCCGGCGGGGCTCGTTAGGCACGGCGCCCAGAACGTCCCTGGCGACCCGTGCCGCGCCGAGCCGCCGCACGACCCGACACGCGGACGGCCGAGCCGCCGTACCGGGCCGGGTCGGCGGGTCGCCGAAGAAAGGAACCCGATGAAGTCCCTGAAGGCTGCCGCTGTCGTTGCCGGATCCCTGGTCCTCGCCGGTGCCGCCGCACCCGCGTTCGCGACCCCCGCCGACCTCACGCCCACCAGCCTCAACGGCGCCGTGGACACCCTCGCCAAGGGTCCGATCAACCTGCGGGACGCGATGCCGCTCCAGCACCAGTCGGACGCCCTCGACACCGAGAACAAGGACTCCGTCCTCAACACCGTCAACGGCGCGGCCGCCGCCCTGAATGCCCCCGGCTCCCTCCTCGGCGGGCTGCCGCTCCGCGGCTGAGACGCGCCTCGCGCGGGGCCGGTCCGTCACCGACGGGACCGGCCCCGTCGCTGTTCGAGGCGGGTCGAGCGGCGCGTCCCTCGTTCGTGTGGAGCAACCCGCCCACGTCATCCGGTCGGGTGAGAACACACCGGAAGGCGCCCGGCCGCGCCGGTAGGGTCGCGCGGTGACCTCAACCCCCAGCGCAACCCGCCCCTTCCGCGTGACCGACCTGGGCACCCTCGTCGTGATGCCGTGGAGCGGCGAGGCCCCCGACGGCAGTGACATGCCCTACCTGCTGGCCTACTCCCTCGGCGACACCCAGGAAGGACCGGAGGGGACGGCAGCCGCCGTCGCGCGCCTGCTCACCGACAACGGCATGTCCGTCGGCGGCGAAGTCGTCGACGGCACCGAGCGGCCCAGCCTGCCGTTCGGCCTGCTCGTCGAGGCCGGTGCCGCCGTCCTCAACATGCCGGGCCTGAACGCCCAGTGCCTGCCGCCCGCGGAGTGGCTGACTGCCGCCGAGCAGCGCGGCTACGCCTACCTCGTCTTCACCACCCGCGCCTGGCCCGAGGCCACGCCCGGCCGGCCCGTCCCGCCCGAGGCGCTGGCCGCGTTCGCGGGTGCCCCCGAGACCCTGACGGCCGCGGCCCACATCGTCCTGCCCGCGCGCCGACTGCGCGGCTGATGCGCGAGCCGTACCCGGCGCCGGCGGGCGGCGGCCGCGGGTACGCCCTGCTGCTCGTCCTGACCGGTGCGGCCGGGCTGCTGGCCGCCTGGGTCATCACCCTCGACAAGTTCAAGTTGCTGGAGGATCCCGGCTTCACGCCCGGGTGCAGCCTGAACCCCGTCGTCTCCTGCGGCAGCGTCATGACGAGCCACCAGGCCTCGGTGTTCGGGTTCCCCAACCCGATGCTGGGCCTGGTGGCCTACGGGATCGTCGTCTGCGTCGGCATGAGCCTGCTGGCCGGCGCCGTCTTCCCCCGCTGGTACTGGCTGACCTTCGCCGCGGGCTGCCTCTTCGGCGTCGTGTTCGTGTCCTGGCTCCAGTTCCAGTCCCTGTACCGGATCAACGCGCTGTGCCTGTGGTGCTGTCTGGCCTGGGTCGCCACGATCCTCATGTTCTGGTACGTCGTCTCGTTCGCCGTACGCCACGCGTTCCTGCCCGCGCCTGCCTGGGCACGGACTTTCCTCACCGAGTTCACCTGGGTGCCGCCGCTGCTGCACATCGGGGTGATCGGCATGCTGATCCTGACCCGGTGGTGGGACTTCTGGACGAGCTGACCTTCCGACCGTCGTACCGGCGGCCGTAGCACTATTGCGGCACCCGGGGGAATTGTGAACTGATGCCGTTTTCCGGCTCGTTACCCGGTACGGACGCAACGCCCCCGAATCCCTGCGAAAGGTCCCGTACCCGAGATGAAGCCGACCACCCGAGGAACCCTCGCCGCCGTCGTCACCTGTGTCGCGGCCGCCGCCGCTGCCGCCGCCTCCGTGACCCCCGCCGCCGCGATCGGCACGGTGCCCGTCCCCGTCCCGCTGGACGGAGTCGAGAAGTCCCTCAACGTGGAACTGCCCAGGCTCGGCGCCGAGCTCCCCCTGCCGACGCCGGGCGCGCCCGAGGGACCGCGTTTCGTCGAGGGCCGGCTGCTCCCCGAACGCGTCGTCCCGCAGCTGCCCGTCGCCGCCGGGCTGCCCGGCGTGGGGCTGCGCGCACCCCTGCCGGAGATCCTCGGCAACGACTTCAACCACCTCGGACTGGACGCCCCCGCCTCCGACGTGCGCACCCTCGGCCCGGGGCTCACCCTGGACGCCCCGCTGACGGCGCCCAACCCCGACCGCTTCGGCCTGCCGGACCTCCAGCTGCCCGCGGCGGGCGTGCTCACCCCGGTGCTCCAGGCGGTGCCCGGCGCGGACCTCGGCCTGGGCCAGGGTCTCTAACCGGCCGACCGGCGGCCCCACCGCCACGACCACGGGCCCGGACGGCGTCGTCCGGGCCCGTCGCCATGCCCGGATCCGCTTCCCGCGCCGACCGTCCGGCCCCCGGGCGGTGACCCGGAGGGCCGTCGGACGGTTACCACCACGGACACCCGCCACGCAGACCGGACGAGGAGCACACCATGGCCGTCGACATCGACGCAGGACCGGTGACCGCGGTACCGGTGGGAGCCGGCAGACGAGCCGCGGCGCGCGCCACCCGGCGACGGGACCTGCTGCGCGGGCTGCTCGGCGCCACCGCGGCCCTCGCGACCGTCCCCGTCGTCACCGCCTCCCGGCCCACCCGACCGGCGGACGGCGGCCCCGCGGACTCCTCCTTCGACGAGACCTACCGCGGACGGCACATCCACGGGGTCCTCGCCCCGACGGGACAGACGGCGGCGGGCGCCCGCTGGGACATCACGGTGGACGGCCGGCCGCTGCACCTCATGCGCCGCGCCGACGGCACCTGGCTCAGCATGGTCGACCACTACCGCTCGTACGCCACCCCCCTGGAGGCGGCCCGTGCCGCCGTGGACGAACTCGGCCCCGGGGAACGGCTGCGCGAGGCGGACCAACCGCACCAGCACACGCACATGGGGGGACACCATGGCCTACACCCGTAAGGACGTCAGCACACTCACCGCCGCCGAGCGGCGGCGCTTCGTGAAGGCGCTGCTGGAGATCAAACGCAGGGGGGAGTACGACGAGTTCGTCCGCATGCACATCGACCACTACGTCTCCGACGGCGACGGAGGCCTGCGGTCCGCCCACATGGCGCCCTCCTTCCTGCCCTGGCACCGCCGGTTCCTGCTCGACCTGGAAAGGGCGCTGCGCCGGGTGGACCCCTCGGTGACCGTGCCCTACTGGGACTGGACGCGCGACCGCTCCACGACCGCGGCGCCCTGGACCAAGGACCTCCTCGGCGGAAACGGACGGCGCTCCGACCACCAGGTGACCACGGGGCCGTTCGCCTACTCCACCGGCCAGTGGACCATCCGGGAGAACGTCACCGACGGGAAGTTCCTCACCCGCGACCTCGGCCGTGCCGCCGCCCCGATCGCCCTGCCCACCGGGAGCGACGTGGAAGGGGCGCTCCAGGACCCGGTCTACGACACTGCGCCCTGGGACTCGACGGCCACCCGGGGCTTCCGCAACAAGCTGGAGGGCTGGGGGACCGGCTCGGGCAGCGCCGCCTGGCGCAACCACAACCGGGTGCACCGGTGGGTGGGCGGGGTCATGCTCGGCGGCGCCTCCGTCAACGACCCGGTGTTCTGGCTGCACCACGCCTTCATCGACCTGCTGTGGACGCGCTGGCAGACCCGCCACCGCGAGCACCGCTACCTGCCCGCCGCGGCGCCGGGCCCGCGCGACCGCCAGTACCGCCGGGTCGTCGCCCGGCAGGAGAAACTCCCCCCGTGGGACGTGACCCCGGCCCAGCTCGAGGACGTCTCCCGGATCTACCGGTACGCGTGAACCGGTGACGGACGGGGAGAGCCCCGGCGCTCGAGGTGCCGGGGCTCTCCTGGTGGTCCGTACACGGGGTACGACCGGGGTGTACGTACGGGACGTACGGGCGGGGGTCAGCCGCCGTAGCCGCCGCCGTGCTCGCCGTGCTTGTCGCCACCCTTGTGGTGGTCGCTGACGTTGGCGCAGGTGTTGCCGAAGGCCGGGTTCAGCAGGCCGATGACGCTGATGGTGTTGCCGCAGACGTTGACCGGGATGTTGACCGGAACCTGGACGACGTTGCCCGACAGGACACCCGGCGAACCCACGGCCGCGCCCTGCGCACCCGCGTCCGCCATGGCCAGGCCGGCTCCGCTGACCACCACGGCGCTGGTGCCGAGGGCAACAGCGGCCACCTTCGCGATGCGAGACATCACGTTCTCCTTAGGGAATCGGTTCGCACGGCGGCAGGGGTCGCCACCGCACTCCCCGTTCAACGCGGCCACCCCGGGCGGGTCACGGTGCGTCCGGCCGGATCACCCTTTTTGAACAGGACGGACGTACAGCCGGGTGGCTAGTGCTACTGGAGGTGCGCCGCCACGAAGTCCGTCAGGGTGGCGATGGACTGGAGACTGTCCAGGCTGAGGTCCAGCGCGGCCACGTCGACGCCGTAGCGCCGGTCGATCCCGCCCAGCAGGGTCACCCCGGCCAGCGAGGTCAGTCCGATCTCCGGTCCGAACAGGTCGGTGTCGGCGGGCAGTCCGGCGACCACGGTGTCGTCCAGACGGGCGGCCTCGGCGATCATCGAACGGATCTCCCGTTCCACCGCGGCCCGCTCTCGGGTGTCCGTCACGCTTCGGTGTCCTCTCGGTCGGATACGTGCAGCCAGGCGGGCGGCCCGGGCACATCGCCCCCGAGTGTCCGGCCCAGGACCGCCGCCTCGGCGGGGGCCGTCCGAGCGACGGGGGCACCGGACGCGTCGGCCGGGCCGGGCACGGCGGCGTCCGTGCGGCGCAGGCCGGCCTGGCGGAGCAGGATGCGCATCTCCAGGTTGGCGTCCGTCGGGCGCAGCGTCACCCGGAACTCCTCGGCGCCGGCCTCGCGGGCCCGTTCCATCAGCCGGAACAGGAAGGCGGCCGCCGCGCCCCGCCCCGCGACCCGGCAGGAGAGCGCGAGCAGCGGGACGGCCCAGGTGGCGGAAGCCGTCCCGGCGCCGTCGCGCACGCCGGGGGTGTCCGGGCCGCGGTCGACGAGGGCGGCGCCGATGATGCCGTAGTCGCCGAAACGGTCCGTCATGCGGGCGGTGTACAGCTCGTGTCCGTCCGCCGCGGCCAGCTCGCGCAGCCGGTCCGGGGTGAGCCCGGAGGAGTTCAGGCGGTGGGTGCGGGCGGCGAGTTCCAGGGCGCGCGGGAGCTCGTCGGCGGTGGCCGCGCCGACGGTCAGCCGCATGTCGCACCAGCGCAGGAACTCCTCACGCGAGCCCCGGAACCGCGCGCCCTCGGCCCTGCGGGTCTCCTCCGTGCGGTAACGGCCCACGCGGGCGCGGGACTCGGGGGTGATCTCCCGCCCCTCGAACGCGGCCAGCAGCGCGGGCACGTCCGCGGGGTCCAGGGTGCGCACCCCGGGCAGGAGCGCCTCGACCTCGGCGCGCTCGTAGGGGGAGTCGTCGACCAGGACGAGGGCCTCCACCGCGATGCCGAGTTCTTCGGCGATCCTGCGCAGCGACTCGCTCTTGTCCTGCCAGGACACCTGCGGCGCGAGGAAACGCGCCCGCAGCCCCGGTACGGCGTCCAGCCGGTCGAGCACCGAGGGAGCGCTGCGGCTCGCGATGCTGCTGAGCACACCGCGGGCCGCCAGGTCGTCGATCGCGGCGAGCGTCGCGGGGCGGGGCGCCGGCAGGTCGTCGGTGGGCGACTCGACGGCGATCTCGTCCCACAGGGTGCCGTCGAGGTCCCAGACGACGCACTTCACGCCGTCGGGATCGAAACCGTCCGCCACGCTCATCGGCCGTCGGTCCCCTGGGGCAGGAACAGCTTCATCGACAGGCTCGTGGGGTCGAACCCGAACTTCCGGTACACCGTGCGCATCGGGACGTTGCCCACGTGGACCCGGCCGACGACCTCGGTGATGCCGTTGGCCAGGCAGAACTCCAGGCCCGCGGTGAGGAGGAGTTCGGCGACGTCACCGCGGTTGTCCACCGGGGACACCGCGAGGGAACGGAAGTTGGCGTAACGGTCGCCGGTCATCGCGTTCTGGTTGATGCTCACCCAGCACCAGCCCACGGGCTCCCCGCCCGGAGCGTCGGCGACGATCATGCCCTCCTTCGACTTCTCCATGGCGCGCCCGAGCCGGGACGCCCACCGCTGCGGGTCGTCGATGGCGTCCTCCCCGAAGGAGACCCGGGCGATCTCGGCCTCGAACCGCCCGATGGCCGGGAGGTCGCGCTCGTCGGCCCCACGGGTGACGTACGGCCGTGCCCGCTCGGCGAGCGCGGCCCGCTCGGCCTCGCTCGGCGCCCGCCAGCCGTGGGCCCGCCCGACGGAAGGCGCGGGGGCGGAGGCCCCGGGAGACGCGGAGACGGGAGCGTCGGGGGTGGCGGGCGTGGTGGGAGTGACAGGGGGGCCGGCATCGGCGGGGCCGCCAGCGGCCGTGACCGGGGTGGCCGGCTGCTCGGCCGAGGGGGCCGGATCCTCCGCCGGGACCAGGCGGCCCGGACGGAAGGGGCCCTTGCCGCAGTTCGGGCAGCCTTCCTCGCGCAGGGCGCCGACCGAGGCCCAGCGCGCGCCGGGCCCGACGCGCAGCCGCGCGTCGCACGCCACGCACGTGTACTCGCGCTGCCGGGTCCGCTTGTCCCCGGTGTAGAGCGGGCCGCTGAACTCGCCGTCCTGGGAGGGGGCCGTCGAGGTGGTGGTGAGCAGGTGCTGGAAGAAGCCGACACCCCCGAGGATGCCGCTGCCCTCGTACTCGTTGAAGTTGCGGATGTACCCGTTGGTGATCAGGCCGAGCCCGATGATCTCCCGCTGCACCTCCAGCATCTCGTCGGGGCTCTTGCCGCCGAAGGAGAAGAAGATGCTGTGCGCGGGACCGGGCCGCAGCCCCTCCACGGCCCGCGACAGGAACAGGCGGGCGCCTTCGGGGGTGTACGGCGGGTCGGTCATCGCCACGTCGTGCTGCTGGTGGAGTGCCTCGGGCAGCGGCAGCCGCAGGTCGTGGCGCACGGTCTCCACACGGGTGCCGAGACCGGCCGACACCTTCTGGATGTAGTCGAGGATCTCCGGGGAGATGTCCACGACGGTCACCCGCTCGACGATCGGACCGCCGAGCACATCACCCACCACGGCGACGGCGAGGGACACCAGGTCGTCGTCGCCGATCAGCAGCAGCGAACCGCCCGGCAGCGCGCCCGCCCTGAGCAGCGCGAGCACCCGGCGCACCTTGGTCTCGGCCGTGCAGTGCGACTGGTCGATCGCCATGTCGACGGCGGGACCCGACTCCATCAGCGCCCGCAGCCGGCGCACCGCCTCGTCCAGCACGTCCGGGATCACGAGCTCGCGCCCGTCGCACGTGCGGCAGGTGGCGTCGAGCGAGAGGTCCATGCCGAGCTCGGCGACCAGGTCGCGACCGTCCTCGGTCAGCCGGGACGGACGCTGCGCGGTGACGAACCCCCGGCGGCGCAGTTCGTTGCCCAGCGCGGCCACGATCGGGACGGGCAGTCCGGTCGCGCGGCTGAGGTCCTTGGTGGACGCCGGCTCCAGCCGACGCAGGGCACGAAGGACGGACCGTACTCCCGGCGGGCCCTCCTGGAGACGGACGGCTTCCGCGACTTCCGTGAGCACGGAATCCGCGGTGGTGCTCCGAGGGTGCCGACGCGCGTTCGTCACAATGCTGCTCCAGGCAAACTGATTGAAGGATTCCGGGACTATCGAGTATACGGGCTGGTGAGCAGCCATCAGGACCCGCTCCGGGAGCGGGGAAATACGGAAAGGGAGTCGCGGGAAAGGGAAATCGCTCGCGGCGCATTCGGATATGCGGCGGAGGGTTCTCCTGCCCGTTCTGCTACCTGTTCGGCTGCCCCTTCGGCTACCTGTTCGGCTGCCCCTTCGGCTGCCTGTTCGTCTTGCTGTTCTGCGGCGAGTTTCTCGGTGCTTTAGCGAGGAGCTTTACGATATTCCGGGACGGTGTGTCCGGAGTGTGTTCCACGGGGTGTTTGCCGGCGGCCGGGCGAAACGCACCGACCGGGGTCGCCGTGCAACCCGGGCGCCCCGAGGTGCTCCTCGCCGAACCGCCGGACGGTCCGCGCTTTTCCCACCCTTTTTTCCGCGGGGTGCCGTCCTGGAAGGTCTTCGGGATGTCCTCCCTGATGCGCTCCCGGGTGATCTTCCGGCTGCCCCTCCGGCCGTTCGTTTCCGGGCGTTTGTCCGAAAGGGGCGGGTGGGTTTTCGGCCGAATATCAGCGGACCCCCCTTCCCCCCTTGACGGGGTGCACGCGCGAGCCCCTGAGTACCCCGGATGCTACGCTGGGCACCACCGAGCGCCGCTGACCGGCCTCGCAACCTTCCCCTTTGGCCGCGCGGACCAGCGCAGATCTATGTGAAAGGAGACGGGGGCAGCGGTTCCTCACCCCCCGGTTTCCCCATGACCAACTCCGCCAACCTCGGCACCGAGGGTATAAACGTCGACGATCTGTGCTCTTACGCAGTCGACGTATGGGTGAGCGACCACAGCATCCTGACCGACGAGGAGCGTCTCCTCAAGGTCCTGCGCACGGCCGCTGAAAAGGGAAACGCCACGGTACTCGGTGAGGCCTCGCACGTTTTCCCGAACGGCGCCGTCACCGCGATCCTGCTGCTTTCCGCTTCGCACCTCAGCATTCACACCTGGCCCGAATTCAGCCTGGCCAACGTCGACCTTCTCGCTTACGGCCGGCTGAACGGCGAGCGGATGATGCAGAGCGTCGAACTCGGCCTCTCGCCGACGCGGATCAACGTGACGCGCATGCTGCGCGCCGTGCACTGACCCGACTTACCGGCCCGGCTTACCGGCCCGCCTCACCGCGGGTTTCACAGCCACCCGGACAGCGACTCGACGAATGCGCCGAACCGGTCCCGGTGGATCGCGTGCGGGGCGTCGGGCACCGTACGCACCTCGAAACCGCGGCGCGCCAACTCCGCCCGCATACCGGCGCTGACGAGCATGCTCGGGTCCGAGGTCTGGACGAGCGACGGCACCACGGCCTTCTCCGGCGTGTGGTCGACGTGCCGGTGGGAGGAGAGCGCGAGCGCCGTGTTCTCGTCCCACCGCTCCAGGGCCTCCTGCTCGGCCACCGCCCGCGCGTCGAGCCGCCCGGCGTCCGCACCGGTGCTGCGTGCTGGCCGGGATGAGCGGGAGAGGGCGGCCAGGGCGCGGGACGACCGCTTGAACAGGGTGAACAGGGCCGGGTCCAGGGAGCCGTTGGCCCCGGCCAGCTGCCACGCCGGTTCGGAGTAGACGGCGCGGGCCGGCCCCAGCTCCGGCACCGCGAGGGCCAGCGCCAGCGCGCCGAGCGAGTGGCCCAACGCCACTTCCGGGGCGGGCGGGAGCGTCTCGACGAGATCCTCGGCGAAGTGCCGGGGCTCGTACGGTCCCCGCGGGCTGGCGCCGTGCCCGCGCAGATCCACGGCGAGTACGCGGTAGCCCCGCCCCGTCAGGACCGGAACCAGCTCGTGCCAGGTGCGGTGGTCGGACATGATGCCGTGGACGAGGACGGCGACACGCTCGCCCGTCCCCCACTCCTGTGTGTGCAGTCGCATGCGGCTGCTTCCTGTGTGGTGTGGTGTGAGCACGTGTGTGGTGCGAACAGGGGCGTGGTGTGAGCAGGTGTGTGCTGTGACCAGGAGTGTAGGCGCGGACCGGCCGTCGAACCATGACGAGGCGCAGTGACGGGACACCCGGTGCAGGTGTGGTGGGCCCGCCTGGACGACGCCCGCCCGGCCCTCCTGACCCTCCTCGACCCCGTCGAACGCGCCCGCTGGGAGTCCACCCCGGACCCCGCGGGCAGGGGGCGCTTCCTGGTCGGCTGCGCGCTGGGCCGTCTGGTCCTGGGCCGACTGCTCGACCTGCCCCCGGCTGACGTCCCCCTGCGCCGCGTGTGCCCACGCTGCGCAGGCCCCCACGGCAAGCCCCGCCTGCGGACAGCGCCGGACGTCCCCGCGGGGGAGCCTGCGGACCTGGACTTCTCGGTGACGCACAGCGGCACCCTGATCGGTGTCGCCGTGTGCCGGGGCGGCGAGGTGGGCCTGGACGTCGAGGAGAGCGGGCCCGACGCGGTCGTCGACGTCGACTCCGCGGCCGGCGTGGCGCTGTCCGCCCCCGAGCTCGCCGCGCTGCACGCCCGTCCGCCCGGCGAACGGCAGTCCGCCTTCCTGCGCACCTGGACCCGTAAGGAGGCGGTCCTGAAGGCCCTCGGCACAGGACTCACGGTCCCGCTGCGCGAACTACAGGTCTCCCCACCCGACCACCCCCCGGCCGTCCTCACCTGGCCCACCGCACTCCCGCCCCACCCCCGGATGTCCTTGACCGACCTCCTCGTCGAGAACACCCACCCGGCGGCGGTGGCGGTAGCACTACGAGCGCCGTCGGGCGCAGAGCCGAGGACCACCGGGACCGAAGAGGACGAAACCGCCGTCCAAGTCGCCGTACAGGACGGCACGAGAACGCTGGCGGACTACGCGGGATGAACCGCGGAGCGGCGAGCGCGGAGCCAGCGGACGCCCTTCGTGGCGTAGACGACGCTCATGAGCGCGAAGCCGGCGAGGGTGAGCCAGAACCAGGAACCCCTCACGACGAGGCTGAGCAGCAGGCCGCCGAAGAGCATCAGGGAGGCGACGACGTCCAGCAGGTCGAGCCGTGCACCGAAGCGCGCCGCGGAGTCGGACGCGCGGAGCCGGCGGACGACGGGAACGAGGCCGAGGGCCTGCAAGAGGGCCGCCGGACCGACAGCGATCCAGACGAACCAACCAGGTATGTCCACGGCGTGCACTGTATCGGCCCTCCCGGGCCCCGGCGCCCTCTAGGGGGACGGGAGGCCGTGGGGCAGGGCGCAGACGTCGTCGCGCAGGTGCAGTCTGCGGAGATCCCGGAGCAGGGCGACAGGGCAGGGACGCACCGCCCACTTGGCCAGACAGCCGGCCTCACCGTGCTCCTCGAGCACCGCGTGAGCCGCGGTCAGAACAGCTTGCGCGAACGTGTGCCGCGGATGGGCCGACTGCCCCACGGCCCGCCGCGTTCCCCCGGGCGGCGCCCGGCCCCGACCGGCGTGGCACCATGCCCCCTCAGCACACGAATCCATGGGGGAAACATGCGTACCGGCGCTGCCATCACACTCACCACCGCTCTGCTCGTCGCCACCGTCGCCGCCTGCACCTCGTCCGGCGACGACAAGGCCGACCCCCCGAGCAGCCGCCCCACCTCGGCCGCCAAGTCGCCGACCCCCACCCCGACCCCGCCTGATGCCGTCGAACTGGAGCGCGTCGCGGACACCTACGTGAACCTCTACTTCGGAGGGGTCGGGGAGGGGGCCTACGCCTTCCTGTCGAAGCGCTGCCGCGCCAAGGCGGACCCGGCCGCGTACACGGCCACCGTGGAGCAGGCAGCGAAGGACTACGGGCCCGACCACCCGGCGACGGACGTGCACGCCACGGTCTCAGGGGACATGGGCCGCGTCTCGTACAAGGTGAAGGGCCTGCCGAAGTTCGACCAACAGGCGCAGCCGTGGACGGTCGAGAACGGCACCTGGAAATACGACGCCTGCTGACCCCGCGCCACCGTGTCTGCGTCGACAGGCTTCGACGGAGGAATTCCACCCGCCCAGGGGGCCGAGTGGACGGGGAGCAGTGGGCCAGTGTTGCCGGACCCTATGTCCGATGCGTCGAGGGAGGGCTGGCTGGCCTGAAGAGGCGCCTGGAGGCTGCCGGGGAGCTCTCGCGTCGGCTCGCGGAGGCCGATGCTTTTCGCCGAGTACTTCGACACGTATGCGACACGTATGCGACACGGCCACCCGCGAAAACCCCGGTGGTCGCCGGGCAGCCCCGGACCGCTCCCTTGATCATCGGGGGAGTGTCCGGGGCTTCGCCATGTCGCGCGAAACGTGCTCTGAGCAGCAAAAATGCCCTCCCGATGGGAGGGCGGAGACTTGCGCCCCCGGCAGGACTCGAACCTGCGGCCAAGCGCTTAGAAGGTGTTGAGCACTCAGCTCTGTACTAACCTGCGGTTTTCCCTGGTCGCGCTGCACCACATTAATGCAAGGCGCTTGGCCCATTCTCTGGCCCCTTCGACCGAGAACAGACGCCCCGGACGAGGGACCGCCCCGGCCCACTGTAGGACCGGGGCGGCCAGCCGACACGCGGGTCCGCTATCTGAGCGGGCGACCTCGTGCAGAGTGTCACCGCGGCCGGCGTCACTGAGGGGGGTGCTCCGCATCGATACCCACCACCCCTCGAAGATCAAACAATGTAGGACTACGACCACAGACAGACGATCATGAACCGGGGAACGTGGGCGGGTGCCGTCTGCCTCGCCCCCGCCCGACTGGGTGCTGACCCAGCGCCGGGCCATCGGCGAACGTCTCCGTGCCGAGCGGCTGCACGCCAACCTCACCCAGGAACAGGTCTCGATCCGGTCCGGTGTCGACCGTCCCTCCGTCGTGCGGATCGAGCAGGGCCAGCAGTCACCCACCGTCGACACGCTGATCCGGTTAGCCGCGGCCATCGGGGTGCCTCTCGTCGTCCTGGTGCAGTGAGCGGCCGCCCCACGACGGGGGCGCAGGGCGGCCGCCCGGACCGGCCCCCGCGTCGGCGCGAGCGGGGGCCGGTGGCCTAGTCGAAGTCGCGGTCCCGGTAAAAGTCTCTGTGCCTACCCGTGTGCCCCGGGCGGAGCGTGCAGTGTCCGGGGCCGGTGGCGTTCTCCACCCAGCAGTACCCGCCCGCACGGCCCGCCGACCGAGCCGCCTCAGCTGCACGCTCTGCTGCGCTCTTTGGCATCAGGCCTCGTCCCCCATCGCGAGCGCCCGCAGCGCCGTGCCGTCCGGGCAGTACCGCGGGAGGGGCGGCGAGCAGCGCGTGCACGTGGTGACATGCAACTTCAGGACTCGATCCGCCTCGCGCTGAGTGCAGCCGTCGCAGGCCCGCGGATACCAGGGGCCGTAGACCCCGGCATAGCTGCCCTGCCGGCGGCCGAGGTCCACCGCGTCGGCCGTCAGCTGCTTGCGGCACCAGACGCACGTGGCGCCGCGTACCTGCTCGGGCTCCAAGCCGGACTGCCGGGGAACGGGGAGGACCGTCACGATGCTGACGGTCACAGGGGTGCCGGGCGTCGGGCCCATGCCCGTATCGTGTGCCATGTCGACCTGCTCTCAGCGGGAGGTTGACCTGCCCCGGGCCGTTCGCGCGGCTGCGGGGCTTTACCGTCCTCGCAGCGTAGACCTAGCTAGCTAGGCCCGCCAGGCGATCGTAGCTATCTCGTCTCGCTGAGTGAGCTGAGAGTGCCTAGCGTCGAGATCATGGAGTGGCAGCCGGACGTACCGCGGTGGCGGCAGGTGTACGACGTGATCGAGGCCCGGATCACGGACGGCACGTACGCCCCGGGCGAGCAGCTGCCGGGCGTGCTCGGGATCCAGGCCGAGTTCGGGATCGCGCAGATGACGGCACGGCGGGTGCTCACCGAACTGCGCGCGGCCGGGCTCGCGCAGATGCAACCCGGCGTCGGCACTTTCGTGACCGAGCTGCCCCGGCCGCCCGCGTAGCTCAGGCGCTGGTGCCGTCGGTGATCAGGCCGAGGCTGGCCAGAGCGGAGATCAGCGAACCGAGCGCCGCGTTCCCACCGCGCGACCCGGTCACCGTCGGCTTGGCCACCGCTGCCGCGCCGAAGAACCCCAGCGTGGTGCCCATGTGGCGGAACATCAGCGCCACGATCAGCGCGTCATCGGTCGTCCACTCGTTGGCCGCGGACCGACGCAGGTTCGTGTCCCGGGCTCCGCTCCCGGGGCCCGCCTCGAGCGTGCCGTTGGCCAGCAGGCGCCACCGGTCGAAGGTGTCGCCCGAGACGCCGCCGCCGAACGCAGGCGTGGCGCCACTGGCCACGTTGTTCGTGACCGTGCCGGACATGGTGCCGCCCGCCAGCGGCAGCAGCGCAGCGAGCGCGGCAGCGAGCCCGGTCACCTGAGACTGAGCGACCGTCACCGGGTCCCCGCCGGCGGATCCGTGGCTCGCGGCGTGTGCGGTCGGTGTGCGTGCGTTCGTGGTGGTGGGGTCGTCGGAGCGCAGTGCCACGGTGGGCCCGGTCCCGGCGGCGCCAAGCGGCGGCTGCGATCCGGTCGCGCCTGTGTCGCCCTTCGGGCCGGTCGCCCCGGTCGCACCTGCGGGCCCCGCCGCGCCGGTTGCGCCGGCCGGTCCCTCGGGTCCCTCCGCGCCGGGCGGTCCCGGCGGGCCGGGCACGAGCACGTACTCGCCGTCGTCGGCCCCGGCCGGGACCAGCTCGGCGAGGTCGACCTCGCCGAGCGACGCGGGCAGCGACAGGTACAGGGCGTCGCGGCCCGTCTCGACGCGGTACGTCCACCCCGTCGGCGTGAACCCCTCCGCGTCGGTCGCGACCAGCGTCTTGGACCACTGGCCTGCGTCGTTGGGGGTGACGACGACGGGGTCCCCCTCGACGACGACGCCCCAGTCCGCGCCGACGACGCGCCCCGGCACAGGCCGGATCCGCACCGGCAGCGGACGCCCCTCGCCGTCGGCCAACGTCTGGTGTCCGGTCAGGGTGACGGTCTGCACTCCGGGCGGGAACGACATGGTCAGGCTCCTGTGTGCATGTGCTCGCGCACGCGGTCGTGAATGTCCTCGGGCTCCGGAGTCACACCCCGGTCCCGCATGCGGTTCATCAGCCGGTCCACCGTCCACGAGTAGGCCAGCACCAGACTGGACAGCCCGTCGATCCGCCGGTCCTGCCGCTCGATCTTCGCCTTCATCTCGTCGCGGATCTCCCGGAACGCGGTCAGGTCGGCCTGCCGCTGCGCGGGCTCGGCCGCGGCCTCGGCCGCCGCGCGCTGCGCCTCGGCCGTCGTCAGCGCCGCCGCCTTCGTCGCGCGGGCCGCGAACAGCCCCGCACCCAGCAGCGCGACGGCGCCGAGTATCGACCCGACGACCCCGGCCGCAACCCCCCACGCTCCGCTCATCTTCGTGCCCTTCGTGCAGGGTGGGGGACGGAGTACTCAGGCACCGTCGCCAGCCACATGATCAGCCCCACGTGCCCGATCGCGTACCACGCTGCGATGGCCAGGCCCCGCGGATACTCCCCCGTCACGGCGCCCCACAGGAACGCCGTCCCCCAGATGAACGGCGGGAAGATCGCGGCGATGAAGCCGAGCCCGTCCCGTCCCACCCGCAGCCACGCGCAGCCGAAGGTGATGATCCCGCAGAGGATCCACACCGAGGACCAGCAGCGGATGTCCGCGAACCTCGTCAGCAGCCCCAGCCCGACGGGGCGGGGGTCCGGCTGGAGGGCGTAGCCCAGGCCGAACGCCACCTTGGCCGAGCCGAGAAGTACGAGGGCCATGCCGCGGCGGCCCAGCTGCTTGCGGAGCCGCCGGACCGCCGCGCGCATCAGACGCCCTTGACGAGCGACGCCGAGTTCTTCGTACCGAACGCCCGCGCCAGCATCCCCTTCAGCACGGTTCCGCCGGCGGCGATCCCGGCCGCGGCCATGGTCTCCCAGAAGCTGGCGTGGAACATGTCGGCGGGCCCGGCCGCGATGGCGACACCGCCGGCCGCGACCACGGCCGTGGAGAGGGTGCGCTCGGCCAGGTCTCTGGCGTAGGTCTTGGCCGTCTTGATGACGGTCTCTGCCTGGGGCAGGTCGATCTGCGACATGGTGTGTCCTTCCGTGGATGGGTCGGGGGGGGTGGGTCAGACGGCCCAGTACGGGCCGGACGCGGTGCGGTGCAGCAGCGCCACCGAGGCGCCGTCCGACGTCTTCACGCGCAGCTGGAAGCGCAGGTGCTTGCCCGCCGGGACGGTGCCCGACAGCACGAATTGGTGCCCGCCACCACCGCGGCGGGTGACGGTCTGGTACGCCGACGGGCTGCCGCCCGAGGTGTCCGTCAGGTAGAACCGGCCCTCCACCACGGCGTCCGCCGGGGTGTCGTCGGCGAGGGTGACGTGCACGAGGGTGTCGTGCACGCGCGGCCCGGAGTGGACCACCGGGTCCGCGAACGCCAGGCCCACCCACTCACCCGAGGGCAGGTCCACGTCGGCCGGGTTCGCTTCGTTCAGCATCATCGGGGCGGGCATGTCGTCCTCCTGGACAGGGGGTGTCGGGGTCGGGGTGGTCGTGGGCGCGGCGGCCGGACGCGGCGCGCCCTTCTGCACCCACGCGTACAGGGGGCCGCCGGGGCAGCTGGTCGCGTAGCCGTCGCGGTGACCCTTGATCTCGGTCCCGGCGCCGTGCTCGCGCAGCAGCTCGATCCCGTCGCGGATCGCCGAGAGCATGGCGTCCGTCGGCTCGGTCAGTCCCTCGCTGCCGACCAGGCCGACGATCGCGTAGTGCGCGCGGTTCAGGTCCTGGTTGCCGTTGGCGCCCGTGCGCCGGCCGACGCCGCGGCCCTCCAGCAGGAACCCGTGCGGGCAGGCCGCGTAGTTGTAGGCGACGTCGGAGTAGTTCTCCACCTTGTTCGCCAGGTGGCTGGCCCGTATCGCCTTCCACTCGGCGACGCACGCCGCATGGTCGGAGAGCAGCCGCGTCGACACCGCGGTCCCCTCGTAGTGGACCTTCACCCCGCGGGTCGTGGCCTGGAGCGGGGCCTCCGACGCCAGCCATCCGAACTCGGCGCGTCGTACAAGTCTCATGGTGGTGCCCTTTCAGAGGAGTCGCGCGTAGGTGGGGGCGCCGCCGATCGAGCCGCCGCCGCCGAATTTCCCGCCGGTCGTGGCGCCCGCCGTGCGGCGTACCTGGATCTGGACCTTCAGCGAGGCCGACGCCCGATACGGAGTCAGGTCGATGACGGCCGTGGGGAACACGTAGGAGAAGAGCGCCGGCACGGAACCGGACGCGGCGACCGTGGCCCCGTCGAGGAGGATTTGCCAGGACCCGCCCGTGTTCACGGCCGACACCTGGTCGCCGATGAACACCATGCCGATGCTGAGCGTCGCCGTGCGGGGGCTGAGGATGGCCTCCCACAGCGTGATGAACGAGGTGGAGTCCTCGTACGGCATCGTGTGCAGCGACGTCGGGTAGAACGGCAGCTCATCCCGCTCCCACCCCGCACGGCGCAGCGCAGCCACCTGCGACTCCAGCTGCGCCACCCGCTGCATCAGGTCCGGCGTCCGGACGATCCTCGGCATCACGCCCCCACACAGGTCAGCCGGACCCGCTCGGGCCCGGACGCCGCGGTGTTCTCGATGCCGACGATCCGCAGCACCGCCGACCGGCCCGCCGGGGACAGCGGCTCGGGGTCGATGACGAACAGCGCCTGGTCCCCGACGGAGTACGAGCCGAACTCGGGGTCGGTGTCCGCGCTGACCTCAAAGGTGGGCTGCGCCTGCGCGCCGGCCTGCGCATCCAAGTCGGCGTTGGTCAGGCCCTGCACCTGCGTCTCGTCGATCACGTCGTCATAGGTGGCCACGCCTTCGAGGAGCGGCCAGCCCGACGCGATCGCGTCCGAGTCCGCGGCCGTCTTCACGATGCGCGCCTCGCCGGTACCGGCGCCGAGCCCGGTCATCTCCGTCACCACGGCGGTGCCGTCCTCGGGCCAGTCGTAGTCCAGGATCGAGCCGTACCCGCCGCCCTTGGAGAACACCAACCCGGACTCGGCGGCCGTGCGCCCGCGGCGCGGGAACCAGGTCATGGCTCGGCGGTAGCGGGTGGGCGGGGTCGTGGCCGTGGCCTGCGACCACCCCACCTCGATTCCGAAGTCGAACCCGTCATCGGCCGCGGCCAGTTCGCTGATCGCCTTGTAGATCTCCGGGCGCTCGTACTGGTAGTACGTGATGTTGCGCGCCACGCCGTGGGGGGCGGAGGCGATCTGCCCGAGGTCGATGCCGATCGATCCGCCCGACTGCTCGGCGGCGTACCGCATCAGCGACCACATGACGAACTTCTGGTCGCTGTAGAGGCGCTGCGCCGTCGGGCCCGAGCCCACGTAGGTGGGGTCCGTGACCACCGAGGTGTCCGTCGACAGCGTGCGCTTGACGTACCGGTGCTGGTAGTAGGAGAGGAACTCGGACGCCTGGATCGCCCGGCCACCGTCCGCGTTCTGCCGGGTCCACACGATCCCGCCCCACACGAGCACGCCGTCCCGGTCCACGTACACGGCGGTCCGGCCCGGGGTGCTCGCCGTCTCCGGGTCCAGCGGCAGCGTCTCGCTGTTGTACGGGATCGTCCCCCGCAGGGTGCCCGGCTGGTTGAGCGCGAACGAGTACGTGACCCCGGCGAGGGGCAGCTCGGCGAGCAGCTGGTCCGTGCGCAGGTCGCAGAACAGGTAGGTGTACGTGTGCTGCGTCTGCGGGTCGAAGGGCGTCGTCACGAGGCGGCCTCGTACTGCCCGTGGACCACGAGCCGCATCGTGCTGCCCCACACGAAGGGGGTGATGGAGTCGACGACGCCCGCTACCGTGGCGCTGCCGTCCACGCGGGGGCCGGACATGTGCAGGCTGATGTCCGCCGCGCCCGTGTTGACCTGCGCCATCGCCATCGACGCGCGCTGCCCGTTGCCCGGCTCGATGTGCGCGGTGCCCGCCGGGGTGAGCGCCACCGCCGCGGCCACCGGCAAGCTGAAGACCCAGTTGTCCGCGCTCGTCGGCGAGGACCCGAAGTTCGTGCTCGTGCCGAACGTGATGTCCATGTAGAACTTCACGTCCCGGCCGGTCTTGGAGTACCGGCAGTTCACCGCCGCGTTGCCGTACGACGGCAGCCGCAGACCGGTCGACGTCGTCCACGTCGGCGTCCACGACGTCCACGCCCCCGGGGTTTTCTGCACCTCGCTGAGCGTCCCGGCCAGCGTGCCGTACATCAGCCGGTCAGTGTCCGTGTAGTAGAACATCTGGCCCGGGTGCGGCCGGGCGGGCACCGCAGCCGAGGACACCGGCAGCACACCGCCGATCGCGCACCCGTACGTGCGGACGTCCGTGATGTTCGCCGCCGCCACGCTCGACTGCGACGGAGCGAGCGCAATGTCCGCCAGCACCACACAGTTGGCGGGCAGGGTGCCGCGCACCGTCGCGCCGGCCGACGCCGCGTACGGGCCCTGAATCACCTCCAGCTGCCACTGAGACAGGGCCCCGGAATACTCGGCGTCGTACACCGAGGCGACCACGGTGTCCTTGCGGTACTGGCCGGCGCCGCCCGCGGGGTTCACGTTCAGGGTGACGTCGCCGTCGTTGGCGCAGATGTAGGCGCCGGACCCGCCGGTCTCCCGCTGGTCCACGAACACGGTGCCGCCGGACACGATGACCGTCATGTTCGGGGTGCCCGCCGCGCGCACCTTCAGCTGGTAGTTCTGGTAGCTGGGCTTCACGCCCGGCCGGATCCGCAGCGGGTTGGCCTCGTCGGACGCGTTCCCCGGATACGTGAGCAGCCCGGACAGGGCCAGCCTGTCGTTCCGAGCCGGGTAGCTCGGCGCCTGCTGCCAGGCGGGCGGGTTGATGACGGCCATCTCTGGCCCTCCTTTCCTACAGGCTGGTGTCTCGCCAGGTGACGGTGAGCAGGGACGTCTGACCCGGGGCGCCGGCCAACGCGCTGCCCCGGTACGCGATCTCGTTGGGGCCGGGCTGGAGCAGGGGCCACACCGACCCGGCGCGCACCCACGAGCGGCGCGGGCTGGAGCCCATGAACAGCACCGCGCGCGACCGGGTGTCGATCAGCAGGTACTCGCCCGGCTGAAGCGTCGCGTCGATGACGAGGAGGGCGCCGGTCGTGGTCTGCTCGATCGTCGGGCTGGCCACCGGCCCATCCACCCGGAGCACCGGATACGCGGGCGACGCGCCTGCGTTGATGGCGGTCAGCCGCCCGGACGTGCCCGCCGCCCCGTACGTCCGCGGGTGGACCAGCGGGTACGTGCGGCCCGCGGCCGGGGAGTAGGCGGTGGTCGACGCGGACTGCTCGATCAGGCCGTACAGGTACGGATCCGCGCAGTACATCTCCAGCGCGGCATCCCCGATGGACCACAGGTGCTCGGCGTCGTACGGCAGGCTGCGCTTGCGGACCTTCGCCCACACCAGCACGCCCTGATCCGGGAAGGACAGGGCGGCCGGTTGCGCCTGCGGCTGCGTCGCCGCCCGCAGCGCCAGCGTCAACGCCCGCAGGTCGTCGGGGCTGGACCCGCGCAGCCCCAGCCCCAGCTGGATCGTGCGGGGGCCGGTGTAGTCGGGGCCGGTGTAGTCGCCGTGCTGGCCCGGCCGGGCCACATCCTCCGCGCGGATCTCCGGCAGGTCGTCGAGCCCTTCCAACGCGGTCACCGCGTACGGGGTGCCGGGCCCGAACGTCAGCCCACCCCACGTCACCGTGCCGAGTCGCTGCTGAGGCATGGTCACCTCCCCCCGACAAGGCCTTGCCAGGACAGGGCGCGAAGCATCCCGTCCGGCGTGGCCTCGGTCCCGTAGAGGTTGATCACGTTGTTCTGGTCGCCCCGGCCGCCGACGACGCCGTACGCGCCCGCCAGCTGCCTGGACGTCGGGACGGATGCGAGCGCGCCACCGACCCCGGACGCCGCGTCGAGGACGCCGCGCGCCGTGTCCCGCGCGGCCGAGATGACCCGGGCCGCGCGCGCGACGACACCGCCGCGCCAGCCCTCCATGTCCATCACGCCGATCGCGTGGAACGCCCGGCTCGGGCTCTTCGTCTTGTGGACGGACTTGACCGTCGCAAGCATGCCCTTAGCGATCTTCGTCATCTGCGTCTCGATGGCCTTCTCCTGCGACTTCAGCCCGGCGACCAGGCCCTGAGCCGCGCGGATGCCCGCGCCGTACAGGGCGTCGCCCACCGTCGCGCCCGTCGCCGAAGCGCTCTTGGCCAGCTGCGACTGAAGGTCGTTGATCTGCTTCAGCTGCGCCGGGGTGGCCTTGGCGAGCGCGGCCGCCGTCGCCGCGCCGCCCGCCACGCCCGCATCGGCCACCTGCTGGAGGAGGTCCGACCGGAGCCCGGCCTTCTTCAGCGCCGCGATGTTGGCCTGGAACTCCTTCGACTTCTTCAGCGCCTGCTGGAGTTCGACCGTGATCGCGGTCACCGAGTTCACGTCGGCGTGCCCGCTGGTGATGTTGGCCTCGGACAGGATCCCCGAGCTGATGTCCGTGGCCGCCTTGGACCGGGCCTTGACGAGGCCGTCCAACTTCTTCTGCGCGGCGGCCAGGTTCTTCAGCACCGTGTCCCGCTTGGTGACCTCGCGCTGGAGTTCCGCCGTGGCCTTCGCGATCGCTTTGCCGTAGCCGCTCGTCACGTTGGCCGGCAGCATCTTCGTGATCGCGGCCAGCCGGGACCGGAGCTTCGCCGTGGACTCGTCGATGCCCTTGATCAGGCCCTCGATGATCAGCCGACCGGCCGGGGTCAGCAGCTTGGCGTCCTTGGCCGGCGGACCCTTGACCTTCGGGATCATCGAGGTGATCGACGAGAGCTTGCTTCGCAGCGCGCCGATGCGGGACTCGATGCCGTCGATGAACCCGCCGATGACGGAGCTGCCCGCGCTGAAGAGGATGCCGCCGAGGTTGCCCATTGCGCTCTGCGCCCGACCCGGCAACTCGCGGATCTTGGAGACCGCCGCACCGATCTTGTCGGAGATCGCGGCCACCAGCCGGTTGCCCGCGCTCGACGCCGTGGACATCAGCCCGGACCCGAGGTTGGACAGCGCCGCGACCGCCCGGCCGCCCATGCCCTTCAGCCACCGGATCGCCGTGTCGATCCCGTTGCCGATGATCGTCCCGAGCGCGTTCATCTTGTCGAGGATGTACGCGTTCGCCCGCCCGACCGCGCCCGTCACCGTCGACCAGGCGCCCGAGAAGTCCCCGGACAGCAGCGCGGTCAGGGCCTGCACCGACGGGACCACGATGCCGCTGATGACCATGGCCAGACCCGTGGCGAGGATGCCCGCCAGCATGCCCACGCCCTGAATCAGCGGCGTCAGCGCGGGCGTCAGCCCGGAGATCAGTTTGGTGCTGAGGTCCGCCACCACCTGAATCAGCGGGGTCAGCGCCACCAGCAGTTCGGCGGCGCTCCCTCCGAGGGTGATCAGCGACGGCGACAGCTCCGTCACCAGCCGCCCGAAGAGGGTCAGGTTCGTGGTCAGGTTGTCCGCGAGGATGTCCACCAGCGGCTGGATCAGGCCCGGGAGCTGCGCGAGGATCGGCGCCAGGACGCGCATCGCGACCATGGCGACCTGCGTCACCACCGGGGCCAGCGCCGTGAACACCCGCTCGGCGCCCTCCAGCAGCGGCGTCAGCGCGGGCAGCAGGTCGGAGATGAGCTGGCCGATCACGGGGATCAGCGGGGCCGCGGCGACGACCAGCGAGCCGACGGCGCCCGCGGCCTGCACGAGCACCGGGGCCAGCGCCGTGATGATCGGCTCCAGCCCGTCACCGAGTGCCTTGATCAGGGTCTGTGCGGGCGGGCCGAGGGCGGTCAGTACGGGGGCGATGGCGGACAGGGCCTGGCCGAGCAGCGGGGCCGCGGTCGCGCCGAACGTGGCCATCGTCTGGAACAGGGACCGGAGTCCGTCCTGCACGCCCTTGGTGTTGACGATCTTCGCGATCTCGGCGGTGACGCTTTGCAGGACGGAGACCATCCCGCCGCCCCCGGGCGGCATCGCGTTGAAGATCCCGCCGATGATCCGCCCGACGTTCGCGCCGACGGTGAACAGCTGGCCGAGCAGGTCCAGCGCGTGTTCGATGGCCTTCTGCATCGCCCCCGACTCGAAGGCTTTGCTCAGCTTCGCGCCGATCCCGCCCGCCGCTTTCGCAGCGCCTGCCGTCAGCCGCTCGAACGACGGGCCGGCCGCCGCCGCGATCTGCCCCAGCGACGTGACCACGACCTTCGGCACGCCGGACAGGTTGCGCAAGCCGGTGCTCGCCGAGCCGAGCGCCTTGCCGAGAGTGCCCGAGTCCGCGAGTTCCTTGCCCGCGCTCAGGACGCCCTTGCCCATGGTGTTGAGCGCGTCGCCAGCCGACAGCAGGTTGGTGCGCAGGACGGGCAGGACGCTCTTCCCGGTGCTCTCCAGCGTGCCCGCCAGGCCCCGGAACACGTGGTCCTGCACGGACTGCTGGAGGTCGCGCAGGGCGGGCGCGGCGTCGTGCACGGCGCCCGCGAACTTGCGGGCCTCCGGGGAAAGCTTCTCCAGGGCCTTGGCGTAGTCCTCGGCCTTGCTCGGGTCCAGCGCCGCGCTGAGCGCGTCCTTCATCCCGACCGATGCGAGTTTCACGGCGCCCGATGCCAGCTGCACAGCCGCCAGCCCGGTGACCGCGACACCGGCCGCCGGCGCCACGTTCGCCAGCGTGGTGGCCAGCGCGCCCGCCGCCGGGAGCGCCGTCCCGAGGACGGCCGACACCTTCCCGATCGACCCGGCCACCCCGGCGATCGGCCCGGCCAGACGACCCAGCCTGCCCAGACTCCCCGCGAACCGGCTGACGCGGTCCTCGTCCACGTCCACGTTCGCGTGCACGGTGACGTCCGTGTCGTCGACCCGACGCGCGGCCTGCCTCAGCTCCTCCAGCTGCCGGGAGGCCGCGGCCGTCGCGGCGCGGATGTTGACGTCGTGGTGCTCGCTCCCGATCCGCTGAAGCTGCGTCTCGAAGTCCTGCAACCGGCGGAGCGCGTCGGGCAGGGAGATGTCCACGCCGATGCGCTGCGCGTCCAGCTGCGCCATCTCGCGGTGGATCCGGACCAGGTCCCGGTCCAGCGGCGTGCTGTCGCCGTCGATGGTGACCTGCGGGAGGTTCCGCAGCAGGTCGTCGAGCTGACGGTTGACGCCGCGGCCGAGCGCCGCACCCATCGCCGAGCCCTGCCGGGCAGCATCCCCGACCGCGCCGGCCACCCCGTCGAGGTTCACGGCCAGGTGGCTGACCAGGTTCGGCAGGTTGATGTCGTCGGCCACAGGGTCACCTCCTCCGGGCTACTGCATGGCTGCCATCGCGAGCAGGCCGGGACCGGACTGCATCGGCTGGGATCGGTCGCCGCCCGTCTGGTGGGCGGCCTGGTGCTCGTCGGCCAGCGTCATCAGCTGGCAGAGCGTCATGTCCCAGAAGTCGCCGGGAGGAATGTGGAGGGCACCGACGGCGAGGTAGTAGAGCTGAGACCAGGGGAAACCGTCTCGATCGGGCCCCCGGTCTCGGCCGGGGTCCCGCCGTTTCCCAGAGCCTCCAGCGCCTTCGAGAACGCGGTGTTCCACGCCTCGACGTACTCGGCGAGGTGGCCCGGGTGCAGCAGATCGGCGAGGTCCGCGCCGTCCCTACGTCGCCGGTACGTGATGTCCCCGGAGATCCTGCGCTCGCCCTTCGCGTCCTGGTGCTCGCGGAAGTGCGGCTCGAAGCCACCGGGGCCGAGGCACCCGGCGCCGACCAGCTGCACGATCGGCCCGTACGCGGCACCCTTGCCGGTGATGTCGATGGCGTCCTGGACCGCGACGACCGACCCGTAGCGGGCCTCCAGCAGAGCGATGGCGCGCATCGAGTAGCGCAGCGACACGGTGGTGCCGTCGGTCAGGGTGATGCTCGCGCCACTGGCGAGCAGGTCAAGTCCAGCGGTCATGGTGGTGAGTCCCTACGTGAGTGCCGGGGTTCGGCCTGCGAATGAGGGGGGGGCCGGGGCGGGCGCGCTGAGCGGGACGCGCCGGCCCCGGGGATCAGGCGATGGCTACCGCGGTCTCGTTGATGACGGTGGAGATCCACTTACCGTTGGACAGCAGCGGGTCGGCGTCCGCGGTGAAGCTGGCGATGCGGTAGTCCTCTTCGGCGAAACCGAGGTCCGGGAAGGCGCTGAGCGTCAGCTTGTGCAGCACGACGTGCACGTCACCGCCGATGATGTCGATCCCGTTCGGCGGGGTGACGCCTTCGAGCTTGAAGGGCGGCAGCGTGGCCGTGGTGTCGGTGAGGTCCCACGACGTCTTCTGCGCGGGCGTGGTGCCCGAGTCGGTGACGGTGCCGCCGATGATCGCGGCCAGCACGTCGAGGCTCATCTTCGCGTGCGAGACGGCCACCTGAATGTTCGAGATGGCGGCGTTCGTCGCCAGCTGCGTGTTGTCGCCCCGCAGCTTCTTGACCTCGACGTCACCGGAGATCTCGAACGTCTTGATGCCGGGCACGTCGATGAGCGCCCCGTACGTCGGGGTGCCGGACGCCGGGTCGGCGGTCAGCGGGGCGATCTTCGCGTCCTTGATTCCGTAGACGCGGGTGAAGCGCTGGAGCGGCATAGCGGGGTTCCTTCCTGGTGCCGGGGTTCGGCTCAGCCCTCGGGCGGGGTGTCCGGGGTGGGGGTGGGTGAGAGGACGGTGCCGAGCACCGAGCCCGGCAGCAGCGCG
Source organism: Streptomyces asoensis (assembly GCF_016860545.1). NCBI lineage: Bacteria > Bacillati > Actinomycetota > Actinomycetes > Kitasatosporales > Streptomycetaceae > Streptomyces > Streptomyces asoensis. The sequence continues at coordinate 162,025 of NZ_BNEB01000003.1, read as the reverse complement.
GCGAGCGCCTCGTCCGGGGTGCCGGCGCCCTGCCGGGGGATGGTGGAGTCGACGACCCACCAGGTGATGCCGGGGCGGCCTTCCTGCGGGTAGACGATCGCGGCGCCGTCGGTGAGGGAGGCATCCGGGGGGATGACGAGGAGCGGGTCTCCGGGGGTGGGCGGCCAGGCCGGGCCGAGGTAGGAGACGACGTCGTCGTGCTGGAGGGCGACGTATATCGGGTCGCTCATGTCGGGGTCACCTCGGCGGAGAGAAGGGCTCGACGCACCGTCACGGTGATCGAGTGCCGGACGCGGTTGTCGGCGATGGGGATGCGGTCGATGTCCTGCAACAGGACGGCTCGGACCCGTGCGGGATGCTCGGGGAGGGTGCAGCCGTGGAGGGCGCGGCCGATGGACTCGGCGAGCCCGTACCGCTCGGTGACCTTGGTGGTGCGCTCGCCGGTCTTCACCCGGGCCCGCTGCACCAGGTCGATGACGACGGTCTCCAGGACGTCGATGTCCGCGGCCGGGTCGCCGAAGTCACCCGCGGCGCGCAGGTCACGTGCGGCGGGCAGGGCTTCCTGAACGACGATGTACGGCTCGGCCTGCCCCTCGCGCGGCCCGTCCCGGAACACCGGCACATGGAAGCTGAGGGATTCCAGGTACGCCTTGATGGCGCCGGACGTCGAGGCGGCCATCAGCGCCGCCCGATCTGCGAGGCGTGCGCCCGCCAGAAGATCGGCGTCAGCTCGATCGCCGGACGCAGGAACGGCTGCGCCTTCGTGCCCGGGTGGTTGACCTGCGCCACCGGGTGAGCAGCCCCCGGCCAGAACAGGGCCTTCTTGTACTTCGGCTTGATGACGTGCGGGCTGGTGCCGTACTCCACGGCCGCCGCGTACGAGACGTTCGACCCGACGACGTAGCCGAGCTGACGGCCGCCGCCCTCCGCGCGCGACACGATCGACGACCGCAGCCGCCCGGTGTCCACCGGTGCCCGGCGGCGCGCCTCGTTCTGCACGTCCATGCGGGTGCGGTCCACGGCCCGCCGCACGTCGTCCGACATGCCGCCGAAGAACCTGCGGAGACCGCGCTCGTACTGCCGCGTGTTGATGTTCGCCGTCGTCGCCGCGCTCGCCCGCAGGCTGACGCTCGCCCGAGCCCGCACCATCACACACCACCGATCAGCGACGGGCCACGGTTGAGGTAGCCCGCGAGGAGGGCGTCTACCTGCGTCGATCCGGTCGACGACGACGGGTCGACGGGCGTCGTCTCCTCGTCGTCGGAGTCCTCGATGGCGACGTTGTTGCCCTCGTCGTCCACCTGAAGGCCGGCGTCCTGCGCGGCGTCCGCGTCGGACGGTGCGGCCTGCGCCTGGAGGTGAGCGGCCAGCAGAGCACAGCCCTGCCCGACCAGCAGCGGCGTCTCGTCGTAGCCGAAGCTGCCGACCGCCTTCACCTGCTCGGCGCCCCACCGCTCCCACAGGCCGAGCCAGCCGCCGTTGTACGACTCGGCCCCGACCACCAGGTCGTTGTAGCCGCCCCACGCCAGGTGCAGGGCGTCGACCTGTCCGAGCACCGACGACGACGTGACCCGCCAGGCCGACGACGGCAGCGACGGGCCGTCGTCGGCGGCCAGCACGGGCATGACCGAGGTGATCGTTCGGACGCGGCGCGGGAGAATGACCAGTCCCCCCGCGCCGACATCCGCCACCACCGCAAGGTCAGTTGGCTCGAAACACTGCTGCGTGTACCGGTCGATCCGCTCGCGGGCAGCAGCGACCCAGGCCATGACCTCGGCAGGGGTGCCGGTCACGCCCGCGTCTCGCGCTGCTGCCTCCGAGCAGTACGGCATCCGTCAGCCCTCGTCGCTCTCGTCGGTCTGCTCGGCGGCGTCCAGCTCCCGCTTCACGCCCTCGGTGACCAGTCCGCCCTTGGCGACGATCTGTCGGGCGTAGCCGCCCGGGTGCTCGTGGACGACCGGCCCGGTCGGCTCACCGGTCCCGGACGGGTCCAGCGCGCGGAACGCGTCGGCCGGCGCGGCCTGGCCGACGTCCCAGCCCTCACGCGCGGCGTACTCGCGGGTGCGGACCACAGCCGCGTTCGGCTGCTCCGGGGTCTCGGTCTCAGCGGGGGTGTCCGCCGGCTTGCGTGCTGCCATGGGTGATCAGCTCCTAGGAGATGACGCCGCGCGTGCGCAGGGCGGCGAGCAGGGCGTTGAACTGGGCTTGGGTGGGGGCTGCGCCCACGTCCGCGATGGTCGGCTTCGTGGTGCCGTCCATCAGGGCGGGGGCGCTGTCGACGACGCGCAGCACTTCGGTGTCCTGGTTCGACACGCGGGTCCCGCCCTTGACGACTGTGACCTGCTTCGTCACGCCGCCCATCAGGACGTCGCCGCCGCGAACGTGATCTTCGTGAAGGCGAGCGGGGTGTGCACTGCGACGTTCGCCCGGCGCTCGGCCAGCACCACGAGGGTGTTCGCGGTGAACAGCTCGGCGTGCGAGTCGGTCATCAGGATCGTGATCCCCTGCCGCTCCCACAGCGTCGCGCCCATGCGGAACCCGCCGAGCAGCGCAGTGCCCGCGGCCATCGCGACCGAGGTCACGACGGTCAGGCCCCAGATGCGCATCGGCGCGCCCGAGTCGGTGACCGAGGTGATGACGCGGAACTGACCGTTCGCGTCGGTGTCCAGCTCGATGTCCTGCCAGTCGAGCGGGTTGAGGACGATGGCGTCCGGCGGGTACATCGCCAGTTCGCCCTGCGTCTTCGCCTTGCGGACGGTGATGAGCTTGGCGTCGGTGTTGCCCACGCCGGGCTGGTAGGCACCGATGCCCGAGGTCGTGAGGATCCCCTGCATCTGCGTGGTGCCGTTGCCGGTCAGGATCTCCCTGTCCAGCTTGTACTCCAGCCCGTACGTCAGCCGGCCGTTGATGTAGCCCATCAGCTGGCTGTTGTCGTCGGCGGCCTGCCTGGTGATCGGCACCCAGTGGGCGACGGTCTTCAGGCTGGTGCTGATCAGGTCGAAGGTGAACGGGCCCGACTTCGGCTTGTCCGCGCCTTCGGCGACCACCGCGGCGTTGTTCCACGAGGACTGCGGGCCGGACGTGTCCCGCATGTACTCCAGCGTGGTGCCGTCGCTGGTCTGCCTGTCGAGCAGGTTGGCGATCATCAGCGGCAGGTCGGGGTTCTGCGGCAGGATGCCGGGGACCCGCGTGTTCTGCTGCGGCTGCGTGCCGGTGGTGACCGTGCCCGTCGGCGCCGCCCGGAACTCGACCGCCCCGGACTCACCGCGGAACCCGCGCTCGCGGAACGACTGGAGGGCAGCAGACCGCACGAACGCCTCGGCCACGCTGACCGGGTGCTCATTGCCGTGCTCGTCGGGGCCCATGCCGGGCTGGTTGCGCTGCTGCCCGCCGCCCTGCGGCTGCTGCTGCGGCTGGGGGTCCCCGGGCGGGACGGCGCCCTGGAGCGCCCGCAGGCGGGAGGCGCGAGCGTTGGCCTGCTCGATCTGCGCGGCGATCTGGTCGGCGCGCTGGTTCAGCTCGTCGATGTCGCCGTCGTAGTTCGGGTCCTGGAGGTGCGCGATGATCTCGTCGCGCTGCTCCAGCAGGGTCGGGGCCCCGCCCTTGATGGGGTAGATCGGTCGGCCGTCACGGCGACGACCGATGGGGCGGATCTTCGCGAAGTTGCTCACCGCGAGTCCTCTCGGTCCGTGGACGGCGTGCAGCCGCCCATGCGTCATGGGGTGCTGCGTCCGTCTGTCACGGCCGGTGGATCGCGCCCGGCGGTGCTCGCGGCTTTCACGTCCGGTGCGAGCGGCCCGGATGGGGGGAGAGTAGATCGACTCGGGGTGTACGCGTTGGTGGGGGCTGCAATTCGCGGCGACGGGCGTCTACCGGCGTCGTCGTCCCCCGCGGGCCCGGCGGGGCAGGGAGCGGTATGAGCGGGTGCGGTGCGCCCACGTGCGGGCCCACGGCATCCGCCGGGCGAACGCCCAACGCCACTGCGCGCGGGAGCGGAAGCGGCCGGCCATCACCGGCCGCCGACCGCCGTCAGCCTCAGCAGCGCGGCGCGCCTCTTCCGCCGGGTCATCTCCTGCTCGTGCGCGAGCGCCGAGTCCCGGCCGTGCTCGCGGTCGTAGGCGGCCAGCCGCTCGGCGAGGGTCGGCTCGCCCACCGTGTCGGTGTAGAGCGCGCCGAGCGCGGACCTGACCACCTTCAGCTTCGAGCCGGGGACGGCCGCCATGCGCGCGGTGATCTGCGAGACCTCGACGAGGCGCGCGGAGCGGATGTTGTCCAGGACGTCGGCGCGGTCCTCGTCGCCCATCTCGGCCAGCTTCTTCCACTCGGGCAGGTCCGTCCGTACGAACCCCACGGACAGTTCCCGGGCGCTGCCGGACCGGGCCATAGCCCGCTTGTCCCGGCCCGACTGGGTGTCGTCGTAGGCCCCGGCGATGTGCAGGTGGTTGGGCTGCTCGTCGGCGCGGAAGGTGCCGATCGGGTCGTACGGGCTGTGCATGAACAGGTAGGCGTACGCGCCCTTGTCGATGCCACGCTTGAAGACGCCCGGGTGGAACGTGGTGCCGTAGCTGTCCTTCTTCCCGTACTGGCAGGCGATGCCGTCGAAGGTGCCGTCCTGCCCCTCGTCGACACGGAACTCATGCGTCTCGAAGACGCGGAACTCGATCTCGGTCATCGTGGCTGTCCCTTCTTCGCTGCCTGCGCGGCGGCGTGCTCGGCGTACTGCTCGGCGACCGCGTCCATCAGCGGCCGGTGGGCGGGCGACAGGGCGGGCGCGTACCGGTAGACCGCGGTCGTGCCCTTCATCCCGTCGTACTCATAGGTGATCCGCGGGTCGTGCGCGGGGAAGGCGAGCAGCCGGGGGAGGTCGCCGTTCGCGTCGGGGCAGACGGCGCCGCGCTGCCCGTCGTACGGGCCCCGGCGCACCTCGTGCAGGGGGATGCCGGGCGGCCGGTAGGCGTCCTTGTACTGGAGGTACTCGGCGGCCTGGAGGACGCACGCGACCTCACCGCGCAGCAGGGTGGCAGCCATGGTCAGGACTCCTTCGTCAGGGCTGCGCGGATCGTCGCCTCGGCGCGCCGGAAGCCGTCGTTGTCTACGGTCTCGGGGAACGTGAACGGCTCGCCGCTCGGTGCGGTGAGCAGCTTCCAGCCGAGGGCCTCGTCACCTTCCTGGTAGAGGGCCAGCGCGAGGCCACGCGGGTGGAAGACGGTCCGGTTGATCAGCCACAGCAGCCCGGACTCGGAGAGTTCGAGCAGCCGCCAGTAGTCCGGCTCAGGCGCCGGGTGATGGTTCGCGTCACGAGCCATGGTCAGGACTCCTCGAACGAGTACGTGAGTGCGCACCGGCACTGGATGGACTGCGCGGCCGGGGCGGTCGCATCCGCCGGCCACCGGGACTTGGTGAGGGCGAACCGCTTGTTCATCGCGGCCGTGTTGCCGTTCTCCTGGCGGTGCGTCTCGCGGGTCCGCTGGTCGGCCGTCGCCAACCACGTCTTGCGGGTGGCGCCCGAGTCGAGCGCGGCGAGGAACGAGGCCTGGTTGTAGCCGCCGACGGTCTCCGTGCGGGCGATCATCGTTGCCCGGTAGTCGGACAGGTTCGTGAACACCTGCTGCAACCGGGCCCGCAGCTCCGGGATGGACTCGCCCTCGGCCACGCCGTGCGCCAGCAGCTGGCTGCGCAGCACGGCCTCGGTCGTCGCGGTGACTTGCCCGGCCAGCTCCTCGATCCGATCCCGCAGCGCGTCGGCCACGGTCGGCTCTTCGAGGTCGAAGTCCTCGGTGATCGAGGCGCCGCCGCGCTTCCACGCCCGCTCGACGAACGGGCGCAGCGCCTTCGCCGTCTGGCGCCGCCAGTACCCGCCGTCGAACAGGTCGCGCACCTTCACCCGCTCTTCCCAGCCCTCGGGCCCGGCGGCGACGTCCATGTCGGTGAGGCGGGCCGCGGGCACCTGCTCGGGGTCCGGCGGGGCGAGGGTGAGGGACTGCTCCCGGGCGAGGGCGCACGCCTCGGTCCGCACCTCGCCGAGCCAGGCTGAGGACCGCTCGGGCTTCTTCATCAGCCGGTCGAAATCCCTGAGGACGCGGTCCCGCTGCTCGCGGGCGAGGGCCTGCACCGCGCGCCGGCCCGCGCCCTCCAGCTCGTCATACGCGGCGTTGATGTCCGCGATCGACGGAGACGACGGGGCGTCGTCGGCGCGCGTCAGCTCGGGGCGACGGGGCGTCGGACGGGCGTCGACCTGCGTCGGAGCCTGGCCGAACATCCGGGCGAGCGTGGACTCTACGGCCCGCTCGACGAGGGCGCCGACGTCGGGCGTCGGCTGCGGCAGACGAGAGAAGTCCGCGTCCCACGACCGCGCGGCGTCCGCGCCGGCCGCGCCCTGCACGGGGGCAAACAGCGCCCGGTACGGGGTGAGGGTGTTCTGCCCGATCCCGCCCGGCAGCGGGTCGTAGCCCAGCTCGGCACGCGCCTCGTCGATCATCAGGGTGTCGCTGTAAACGCTGGCCCGGGTCCGGTTGGCCACGGAGTCTTGCGCCTCCTGGAGAGCCGGGACCGACGACAGATCGAACTCGGCTTCCTCCGTGTCGTCCGGCAGCATCCGCAGGTCGATCTCCGACCCGATGACCTCCAGCTTCGCCGTGATCGTGTCCGACCACAGCGTCGCGCGGGCGGCCGCCCGGTTCTCGTACGTCGTGCCCGCCGCGAGGTAGTCGTGCGGGACACCGAACGCGAGCATCACCTCGGCCCCGTTCGCCATCCGGGATTCGAGATAGTCCATCTCCTCGGGCGTGAACCCGAGCCGCTCGTATGCGATGCCGCCGCCGGCGCCCGGCCCGCCGCCCGGGGCCGACCGCACGAGGAGGTCCCGGCCCGCGTTCTGCGGGCCCTGCATGCTGGAGCGCCACGAGGCCTTGACCGCGTCGAACTCTTGCTGCTCCATGTGCCCGAGGTAGACCACGCCGTTCGGGCGGGCGCCGTTCTTGTACGACTGCTTCTGCCACTCGCGGGCGTAGGCGTCCATGTCCACGGCGTGCCGGGCGGCGCGCCACGGGGGCAGGCAGCCCAGCGGGTCGTACGGGTGCGGGTAGCGCAGCCACAGCATCTCGTCCGGCAGGACCGGGACCTGCGTCCCGTCGGCGCGGCGGATGATGAACCCGATCACGTTCGCTGTGGTCGGGCGCTGCGCGATCGGCCGGTCAACGATGACGTCGACCTGGTCAAAGACGAGGTGCATCTCCGACACCTCGCCTTGGCCGGTCTCGCCGCGGTCCAGCCACACGAACGCCTGGCCCGCCAGCTCCAGCTGCTGGAGCAGCAGCGACTTGAAGACCCTCGCGGACATGAGCGGGTTGGGCCGCTTGTTGAACAGGTGGCTGACCTGGTGGCCCTCGATGGCCTCGCCGTCCGGCCGGCGCACGACGAGGGGCACGCTGCTGCCGTTGTCGGCGATGGCGGCCACGCACCGGTACGCCACGGCGGAGTTGGCGTAGCCGCGGGCCTCGGCGTCCAGCGCCATGGTGAGGGACTGCTGCCCGCCGATCGAGGCGACCGTGATCGGCATGCGGTCCCGCAGCGTGTCGAGGCCGAGCCCGGCCCGGGTCTCGGCGGCCCGGCGCAGCGCCCGGTTCCTGTACTGGCTCAACTGGTCCTCCTAGGCGACCGCGGCAAGGTTGCCCGCGGGGGCGAGCATCAGATGAGTGAGGGCCCACACGTACGCGTCGAGGCGGTCCGGGCTGGAGTCGCCGGGGACCCACGACACGAGTTGCTCCTCCAGCTCGGGCAGGCTGCCGACGATGTGCGCGCTGCCCTGGTCGGTGAGCGCGGCCACCGGCTCCGCCCGGGTGACCTTGCCCCGGGACGCGGTGACGGTGCGGTAGTTCACCGTCGGGTCGATCTGCCGGACCACCGTGCCGATCCACTCGCCGCCGTTGTTGACCTCGGCGACGATCGCGTCGGCCCGGTGCTCGTGGTAGGCGCGGATCGCGCGGCGGGCGGCCTCGATGGGCGGCATCCGGCCGGACAGGTCATCGATCGCGTACCCGTGCTGGCGCTGGAAGCCGTTGCGGTCGGCGATGTACTGCGCGCCCTTCCCGGCCACGATGATGCCCATCTCGTCGGACTCGTCGTGTGAGGTGGCGGCGGGGTCCATGGCTACGACGACGCTGGCCAGCGGGGGTACGGCGCCGACGCGGGCGGTGTCGAGCCCGGCCCTTGACCAGAGGGCGCCCTCGATGTCCTCCAGCAGGATCCCGTCGAGTTCCTGTGCCTCGGTGCGGGTGCCCTTGTACTTGGCGATCAGGTGGGCGCGCTGCTCTGCGGGCAGGTGGATGGCGTCGCGGGTGCGGCCGCGGGTCATGATGACGTCGGCCCGTTTGGTCAGCTCGATCAGTTCGCTTCGGGGCTTGGGCGTCGTGCTGCCGATGTAGTGGGGGTTCGTGCCGATGCGGAGGCCCATCTCGCTGTGGGTGATCGCGTCCTTCAGCCGTCGCTGCGCGGCGACCTCTTCCATCCAGACGAGGCACCGGTTACCGCCGGCGCGCAGGCGCTCGACGTCGTCGGGGGTGTGGCTGCCGAAGAGCTTGGCCTCGGCGCCGGACGGCCAGCGCGCGAAGGTGCCGCCGACGGTGGTGCGCAGCCGGACGCGCGGGTCGTGGGCCTTCAGCCCGGAGGGGCCGTTGACGCAGGCCTCCACGGCGTCGCCCTGCGTCGGGGCGATGATGGCCATCCTGTGCCCGCCGGGCAGCCGCGGGTCACACGGGGGTCCGTTGACGTGGCTGACCATGTAGCGGGCGCAGCCGTCGGTTTTGCCGGTGCCGCGCCCGCCGAGCTGCAACCACCAGCCGAGGGTGGGCACGTGGTCGGGCGGGACCTGCCAGGGGTACGGCTTCCACCGGCCCCACCGCTTCTGCCACAGCCGGTCCGCCAGCTGCTGCTCCAGGATCTCCAGCTCGGCCGGGGAGAGTCCGGCGAGGCGCGCGTCAAGGTCGGTGGGGCCCATGGTCAGCCCCCGTCCACGGCGGCGATCTCGTCGGCCAGGGCCTTGATGCGGGCGGTCATCTCGTCGGTGACGGCAACGTTGTGCTTCACGGGGGCGTACAGGCCGAGCAGCTTGGCCTGGTGGTCGAAGAGTTTGACGAGGGCCTCGTTCGCGCGGACGTCGCCCTTGATGACCTTGGGCATCAGTGCGTCGATGGCGATGCTGAGGTTGGCCAGCTGCTCGCCGAGGTACTCCCCATGCGCGGCGGCGGCCTGCTCGGCGAGGGCGGCCACGCCCCGCTTCCATGCGGCGTAGGTGTTCTTGACGTCGCAGTCGAGCTGCTCGGCGATCTGCCGGAAGGTCAACTTTTCCTGGGTGCGCAGGCGTACGACCTCGTGCTGTCGCACGAGGCCGAGGTCATGCTCTGGCCGTCGCCACCGGTCGCCCACCGTCACCTCCCTGGTGGGGACGGTACGGATTTTGGGCGTCGCAGGATCTTGGGGGCTGCAATTCGCGGGCGTGCGAAGGCCCCTGCCGTTGGGAAGCCGGCAGGGGCCAGTGCCGGGCGTTACCCGGCGCGCAGCTTCGAGTATGGCTCAGCAGGCGTCGTACTTCCAGGCGCCGCCCTCCAGCGCCCACGGCTGCTTCGCCTGGTCGAACTTGGGCAGGCCCTTCACCTTGTACGTGGCCCGGCCGAGCCCGCCGGCCACCTCCGCTTGCACGTCCGTCGCCGGGTGGTCGGGGCCGTAGTCCGTCTTCGCCTGCTCCAGGATCCCGCGGTACATGGCCTCGTCGATCTGCTTGGTGCAGCGCGCGGACAGCATGCCGTATCCGGTGTCGACGTCGGCGGCGAAGTAGGCGGCGGTGTAGACGGCGACGGCGGCGGCGAGGTCGTCGCCCTTGTGGTCGGCGGGCACGCTGACGGTGGGTTCGGCGGCTGGGGTGCCGGTGTCGCTGGCGGGCGACGGGGTGTCGGTGGCGGTGCTGCTGCTGCCGGATGAGCAGGCGGTGAGCGCGGCGAGGAGCAGCGCGGCGGTGGTGATGGTGGCGCGGGTGCGCATGGTGGTCCCCCTGGGTGGTGTGGCTGGGGGCATGGTGCCATGGGGGCGCGGAAGGCCCCCGCCGTGGGGGATTTCGGCGGGGGCCTGTGACCAGTCTGCGACCGGGGTGTGACAGCGGGCGGGGGTCAGCGCCCGCGCTGCTCCTTCGGCGTGCCGGGGGTGGGGGTCTGGGGCGCGGGGAAGTGCCCGCCCCTGCTCGCCTGGTAGGTGGTCTCGTGCCCCTTCAGCCGGGGGTCGGTGGGCTCGATGGGGCGCTTGAATCCGAGTGCCATGATGGGTGCTCCGTCTCGTGGTTGGGATGGGACCGGGGCGGCCGGACGACTTGGCGGAAGGACGGCCGCCCCGGGGTCTATGCGCGCGCCTCGTCGGCGGCGCGCTCGATGTGCACGTGGGTGTAGTTGGACTCTTCGGGCGGTGCGCTGCTGTAGATCCACATCCCCTTCTGGCCTGCGAGAGGGGTCACGCTGACAAGCGTGTGACCTGCGCATTCGCGGCACGAGGGGCGGTCCTCCCCCGGTGGGGGAGGGGCGGACGAATCGGACACGCGGCGGGCCGAGCGCCACAGCGCGAACACCCCGACCGCGACCAGCAGCAGCACCCCGGCGGCCTCGTCAGCAGCCCACGCCACCGCGTCCACGACACCACCGAGGACGACCAGCACGCACCCGCCGGCCACCCGCGAGGGCTCCTCCTCGGCGTCCGGCTTCCGGCGGGCGGCCATCACATCCGCCCGTACGTCTGGTCCGCGAGCCAGTTCGCGGCGAGCGCGAGGGGCACCGCGGCGAACCCGGCGACCCCGGCCGAGGTGCCGAGGGTGATGCCGCACCAGGCGCCCCGCTTCAGCACGCCCGCGTCGTCGTCGTTGGCCTTCTTCACGGCCGCGATGAACACGGCGGTGAGGATCAGGACCACGCACGCTCCGGGCCCGCTGAGCGGGGTGAAGGTGGCGCGGGCGGCGAGCTGGCCGGGCTGCTCGCCCACGCCCCACAGCAGGGCCGCGTCGCCGAGCCAGTTGGACAGGCCGAGGACGGAACTGGAGGCGGTGCCGATGAGTCCGGCCACGCCGAGGGTGGTGAGGCAGCCGTACGACCAGGAGAGCAGGAAGGGCAGCAGGCGGGCCGCGTGCCGGGCGGGGTCCTTCTTGAGCTGCTTGAGGCCGGGCCACCAGGAGACGAGTTCGTAGCCGAGGATGCAGAGGCCGACGGTGACGCCGCCGTAGGTCACGTAGTTCACAGGGGGTCCTTCAGCGGAGGACGGCCACGCCGAGCGCGGCGATCGTGAGGATGAGGGCGCACGTGCCGCTGATGGGCGGGACGGTGCGGAGGTCGACCAGGGCGAGGCCGAGGAGGGCGAGCAGGGCCGCGAGCGGGAAGAGCAGCGCGAGCAGCACGGCTCAGCCCGCGCGGTGGAGCGCCGTCGGCCGGGAGGGCAGGTCGCGCAGGCGCGGTTCGCGCTGCTCGATCTCGTCGCGCAGGGTGCCGCGCAGCGTGGACGGGCTCGGCGCGCCGTGGCCAGCGGCGACCAGCGCGGCCTTCATCTCGCCCGTGGTGGGCCGGTATCCGTCGTCGTACAGGTTGCGGATGACGTCGCAGCGCGGGTCGGTGTACGCCGGTCGCTTCGGTCGCTGCTCGTCGGCGGGGGGCTCGATGGCCGGGGGTTCCTCGGCGGCCGGGACGGCGGGGGCCTGCTCGGGCATCGGCGGGACCACGTGCTCGATGACCGCCGGGGCCGGGACGGCGCGGGTGCCGAACCATAGGTGCAGCTGCCGCATCAGCGCGCCGAACGCCAGCAGCGCGGCGACGGGCGGAACCGCGGCCACCGTGTACTCCAGCGCCTTGGCGTGGGCGCCGACGCCGGCCACGTTCAGGGTGATCGAGCCGAGCGCTCCGACCGCGGTGAGTGCGATGGCCCACGGGTCGACGGTGCGCAGGTAGGAGGCGCGGAGGATGAGCAGCTCGCCGGCGAGGTAGAAGAGGTCCAGCACGGCGGGCCAGGCCCAGGCGCGGGCGGGGTCGACGCCGAGGCCGTTTCCGGCGGCGACGTCGTGGAGGTGGTGGTAGGAGAGCCAGAAGGCGATGCCGGTGATGGCGGTGATGATGATGGCGGCGCCGACGGCGAGGCCGAGCCCGCTCGTAGCGGCGGGGCGTGGGGGTGTGGTTGGCTTCTGCTCAGCCATGGAGGTCACTCTCCGGTGGTCAGAGCCTCGGCTGGTGTGCAACCACCGCCGGGGCTCGTTTAGTTGTGGGGCGTCGTCGGGCGTCGTCGGCCCGTCGTGACGCGGTGTCCAGTACTAGACACCGTGGACTGTACTAGACACCGTGGGCCGCGTGCAGACCTACGCTCCGGCCGGGAGGTGCGGATCATGGCTGACGAGGTGGACGAGCGGGCGCGCGCGGAGGCTGACCGTGTGCTGGAGGCGGTGCGCGACGCGCTGCGGCTGCTGGAGGGCATCGAGGACACGGCGGTGCGGGCGGTGGCTGCGGGTCTGGTGCTGCGCGAGTGGGCCGGGGAGAAGGGCCTGCCGAAGGCCATCCGTCAGCAGGCGGTGGCCGTGATGCACGAGCAGTACGGCATGGACTTCCCGGAGATCGCGGTGGTGATCGGCACGGATCGGTCGCGGGCGTGGAAGGTGTGGAAGGGGATGTGACGACGCCCCGTCACCGGCCGTCGACGGACGGGGTGACGGGGCGTCTGGCCTGCGTCGTCAGTGCGGCTTGCTCGGGTACTTCAGCCAGGCGTACGCCTCGGCAAGGTCCTTCAGCCCGGCCGCAGCGGCCGGGCTGTCCGGGACCTCAGCGAGCTTCGCTGCCTGCTTCATGATCGCCTCAGCGATCGCCTGGGCCATCTCCGTGCTCGTGACCGGCTGCTCGTCTGCCATGGTGCTCCTTGGTCTGGTGGTGCTGATCTGGACGTGTGGGGCGTACCGGTGGTTCCCGGTCAGCCTTCCCCGCACACGTGGTCGTCGGGGTCGAAGGCCGTCCCGGTCTCGTCGTGCAGGACCAGGCCGTCGTCTTCGTCGTACCAGCCGTCGCCGCTCGCGCCGCATCCGCCGCACTCCCACCGGCCTGCGAGGCTGATCCCGGTGTAGCCTCCGCTACTGGTCATGGTCAGGCCTCCGTGGTGGGCCGGTAGAAGAGCAGGCCCGAGCTGGTGACGTGTGCCGCCGTGATCTCGGCGGTACCTCGGGGGACGTAGACCTCGGCGAGGTAGTGGGCGCCGGGAGGGGTGGACGGCACGGGGCCCCCGGGCGTGCCGGTCAGGCAGGTGATCGAGTCGCCTTCCAGGAACACGATGTCCCGGCGGTCCTGGCCGTGGTCGCTGGGTGCGATGGCGAGGCACTGGCCGCCGCAGTGCACGGCCATGCGGGGCGGGGTGCACGGGGTGACGCGCAGCGGCTCGGGCTGCTCCGTGGTGGGCTGCTCGGTGATGGCGAGGACTACGGCGGTCGCCATCTCCTTGCGGCCGAGGTCGTACTGGGTGATCCCGGCGGAGGTGGGGTGGGCGATGCCGGCCACGAGGGCGCGCACCCGCTCGATGGCGGCCTCGGCCGCGGCGGCGCGGCCCCGCTGCTCCTCGGCCGCCGAGTCGGCGGTGTCCTCGCGGTTGATCGCGTCGTCGGCCCGCTTGTTCTCGGCGATGACCAGGTCCCGCAGCCGCTCGGCCTCGGCCTCTGCCGCGTCGGCGCGGCAGCGCAGGTGGTCGCGGGCGTTCTCGGATCGAGTCAGCTCGGCGGCCAGCCGGTCGCGGTCGCGCTCCATCTCCTCGCCCTTCGCCTTCCACGTGGCCCGGCCGTTGACCAGCTGCTCGACGCGGCGGCGGAAGGTGGCGGCTTCGCCCTCGGTGAGGACGCCTCGGGCGGCGCGGTCGACGAGGACGTGCAGCAGGTTGGGGGCGGGGTCTGCGTCGTCGGCCGGGGGCTCGGCTGCTGGTGCGGTGTCGAGCCAGGGTGTGGGGTCGTCGGATTCGAAGCGGGCGCAGGGCCGGTCGCCGCATGGGCCGTTGTAGGTCGGGGGGCAGGTGCGGGTGTCCATGACGCGGCAGGCGGCCTCAGGCTCGTCGGCGGCCGGGGTCTGCCCGGTCCACGTGGCGTAGGCCTCGGCCGGGACGAGGTGGGCCTGCTTCACCACGCCGTCGATGACTGGGTACACGGCGACGGTGTCGGACCAGTGGTAGCCGTGCTCGTCGATGTGGTCGCCGTGGTGGTGCGCGGCACGGATGCAGTGGCGGTGGTCGCCGGGGAAGCCGTGGTGCTGCGCGCTGCACGTCGTCGCGGGCGTCGTCTCGGCGTCGTCGGTGGTCACGACGTGCTGGACGACGGGCGTCGTCAGGGCGTCGGCGATGCGTCGGGCCTGCGTCGTCAGGGCGTCGAGGGCACGGACGACGGCCTTCGCGTCGGAGGTGGGCTGGGTCATCGCTGCGCCCCGTCCTTGCGCTTCCCGCACATGCCGCAGATCTGATAGCCGAGCGGCTCGTCCATCTCACCGCGGGCCACGACCGAGTTGCACACGTGGTCGGGGGCGGTGCGGCTGTCGAGGTCGGCGATCCACGCGGCGCACACGGCGGCGACCTGCACCAGCTCGGTGCGCAGCTTGGCCGGGTCCGACTCGGCGAAGGCCTCGGCGACCTCCTCGCGCAGGATGTGCAGCCAGTCGAGGTAGCCGCCCTCGGCCGCTCCCTGACACGCCATGCGCGCAGCGTCCGCGTCGAGGGTCTCCGGGTACTGGCCGGTGCCGTCGGGGTGGTGCTGCTCGCCCCACTTCTTCAGCTGGCGCTGCCGTTCGGCGTCGATCTCCTCGGCGATGGCGCGCATGCCGGGCGTGGTGAAGAGCGTCGGGTAGCTCACGTGGTCTGGTCCTTCCGGGTGCAGGTGGCAGGGTCGTGGTCGGCGCCGGCCGTCGCCCACCACAGTTCGCAGCAGCCGCGGCCGAGGACGGCTCCCCCGTCGTCGGGCATGGGCGCGGGGTCGGGGATGGGGACGAGCGCCTCCTCGGCCCGCTGGTCGGCGGCCAGGAGCAGGGCGTTCAACCACCGCACGGGCGGCAGCACGGCGAGGAGCGCGCAGGCGTGGAGGCCGAGCGCGTAGCCGGGGCTGTCGTGCTGCCAGCTGGTCTGCGCGCAGTAGGCGAGGAACGCGGCCGCCACCGTGTAGGCGGCGGCCAGCGCTCCGGTGAGGCGGGTCACCGGGGGACTCGGATGATGCCGAGGGGGGTGCCGGCCTTCAGCTCACGCTGGAGGTGGCGGGCGCGGAGGCGGGTGTGGTGGTCGGTGCGGGCGAGGCGGCCGCGGGTGGCGTGCGGGAGTGCGCGCCAGCAGGCGGTGCAGACGAGGAGCTTGGGGTCTCGTCGGCCGTGGCAGCCGGGGCAGTCGAGGTCGCGGTCTCGCATGGTCATCTCCCGTTGCGTCGGTGGTGGCGGATGGCGGTGGTGAGGGCGGTGAGGCCTGCGGCGAGGAGGCAGAGGGCGCCGACGGTCCAGCAGGCGGCGACGAGCCAGGCGTAGACGCTGAGGTTGGGCATCGGGGTCACCCGGCCAGGGCGAGGGCGTGTACGGCCGTCTCCGGGCACAGGAGCGCCTCAGCCGACCGACGGCCCCGAAGATCCGTCACAGGCCGCTCAGCGCCCGCACGCCGCCGCTCCCGGTGGGCCGCAGACTTACGCGCCTGCGCCCCCTTGCACCCCGGACACGCCTCCTCCCCCAACCGGCGATGCATCCAGTAGCCGCGCACCGTCCCCCCGACCGCGTGCGCCTCCGCCAACCGCCGGCGCCGGTCGGCCTCCACGAACTCGTCGTGCGCGGCCTGGCACATCGAGTCCACGGCCGTCCCCCGCCGGATGTGGACCCGGTAGCCACGCTCGGTGCCGCAGCCCGTCGCCCGCGCCTCGAAATCCACGCCGCCCCAGACGCCGTGCTGCTCGTCGGCGGCCAGGGCGTGACGCATGCAGGCCAGCAGCAGGGGACAGCCGTGGCACTGGCGGGCGGCGTACTGCCGGTCGGTGGGGCTGCTGCTGAAGAACGGGTCGGGGTCGAGGCGGCAGGGGAGGCCGGGGGTTCGGGTCATGAGGTCGTGGAGGCTGGTCATCGGGCGCTCCCGGAGGGTTGGTCGTGGGGCAGTTGGCTGGGCTGGTCAGGCGCTGGTGGTCTGGGGCTGTGTGGCGCGCCAGGCGTCGAGGACGCGCTTGGGCACTTGGCCGACGCGGGGGCAGTCGACGTCGTTCGCGGCGGCCCATGTGCGGACTTCGCGGGGGTCGTAGTCCCGCTGCGCCGGCTTCTTCTTCGCCTTCGCCGGGGTCAGCTCGGCCTCGCGCGCTCGGAGTTCGGCGAGGCGCTGCTCCAGCTGCTCGGCTTCGGTGGTGATGGCGGTCAGCTCTTGGTCGGCGGCGTGGCGTCGGCGGAGGCCGGTGAGGGCGAGGCGGGCGCGGGCGGCCTGGTCGCGGACGTCGGCGTCGGGGTGTTCGTCGCCCCACCGGAGGAGCTGGCCGACGGGGACGGTGGGCGGTTCGGCGGTGGTGGCCGCGGGGATGGACGTGAGCTGGGGTACGGGCTGTGCCATGGGTCGGGGTCCTTCGTGGTGGTCGGTGAGGTGGAGGCGGTCGCGGCGGGCGGCTTCGGGTCCGCCTTGGGTGTCGATCTCGTCGAGGAGGCGGCGTAGGGCGGTGATGGTCATGCGCTGTGCCTCTCCCGGGCGGTGGTGGTGGTTTCGCAGCGGGCGTGGACGGTGCGGTCGGGGCGTCGGGGGTCGGGGAGGATGCGGTGGCGGCAGACGAGGCAGCGGGGCCAGGTTTCGTAGTCGTCGGGGTCGGACGGCGGCGGCGGTGCCTGCTCGTCGTCGTGGTGGTGTTCGTGGGAATCGATCTGCTCTTCCGAGCCGCCTACTACCTGAGGTTGGAAACCGACCTCAGCCCGTTCTTGGGGAAACCCTGGGTACCCCCCTGGGTTGTTCGGGCCGCGGTGGCCCGAACCGGTCGGGCCGCGGTGGCCCGAACTCATACGGGCCGCGGTGGCCCGAACTTCTTCCGCCGTACCGTCGGTAACATCGGGCCGCGGTGGCCCGATCTGGTTCGGGCCGCGGTGGCCCGAACTTCCCTCGTCGTCCTGCCACGGCGCAGAGCCCTTACCGGGCGTCCTGCCGGTCGACTTCAGGTAGTCCTCGGCGGCCTGCCAGTCCGGGAACGGGTGCGGCACGAGCGCGTACCGGGTCGTCTTGCCGCGCTTGCGCTCCCCGAGGACACGGACGACGCCGGCGCGGGTCGCGGCCTCCAGGTAGCGGCGTGCGTCCTTCTCCCGGCAGCAGGCGGCGGCGGCGATGTCGGTGATGCGGATGGGCTTGCGGTCGCCGCTGAAGGCGATCTCTCCGGAGGCGTTGGCGAAGTTGCGCAGCTGGCACAGGAGCAGGGGCAGGCCGGACCGCCGCAGGTACGGGCTCATCTGGCGTGTCCACTTCCACGACAGGGCGTTCCCGATGGCCATGGGGACGCTGCCGGCGGCGGGGCCCTGCTCATCCGTGCTGCTCAACTGGGTTCTTCTCTCTGGGGGTTGGTCGCCCGGGGCGGGGGTTTGGTGGTCACCCCGCCCCGGGGCCGATCAGGGGGTGGGTCAGCGGACGTACTCGTTGCGGCGCTGCTCCTCGACGCGGGCCTTGTGCGCCTTCAGCTCGGCCTCGCTGGGCTTGCTCGCGGTGAGGTCGCCGAGCTGCGCGTCCGGGTGGATGGGGCCCTTGCCGACCTCGTCGAACGTGCCGTCGATCTGGCGGCCGCGGTACATGGCGCGGCGGGCCTCGATCAGGGCTTTGGCGTCCTCGTCGGAGCGGGCGACCTCGCAGCCGGTGACGCGCAGCTTGACGTTCGGGGCCTTGTCCTCGCCCTCGGCGTGGCCGGTGTAGCTCTTCGAGGACAGCTCGACGATGGCGTAGACGACGGTGCCGGGCTTCTCGAAGAGGCCGCGGCGCTGCTCGCGGGTCATCGAGGCTTCGACGGCTGCGGCGGCACTGTCGAGTTTGATCTCGGGGACGTCGGCGGGGCTGAGCTTGGGCATGTGCTGGCCTTTCTGGGTGGGTTGGTGTGGGGGTTGGGGGCCGGGCCCGCCGTGGGGGTGGCGGGCCCGGTGGCGGCCGGGAGTGGGGGCTCCGTGGGGCGGCCGCCGGGGAGGTGGTCAGCTGGCCGGGGCGAGGGGGAAGGCATGCATGGACCGGCCGCCGGGGAGCGTCACGGTCCAGGGCCCGGCGAACAGGCCGTAGGCGGCCCAGTCGCAGCCGCGGCCGGTGTACTTGCCCTGGCCCTTGCGGAGGGCGCCGAGGGTGCGGCCGATGCACTCCTGGCCGACGACGTCGGAGGGGACGACGTCCGCACCGGTGCGGTGCTGGCGCGGGTTGTCGGCGAGGGCGGCGCGGAAGTCCTCGCCCGTGGCGATGTCGTTGCAGGAGGGGCACTGGAAGGCCCACTTGATCGGGTCCTTGCCGAACCGCTCGGTGGCCTCGGCGATCAGCTCGGCCTGGGTGAGGGTGCGGGACTTGGTGGCGGTGGTCATCGTGGTCCGTTCTGGTGGTAGGCGGCCTGCGCGTCGCGGGCCTGCTGGGTGAGGGCGTCCTCCGCGCAGACCTTGTGCGCGTGGCTGCCGTGGGAGTCGCGGAGCTGGGTCGGCTGCTCGCAGTACCGGCACGGCCGGGGGCCGTCGTAGTCCCAGTGGGACGAGTCGCGCCAGTCGAGGAGCTGGCCCGGGACGTACGCGGGCTCGGCCGGCGGGGCACGGCGCCGCTTGCGGCCGGTCACGCCGCTTCCTCCGTCGACCCGGTCAGCCGGTACCGGCGGTCAGCCGCCGTGTTCGCGGCCCGGCAGACGTCGCAGCTCTCGCCCGCCGCGAGGTGCCGCCGGTACATCCGGCGCTCCCCGCAGACTGGCTCCTCCCGCTCCTTCACGGGTGGCGGCGTCGCAGAGTCGCGGCGCTTCCAGCCGTTGTCCTTCCAGCCGCGGACGGTGTGGGCCGTGGACCTGATGAGATACGCGATGGCCGAGGGGGTCATGCCGCGGCCGTCGAGGAAGCGGGCGGCGAAGATCTTTTCGGCGGTGGTGAGGCGCACGGGGTCGCCGTTGATGACGGCCTCAATGGCGATGAAGTCGAGGTCGGCTTCCGCGTCGAACGTGTCGGTGGTGGACACGTAGATCCGCTCCCGGGCGAACGACCCAGGGAAGTTGCCCATCATGAGGTCACCGCCCGGTAGCCGAGGGGGTCCTCGTCGGGGGCCAGGCCGCGGACGACGAGCACCAGCTGCCCGCGCTTCACGACCCGGCCGAGCCGCATGTCCGGTCCGAGGACGCGGGTGTGGTCGTCGTCGTCGAACAGGCCCGCGTCCACGAGGCCGTCCACGGCGGCCTTGAAGGAGGGGTAGTAGTTCGCGGGGTCGCGGCGCCCGCGGTCGGGCGGGCAGTACACGCCGAGGATGTGAGCCCGGGGGAAGAGGGCGTCCGGCTTGGCGGCGGCGAGCGCCTCCATCAGCGCGGGGCACTCGCTCACGGCCTTCATAGCTTCGGCGCGCAGTTCCTTGGTGATCTCGTGCCGGACTCGGTAGTGAGGCCGCTGGTTGGCGTTCAGGATCTTCAGCCCGGCGGGGAGGGTGATGACGTAGGGGGCCGGGGCCCCGGCCGCCGTGACGGCGGCCGGAACCTCGGGCTCGAACAGGGTGCTCACTGGCCACCGTCCTGCGGCGGGGTGCTGGTGAGCGGCCCGTGCATGGTCAGGTGGCGGCAGGTCAGGCACACCCGGCCGCCCATCCGCAGGAAGGCGTGCACCGTGTCCCGCTGCTCAGCCGGGCAGTACGCGGTGTCCTTCACGAGGGCCTCGACGGGGCGCAGGCCGCGGACGTACCGGGCGCCGACGCGGCTGCTGCGGCGGCGGCCCTTGCCGGGGAGCAGCGCAGCGCAGATCGAGGACAGGGCGCTCACTCGCCACCCCCGAAGATCTCACGCGCGGTGTCGACGCCCTGCCAGTTGTCGAGCCCGGCGGCCTCCAGCGCGGACAGCCACGCGTCCCGCTCCTCCAGCTCGGCGACCCGCTTCCGCAGCTTCTCGGCCTCGCCGTCGGCGCCGCCCGCCGTGATGGCCGGCGGCAGGCTGGCACCGAGGCGGTTCTCCCGCCACGCCTGCGCGATGGCGGTCTTGCCCGCGTCCGGCACGGTCAGCCGCGTATACGCGGCGCGGCCCTGCATCGCCACGCCCGGCACCTCGTGGATGACGCCGGTCTCGGGGTCGGCCCACTCGGCGACCCCGGCCGCCGTGATCTCGGTGAGGATCTTCTTCTGGAATCCGGGCGTGACCTCGGTGACGAACCGGCGGGTGATCTCCCCGCTGTAGTTCTGCATCACCCAGTCGGTGAAGGCCTTGGCGTCGGTGACGGCGGCGGCGGCCTTCGGCTGGACCAGGCTGACGGTGCCGACGTCCTCGCCCTCGTCGAGGCTGACGGCGATCTTCTGCGTGCCGGTCTCGTCCTTGGCCTTCCGCAGTCCGGCCTCCAGCTCCTTCTTCGCGCCCTTCAGCTGGTCGCCGATGGCGTCGTGGAGGGTGGAGAGGACCGCCACGGTGCGGGCGGTGTCCTTCAGGCTCATGTACTACTCCTTGGGGTGGGCCGCCCCGATTGCCGCGGGGCGGCCCGAGTTGTGCGCTGGTCAGGCGGCGGAGCCGGTGAGGATCGCGGTCATCTCGCGGAGCTGGTGCGCGGGGGCGAGGTCGATGGGCAGGCCGTAGCTGCGCTCGAACTCCTCGGCGAGGTTGTCGAGTCCGACGCGGGCGGCGGCAGCGCGCAGCTCGCGCTCGGCGGCGGCGGCCTCGGCGTCCTGGTCGGTGGTCGTGGCGCCGGTCTCGACGACCTCGGCGTCCACCACCCCGTCGTCGCCCGTCGTGGGCGTGGGCTCGGCGAGCTGCTGGCCTCGCGCGATCAGGTACGCCCCCAGCTCCAGCAGCTCCCGGTCCGGCGTCTTCACCGCCTCGGTGAGCAGACCCTCGTCCCGCGCCTGCCGGTACAGGTCCTTCACAGCGCCCCGGTTCGAGGTCTGCGCGGCCACGTCGGCGATGTCCTGGGCGGGCTGCGACCGGCCGTGCACCGCGGGGGTCCCCGCCTGCTCGGCGTCCGGGCCGGGCGTCGCCCACGGGTCGCCCTCACCCGGCTGCACCTTCCGCAGGTGCCGCTCACCGGCCGCCGGGTTGTCTGCCTGCGCCATCTCCTCGGCGGTGTACACCCCGGCGAGGTCGTGCGGGAACGCCATGCGGAGAGCCAGCGCCTCGGCGCACTTCGCCGTCATGGTCGCGGGCATCTTGCCCCACAACCCTGACGTCTCCCCGCCCTTCTTCGTCTGGACGTACTCCGAGTACCGAGCGACCGCCGAGAACCGCATCCCGTTTCGGATCACGGTCACCTTCGCGGCGGCCGGCGGCTCGTCGGACAGCCACACGTCCTGCCAACGACCGTCCTTCGCGCACCACAGGGTGTCCTCGTAGCCCAGCGCGTGACCGGCCTCAGCCGCCGCGCGGTGGGCGATGACCCGGTACCCGTCGATGCTGGTCTGCGGCGTGTACACCTTCCGCTGCTGCCGGTTGTCCCACCGGCCGATGAGGTAGATCTGCCGGGAGAACGGGTCCAGGCGGGTGCGCTGGCACAGGTGGAGGAACGCTGACAGCTCGGCGGGGGCCACCTGGTTGTCGATGCCGGACTGCTGGAGTACGGCCGCCTGGTCGGGGGTCCACGACGTCTGGTCGGGGCGGATGGCGAGGGCGCCACCGGTCTGGGCGAGTTCGGCGCTCACGGGCGCACGTCCTTCCTGGTGTCGAGCGTGTAGTAACGGGCGTTCGGCTGGTCGTGGAGGCGGAGCACGCCCTGGTGGGCGCGGCGCGACAGGAACGCGCGGGCGTCCTCGCGGTACAGGCGGCGGCCGTAGCGGACGGCGTACAGCTGCTGCACGCGGGCGGTGTTCCACTGACCGCCCCAGGTGCGAATGGCGGTGTCGAGTACGCGGTCCCAGTCCGGGGGCCACCCGGGGGCGGGGCCGGCGGCCGGGGCGGCGGGCGCCCCGGCCTGCACGACGGTGGTCACAGGTCGTCGTCTCCGTTCAGCGGCACACCCGCGACGGCGTCCCACGCGTTGAAGTCGACGCGCGCCATACCGCCGTTCTCGGTGCAGCCCATGGCGGTGGCGGCGGCGCTGGCCAGCGTGGCGTGCACCTGGGCGGCGGCGATGATCGCGGCCACGTCGGTGCCCTCCTGGTGTCCGTCGCGGACCTCGCGGAGCAGCTGCTCGGCGCGGGTGTAGTGCTCGGGGCCGGTCATCAGCGGCCGTCCTCTCCGGTGGTCGTGATGTCGGTCCACGGCGCGTCCCACTCAGCAGCCGAGTAGGCGTGGGTGGTCCAGCTGCCGTCGCTGATGCGGATCCAGCCGATGGCCTGCTGCTCGCCGGTGGCGGGGTGGGCGGTCACGGCGGCGCAGTGGAAGCGCCAGACCGCGTAGGCGTAGAGGTGGCCCGGCTGGAAGGCCTTGGGAGCGGCGGTCGGGCTGCCCGCCCCGGCCTCGGCGTACGCGTCCTGCTCGTCGCGCTGGTACTCGGCGAGCACGCGCCGTACGTCGGCCAGGTCGCCGTGTTCGGCAACGGCGTGCAGCGTGGCCACGAGGCCGTGCAGCATGTCGAGTTCGCCGGGGAAGGCTTCGCGGTCGCTCATGACGTCCGCCGGTTCTGCTGCGCGGGCAGCGGGTTGGCGGCGAGGTGGCGGCGGGTCGCGGCGTGCGAGGGGTGCCGGATCACACGCGCACCCCACGGACGGCCCGTGTCCTCGTACGCGACCTGGTCCGCAACGTCCATGTCCTCGGGCTCGACGTCCTCGGGCTGGTTGCTCATCGCGGCACCTCCACCGGGACGACCAGCAGCAGCAGCGCGAGCACGGTCAGCGCGGCCCGGCGGGCGACCGCGCCGAAGTCCACCGGGACGAACGCGAAGATCAGGCAGGCGCAGGACGCCCACATCGCGGTGCCGAGGCAGAACGCGGCGGCCAGCTCGGTCAGGGAGACGTGGTGCGGGTTCACTCGTCGGCCTCCTCGTCGTACGAGGCGGCGACCTCAACCGGCGTGATCACGTAGCCGGTCCTGGACGTATAGCCACGGCCATCGAAGTTGTTCGGCTTGACGTGCTCGTACAGCTCGGCCTCGCCGTCCTGGGGCTGGTCGACGGTGTCCTCGTCCTCGCGCCACCAGAGCGACACCTTGCAGTCGGCGTCGGTGTACTCGCGGCGGACGACCGTCTCGCAGTGCTTCCGGGCCTCGGCCGCCGTGGTGTACAGGCCCATGACGATCGAGTCGTGCGACGCCCGGAACACCGTCAGCGGAGAAGCGTCCCGCTCGCGGATCGCGACGGTGACGTCGGACAACGCCTCGTTCGTCTCGTGCCGCTCCGCAAGCAGCGCAGCCACGCGGGCCCGCAACTCACGTCGGCCACGCTGCGCCGAGGCGAGCGCCAGCCGCAGCCGCGCCGTGTCCTGCTCCTCCTCCCACAGGGACAGGCTCACGCCGGCCAACTCGTCCAGCGCCTGCTCCAGCGGCGAGCGCACCGACCCCACCGGCACCGGCAGCGCGTACGCCGACCCGGCAATGCCGTGCTCCGCCAGCTCGGCCAGCGTCGCCATCAGGTACTCCGGGCACGAGCACGCCCCGGCCACCGCGTACAGGCCCCGCCCGTCCGCCGTCACCGCGCGCCGCTGCCAGACCGCGCCGTCCTTCGTGTTCACGACCAGCGGGTCGTGCGTCGTCGGCGCGCTCATGCCGCCACCTCGCACCGGTCCGCCGCAGCCTCCAGCACCGCCACCGCCGACTCCGTGGTCCGCGACTCCTCGTCGCCCCACGCGTCCACGTGCGCCTCCAGGTCGAAGATCCCGCCGTACGCCGGGCCCTCCCCGTCGACCTCCAGGCGCAGCGCCAGCGTGGCGATCGCCTGGTCCGCGAGCAGCGACGTCAGGTGCGGGTCACCGGTCGTCGCGCACTTCAGCGCCGCCACGATCGACATAGGCCGCAGGAAGTGCGGGACGCACATCTCCCGGTCGAAGGCGTCCGGGACGTAGTCGCCGCCCTGGTACAGGCCGTTCGCCGAGAGGATCCGGGCCGCAACCCGGTACGTCTGCGGAAGGTTCGTCGGCCGCGCCAGCGGCGACAGATGCAGCGAGACCACCCTGCTGCGGGTCTGAGATGATGTGCCCATCGGGGCCTCTTCTTTCTCTGGTTGGTGGGGGCGCCGGTCGTGGGGTCGCCGAGCCGGACAAGCGGGCGGCCCTTCGGCGCGTTCAGGGGTGGATCAGGCGGAGCGCTGCGCCGGCACCAGCTCGGCGGCGGCCTTCTTCGCGCGGCGCGCCTTCGCCGAGGCGAGCGCCATTCGCTGCGCGTGAGCCCGCTTCAGGTGCTCGGCCGCTCGGGCGATCTGCTCGTCCGTCGCACCCGGGTGCAGCTCGCGGGCCTGCTTCTCAAACCGGCCGGCGGCCGCGGCTCGCGCTTTCGCCGTCCTGCTCGCCGGGTCGAGCGTGTTCGCCCAGCTGGTGTGCGCGGCGAGACGGGCCCGGAGCGAGCGCTCCTGCGGGTTCATATCCGTCGGCACTGGAGGCCTCCTTACGTGTGAGCGGGTCACTGTCCATGTTCATGGACATGGACACGGGGTGGAAAAGAGCGCGTGGGGGGAGGCTGTATGCCTGCGCTACTCGTCGCGCCTCGGCGCGGCTGACGGTTGGCCGAGTCTCGTGGACGAGGGCGTCCACCTTGCTCTTGCTCAGTCCGACAGCTTCGGCCAGTTCGCGGGTGCTTCCCGGTTCGTCTGCCGAGTGGTCGTCCATGAGACGTCTCAGCAGGTCACCGGAGTGCAGTCGGTAGCGGTAGTCCACGGTTCTCCGTTCGCGTCCACTTTTCTGGACACGAGAAGCATGGCACTTAGTACAGAGCTTGTCCAGCTTTCTGGACAACGGAGTGTCCACGTCTTCAGCAAGGAGTCGGCCAAAGAAGGGGGGACCGGTGGCGTCCGCTGTCCACCGCCGTGGACAATAGGTGTCCACACGCTGAGGGTTGCCTAACAGCATTCAGCCTGGGACGTTTCGTTGAGACCACAGCGACAACGTGGACAGTTGGTAAGGGAGAGGGCGAATGCCGGATCATGAGGACGCGCTCACGCGCCTGGTGCAGGAGCACGTAGGCCGGGGACGCCGCCTGACGTTCCGAGCGTTCGAGGAGCAGGCCGTCGACCCGCTCACCGGCCGGCGCATCAGCAAGTCCACCGCGGAGAACGTCGCCCGCGGCCACCAGATCAAGGTCACGCCCGAGGTTCTGCGCGCCATCGCGGCCGGCATCGGCGTCGACCTCGGCCGGGTCCGTGTGGCTGCTATCCGCCAGTACATCGGAATCGAGGTGACCGACCCGTTCGACACGGACCCGGGCGCCGACGACGCCGTGGTGCGTGTGGCGCACGAAGTCGGTGCATCATCCGAGGAGTTGGCCGCTGCAAGGGTGGTTCTGGACAACCCTGAGGGTGAGCCTGACGCGCAGTAACCGCGCCTGGCCTGCCGCTTTCCATGCAACAGATGGTTTAACTTCAGCCAATCAGGTGACTGTCTGATTGCAAGTGCGGCGCGTACAGTGATCGAACCTCGTGCAGGTCGAACGCGCGTGCGAATGCTGCTGCCCTCGCACGCCCGGGAATGGGGGTCGAGTGGAAGTACCGCAGGTGCACGTCTATGCCGCAGATCTCGGGGGCCGAGCCTCTGCCGCGCTCAGGGACAGCCGGACCGAATTTCGGCTGGCGATCGACTTCAGCCGACCGCCCGAGGAGATCACCGCGAGTCTCACCGAACTGTTCCAGGAGAGCGTGGACGAACGGCGCTGGACGCGGCGGCAGGGTCCCGACGACGACGGCGAGGCGGGGCACTAGCCCCGCCCCACGCATCACTTCAGGCGATCGCCAGGGCTGAGGTCCCGGTGTTGCTGCCGCGCCCGCTCCTCGCCTGCGGACGCGCCGTACCGCGACAGCATCTGCCGGGACCGCCACCCCATGATCCGCATCAGCGCATCCTCGTTGCCGCCGTTCACTTTCCACAGGTGCGCGAACGTGTGCCGGAACTGGTGCGGGTGGATGTGCGGGATGCCAGCCTCCTTGCACCGACGCTCGATCATCGTCCCCACGCCCCAGATCGTCAGCGGGGCCTTCGACTTCACGCCGAACCACAGCGCGTCGCCCGGCTCGACCGGCCGGCCGAGATGCTTGCCCAGCGCCCGCAGGTAGCGGTCCATCGCCACCGCCGTCGACCGGCCGAACGGCAACGGCCGCGCGCGGCCGCCCTTGCCCTGCACGTGCAGGACCATCAGGTCCAGGTCCAGCGCGACCTGCATGCGCTCCGTGACTTCGGCCAAACGGCCCCCCGTGTCGAGGAACATCATCAGCAGCGCGGTATCCCGCCGCTGCTGGAAGCTGGTGCCCTTGCAGGTGGCCAGCAGCCGCTTCAGCGCGTCCTCGGGGATGACGGGCACCTCCACCTCGGGCAGCGCGGGCGCCTTCATCGTGCGCATGGGGGACCGGTCCATCTCCTCCTCGTCGACCAGCCAGTTGAAGAACGTCTTCAGCGAGCGGAAGTGCTGGTGCGCATTCCCCGCGCTGGTGCGCTCCCGCAGCCGGGTGAGGTGTACCTCCAGATGCTCGCGGTGGACGCCGTGCTCGCCCTCCAGCTCAGTCGGAGCCGGCCGGCCGTCGTCCTCCGGTTCGTAGGCGAGGAGGAACGCGCGGAGGTCGTTCGCGGCGCGGGCGTAGATCCGTTGGGTGTTGGCCGAGAGGTTGCGGGCTCGCAGGGAGCGGGCCCAGGACGAGGCCAGCGGGCCGATGTCGTACGGGGTGCGGTCGCTCATGCCCCGACGGTAGTCAGGTGAAGGCGCTTGGTCCATATGCACTGTGCGATCAGGACATGAAAAAGCCCCCGACCTATTCTTGCTGGTCAGAGGTTGTTTGCGCCCCCGGCAGGACTCGAACCTGCGGCCAAGCGCTTAGAAGGCGCCTGCTCTATCCACTGAGCTACGGGGGCCGGGTGTGGTGGCCTCGTACGTGCTGCCCTGGTGTGGGCGGATCCGTCACGCTGCCGGGGACAAGGATAGGGCTCCCGGTTCCTTGTCCCGGTTGCTTCCCCTCCGTGGCTCAATGTGGAGGTTCGGTGAAGCGGTCCTGATAATCGCAGGCAGGTGCGAATCGTGCATCGCTTTTGGCGTCCGGCGCCACGGGTGTTGTGCACTCGTTATGCCTGCGCTGTGCCTCTGTCCCAGTCGTACCTTCCGTCCCTTGTGTCCTATCGGCGCGCAGACATGCCTATATGCTTCATAAATCCCCTAAAATTGGGCATTCTTCGCATGTGGTGACCTTGGACGTACGGCCTCAGCTGCTCGACGCACTTTCCGCCCTGCGCGACCGTGTCGCCGCCGCACGCTTCCCGCTTCCGCTGGCGGGGGCCCCACGCGCGCGTGCGAACCGGGACGAGTTGCTCGCCCAACTGGACGACTATCTGGTGCCCCGGCTCAGGCAGCCCGACGCGCCGCTGCTGGTCGTCGTGGGCGGCTCCACCGGCGCGGGCAAGTCGACGCTCGTCAACTCGCTGGTGGGCCGAAGAGTGAGCGAGGCGGGCGTGCTGCGGCCGACGACACGCACTCCGGTGCTCGTATGCCATCCGGAGGACCATCACTGGTTCAGCGGCATGCGGGTGCTGCCCCGTCTCACGCGCGTGTGGGCGCCCCGTCAGGAGTCCTCGGACGACCTGTTGCCGACCGGCGACGACGGCGGACACGTGCTGCGGATCGAGACCGCCGACAGCCTCCCACCGGGCCTCGCCCTCCTCGACGCACCCGACATCGACTCCCTGGTCGCGGAGAACCGCGTCCTCGCCGCCGAACTGATCTGCGCCGCCGACATCTGGGTGATGGTCACGACCGCCGCGCGGTACGCCGACGCCGTGCCCTGGCACCTCCTGCGCACCGCGAAGGAGTACGACGTCACCCTCGTGACCGTCCTCGACCGGGTGCCCCACCAGGTCGTCGGCGAGGTGTCCCGGCAGTACGGCGCGCTCCTCACCAAGGCCGGGCTGGGCGACGTGCCGCGCTTCACGGTGCCCGAACTGCCCGAGTCCGCCTGGGGCGGAGGCCTCCTCCCGGCCACCGCCGTGGCCCCGCTGCGGACTTGGCTCGTCCATCACGTCCAGGACCCGTACGCGCGCAGTCACGCCCTGGCGCGCACGGCCAAGGGCGTCCTGGACTCGCTCAAGGCCCGGATGCCCGAACTGGCCGGCGCCGCCGCCTCGCAGTACGCGGCGGCCCTGCGCCTGACCTCCGCCGTCGACGGGGCGTACGACACGGAGTACACGCGCGTGCGGGGTCGATTGCAGAGCGGTGCCGTGCTCGCCGGAGACGCGCTCAAGCGCTGGCGGGCCTTCCCGCTGGACTGCACCGCCGGTGAACTCCTCGACGCCCTCGTGGAGAGCCTCGGCGCGCTCCTGCTCTGCGCCGTCACCGCGGCCGACGAGCGCGTCGACGAGGCCTGGCGCCGCGAACCGGCCTCGGACGCACGGGAGCTGACGGACCGGGACGCCTCGCCGGACAGTGCCGAGCACCGAATCGGTCTGGCCGTACGGCGGTGGCGGCGCGAGGTCGAGGAGTACGCCGAGGAGGAGGTGCGCGGTCTCGATCGCGGGGTCGCGCCCGATCCCGAGTCGGTCGCCGCCCTCGTCGCCACCGCCCTGCTGGGCGGCCGCCGGGCGCGTTCGGCCGGCGAGGGGCTCGCCGAACGGATCGGCGCGCACGGGGCGCTGCGGCTGCGCGACCGCGGCGGACGGCTGCTCGCCGAGTACCTCGACCGTGTGATGCACGCCGAACGCGAGCGTCGACTGGCCCCCCTGGACGGACTCGAGGTCCGTCCCGAACCGCAGGCAGAACTCATCGCCGCGCTGTCCGTACTTCAGAAGGAGAGGTGACCGGTGACCGCCGTCACTGACCAGGACCACACGGACAACGACCACATGGACGACGACCACATGGGCGACGACCACACCGACAGTGACCGCAAGGACGACGACCGCGCGGACAGCGATCGCAAGGGCGACGCCCGCAAGGGTGGGGACCAGGCCGTCGAGGACACGTCGGCCGGGCAGTCCGCGGCCAAGGGCCCTGCCGCCGCGGAGCACGCGCGCGTGAGCGACGGAGGCTCCGCAAGGGCGGAGGCCCACGACGCCGGGAAACGGGCGCGAGGGCCTGTGGACGCCAAGGACGATCCCGCGACACAGGCGCCCACGCGGAAGACCGGGACGCAGGAGAACGGCGACCACGCGCGCGTGGCCGGCGCCGACGGAAGCGCCGCGCCGGGTGCCGACGGCGTCGGAGCCTGGGACGACGGCCTCATCGCCCGACGCGTGACCGAGGCGGCCGCCGCCGAACAGGCCGCCACCATGGAGGTCCGGGTCGGCGGGGGCGGCGGGGTGGGCGGGGGCGCCGGGGCGATGCCGTCGGCCCCGCTCTCGTACGACGTGCCCCTGCGGTCCCGGCTGGAGGCGCTGCGTGAGCTCGTGGGGCTCTCCCGCACCCGGCTCGACAGCCGGACGCTCTCGGAGGCCGGCCGGGTGCTCGACGAGGCGGCCGCGCGGCGCAGGCTCTCCGGTCAGCACACCGTCGTCGCCATCGCCGGTGCCACCGGGAGCGGCAAGTCGCAGCTGTTCAACGCCCTCGCCGGAGTGACCATCTCGGAGACGGGCGTGCGCCGCCCGACCACCTCCGCGCCCATCGCGTGCAGTTGGAGCGACGGCGCGGCCACCCTCATCGACCGGATCGGCATCCCCGGCCGGCTGCGCAGGCGCCCGGTGCAGAGCCCGGACGCGGAGGCGCAACTGCGCGGGCTCGTCCTGATCGACCTGCCCGACCACGACTCCGCGGCCGTGCGCCACCGCGAGCAGGTCGACCGCGTGCTGGGGCTCGTCGACGCCGTCATCTGGGTCGTCGACCCCGAGAAGTACGCGGACGCCGTCCTGCACGAGCGCTATCTGCGGCCCATGGCAGGCCACGCGGAGGTCATGTTCATCGTCCTCAACCAGGTGGACCGGCTGCCCGGCGAGGCCGCCGAGCTGGTCCTCGACGACCTGCGCCGCCTGCTCGACGAGGACGGCGTCGCCCTCGGCGAGTACGGCGAACCGGGCGCCACCGTGCTCGCGCTGTCCGCGCTCACCGGTGACGGCGTCGGGGAACTGCGGGAGCTGCTCGGCCAGTTCGTCGCGGAGCGCGGCGCACCGGCGCGGCGGATCTCCGCCGATGTGGACGCCGCGGCGTGGCGGCTGCGGCCCGTCTACGCCACCGGGCGGCGCGCCGGGCTCAGTGAGGAGGCCCGGGACGAGTTCGCCGACCGCCTGGCCGACGCCGTCGGGGCCACCGCGGCGGGCGAGGCCGCCGAACGCGCGTGGCTGCGCAACGCGGGCCGCGCGTGCGGAACGCCGTGGCTGAGGCTGTGGCGGTGGAGCCAGGACCGGCGCGACACACCCACCGGGCGGCTGCCGGTCCGGGCCCAGCCGGACGAGGAGGCCACGGCGCGCCAGCGCGTCGAACAGGCCGTGCGCACGGTGTCCGAGCGGGCCGCCGCGGGACTGCCCTCGCCCTGGGCGCAG
The DNA here is from genome assembly GCF_016860545.1 of Streptomyces asoensis. Classification (NCBI taxonomy): domain Bacteria; kingdom Bacillati; phylum Actinomycetota; class Actinomycetes; order Kitasatosporales; family Streptomycetaceae; genus Streptomyces; species Streptomyces asoensis. Next base: position 131,320 of record NZ_BNEB01000003.1, on the reverse strand, counting down.
GCGGTGCGGGAGGCGGCCGTGCGGGGCGCCCAGGGTCTGCCGGAGGCGCTGGACGACCTGGCCGCCCGGGCCGCGCTGCCGTCGGGCCGGCCGCCGCGGCCGGGCTGGTGGCCGGTGGCCGTGCTGGCCCAGGCCTGCATGACCCTCCTCCAGGTCGTCGGCGGGCTGTGGCTGGTCGGGCAGATCGTCGGTGTCATGGCGCCCAATCTCGGGGTTCCGGTGCTGCTGATGGTCACGGGCATCATCGGCGGGCCGCTCGTGGAGTGGAGTTGCCGGCTGGCGGCACGGGGGCCGGCCCGGCGGTACGGCCAGGACGCGGAACGCCGGCTGCGGGAGGCGGCGGCCGGGTGCGGCCGGGCCCGCGTACTGGATCCCGTGGCCTCGGAACTGCTGCGCTACCGGGAGGTCCGCGAGCAGTACGGGCGGGTCATGGGGGTGGAGGCCGCGCTGAGGTGAGGTGCGCGCGGCGAGTCGTCCGCGGGCCGGGGGCCGCGGATCACTCGTCCGGGTGGCGGGGTTTTCCACAGGCGGGTGGTGATGCACAGCGCCCGGTGGGCCTGCTCCGGCGGAGGCAGTCTGGCTTCACGGCGATCGCGACGGACGCGGTCGCCGCGAAGGCGGTGACGGTACGCGGTGCACGGGACCGCGGCCGTCACGGCGGACGCAGCCGTACGGGACGGGCCCGTACGTGTTTCCGGGCGGCGCGACCGTCCGGCGAGGAGGGGTTCGGGATGAACGAGACGATGGTGTGCGCGGTCGGCAACGTGGCGACGCAGCCGGTGTACCGGGACCTGGCGGCGGGTGCCTCGGCGAGGTTCCGGCTGGCGGTGACCTCGCGCTACTGGGACCGGGAGAAGGCCACCTGGACCGACGGGCACACCAACTTCTTCACGGTGTGGGCCAACCGGCAGCTCGCCACCAACGCGATGGCCTCGCTGAACGTCGGTGACCCGGTGATGGTGCAGGGCAGGCTGAAGGTGCGCACCGAGCAGCGCGAGGGACAGCAGAACTGGACGTCGGCCGACATCGACGCCGTGGCGATCGGTCACGACATCTCGCGGGGCACCTCCGCGTTCCGGCGGTCGGGCCGCCCCGACCCGGCGGGCGCGGGCGCCGGCGCACCGACCCGGCCCGAGCCCGACTGGGAGACACCTGCCGGCGGTGCCACCGGGTCCGGGGCCGGGACTGGTCCCGAGTTCGAGCCGGACCAGGTGCCCACGCCGGTACCTGTACCTGTATCCGTACCTGTACCTGCGCCCGCACCTGTCGCGGTGCCGGGACCGGCTGCGAAGCCGAAGCCGAAACCCGCACGACGGCGTGAGCCGGTGGCGGTGACCTGAGCCGGGGAGCTCGGGAGCGGGAGGGTTGCTGCGGCCCGGTGCGGCTCGGCGCCGAGCCGCAGAACCGCACACCGCAGAACCGCACACCGCAGAACCGCACACCGCGCTCAGTGCTCAGCGACGAAGGAGTGACACAGAGTCAACCACCGCGTCGAACCGGCAGGTGGAACGCACCGAGGCTTATCGGTGCAAACGTTTCCCCTACTCGAGGCGACTTGTCGATAATTCGCGGCTTCGAACGATCTTGGGGATAACGATTCCGAGTCGGATCGGTGATCCGATGAGATGACCGGTAAGTGCGGTGCGCGACATCCCTAGGATGCCGGACGTGGCTCACGGGGCTTCTGATTCTGCTGGTGGGACCCGTACCCCCCACATCAACGGGTCTCGCTCGAAGGGGAATTGTGTGATTTCTTCGTTCTCCGCGCCGTTCGCGCGCGGGCGAGGGCTGGTCCGTCTCGGCGCGGCGACGCTGGTGTCCGGCCTCGTCGCCGCCGGTGTGCTCGCCGGTGCGGGCACGGCGGCCGCCGCCGAAGTGACGCACAGTCAAGGGGGAGCCACCGCGACGATAGGCGGCCTCAAGACCTACGGCGCCGCCGTGATCCACGCCGACACCGGGGACCAGCAGATCTCGGCCGGCCTGTTCGAGATGTCCGTCGAGGGCGGCGGCACCCTCCAGACCTACTGCGTGGACCTCTACAACCCCACGCAGCGGGACGCCAAGTACCGCGAGACGCCCTGGAGCGGCACCTCCCTCGGCGCCAACAAGGACGCGGGCCGCATCCGTTGGATCCTTCAGAACTCCTACCCCCAGGTCAACAACCTCGCTTCGCTCGCGGACAAGGCCGGCATCGACGGCGGCCTCACCGAACAGGACGCCGCCACCGGCACCCAGGTGGCCATCTGGCGCTACTCGGACGGCGCGGCCGTCGACGCCGTCGACCCGCAGGCCGAGCAGCTCGCGGACTACCTCCAGAAGACGGCCCGCGTGGTGGCCGAGCCGGAGGCCTCGCTCACCCTCGACGCGTCCGCGGTCTCGGGACACCAGGGTGAGCCGCTCGGGCCGGTGACCGTGCACACCAACGCGAGCGACGCGACGGTCACGCCTCCCCTGGACGCCGCCACCAGCGGCGTGCGGATCGTCGGCAAGGACGGCAAGGTGGTCACCTCGGTCACGGACGGCACCCAGCTGTTCTTCGACGTGCCCGCCGACTCGGCCGACGGCTCGGCGGAACTCACCGTCCAGGCCTCGACCACCGTTCCCGTCGGCCGCGCCTTCACCTCCGAGAGTCGCAGCCAGACGCAGATCCTGGCCGGCTCCAGCGAGTCGACGGTGTCGGCGACCGCGACCGCGACCTGGGCGAAGCAGGGCGCCGTACCGGCGCTGTCCGCGGCGAAGAACTGCGCGAAGACGGGGGTGGACATCACCGCCGCCAACCAGGGCGACCAGGACTTCACCTTCGAGCTGATGGGCACCACGTACGCCATCCCGGCGGGCGGTAGCCGGACGGTGACGATCCCGCTCCAGGAGGACCAGGCCTACGACTTCACGATCAACGGGCCGCAAGGTGACGAGAACCGCTTCACCGGTGTCCTGGACTGCCTGACCCAGGCCGACGAGACCGCCGACCTGACGACCCAGACCCTCAGCGAACCGAGCCCGGCCACCGTGGGCGGCACCTCCACCGCCGACACCAACCTCGCGGCGACGGGCGGCAGCAGTGCCACCCCGCTCATCGCGGGCACCGCGATCGGCCTGGTGGTCATCGGCGGCGCCGCCCTGCTGCTCGTGGGCCGTAAGGAGAACGAGTCCCGGCACTGACGACTCCCGCGTCGGTACCGATCCCGTGGGATCTGACGGCTCGTCGACATGAGAGCGCCTCGGTGGGGCACCCGGAGGCACAAGTCGAACGTAAGGAGCGCGTGGCCCGTTCGGTCCGTGCCACCGACAACCGGGAGTCTCAGATGGCGAGTTATGGCAGCTCTTCTACCGCGTCCTCCGGATCCCGCACCAACGGGCTGGCGATCGCGAGCCTTTGCTGCGGCATCGTCGGACTGTTCATCCTGAACATCGTCCTGGGGCCGTTGGCCATCGTCTTCGGTGCCGTCTCCCGACGGCAGACAGGGGCCGGTAACGGCGCGGGGATGGCGAAGGCGGGCATCGTCCTCGGCGTCGTCGACGTCGTGCTCTGGCTCGTCCTGCTGGCGGTCGCGGCCAGCAACGGCGGATTCAGCTGGTACGTGGGCGGCTGACGGTCGCCGCCGCACCTCTGGGACGCCTCCCGGCCGAGGGCCGGTGTACGTCGCTCCGGGCCGGTCACCCGTGTACGGACACGGGCGACCGGCCCTGTGCGTGGGCGCCGCCGACGAGGTGTCCTCTGGCCATCGACGAAGCCCGGCCGTCGGTTGGGTCCCGGACATGACTCCGGGCCGCCCGCGACAGACCGGGGATGCAACCATTCCCTACGGAGCTGGATCCCCCGGAAAGCGACCACGCGCCTGCGACCCTAGCCGCAGCCACTGACAACGGGCGTCCGGGCGACCGGTACCGCCGCCGAGGCTGCTCCGACCGGGTCCGCCGTGTGGGGGGACGCCGATGCGGTCGTGGCGTACGGGTGAATCCCGCCGCCGGGCGTTCGGTGGCGGGCGGGACGACGGGAAGGTCATCCCCGACCGGAGAAGTCGCGGGCAGGGAGCGCCCTATGCCGAAGTTCCTCATCCAAGCCACCTACACGCCCGAGGGGACGAAGGGCCTCCTCAGGGAAGGCGCGAGCGGCCGGCGCGAGGCGGTCGAGCGCGTCGTCGCCGGTCTCGGCGGGACGGTCGAGGCCATGTACTTCGCCTTCGGGGAGGACGACCTCGTGTGCATCCTCGACCTCCCCGACTCTGTCTCCATGGCGGCCGCCAGCCTCACCGTCAAGGCGAGCGGAGCGCTCCGCACCCGGGCCACACCGCTCCTCACCCTCGACGAGGTCGACGAGGCCACCCGCCGCCAGGTCCCCTTCCGAGCCCCGGGCACGTGAGCCCCGAGCCGGTACAACTTGCCCCCGTCACGGGAGTGACCGCCCCGCGGACGTACTCGCGCGCAGGGCGTCCAGCCAGGTGGTGAGGGTGGAGAAGTCCGGGGGTGTGAGGCCTCGGGCGGGGTCCACTCGGTGGAGGAGGGACGGGCCGGGGTGCTGGGCGGTGACCCAGAGGCGGTCCATGGGGCCGATCTCGTCGTCGACCCAGATGAACGGGCGGCCGTCCGCCCGCGCGACGAGGCCGCGGGTCTTCCAGTGCAGGCCGCGCGGCTCCGGCTCGGCAGCGGCGTCGGTGTCCGGCCAGTCCGCCACGGGCAGGTGGGGGAGCCCGATCCGCGGGGCGACCACCTCGTTCGCCCGCTCCATCCAGGTCGTGGCCCACACGAGGTCACAGCCCAGGGCCAGCAGACGCGCCCCCACCCCGGGGTCGAGCCGCGCCAGCAGCGGGTTCCCCTGACCGGCGGGCGCGGGCGCGGCGGCCCGCGGTTGGCCGGGCGAGGTCCCGAACGGGATGAGCGGTCCGTCGACGTCGAGGAAGAGAAGGGGACGCTCCGCTGCGCTGGTCACAGCGGCACGATAGACCGGCGGGGGAGGAGACGGGCACCCCGGACCGGGCCGCCCGGGGCCGTCCGTAGGCCGTCGGCAGTCCTTCGGCGCAACGTCCGCGGGGCTTCTCCCGGCCGTCCGCGGGACTTCTCCCGGCCGGCCGCGGGGCGGGCTGCGGTGGCCGCGGTCACGGGACCGGTGGCGGGTGATGACCCGTGCGTCACGGCTGTCCGCGGTGAAACCCCAGGTCAGGCGTCCCCGGGCGAATGGGTTAACACCCAGGGGTGGACCTCAGGCAAGATGGGGTGTTACTTACCGCAGGAGGGCACGAAAAGGCCCCTCACCAGCGGTTATGTCGCCGATGAGGGGCCGTGTCAGGCCGCTTGGGCCGTCTCTGGGCCGTCAGCCGTCTCGGGGCCGTCGTGAGCGTGACCGGCAGCCCGGTACACCGCGGAAATGGCCTTTCGGGTCCGGGTCTCGCTGGACGGCATCAGGTGCGTGTACACGCGGAGCGTGAACCCCGGGTCGCTGTGACCGAGGTAGAGGCTCAGAGCCTTGATGTTCTCCCCGGCGTCCAGGAGCACCGAGGCGTAGAAGTGCCGTAGGGCGTGCATGCCGTGCTCGCGGGCGGCTGCGTACCGCTGCCCCTTCTCGGGGGCCGGGATGATGCCGGCGGAAGCCAATGCAGGCTTCCACGCCTGATCGTTGAAGCCCTGACTCCAGATGGCTGCGCCGATGCCGCTCGTGAAGACGAGGTTACGAGTCACCTTGGGCCCAGTCGGAGTCAGCCAGGGCAGGGTCACGTCGACGGGCGGGAAGCGTTCCATGTGGTCGTGGAGCGCGGCGGACACCTCGGGGTCGAGGGGGACGTCACGGAGCTTGCCGCGCTTGGGCGGCGCGAAGACGAGCGTGCCGCGGACCTTCTTCACCTGCTGACGTACGTACACCCAGCCCAGGTCTCCGATGTTGTCGACGGCCAGGCCAAGGATCTCGCCCTGCCGCAACCCGCATCCGGCGCCCAGGTCGACCATGGCGCGATAGCGCTCGGGCAGGCCGCCACGCACCCCGAAGACCTGCTCTGCGGACCACGGATGTACCCGTGACGGCGCGGGACGAGGTGCCTTGACCGATCGAGCCCGGCAAGGGTTCGAGGCCAGCAGGCGGTCATCCACGGCCGCGTTGAGGACCGAAGAGACAGCGTCGAAGATCAGGCGCCGGTACCGGGCCGACGTCACCGAGTCTTCGAGCTGGCGGTTCCAGTCGCGGATGTGCTCGGCCTGGAACGACCCGATGGGCCGGGCACCGAGGTACGGCAGGGCGTGGAGGCGCAACCGTCCTTCCACGGCGGCCCGGCTCGTGAGGTCGGTCGTCAGGGCCGCCAGCCAGCGTTCTGCGTACTCGCGGAAGGTGACGCGGGCCGCCTGCGGGTCGATGTACTGACCTCGCGCCATATCGGCCTCGATGCTGGTCAGCCAGACATCTGCCAGTCGCTTTTGCTTGTCCGGGAAGCTCTTCGACTTCTCTGTGCCGTCCGGTCCTACGTAGCGAGCCCGGTAGCGCATGCCGAGGCCGTGACGATCGGTCTTGACCTTACGGGTCTTGCCGTCCGGACCGACCTCCGCCCTGTACCAGCGGTCTTGGATGTGTCCGGCCATCAGGCAGCCGCCCCCTCGCGCAACGAGTCGACCCAGGCCCGCACATCGGCCGGGTGGAAGCGCAGGTGCCGGCCGACGCGGAAGCCACGGGGTCCGGTGCGCTTGCGCCGCCACTGGTAGACCGTCTCGACGCTGGGCAGATCGAACATCTCCACAAGGTCCTCAGGGGTCAGGTATCGCGAAGGCAGGGCGTGGGGTTCCGCGACAACGTCGGCCAGGGCCAGGCGTCGGCTAGCCATGGGTGGGTTCTCCTTCGGTTCCGGGCGCGGGTTCGAGGGACGCGGCGAGCCAGGCTTCGGCGTCGGAGAGGCCTGTTCCGGCGAAGACCCAGTGGGCGAGGACGTAGGTCGTCTCGGATCCGGTGTCGGTCGGGTTGGCTGCCTGTGCTCGGCGCCACTCGGCGCGGGCGTCGCGGAGTGCGCCGAGGGTGGTGGAGTAGCGGCGGGACTTGGTGGAGAAGTGGCCGCGGAAGCCGAGCATGTGGGCCCAGGCGCGTAGGCGAAGATGTTCGAGGTCCTTGCGTGCGCCGAGCGCCCAGGCGGTTCGGATGAGGCGGCGGGCGTGGTCGCTGATGTCGAGCTGGGCGAGTTCGGCGACGAACTTGAGCGGGCGGTCGAGAGCTCCCGTGGCGGTCTCTGCGCCCTTGGTGGCGTACTTGGCGATGTAGGCGGCGACGGCGCGTTCGGTGAGCTCCTGGCCGTCGTTGAAGTCGGCTGATCGGATCGTGCGGACATCGAGTTGGCGGCCGAAGGCGAACTCGTGGACGCGGCCGTCGATGGTCGGGCCGTCGATGCGGACCTTGGACGCGGCAGCGCTGATGGCGTCGGTCAGCAGCTCGGCGGTGGCCCAGACCGGGGGCGGAGTCTCGCCGCCGCCGGGACCGTCGAGGCGTATGACGGCGTGGAAGTGGACCGCGCCGCGCTTCTGGTACTCGGCGACCTTGGCGAAGGAGACGCGGGCGTGGTCGCGGAGCTCCCGCTGTGACAGGCCCGCCCGCTTGGCGACCTCTCGGCGCAGGTAGATCGAGAAGCGTCGCCAGAGGGGCCCGGCGTGGGCGTTCCAGAGGACGGCGGCTTCGTAGTCGTAGGTGTCCGGCCTGAGCGGGGTGCCGAGCGCTTCGTCCTCCTGGTCGTGCCGGACGCCGCAGCGGCAGGGGCGGCCGTCGGTGCGGCGGTTGTGGACCGGGCCGAAGCCGGGGGCGGTGAAGGTGGCGAAGACGCGGGGGTGGGTGGCGACGTGTTCCGGGGTGCCCTTGCCACCGCGCAGCCCGGCGGTGATCAGTTGGAAGGTGTCGCGCCGGTAGACCTCGGAGCAGGCCGGGCAGCGGGTCGTGCGGCGGTTGTTGCAGCGGACGAGGAGTTGGCCGGCCGGGAGGTCGCCCGAGGCGAGGTGGTGGAGGACGCGGCCGATCTCGCCGGTGGCGGTGTCGACGTCGTATTCGGTGCGGTGGCCGTCGAGGCGGATGGGGTGGGTGCAGCCGCCGAGGCCGGAGAGCTGGCGGAGGATACCGGGCAGGGTGCCGCCTGCGGCGAGGTTGCTGAGTTCCGGGAGAGGGGGCGGGGTGGCGCGGGCGAAGATGACGGTTCTCCTTCTGACGGGCACTTCGGGAGGGGTGGGCCGCCGGGGCGGCGGGTACGTGGCTGTGTCACGCCGCCCCGGAGGTCTGGCCGCAGGTCAGCGGCGGTGGTGGTCGCGGAGCAGGGAGCGCAGGACCACGGCGGCGACGGCGACCGAGATGGCCGTGACGGCGACGGCGGCCAGGAGCGCGGTGAGGACGACTCCGCCGACGAGGACGGCCGCGACGGTCTTCTGATCGATGGAGACCGACGGGAGCGAGCGCCGGACCGGGGCGGGGGCCGGGTCGGTCGGGGCGTGGGTGTGTGCGGGCGGCGGGGTGGGGTTGTCCGGGTACTTGGGCAAGAACACGGCAGCGATCTCCCGTCTACTCGTCTAGATGTGTTGGCCGTTTATGACGGTCACGCCGGAGCGCGTGCCGGACTCGATGGCGGGGGCGAGGAAGGTGCGCGAGAGCCAGAAGCCGAAGAGGGTGATCAGGACGACGATCCAGACGCGGACGCCGAGGTACTTGATGGCCGCCCAGGCGAAGAAGCCGAGGACGACGACGAGCGGCAGGCTGACGGTCACGGGGTACGGGGTCCTTTCAGCGGACGGGGCAGCGGTGGGTGCGGGCGGCCAGTTCGGCGGCGGCGCGGCTGTCGTAGTCGGCGGAGAAGTTGCAGCGAGGGGCGGTGCAGGCGGCGGTGTGCTTCTCGCGGCCGCGGTGGTCGTAGGCGGTGCCGACCTGCACGGGGCCGATGCGGGTGACGTTGCGGAAGCGGCGGTTGACGGTCATCAGAGCTCCCTCAGAGGTGGGCGGCGATGGCTTCGGCCATGCGCGCCGGGACGCCGAGGCGGGCGCGCAGAGTGGTGACGTCCATGGGGGTGCCGGTCCGGGTGTGGTGTTCGGCGGCGACCTTGCGGGCGTGGTCGATGAGGGCGGCCGGGACCGGGACGGCGGGACGTTCCGGCGGGGCCTCGATGGCGGGTGGTGCCGGGGTGGGCGGCTCGGGGGCCGTTTCGGGCTCGTCCTCCTGGTCCTCGATGACCTCGGCGTCATCGGCCACCTTGGGTGCGGTGTGGGCGAGGAGGGTTCCGCCGAGGAAGGCGACGGCGGGCCAGCCCGCGACGAGGATGCGCAGCCAGGCCGGGACGTCGCCGAGGTCGAGCAGGCCGGCCGTGGCGACGTTTGCGCCCAGGGATGCGGCGAGCGCGATGACGAACCAGCACCAGGCCGCACCCTTGGCCGAGCCGGAGCGCAGTCGACGCCAGGCGGCGACGAGCAGCAGGTCGGCGGAGACGGGATAGGCCCAGGCCTTCCAGCCGTCCTGTCCGGCCGCCACGGCGACGTCGTGAATGTGGGCGAAGGACAGCGCGGCGGCGATGAGCGCTTGTACGAGCACCGCGTCGACGCGGGCCAGTTGGGCGCGCATGGTGGCTCCTTCCGGAATCAGGCATGGGAGGGGTAGGGACGTGGCGCGAGGCGGTCACGCCGACCGGGTGGAGTGGGGTGTCAGTCGGTGACGGGGTGCGGCTGGATGACGGGGGCCGAGGTCTCTACGGGCCGTACGGGAACGTCAGGCCGGAAGGGCTTCAGCGCGGGCAGCTCGGGCACCAGGTGAGCCGTTTCCCGGCAGACGTCGGCGGCGTCGCCGAGGGAGAGGTAAGGGGTGCGGATGCGGGACCAGCCGCCGGAGGTGTCGCCCGCGACGGCGAGGCCGGGACGTTCAGCGGGGATGGCGCAGGCGGCAAGAACCGCTTCCGGTGCGATATCGCCGAGGGCCATCTTCGCGGAGGCCTCATCGTTCACGCGGTGGCAGACCCGTCCGGTGAGCTGGGCCCGGAGCATGGTCGCGCCCTTGCCGAGTTCGGCACCGAAGCGCTGCCCGCAGACCTCAAGGTAGATGCCGGCCGCGCGGCCGAGCTGGGCGAGGCGGATGAGCTGGGTGACCATCTCGTCGCGCCGTTCCTCGTCCTTGCGGGTGGCGGTCAGGAAGAGTTCGGCCACCTCGTCGACGAACAGGACGATGGGCGCGGGCCGTTCGCTCTCAGGCAGACCCCAGATGTCGGAGGTGATCTCTTCGTCGGGGAGATCGGGGGCGATGCCTTGCCTGGCCTTGATCAGGTCGTATCGGTCCTCCATTTCCTTGATCAGGACGGGCAGCAGTTCGGCGGCTTCGTCCGGATCGGTGGCGAGCGCGGAGAGGCGCGGGGCGAACGGAGCCAGCTCGACCCCGCGCTTGCAGTCGACGCCGACGAGAGCGACGTCCTGACGGGCGAGTCCGGCGACCAGGTGCCGGAGGTACATGGACTTGCCCGACAGCGTCGCGCCGAGGGTGAGTTGGTGGGGAACAGCCCGGTAGTCGCGTACGAAGGGCGTGGCGTCCTCCCGCAGCGCGACCGGCACTTTGAGGAAGCCGCACTCGACCTTGCGAGGCATGCGCACCTTGCGCAGGACGTCGAAGCCGACGAGTCGCAGTTCCACGACACCGGGCTTGACGGTGGTGACGTAGACGGCGTGGACGCCCCAGGCGTGCCGCAGCCGTTCGGCCGAGGCGGCGACGTCGGCGGGTTCCTGCCCCGGAGCGAGGCGGAGCCGGAGCCGTAAGCCGGTAGTGGTGGGCCGGATGATCCCCCGGCGGGGCGGTACGGGCCGCACCTCGCGGCGGGTGGTGGCTTTGACGGCGAGGATCCGCAGTCGGGAGGGGGCGACGGTCAGGCCGCAGGCTTCCATGACCGAGGCGTACGAGCTGAGGAGCCGGACGGTGGATATCGGCCCGCCGACCGCCGACCAGTAGAGACCCGGGTGGTTGGCCCGGGCGTAGGCGGCCCCACCGCCGAGCGCGGCGACAGGACCACCCACCTCCAGGAGCGTTGTCAGGTCGGACATCAGGCCGAGGCCCCCATGGAGGCCGGGAACGCGGCCGGAGTGACGGCGGCGGCGCGGTAGGCGATGCCGTGACGCTGCTGCCCGTTGAACACGGACTCCCACGGCCGGGCGATGAGCCCCGGCAGCGAGACCGGAGCCCCGAGGTTCAGCCCCTCGGAGACACCGCCTTCCGGGACGGTGACCTTGATCAGCGAGGACTCACCGTCCTCGATGTAGACGACGCCGATGGTCATCAGCGCCTCACCGCTGACGGCGTCCTTGGCGATCTCGCCGGTCTGACGGTCGCGGACCTTCGGCTCAGGCGCTTCCGTCAGGAGGACGGTCGCGGCGGAGGTCTCAACACGGATGGTGCGCACAGGAGCATTCCTATCTACTCGTCTATACAAGATGCGATCTGTGAACCCGATCTCCCGGGCTCACGACGATCACCTTGCCACACAACTTGACCACTCGTCTATACGAGTAAGCGTGTTGGGGTGTACGAGTTCGAGGAAGCACCCCCGCGCACCACCCGTCACTCACCCGCTCACGTGGCCGGGAGCTGGTACGACAGGACGTAAGCGTCAGCCGCCATGACCGTGTCACAGACCTCTACCGGGCGCCCCTCAGTGTCGAAGGCGGTCCGGATCAGATGGATCACGGGTACGCCGGCCGCCAGGTGGAGCGTCTTAACCTCGGCGGGAGAGGGCATCCGGGCGCGGATCTCTTCCTCGAAGTGGTCGAGGCGGTGGCCCAGCTCTTCGAGACGGGCGTAGATGCCTCCGGGGCCGGGGTTGGGCTCGGCGATCTGAGTACCGCGGGCGATGTCGAGCGGCAGGTACGAGGTGGCGAACTCGACCGGCCGTCCGTCGAGGAGGTACCGGCGCCGACGTGCAAGAACTCGCCGCACGGACCCGAGCCGAGTGGAGATGTCCTGACTGGCCTTCTCCTCCTTCACCTCGAGGCTGTCGACCTTGGGGTGACTGCCGACGGCGTCGGCCTCGACGATGAAGGCCGACTTCCCTTGCTCCCGGTGTCGCCGGGCGAACCGATCGGAGGCGAGACGGCGAACGGGCGGACGGGGCCGGACGAAGACTCCCTTGCCGTGCTCGGCGTGTACGAGGCCTTCCCCCTGAAGGATGGAGAACGAGTTCCTCACCGTCATGCGGGAGACACCGTAGTGGTCGACGAGCTCAGCTTCCGAGGGCAGCTTCTCGCCCTCCCTGAATCGCCCACGGTCGATGGCCTCACGCAGCTGGTCGGCGATCTGCCGAAAGACCGCACGATCACTCGTGGGGTCGAGATCACCGAGCAGGCCCGAAGAAAGAGGGCTCACGTGTGTACTCCTTTAGGTATCTAGACGAGTGGGCGAGTGCTTGTTGCTACGGTGGAGAGCCTAGCCATCCGAGAGGGCCGAGGAACGTGAGCACAGAACGCCCGCACTCCGTGAGCGTGGCCGGGGTCGTCGTCGACGACCGGGGCCGGGCCCTCCTGATCCAGCGCCGGGACAACGGTCACTGGGAACCGCCGGGCGGCATCCTCGAACGCGAGGAGACCGTTCCTGAAGCCCTTCAGCGCGAGGTCCTCGAAGAGACTGGCATCAAGATCGCGCTTCCTGCGATCCTCACCGGCGTCTACAAGAACATGACGGGCCTGATCGTCTCGCTGGTGTTCCGCTGCGAGGCAGCTGACGGCACGCCGACCACCGGCGACGAGACCCGCGCCCTGCGGTGGGTCACCCGTGAAGAAGTCTCCGCACTCGCCGACGAGGCGTACGCGATCCGCGTCATAGACGCACTCGACGCGGCGTCCCCGCCGGCCGTCCGCGCCCACGACGGCGTGCAACTCGTCTAGTCCGAACCCGCTGCACATGGCGGCCTACCAGCATAAAGGAACTTGTATGCACGAGTATACGAGTACTGCCCGCGTCTGGGGACTGTCTTGCCCAGGTTTCCCGGAAGAGGTCAGCCGGGCCCGGCGCTGGACGCGCGACGTCCTGCGCGGCTCCCCCTTTGCCGAGGACGCCGAGTTGATCGTGAGCGAGCTGAGCGCGAACGCGATCCTCCATACGGCGAGCGGCCTGGAGTCCGGCACCTTCCACCTGGCCGTTGCCGTCTCGGCGCAGGTGGTGGCGGTATCGGTGACGGACGACGGAGGCACCGGCACGGCCCCTAAGGCCGAGCACCAGGACCAAGACGCCGAACACGGCCGGGGTCTCGGCATGGTCAGCGCGATCGCTCACCGGGTCGTGATCCACGACAGCGACGGCGGCCACACGGTCACCGCGGAGCTCTTCACGGACGTACGCCGAGGAGGCCACCCATGCTGAGGACGACGACCAGCCCGGGCTTCTGGTGCGAGTGCTGGACGGAACGGCTGGCCGGACAGCAACCGCCGGCGCTCTTCGGATCCTTCGATGCCTACTCGGCGGTCGAGGCAAACAACTGGGTGGCGACGATCCTGCGCACCATCTCACCGGCCCTGGACACCGCCGCTTCCCAGGAGGCGTGGACGCGACTCCACGACGACCGCATCGACACGAGGCGAGCTCTCTTGCGCCGGGAGCCTTGGACGGTGTCCATCACGCACGTCAGCACGCGCATCACATGGACGGTCCGACCAGCACTCTTCCTGCCGGTGGCGCACCGTCAGAGCAGGGAACTTCCCTCGTGCGCGCACGACTTCAAGCCTCACAGGCCCCGCACGACCGACTGAGTTACAACTTTCTCTACTGGTTCAAGGGCCCGCGCAGGCGCGGGCCGCGCGCCGCCTCTGCGGCGCGGCCTGCCTCCTGTCTTCGCCCCGGCTGGCCGCGCCCGGCGGCGCGCTACGTGCAGCGGGCAGAACTAGGGGAGTCACCCGCAGGTTAAGGACATGCCTCCGGCGGGGGCGCTCAGGCTCCAGGATGGCGGGGGCGCCGTTCGCGAGCGCCGTCCGATTGGTGGCGAGCGCGGGGAGCTCCCATCCCGTCCCCCGTCGACCCAGGCAGAGCCGAGCAGACGCGGCCCAGGGCGTCCAGGTCGTTCGTACAGTGGTGCGCTCCACCTGGACGCCCTGAACCACGCCCGCTCCACGGTGTGTGGGCCGACGGCAGACGGGATGGGAGCTGGTGAGGATGGTGGGGTGAGGAGGGAAGTCGAGCTCTTCGTGAAATCTGGCTGCTCACAGGGCCGGAAGCTCCTATCCTCGGTGCATGCCGTGGCACGAGAGAAACTCCTTCGTTGACTGTCCCTGGTGCGGACTTACCAATACGCGCCTGATAACTGTCGCAGCGCAGCAGGAAGTCAAAGACAAGCTCGGGAATGCCAAGTACTGGGCAACCCTCGGGTGCCCGTCGTGCGGTAATGCCGTTCTGATGCGTCACCCGTCGCCTAAGAGCGCTGACACCGTTGCCTACGAGATGGTGCCTCGGTCTAAGATGACGGATAGTCAGGTCAAGCATCTGCCCGAGGACGTTTCGCGCTACTACGATGACGCCCTGCGTGTGCTCCGGGTCGGGGTCCCAGACGCAGCAGCTGTACAGCTGCGCAGGACACTGGAAGCAGCCGCAGCTCACTACGACATCAAGGAAAAGGTGCTCGTCAAGAGCATTGAGAAGTTGATCGCCGAGGGCCACGTGACGCAGTCTTTCGCCCCGGTCCTGCATCACATCCGCGCCGTTGGCAATGTGGGGGCCCACGCAAGCGACGAGCGGGTGGATCACGAAACTGCCGAGAGAGCACTCAGGTTCACTACTCAGCTGCTGCGGAACCTGTTCGAGGTGCCCGGTGAACTCCAGGAGCTGTCTGCAGACGAGCCAAACGAGCCGGAACAGAGCGCGTGACGATCTGAGGATCTCAAGAACGCACGCCGGCCAGGTTGTCAAGCAAGCGTCGAGGAGCTGACACCAACAGCCGCGAACGCGGTCGGATTCCGGCGTACTCAAGCGGCCGACGTCGAGCCGATTCCCCGGTGAGGCGCAGGGTGCGGAAGGTGCCGTAATTGACCTGATAAAGATGAGGCTGGCCCGTAGAACCTGCGTATGGTCCGGGCCAGCCTCAACCGAAGGACCCCCGATCACACAGGTGCCCCAAGCTGATGGCGCACCCGGCTGAGGAGACCGGGCCCTCTATGCGCAGTCGATCCCGATTCTGTAGCGGTCAGCTGTCCTCGGGGCTGTCGCTAACGCCGTCGGAGTTCGCTTCGGGCGTGGTGCCGGTGACGCGGTCGTGTGCCTTCCCTGCGGCGACCATCACGAGCGCCACCATTCCGCTTAGCTCCAGGAACTTGCCGAGGATGCCGTCCGCGGTCTCGCTGGAAAATGTCACCGTCATCAAGGACGTCATGATGACGGCGCCGACGTACAGAGCAAACTGCTGGCGGCTCACCTCGACCGGGAGGTACTCGATGGCTTCCGAGGCGGTGAAGTCACGGACGGTGCCCTCCAGCTCGGCCACCAGTTCCTCGGGGACGTCGTCCTCGGGCATGGCCCGGTAAGCGTCTTCCACTGCGGCTGCGGCGGTCGTGAGCTGAGCCTGACTGAGGGTACGGAGCCCCTCCACCGTGCTCATCAGCTGGGATAGGCCGGTGGCACCGCCGGTCAGGTTGAGGGTGGCCTGCATCTGTCGCTGGGCTTCAGCGAACGAGAGCAGGGTCCTGGACAGGCCGGTCGTGTCGAGGTTGGCCTGCATTCGACGCTGGGCTTCAGCGACTGAGAGCAGGGTCCTGGACAGGCCGGTCGTGTCGAGGTTGGCCTGCATTCGACGCTGGGCTTCAGCGACTGAGAGCAGGGTCCTGGACAGGCCGGTCGTGTCGAGGCCGGCCAGCATCTGTCGCTGGGCTTCAGCGAACGACAGCAGGGCCCTGGACAGGCCGGCCAGGGCCGGGGAGTCGACGCGAAGGAGTTGCAGCGACGTCTCGGGCATCTCGGGTGTGCTCGCCATGGCGGTCACCCTGCCACAGTGCGGTGGGCCGGGATGTGGGGTCTGCAATTCGCGAGCGGTAAGACGGCAGAGTGTGCTCGCTGCCTTTGGGCAGGGCCCCGGCAGGAGCACGCTCACTCGTCGGCTCCAGCCACGGCGGCCGGGACGCTCTATTCATCGTGCTCGCTCAGCATCCGCATGACGGTTGCGGGGGAGTCAGCCCACCTGGCCCGGCTCGAACGGGCTGGCCCCCTCCACAACGGGCCGGTGCTGCGGGTCTACAGCGCGCCGACCGACGCAGGCAGACTGATCGTAGGACAGCCGTCAGCACTCCCGCACCGGTGTTTCCCGCACCGCAAGGGCAGCGAGGGTGAGTGTGTACCTGCGTGACAACGCCGACGAACATCAACGGACGACCGCGAACGTCTGCGGACCGTCAGCGCAGGTGAGCGCTGCACCAGTCCCCGGCAAAGCCCTCACCAAAGTTGCTTCGGGACGAAGAGGTCATCACTCAAGGTCTTACCGCAACGCTTCCGCCGGCGGGGCTTGCGCTGGTCGCCGGGATTGCAGCGTGGCTGAGGCCAGTGGGGGTGCGGCGAGGCATACGCGCGCCTGGTCGGTCGGCAGGCCCGCCGTCGTGGCTGGCTGTCGTCGGCTGAGGTTCAGGAGACCCACGTCCAAGGCACCCGCCGTCGGTCGGCCAGCCGGACTCGATGATCAATCCTGGGCCGTCTCTGGGCCGTCCGAGGATCGCCGAAGCCACTCGTCGGCGACCGACAGTGACAGACCTGCCGCAGGTGTCTACGACGAAACCCCAGGTCAGACGCCCCTCGCTATTCGAGTTACCACCCAGGGGTGGCGGTCAGGCAAGATGGGGTGTATCTGCCCACTGCCAGATTTCAAGCTGCCGGACGGTTTCTCTTGGCTGAGTACATCTACACCATGCGCAAGACGCGCAAGGCACACGGCGACAAGGTCATCCTTGACGACGTAACGCTGAGCTTCCTGCCCGGCGCGAAGATCGGTGTGGTCGGGCCCAACGGTGCCGGTAAGTCCACCGTTCTGAAGATCATGGCGGGGCTCGAGCAGCCCTCGAACGGTGACGCCTTCCTCTCACCCGGGTACAGCGTCGGGATGCTGCTCCAGGAGCCGCCGCTCGACGAGTCCAAGACCGTTCTGGAGAACGTGCAGGACGGCGCAGCCGAGATCATGGGCAAGCTCAAGCGCTTCAACGAGGTCGCCGAGCTGATGGCGACCGACTACTCCGACGCGCTGCTCGACGAGATGGGCAAGCTCCAGGAGGACCTCGACCACGCCAACGCGTGGGACCTGGACACCCAGCTGGAGCAGGCCATGGACGCCCTGGGCTGCCCGCCCGGCGACTGGCCCGTCACCAACCTCTCCGGTGGTGAGCGCCGCCGCGTCGCACTGTGCAAGCTGCTGCTGGAGGCCCCCGACCTGCTGCTCCTCGACGAGCCCACCAACCACCTGGACGCCGAGTCCGTGCAGTGGCTGGAGCAGCACCTCGCGAAGTACCCCGGCACCGTCGTCGCCGTCACCCACGACCGGTACTTCCTCGACAACGTCGCCGAGTGGATCCTCGAGCTCGACCGCGGCCGCGCGCACCCCTACGAGGGCAACTACTCCACCTACCTCGACACCAAGGCCAGCCGCCTCAAGGTCGAGGGCCAGAAGGACGCCAAGCGTGCCAAGCGTCTGAAGGAGGAGCTGGAGTGGGTGCGGTCGAACGCCAAGGGGCGTCAGGCCAAGTCCAAGGCGCGTCTGGCCCGCTACGAGGAGATGGCGGCCGAGGCCGACAAGATGCGGAAGCTGGACTTCGAGGAGATCCAGATCCCGCCGGGCCCGCGTCTGGGTTCCATCGTCGTCGAGGTCAGCAACCTCTCCAAGGCCTTCGGCGAGAAGGTGCTGATCGACGACCTCAGCTTCACGCTGCCGCGCAACGGCATCGTCGGCATCATCGGCCCGAACGGCGCGGGCAAGACCACGCTGTTCAAGATGATCCAGGGGCTGGAGGAGCCGGACTCCGGGTCGATCAAGGTCGGCGAGACCGTCAAGATCTCGTACGTCGACCAGAGCCGCGAGAACATCGACCCGAAGAAGTCGCTGTGGGCCGTGGTCTCCGACGAGCTCGACTACATCAACGTCGGGCAGGTGGAGATGCCGTCCCGCGCGTACGTCTCCGCGTTCGGCTTCAAGGGCCCGGACCAGCAGAAGCCGGCCGGTGTGCTCTCCGGCGGTGAGCGCAACCGTCTGAACCTCGCGCTCACCCTCAAGCAGGGCGGCAACCTGCTCCTCCTCGACGAGCCGACGAACGACCTCGACGTCGAGACGCTGTCCTCCCTCGAGAACGCGCTGCTGGAGTTCCCGGGTGCGGCCGTGGTCGTCTCCCACGACCGGTGGTTCCTCGACCGGGTGGCCACGCACATCCTCGCCTACGAGGGCGACTCCAAGTGGTTCTGGTTCGAGGGCAACTTCGAGTCGTACGAGAAGAACAAGATCGAGCGGCTGGGTGCGGACGCCGCGCGTCCGCACCGCGCCACCTACAAGAAGCTGACCCGGGGCTGATCGATCTTGCGGCACATCTACCGCTGCCCGCTGCGCTGGGCGGACATGGACGCGTACGGCCACGTCAACAACGTGGTCTTCCTCCGCTACCTGGAGGAAGCCCGTATCGACTTCCTGTTCCGCCCGGACAAGGATTTCCAGCAGGGGTCCGTGGTGGCGCGCCACGAGATCGACTACAAGCGGCAGCTCGTCCACCGGCACTCGCCGGTCGACATCGAGCTGTGGGTCACGCAGATAAAGGCCGCGTCCTTCACGATCTGCTACGAGGTGAAGGACGGGGACGTCGTGTACGTCCGCGCCTCCACCGTCATCGTGCCGTTCGACTTCGAGGCGCAGCGGCCGCGCCGGATCACCGCCGAGGAACGTGAGTTCCTCGAGGAGTACGGGGACGACCGGGGCGACGCGAAGGACGCCGGCAAGGAGGCCGTCGCCGCATGACGGTGCTCCACCTCGCCGACGAGGGGGAGGCGGCGGACGTCGCGGCCTTCCTCTCCCGGCTGCTCCACTACGACCGGGGTGCGGCCGTGCGGCTCCAGGCGGCCGGCACGGCGCTCGCCGTGTTCGGCAGGCCGCCCTCCTTCGAGGTGCTCGCGATCCGCGCGGTCCGGCTGGCCAAGCCGTACGAGGACGGCCTCGACGTCACGCTGGACGTGACCGTGTCCGCGGGCGAGTTGCTGGAGTCCGTCGACGAGAACGCGGCGACGGCGGCCGTTCCCGCGGCCGTCACGGGGCCGCCGTGGGCCGGCGTGCTGCCGCCCCGCGGTGGATGGCAGCCCCGCCCCGGGCTGCCCGGCGCGCAGGAACTGCGGGCGATGGTCGGGGCGGCGGTCGGTGAATTCCGTTCCCGCACCGAGGAGTTGACGCCCGAGCTGCGGACGCGGGCCGAACTGGACCGGATCGGCCGGGAGATCTGGTCCCGGACGGTCGGCGACAGCGGCCTTCCCGTGCGCGCCGTGCACGCGGCGCAGTCCCTCGGGTTCCTGCGGCCTTCGACGCGTTCGGAGGACCTGGGCCTGCTCGCGCTCGGCGCCTGGCTGCGGCTGCGCACACCGTACGGGTCCGTCGCCGTACGGCAGTCGGGGCGGCTGGGGATGCTCGACGTCAGCGTCCGCTGACGGGCTCCGCCCGGGCCCCGAGCCTCGGCCTCCGAGCCCCGGTCCCCGGGCCCGCACACCGACGCCGACGCATCCGCCCTCGCCCCAGGCCGTGCGCGCTCACTCCGGGGTCGGGGTGTTCACCATCGACGCCGCCGCGTACGTCAGGTAGTTCCACAGAGTGTGTTCGTGTTCCTCGGACAGGCCGAGTTCGTCGACCGCGACCCGCATGTGCCTCAGCCAGGCGTCGTGCGCGGCGCGGTCCACGGCGAAGGGCGCGTGCCGCATGCGCAGCCGCGGGTGGCCGCGGTTCTCGCTGTACGTCGTCGGACCGCCCCAGTACTGCATGAGGAACAGCGCGAAACGCTCCTCGGCCGGACCGAGGTCCTCCTCGGGGTACATGGCCCGCAGCACGGGGTCCCCGGCGACTCCCTCGTAGAAACGGTGCACCAGCCGGCGGAAGGTCTCCTCCCCGCCGACCTGCTCGTAGAAGGTCTGCTCCTGAAGCGTGCCGCGCCGAATCTCTTTCACGTCTCCCATGGTCTCAGACCGGGGGACGGAGGACTCCAGGCCTAGGACCACCCCGTCGCCCGCCGCCGGATGCTCGCTTCCCCGGGCCGCGCGCCGCACAGTGGAGTCATGAGCGCGGACGCACGCGACAACGAGGCGGACGGTCCTGAGGCGTCGGCACGGGCCGGGCTGCTGCGCGAGATCGAGGCGAGCGGAGCCTTCGCCGCCGATCCGCGCTGGCGGGACGCCTTCGCCGCGGTCCCGCGCCACCTCTTCGTGCCCTACTACTACGTCGGCGGGGCGGGCGGCTACGAGCGGCGCTGGGGCGAGAGCCCCGATCCGCGCACCCGCGAACGGTGGATGCGGGGCGCGTACGAGGACACCCCGCTGGCCACCCGGCTGCGGGACGGCGTGCTGCTCTCGTCCAGCAGCCAGCCCTCGCTGATGGCGCTGATGCTGGCCGAACTGCGGGTCGAGGACGGCGCCCGGGTCCTGGAGATCGGCGCGGGCACCGGTTACAACGCGGCACTGCTGTCGTACCGGCTCGGCGAGGGGAACGTCACCACCGTCGACCTGGACCCGGAGATCACCGAGTCCGCGCGCCGGCACCTGGAGGAGGCCGGGTACCGGCCGGCCGTGGTCACCGGCGACGGGGCGCGGGGCGTTCCCGAACGCGCCCCCTTCGACCGGATCATCGTGACCTGCACCCTGACGACGGTCCCGCGCGCCTGGCTCGCCCAGTGCGCCCCCGGGGCCCTGATCCTGGCGCCGCTGGCCACCGGGCTGATCGCGCTGACCGTGCGGGACGCCTCCCACGCCGAGGGCCGGTTCCTCGAGACGGCGGCCTACTTCGTGCCGTTGCGCGGGTCGGGACGGTCCGAGCCGGAGGAGGTGGTGCTCGCCGGGGTGCCGCGCCGGGCCCGCGACAACGACCGGTTCCGTTTCCTGCTGGCCCTGACCCGGGGCACCCTCGACCCCCAGGAGGCGGCCTCCCTGTGGGAACGCGAGGGCATGCCGGGGAGGGAGCGGTACGGCATCACGCTCGACGCCGGGCACGCGTGGGCGTGGCTCGACGAACCGGAGGGGCCGTACGCGTGGCCCCTGCCGGAAGCGGCGGGCTGACCCGGCCGCGGACGGACCCGGCGTGCCGGACGGACCCGGTGCGGAGGACGGACCCGGCGCCGCGGCCCGGCCCGAGATGTCGGGCCGGCCGGATGCGCCGGGTCCTGGTGCCGCCGGGGTCTAGCCGCGGCGGATGGTGATCGTCGTCCAGGCGCCGACGTGCACCTGGTCGCCGTCCTGGAGCGGGACCGGGACGAACGGCTGGATCGGTTCTTCCGAGCCGTTGACCGTGGTGCCGTTGGTCGAGTTCTGGTCGACGACCGCCCAGGTGCCGTCGGGCTGCTGGACCAGTACCGCGTGCTGGTGCGAGACGCCCGGGTCCTCCGGCGGCACCGACAGGTCCAGGTCCGGCGTCTCGCCGGTGGAGTGGCGGCGGCGGCCGATGGTGAACTGGTTGCCGGTGAGCGTGCGCTGCTGCTCGGGCGAGTAGGCGGGCAGGTTGAGGCCCGCGGCCTCGGGGCCCGAACGGTGCATCATCGCCATGAAGTACGCGCGGTCGGGGCCGATGGTCACCGTCCAGGCGGCCGCCTGCTGCGGGAACCCGGAGCCGGGCGGGGCCTGGCCCGCGCCGGGCTGCGGGTAGCCGTAGCCTCCGCCGCCCTGGGCCGGACCGGATCCGCCGGGACCGCCGGGCGCGCCCGGGCCGGGGCCGGTGTTCGACGGCGGGGAGATCACCCAGTCGTCGTCGCCGAAGGGCTGCCCACCGGGCTGCGGGCGGCCCGTCTCCTGCGGGTAGCCGGGCGGGGCCGTGGTGCCGGACGCCTGGAAGGCCTGGGGACCGCCGGGGCCGCCCTGGGCCCGGGGGTCGCCCTGGCCGCCGAAGCCACCCTGGCCGGGTATGCCGGGGCCGGACGTCGGGTGGGGGCCGGTCGGAGGCGGCGCGGGGCGTGACGGGTCGCCGCCGAAGGCGGACGGGCCGCCGGGACCGGAGCCGGGCGGGCCCGGGGGACGGCCGGGTCCGCCGAAGGGGTCGCCGCTCCGGCCGGGGGGTTCACGCCGGAACGGGTCGCCGCCGGGACCGGAGGGCTCACGTCCGAAGGGGTCGGAGGCCTGTCCGCTCTGCTCGCGACGGTAGGGGTCCGTGGGCGGGCCCGACGGCTCGCGGCCGAAGGGATCGCCGGAGGGACCGGGCGGACGGCCACCGGGGCCGCCGGGTCCGCCGAAGGGGTCGCCGCCCTGGCCGGAGGGTTCACGCCGGAAGGGGTCGCCGCCGGGACCGGTGGGCTCACGCCGGAAGGCGTCGCCGCCCTGGCCCGACGGGTCACGCCCGAAGGCGCCCGCGGGCGGTCCTCCGGCCGTGTTCCCCGGACCTCCGGGACCTCCCGGGCCACCGGGCCTGCCCTGGCCACCGGGTCCACCGGGTCCGCCCTGGCCACCGGGCCTGCCCGGTCCGCCGGGACCGGCCGGGCCGGACGGCTCGCCGCCGAACGGCGGGATCGGTTCGGCGGGCCGGTTCACCTGGGACGGACGGGAGCTCTGGTAGTCGAAGGAGTCGCCGCCGTAGGTCGGGGGCGGCGGCTGGTAGCGCCCGCCCGGACCGCCCTGGCCGGGTCCACCGGGACCGCCGGGACCGCCGGGTCCACCGGGACCCGGGCCCGAGGGGCGCGGCGCGGCCGGGGTGTACGAGGTGGCCGTGTTGGTGAGGAAGTTCCACCGGCACTCCTCGCAGAACGGCGCGCCGCCCTCACGGGGCGTACGGCACTGCGGGCAGAGCTCGGGTTCGTGGTCCGGTACGGACGACAGGTGCCGTCCACCGGGCCGGCCGCCCTGGTCCTGGCCGGGCGGGGGCGGGAAGCCGTAGCCACCGCCGGGCGGGGGCGGCGGCGGAGGGGGCGGGGGTACGGCACCGGCCATGCGGTGACCGCAGACCTCGCACCAGTCGTCGGAACCCGACTGGTGTCCGTTCGGGCAGGTCGGCATGTCGGCGCGTCCCCCTCTCTCCTTCGGTGTGCCTGAAGCGGGTCCAGGTCACTTCTTTACACGAACAGTCTTTGTGGACCGGGTCTCGAGCGTCATCTCGTCGGCGTCCGTGACCTTCGCCTTCAGTCGCACAGTACCTGTCGTGGCATCGACCACGTCCACCACCTTCGCAAGCAGTTTCGCAGTATCACCGTTGCCCGAGGCGCTGGCGAGCTGGACGGCACGGCCCAGCTTGGCCGTCGCTCCGTCCATATCGCCCGCTTTGCGAAGGTCGAGGCCCTGTTGGATGACCTGTGCCAGTTCGGCCTGGCCCGTGTAGTGCGCGACCTGGGGGTTGATCGACGTGGAGGCGGCCATGTCGTCGGTCCAGACGGCCTTCACGAGACCCTGGGCGCCGAGCTGGTGCACGGTCCCGTCGGGCTGCGGGATGACCAGCGAGACCCGGGCGGCGAGCATTTCCTGGCCGACGTTCGCGGCCGGGACCTCGACGCACACGTGGTAGTCGCGGGACTCGTCGCCCCAGGAACCGGTGGGGTAGTCGCCCGCGCGCGGGCCCGCCTCGGTGCGGCGGCCGGTCAGCTCCTCGACCGTCGGCGCGACCTGCTTGACGAACCTGATGGCGGTGCCGACCGGGGTCCACAGCCGCAGCGCGACGTCCGCGACCTCCTTCCCCATCGCCGTCTCCATCATCTGCGTGAAGTCGGCGGCGAGACCGGCCGGGTCGGCGACGATGTCGGCGGTGCCGAGCAGGGCGGAGGCGATCCCTGTGACTTCTTTCACTTCCCAGTCGGTGCCCACGCCACGGGCGTCACAGGTGAAACGTCCGGCGCAGTCGTCGAGGGCGGCCCTGAGGTCCTGCGGCGTCTCGTGCTCGTTGCGGCCGTCGGTCAGCAGGATGCCGTGCCGGATCGCGACGTCCGCGGTCGACAGCAGCCGGTCGGCCAGCCGCAGCCAGGTGCCGATCGCCGTGCCGCCGCCCGCACTCAGCCGGCGCAGGGCCTGCTTGGCCTGCTCGCGGGTGGTCGCGTCGGCGACCGCGAGCCGGCCCCCGCCCGGGTAGACCTCCTTGGCGACGTGCGTGCCGCCGATCACCGAGAAGTGCACACCGTCGCGCAGGGTGTCGATGGCGGCGGCGGTGGCGTCGCGGGCGTTGCGCATCTTGGTCGGCGGATAGTCCATGGAGCCGGAACAGTCCACCATGATCGCGACGGCGGCGGACGGGCCCTGGCTCGGCGAGTAGAGGTGGGGCGCGGCTGCCGCGCTGCCCACCGTGCCGCCGCCGGTGGCGGTGACCGTGACGATCGCGTTGACCTCGCGGCCGCCTTCCGGCAGGTACTCGTTCTGGTAGACGTCCACCGAGAACTGCGGCACGTTCGACTTCGAGAAATTGGCCATGCCTGCTTCGATCCCCCTTGGAAACGCCGCCCGTTCGCAGGGCGGTGTCTGGCTACGGGCCGGTCCCCACCGGCCCGTACGCGTCTTTCGCGTGCTTCCCCGTACTGCTGGTGCTTCCCCGTGCTGCGTGGTGCTGCGGGTGGTGCCGTTGCGGCCGGTGGTGCCGGTGATTTCCGGTTTGCGGCCTCAGGCCGATCCTGCCCCTTCCGCGGGGGCGGGGAACGGCACGACGGCCACTGTTACGTTGTCGTGGCCCCCGCCGTCGAGGGCGTGGCCGACGAGGACGCGGGCGCTGTGCAGCGGCCGGGCGCAGGCGTCCTGCGGGAGGACCTCGGCCATCTCCTCGGCCGCCTCCGCGTAGTTCCACAGGCCGTCCGTGCACACCACCACCACGCCGGGCCGGTCCGGCTTGAAGGAAGCGGTGTGCGGCTCCAGTTCGTAGGCGTCGGCGCCGAGCCAGCCGGTGATCGCGTGGGCGCGCTCGTCGGCGTAGGCCTCCGCCTCGTTCATCAGGCCCGCGGCGACCATCTGCGCGGCCCACGAGTCGTCCTCGGTGAGCCTGGCCGGTGACGAACTGCGGTCCGCCGGGACCCAGTAGGCGCGGCTGTCGCCGACCCAGCCGACGACGAGCAGCCCGGCGGTGACGACCGATCCGACGAGGGTGCAGGCCGGGGCGTTCTGGTGCGGGGCGTGCTCACGGGCCGTGGCCGGCTCGTCCGCCAGCGCGTTGACCGCGTGGGAGGCGGCGACGATGGCTTCGTGCATGGCCTGCTGGGGGTGCGTGCCCTGCGGCAGGGCGGCGAGGAGGGTCTCGCGGGCCGCCGTGGACGCGGCGAGGGAGGCGTCGTCGGGGCGGGTCGCCGAGGACACGCCGTCGCAGACGATGGCGACGAGGGCGGGGGAGCCGTCGGGGAGGGCGGCGCGGCCGAGGCCGAAGGCGTCCTCGTTGCGGTGGTGGCGCAGACCGCGGTCGCTGACGGCGGCCATGGGGCCCGACTCCAGCTCCATGTGGTCGCGTTCCCGGGGCTGGGCGTGCCCGCAGTTCTCGCAGTACCCGTCGTCGTCGACCCGGCCGGCGCGGCACGCCACGCACACCTTGGTGGTGCCGGCCACCGCGGCGGCTTCGGCGGCCACCCGCGGGTCGGGCGCCTGGAGGGCGTACTCGTCGGGCTCCGCGGGCCGGTCGAACCGGACACCGGACGCACCGGACACGGCGGGTGTGCCGGACGCGCCCGGGGTCGCGGCGACCGCGTGCGCGGCAGGACCCTCGGACGGGCCGCTCGCCGCGACCGGGGCCGCCGGGGCACCCGGCGGAGTCGCCTGCGGTGGCGGCACCGCAGCGCCGCCCGCGCCGAAACCGCCGTTCGCACCGCCGCCACCCGTGCCGCTCACCGTCGGACCGGCCGCCGCTGCCGACGCCGGAGCCTGCGCCGCGGGCGCGGGAACCGGTGGCGCGGGGGCTTGCGGTGCGGGGGCCGGTGGGGGTGAGCCGTTCATCGTGAGGGTCGGGTGGTCGTCCGGGCGTGCCGGTACGGCGGACAGGTCGTGTCCGCACGCACCGCAGAAACGGTCACCCGCGTCGAGCGGCTCCGCACAGCTCGGACACGTCGGCAGGGCGGCCTGCCGGGGCATCTGCGACATCAACTACACCCACGTCCGGGGGCGGTAACGATTGGCACGTTCCACCAGGTCGATCCTTTCCTCGCCGCCCGTCGCCAGCCGGGCCAGCGTGCGGTACGAGCGCTCCAGGCCGAAGCGCAGCCCCCGCTCGTCCAGTTCGTTGCCGAGCAGCGCCCGGGCGGCCGGGCCCTCGCCCCGGCCTCCGGAGAGTATCCAGTCCAGGGCACAGCCGAGGACCTCCGCGGACAACTGCTCGCGCCGCGTCGGATCCAGACCGTACGCGTCCAGCGCCTCGACCTGGACCGCGGCGGCGGTGAGGTCCTCCAGGAAGGGTACGTCGGAGGCGAGCGCCGTCCGCTGCCGGAGGCGGGCGCGCACCGCGGCGACCCGGGCCGCCGTGTAGTGGATGGAGGACTCCGGCACCGACTCCAGCGTCGTCACGGCGCCCTTGCGGTCCCCGGCGGCGAGCTGGACGCGGGCCAGCCCGAACGCGGAGCTGACGTAGCTGGGGTCCGTCGACCACACCAGGCGGTAGTACTCGGCGGCGTTGTCCAGCTGGCCCAGCACCTCCGCGCACAGACCGAGCGCCAGCTTGGGCGCGGGTTCGCCCGGGAAGGCGTCGTAGATCGCGTCGAAGGCGAGCGCGGCGCCCTCGTGGTCGCCGGTGACCAGCGAGGCCACGCCCCGGTACCAGACGACCCGCCAGTCGTCGGGCCGTTCGTCCTCCAGGATCCCCAGGGCCATGAGGGCGGCCTGGTGGTCGCCGTTCTCCAGCCAGGCGCGGATCTGCCGCAGCCGGGTCTCGACCGACGGCGCCGGAGCGGCCGCGAGAGCGGTGATCAGCTCGCCCGGCGCGGACGTCAGCAGACCGGCCAGGAAGCCCGCGTTGGGGTCGGAGGCGTCGACGTGCGGCACGGGCAGCGCGAGCGCGGCGGCGGGCGCGGGGACGGTCCTGACCAGTCCGGGGGCGACGGCGCGCACGGCGACGGTGCTTCCGGTGCCGGCCGGTGCGCCGCCGGGGCCAGGCACCGGGGCGCCGCCGGTGAAGGCCGCGCCGCCGGGCGGGGCCGCGGCCGCTCCGGCGAACGCGGGAGCCACACCGGGCAGGGCGGGCGGGGCGGCGGACGCCGTCCCCCGGCCCGGGCCGCCGTTGCGGCGCGACGACTTGACGGCGACCCGCGCGCCGAGCCGGGACACCTCGCCGTCCAGCTTCGGGAACAGCTCCGTGTCCGTGACCTTGACCTCGGGCCCGAACAGGGTCGACAGCGCGGGTCTGGCCCGGCCGCTCTGGAGGGAAACGACCTCGCGCAGCACGCCCGTGAGCTGCTCCGCCATCTCCTGCGCGGAGGCGAACCTGCGGGCCGGGTCCGGGTCGGTGGCGCGGACCAGCAGCCGGTAGAACGACTCGTACCGGCGGAAGACGTCGATGTTGTCGGGGTCGGGCAGGGAGTCCGCGAAGACGGTCGTGTAGCCCTGGAAGTCGAAGGTCAGGACGGCGAGGGTACGGCCCACCGTGTACAGGTCGGACGCGACCGACGGGCCGACCTCCGCCACCTCCGGGCCCTGGTAGCCGACCGTGCCGTAGATGGCCGACTCGTCGTCGTCCATCCGCCGGACCGCGCCCATGTCGATCAGCTTGAGCTGGTCCTCGGTCTGGATGGCGTTGTCGACCTTGAAGTCGCAGTACAGCAGGTTGCGGCTGTGCAGATGGCCGAGCGCCTCGAGCGCCTCGATGCCGTAGGCGCAGGCCTGCTCGACGGGGAGCGGGTCGCGCTTGCCCTGCGGGGTGCGGCGGTCGTTGGCGATCTCCTTCAGCGACTTGCCGCCGACGTACTCCATGACGATGTAGCCGTCGAGCGAGCCGGTGCGCTGGTCGAGGTGTTCGACGAAGTTGTAGATCCGCACGATGTTGGCGTGCTCGATCTCGGCGAGGAAGCGCCGTTCGGAGATGGCCGCGGCCATCGCGTCCTGGTCGCCCGTGTCCAGCAGGCCCTTGAGGACGACCCACCGGTCCGACACCGCGCGGTCGACCGCGAGGTAGACCCAGCCGAGCCCGCCGTGCGCCAGACAGCCCACGACCTCGTACTGGCCGTGCACGACGTCGCCGGCCTTCAGCTTCGGCACGAAGGAGTACGGGTGGCCGCACTTGGTGCAGAAGCCCTCCGTGCGCCCCTCCCGTTCGCCGCGCGAACGGCCCACCGGGGCACCGCAGTCGGAGCGCGAGCAGAACCGCTTGCGCTCCGGCACCTCCGGGTTCTCCTGCACCATCGCGCGCGGGTCGGGCCTCGGCACCTGCGGCACCGTGACCAGTCCGGCGCCGAGCCGGGCCCGCCCCGAGGAGCCGGCGGTCGAGCCGGAGCTGCGCACCGACACCGAGCGGCCCGTGGTCCGGCCCGACAGCGACCGCGACAGCCGCCCGGACACCGAGCGCCGCGACTTCGACGACTGCGACGACGTACGGGTGCTGGGGGCGCTGCGCCCGCTGGAACGCGAACCGGCGCTGCCCGCCGAGCCCTTGCCGCCCCCGGTCACCCCGGTCGGCAGTGAGCCGACCAGGCCCTGCCCGGAGGGGGTGCCCCCGGACGAGACGACCGGGGCCAGACCGCACGTGTCGCAGTACAGCTCGCCGCCGCCCACGTCCTCGTACGACCCTTCGCAGCCCGGCCGCTGACACGACTGCCCTGCCTGACTCATGGCTACTGCTCCCCCCTACGGTCCTGAGGTCCGCCCTGCTCCGGCACGCGCGGTGCCGTGAGGAGTTCGGCGGCCGCCTGCTGGTAGCGCAGGACGGCCTGTTCGGCGACGCGCAGATCGCAGGGCGCGCTCCACAGCATGCGGCGCGCCGCGTCGTAGCGCTCGATGAGGAACGGGTCCTCGGCGAGCCCGTGCCGGGCGACCTTCGCCCGGTACGCGTCGATGCGCCCGCGCAGCTCCGCGCGGACCGCCAGCGGCTGGGTGACCGCGGTCAGCGACTCGCGGGCGCGCAGCAGTTCGTCCTCCGCCTTCTGCTCCAGGGACTCCAGGAGCGGGGACAGGCGGTGCCACTGCGCCTGTCTGCGGTACTCGGAGGCCGTCGCCAGCTGTTCCTGGAGCACGGTCGGCGGCCCGCTGACCACCGGCACCTCCGTGGCGGCGATCTTCGCCAGCACCTCGCCGCGCGCGGTGCGCGCCTCGGCGAGCGTCCGGTCGGCGCGGCTGAGCACGTCCCGCAGCCTGACCAGCCGCTGCTCCGCGTCCTGGCGGACGGTCAGGACGGCGTCGATCTCGCGGCGCACGTCCTCCAGGGCGCGCGCCTCGCGGTCGTAGACGGTGGTGTCCGGACGGCCGCCGCCCGGCGCCGAACTGCCCTGCGCGCGCACCCAGAAGGCCAGTGGGTCCGACACCACCTGCTCGCGCAGCGAGGTCAGCGTCCGGGTGATGCGTTCCAGGTCGTCGCCGGCCGGGTGCTCGCCCGGGCGCACGCCGACCGAGTGCGCGAGCGCGCGGGTGCGCTGGAGCTCCGCGGCCAGTAAATCTATCCGGGCGGGCAGCGCCGACCACACCGCGTCGGCGGTCACGACCATGTCGAGCGACGACGCGTAGAGCTCGTTCATCCGGTCGACGAGGCCGGTGAGGGAGAAGCTGTGGCTGAGCCGGCCGGTGCCGTGCAGTGCCGGGTCGGTGGCCGGCCCGGCGCCCGCCGCGCCGGCCACCGACCCGGCCACCGTGACCGATTCGCCGCGCAGCAGTTCCGTCAGTTCCACCAGGTCCTCGCGGCTGGACCAGCGGCGGCGCGAGCGGATGTCCCGGGCGCCGCGCAGCGCGTCGGTGTAGGCGTCGAAGTACGCCCAGAGCAGGGTGATCGACACCTCGGCGCAGGCCCAGCGTTCCTTGGTGACGCCCGTGAGTTCGGCGCCTTCGAGGAGTCTGCGGCCCGCGTGGTCCTGGAGGGCGAGGAGGGAGGTCTCGATCGCCTCGTGCTCCGCGCCGAGCCGCGCCAGCGCACGGTCGACCTCGTCCCGGTCCATCACCGGCCCGGGGGGTCCCGTGACGCCCATCGATCACCTCTCGCTGCTGTGTCGGTTGCTCGCTCTGCGGCGGTCCGCCCCGCCGCCTTGCCCGCCGGCCCGTCAGCCGGTGGTGAGGTACTGCGGCGCGGGCGGCCTCGACGTCGTCGCGTCGCTGCCCAGTGTCGCCGAAAGCCACTTGTCGTACGACGCCTGCCAGCCGTTCGCGCGGTACTGCACCAGGATCTGGTTGACCCGGCGCACCAGGTCCGTCGCGTCCTTCTTCATCGCCACGCCGTAGTACTCGGTGGTGAAGGCGGCGCCCTTCAGCTCGACCGTGGGGTCCTGGGCGGCCTGGCTGGCCGCGAGCGCGCCGTCGGTGACCACCGCGTCGACCTCGCCGAGCTGCAACCGGACCAGGCAGTCGAGCTGGTTGGGCACGGGCGCGGCGATGACGACGCTGGAGGCGATCCGGCCGGCGTCCTTGTCCTCGACCAGCTTGCCGTTGGCCGTCGAACCGGTGGCCGTGCAGACCTTCTTGCGGGCCAGCGTGTCGTTGTAGCCCGTGATCGGCGAGGACTTGGGGGCGAGAACCTGCTGGCCCGTCTTGAAGTAGGGCGCGGAGAACGCGACGTCGTCGAGCCGGGCGCAGGAGATCGTCATGGTGCGGACGACCATGTCGACCCGGCCCTCCTGGACGGCCGGGATGCGCTGGTTGGTCGGGATGGCCTTGAACTGGACCGCGTCCGGGTCGCCGAGGATGTCCTGGGCTATCCGGTGCACCAGGTCGATGTCGAAGCCCTCCAGCTCCGCGCCCGTGTTGTTGGGGTCGCGGTAGCCCCAGCGGTAGCTGTTCTGGTCGACACCGACGATCAGCTTGCGCTTCTCGCCCTGCCGGGCCTTGATGGCGGCGATCGTCGGGCCGTCCGCGGTCGACGGCGCCGGTGTCCGCTTCTCCGGGTCCTTGCACGCGGCGTCGGCCGCCGGGGTGCCGTCGGCGACGCCCTGCCCGGCCCGGCCCGTGGCGCCGTCGCCGGGCGAGCGGGTCGTCCACGGCAGCAGCAGGACGAAGGACAGCGCGAGGGCGCACAGCGCCGCCATCGCGCCCACTCCGCCCCAGCCCTTCAGGCCGGACCGCACCCGTCGCACACGCATCGTCGCGCCCCCTTCCACCGGTACGCCGCCTTCCGCCGCTCCGTCCCCGCCCGCCGATCCGTTCCTGCCCGGTGTCCCGCCCGGATGCACCGGTGCGCGCCCGTTCACCGGCCCGCGCCCGTTCACCGGTACTCCGACAGCCGGCGGCCGATGCCGAGGACCGCGCCCGCGGCGCCCAGGACGGCGAGCACGGCGGCGCCGATCGGCAGACCCGTCATCGCGTCCAGGCCGTCCCCGGCGGCCCGGCGGAACTCGCCCTGCTCGTGCGTCAGCGCGTTCGCGAGGTTCCTGTCGACGCCGTCGAAGCACGCGCCGGTCGCTTCCTTGCCGCCGATCACCAGGGCGAGCGCCTGTTCGTAGTTGCCGTTGTCGTCCTGGGCGCGGGCCGCGGTGTGGCGCTTCTTCCACTCCACCATGTTGCTCTCGGCCGTCGTGACCGGCTTCTCGCCCGCCTCGTCGTGGGCGAGTTCCGCCGCGAGGGTGAGGCCCTTGCCGAGGGTGGTGATCTCGGTGGTGAAGTCGTGGTCGAACTTGTCGAGGGTCACCGGCTCGCCGTCGGCCGTCACCTTGACGGTCTCGGCGCCGCGCGCCACGAGCGTCAGGTTCTCGTTGCCGCGGGCCTTGAGGGAAGCGATCCGGGCGTCGTGCAGGACGTTCAGCGAGCGGACGCCGTGGTCGTAGGAGTCGTCGAGGCCGGCCCGCGCCACGCTGTGGCCGATCACCAGCCAGAGCAGGACGACGGTGGTGGTCGCCGTCGCGGCCACCAGGCCGTGGTTCAGGACGCGGTTGGTGCGGCGGTAGTTGCGGTGCTGCGCCCAGGCGAGGCCGGCCAGCGCGAGGACGCCCAGCGCGATCGCCGCCCACGGGTAGGGGGTGGCGTCGCCGTAGTCGTCCTGGAGGCGCTGGTTCTCCTTCTTGTAGAGGTCCTCCGCCGCCGGGAGCATGTCCTTCTGCATCTTCTCGTTCGCGTACCGCAGATACGCGCCGCCGACGGGGAAGCCCTGCCGGTTGTACGTACGCGCGCGCTCCACCAGGCCCTTGTACTCGGGCAGCAGCTTGTTCAGCTTGGTGATGGAGGCGGTGGAGGGCGAGTCGGGATCGGCGTTGTTGGCCGCGGTGACCAGCTTGGCGGCCGCCGTGTCGATGTCCTCCTCGTAGCGCTGCCGGGACTGCGCGGTCTCCTGACCGCCCGCCAGGAAGCCGCTGGAGGCGGTCGTGTTGGCGTCGGCCAGCGAGCGGTAGATGTCGGCCGCGGCCGAGCTGAGCGGCTGGCTCTTGTGCAGCACGTCGTCGGCGGCGGCCGCGCGGTCGGTGGTCTGCCAGGCCGTCACGGACCCGAAGGCGAGGACGAGGAGGGCGAGGAGGGCCCCGATGATGCGGAGCCGGCCCGGTTCCGTGGTCGCCGCCGCGCGCACCGTGTCGACGCCCTCGGCGAACGCCGTACGGCGGGTCGGCGGCGGTACCGGCGTCGGCGTGGGCGCCGGTACGGTGGTGCTCGTTGCCGGGTCTGCCACGTTCTTTGACCTCCCCCATGGTCAGCTGCCGCCGCCAGTATCGCTGGCGGGACCGGTCCTGCGCACCGGCCTTCACTCGATCTTGATCAGATCGCAGTCACCCCTGTCCATGAATACGCGTCGGGTGGGTGTTCGGTTCCTTCGCGGGGGCGCGCGTCGTGTCGGGGGCGCGCGCGTCGCGGCGGGCACGCGCCGGTGCGCGGGACCGTACGGCGATACGGTCCCGCGCGCCCCGGAAGCGGTCACTCGCCCGCGTCGAAACGGTCCCTCACCCTGCGCTGCGCCCCGGCGTCCGCGCCCAGCCGGTCCAGGCCCAGCAGCGCCGCTCCGAGCACCGGCCGCTCCCGTACGACCCTCGCCACCGCCTTCGGGGCCCGCGCGGCCAGCAGTTCCCGCACCCGGTCGTCCAGTTGCCCGTGGCCCGCGGTCAGGACCCCGCCTCCCAGCAGGACCGGGGTCTCCTCCTCCAGCAGGTCGAGGCGGGTCAGCGCCACCGTCGCCATCGACACGACCTCCTGCGCCAGCCGGTCGACGATCGTGCGCGCCACGGCGTCCCCGTCCCGCGCCGTCCGGAAGAGGACCGGGGTCAGTTCGTGGCGGCGGGCCGGGGGGATGCGCTCCAGGTGCAGGGACTCGATCAGGGCGTACATGGACGTCAGTCCGAAGTGGGACGGGAGGGTCCGCGTGAGTGCCGTCGGCCCTCCCCGGCCGTCCTCGGCCCGCGCCGCGTGCCACATCGCCTCCTCGGCCAGGCCCCAGCCGCCGCCCCAGTCGCCGGAGAGCCGGCCGAGGGCCGGGAAGCGGGCGGTACGGCCGTCGGGGAGCATCCCGACGCAGTTGATGCCGGCGCCGCAGACCACGGCCACCCCGCGGGGGGCGGCGACGCCCGCCCGCAGGATGGCGAACGTGTCGTTGCGGACGTCGACCGAGGCGCC
This sequence comes from Streptomyces asoensis, assembly GCF_016860545.1. Lineage (NCBI taxonomy): Bacteria > Bacillati > Actinomycetota > Actinomycetes > Kitasatosporales > Streptomycetaceae > Streptomyces > Streptomyces asoensis. The sequence continues at coordinate 97,592 of NZ_BNEB01000003.1, read as the reverse complement.
CCACGCGCGGGCGCGCAGGGCCGCGGCCAGCCGCTCCTCCTCCACCGGCAGGTCGGCGTTGGCCAGACAGGCCGAGACGTGCCGCACCGAGGAGACGCCCGCCGCCGTGTACGCGCGCGTGACGGTGTCGGCGAGGGCGTCCACCGCCGCGGTCACGCCCACCGCGGGCGGCCGGAAGCCGTCGCCGCGGGCGGTGGCGAGGACCTCCCCGTCGGCCGCCACGACCGCGACGTCGGTCTTGCTGTTGCCCGCGTCGATGGCGAGAACGCTTGCCGTCAGGCCCACGCGAGGTGCTCCCGGTTGTGTGAGATCAGTCGGTCGGTCAGCTGCTCGGCGTACTCGTACTGCGCGATCAGGGGGTGGGCGAGGAGGGCCCTGAGGACGTTGTCGCGGCCTCCGTGCAGCGCCGCCCGCAGCGCCAGGTCCTCGTACGCCGTCACGTTCGCCATCAGGCCCGCGTACAGCGGGTCGACGGGAGCCACCGGCAGGGGCGAGGGGCCCTTGGGGCCCACCGCCGCCTGGACCTCGATCACCGCGTCGTCCGGCAGGAAGGGCAGCGTGCCGTTGTTGAGCGTGTTCACCACCTGGTAGGGGCTGCCCGAGCCGGTCAGCAGCGCCGCCGCCAGGTCCACCGCCGCCTCCGAGTAGAAGGCGCCGCCGCGCTTGGCCAGCAGCTCCGGCTTCTCGTCCAGGGCCGGATCGGCGTACAGCGACAGCAGCTGCCGTTCCATCGCGGCCACCTCCGCCGCCCTCGACGGCTTCGTGCGCAGTTCCCGGACGACCTCGTCGTGCGCGTAGTAGTAGCGCAGGTAGTAGGAGGGAATCGTGCCCAGCCGCTCCAGGAGTACGCGCGGCAGCCGCAGGTCGGCGGCGATCGCGTCGGCGTGGGCGGACAGCAGGCCCGGCAGCACGTCGTCGCCCTCGGGGCCGTGCAGGCGCACCCCGGTCTCCCAGGTGAGGTGGTTGAGGCCCACGTGGTCCAGGTGGACCTCGGCCGGTGCGACGTCGAGCAGGGCGGCGAACTTGCGCTGGAGGCCGATCGCCACGTTGCACAGACCGACCGCCCGGTGGTCGGCGCGCAGCAGGGCGCGGGTCACGATGCCGACCGGGTTGGTGAAGTCGATGATCCAGGCGTGCGGGTTGGTCCGGCGGACCCGTTCGGCGATGTCCAGCACGACGGGCACCGTGCGCAGCGCCTTCGCGAGGCCGCCCGCGCCCGTCGTCTCCTGTCCGACGCAGCCGCAGTCCAGGGGCCAGGTCTCGTCCTGCTCGCGCGCGGCCTGTCCGCCGACCCGCAGTTGCAGCAGCACGGCTTCCGCGCCCTCGACGGCCGCGTCGAGGTCGGAGGTCGTCACGATCCGGCCCGGGTGGCCCTGCCGGGCGAAGATGCGCCGGGCGAGGCCGCCGACGAGTTCCAGACGGTCGGCCGCCGGGTCGACGAGGACCAGTTCCTCCACGGGGAGGGTGTCGCGCAGGCGGGCGAAGCCGTCGACGAGTTCCGGTGTGTAGGTCGAGCCGCCGCCGACCACGGTGAGTTTCATGGCTTGTTAACCCTTTACTCCGGTGAGGGTGACACCTTCGACGAACGCCTTCTGGGCGAAGAAGAACACGAGGATCACGGGGGCCATGACCAGCACGGTGGCCGCCATGGTGAGGTTCCAGTCGGTGTGGTGCGCGCCCTTGAAGGACTCCAGGGCGTAGGAGAGGGTCCACGCGTCGGGGTTCTCCGAGGCGTAGATCTGCGGTCCGAAGTAGTCGTTCCAGGCGGCGAAGAACTGGAACAGCGCGACGGCGGCGATACCGGGCCTGGCCATCGGCAGCACGACCCTGAGCAGGGTGCGCAGGTCGCCGCAGCCGTCCACCTTGGCCGCGTCCAGGTACTCGTTCGGGATGGTCACCAGGAACTGGCGGAGCAGGAAGATCGAGAACGCGTCGCCGAACGCCAGCGGGACGATCATCGGCCACAGGGTGCCCGACAGGTCCAGCTGCTTCGCCCAGAACAGGTACATCGGGATGACGACCACCTGCGGCGGCAGCATCATCATCGAGATCACCAGCATGAGGGCCAGGTTCCGGCCCCGGAAGCGGAACTTGGCCAGCGCGTACGCCACGGGCACGGAGGAGACGACGGTGAGGACCGTGCCGAGTCCCGCGTAGATCAGCGTGTTGCGCCACCAGGTGAGGAAGCCCGGGGTGTCGAAGACCTTCCGGTAGTTGGCCCACTCCCAGGTGTGCGGGACCAGGTCCCGGCTGAGCGCCTGTGAGTCGCTCATCAGCGAGGTCAGCAGGACGAACACGAACGGCAGGGTGAAGAAGAGGGCGGCGGCCACGCCGAGGGAGTGGACCGCGATCCATTCCAGCAGGGCCTTGCGGCGCGCGGTGCGCGCGGCCGGCGAGGACTCCCGCGCCAACTCCGCGGGACGCTCGAGTACTTGGGTCATGGGGATCAGTCACCTGCCTGGATGAGCCCGCCCCGGCGCCGCATGAGGAGCGCGGTGAACGCCATCGACAGGGCGAACAGGACCAGGGCGACGACACAGGCGGAGCCGTAGTCGAAGCGCTGGAAGCCGAGGTTGTAGACGAGCTGGGGGAGCGTGAGCGTGGAGTGCTCGGGGTAGCCGGGCTCGAACATGGTGCCCGCGCCCTGGATGACGCCGGAGGCGACCTTTCCGGCGACCAGGGGCTGGGTGTAGCACTGCATCGCCGCGATCACGCCGGTGACGACCGCGAACATGATGATCGGCGAGATGGTGGGGAGGGTGACGAACCGGAACCGCTGCCACGCCGAGGCGCCGTCCAGCTCGGCCGCCTCGTACTGCTCCTTCGGTACGTCGAGCAGCGCGGCCATGAAGATCACCATCAGGTCGCCCACGCCCCACAGGAACATCAGGGTGAGGGCGGGCTTGGACCAGTCCGGGTCGTTGAACCAGCCGGGCGCCGGGATGCCGGCCTTCTCCAGGATCGAGTTGACCGGGCCCGTACCGGGGTTGAGGAGGAAGGCGAAGGCCATGGTGGCGGCCACCGGCGGGGCGAGGTAGGGCAGGTAGAAGAGGGTGCGGAAGACGCCCGTCCCCGTCTTGATCTTGGTGATGAGCATGCCGATCCCGAGCCCGAACAGCACGCGCAGGGTCACCATGATCACGACCAGCCACAGGGTGTTGCGCAGCGCAGGCCAGAAGAACGGGTAGTGCTCGAAGACGTACGTCCAGTTCTTCGTGCCGCTCCACGTCGGCGGCCTGAAGCCGTCGTAGTGCATGAACGAGAAGTAGACCGTCGAGATCATCGGGTACGCGAAGAAGACCGCGAAGCCGATCAGCCAGGGGGAGAGGAAGGCGAGGGTACGCAGGGCCGAGCGCCGGTGCTTCGCCTTCAGGGTGTGGGTGGCGGCCATCGTCACTTCGCCTGTGCGATGTCCGTGTCGATCTGCTCGGCCGCCTTCTTCAGGCCGGCCCGCAGGTCGGTGACCTTGCCGCTCTCGTAGTCGTAGCCGAGCTGCTGGATCGTCGTCAGGTAGACGCCGCCGTTGATGGACGCGGGGGACGTGGTGGAGTTCGGGTTCGCCGCGATGTCCAGGAACGTCTTGAAGCGCGGGTCGTACTTCAGGTCGGGGGACTTCAGGGCGGCCAGCGTGGACGGCACGTTGTGGATGGCGTTGGAGAAGGCGACGACCGCGGCCGTGTCGGTGGTCATGTACTTCACCAGCTCCCAGGCCGCGTTCTGCTTCTTGCTGGTGGCGGCGATGCCGGCGATGGTGCCGGTGATGTAGCCCTTGCCGTACTGGTCGGCCTGGTCGTCGGCGACGGGCAGCGGGGCGACGCCGATCTCGAAGCCGGGCTTGGCCTCCAGGGCCATGCCCAGGCGCCATTCGCCGTCCAGCTGCATGGCGACCTGACCGGTCTGGAAGGGGTGCTTGGGGCCCCATTCGTCGCCGAGGCCGGAGCGGAACTTCTCCAGCTTCCGGAAGCCGCCGAGGTCGTCGACGAGCTTCTTCTGGAGCGTGAAGGCGTCGGTGACGCCCGGGTCCGTGGCGATGGTCGACCTGCCCGACCGGTCGAAGTAGGTCGGGGAGAACTGGCCCATGTAGTGCTCGGTCGTCGTCTCCCAGCCGTGGTAGTTCGGCATGAAGCCGAGCTGCTTGTACGTGTCGCCCTGGGGGATCGTCAGCTTCTTGGCGTCGGCCTCGAACTCGGACCAGGTCTTCGGCGGGGCGGTGATGCCGGCCTTCGCGAAGGCCGTCTTGTTGTAGTAGAGCCCGTAGGCGTCGCCGAGCAGCGGCACCGCGCAGCGGTTGAGGTCGTACTGGGTGTACTCGTTCATCGCCTTCGGGAAGGTGGTGTTCGGGTCGATGTCCGCCTTCTTGAAGAACGGGTTGAGGTCGACCAGGGCACCCGACGAGCAGAACTTGCCGACGTTGTTGGTGGTGAACGACGAGATCACGTCCGGCGCCTTGGTGCCGCCCGCGCGCAGCGCCTGGTTGATCTTGTCGTCGGTCATGTTGCCGACGACGTTCACATGGATGTTGGGGTGCGCCTTCTCGAAGCCGGCGACCAGCGCCTTCACGGCCTTCACCTCGTTCGGCGCGCTCCAGGCGTGCCAGAAGGTGAGGGTCGTCTCCTTCGACGCGTCGTCTTCGGGGCCGGCCGCGGACTGGCCGGTACAGGCGGTGGTGCCGATGAGGAGGGCCGTGGAGGCGGTGAGGGCGAAAGCCGCCTTTCGGACGACTTCGGGTATGCGTGTGGGCATGGCGGAGCCTTCCAGGAACAGGGCAGGGTGAAGGGGATGCGGTGAGGTGAGAGGTGGAGCGGGGTGCGGGAGGTGGCTAGCGGGAGGTGTCGAAGACCTCGTCGCGGGTGGCCGCCAGCGCGCTCTCCAGCGCGCCGCGCAGCACGGGCCGTTCGGTGACGTCGCTCATGACCAGCTTCGGCCGGGACGCGGCCAGCTCCTCCAGCTCGTCCTGGACGAGGGCGCGCAGTACGTCGCCGCCGGCGGTCAGGGAGGCGCCGCTGAGGACGACGAGTTCGGGGTCGAGCACGGAGACGAGCGAGGCGAGACCGGTCGCGAGCCGGGTCGCGTACGTCTGGAGCAGCAGGCGGTGGACGGCGGTGTCCTCGGCGGCCGCCCGTGCGACGAGGGCGGCGGCGACCTCGGCGTACGGTCCGGAGGGTATGCCGGGGACGCCGAGTTCCCGGGCCAGCCGCGGCAGGGCCTGGGAACCCGCCAGTTCCTGGTAGCCGCCGCTGTTGGCCTTGGTGACCTGACGGACCAGGGGGGCGCCGGGGACCGGCAGGAAGCCCACCTCTCCGGCGCCGCCGGTCCAGCCGCGGTGCAGCCGGCCGCCGAGGACGAGGGCGGCGCCGAGACCGCCCTCGTTCCACAGCAGCACGAAGTCCTCGTGGCCGCGGGCCGCGCCGAGACGCTGTTCGGCGACGGCGGCGAGATTGACGTCGTTCTCGTACTCCACCGGCATCGGCAGGGCCGCGGCGAGGTCGTCGAGCAGCGCCGGGGCATGCCAGCCCGGCAGGTGGGAGGCGTAGCGCAGCCGGCCGGTGGTGGGGTCGAAGGCGCCCGGGGTGGCGACGACGAGCCGCCGCACGTCGCCGCGGGTGAGGCCCGCGGCCTTCACCGCGCCGTCCAGGGCGTCGGTGACCTGCCGCACGACGGCGCCGGTGGTCTTCCGGCCGGGCGTGGGCACCTCGAAGGTGCCCACGGTGCGTCCGGTGGCGTCGGCGACGGCGGCCAGGACCCGTTCGGGGGTGACGTCGAGGCCCGCGGCGTACGCGGCGGCCGGGTTGACCTCGTACAGCTGCGCGTTGGGGCCTGGGCGGCCCTCGGTGGTGCCGGTCGCGAGGACCAGCCCCGCGGCCTCCAGGCGGGCGAGCAGCTGGGAGGCGGTGGGCTTCGACAGGCCGGTGAGCTTGCCGATGCGGGTGCGGGACAGGGGGCCGTGCGCCAGCAGGAGGTCGAGCGCGGCGCGGTCGTTCATGGCGCGCAGGACGCGCGGGGTGCCCGGCGTACCGGCGGTTGCTGCCATGGGGTCGACACCTGCCTTTCTGAACTGCCCAGTTTCTCAGTGCCGCCGGACGCAAGTCCACAACCGGTCACTGTTAGGAAAGTTTCCTATCGGCTGGCAGGAACGTAAGCCCGGCACGAAGGGGACGTCAAGGAGTGAAAGGGGAATCGGCCCCGGGGCAACAGAGTCGTTATGTCGCGGGCACGGCACCCGGGGAACGCCGAAAGGCCGCACCCGGAGCCTTCCCGGGTGCGGCCTTTCGGCGCGTCGGCTACTTCGCGGGGGTTCCCGTGCGCGGCTGCGCGATCGGGGACGCCGCCGCGACCTGCGGGGAGTCCGCGTTGGAGAACACCGAGGGCGCCGCGACGGCTGCCGTCGGATCGGCGGGGTCCTCCGGGACGGGGGCGGTCGCGCCGCCCACGATGCGGATGTCGGCCGCGTCGAAGGCCCGCTTGACGCGCCAGCGCAGCTCCCGCTCGACGGCGTGCGCCTTGCCGGGCATCGTCTTGGCGGAGACGCGCACCACCATCGAGTCGAGCAGCACGCTGTCCAGGCCCAGCACCTCGATCGGGCTCCACAGGAGCTCGTTCCAGGGCTCTTCCTTGCTCATCTTCTCGGCGACCTCGTCCAGGGTCGCCTTGACCAGGTCCAGGTTCTCGGACGCCTTCACCGTCACGTCGACCCCGGCCGTCGCCCAGCCCTGCGAGAGGTTGCCGATGCGCTTGACCTCGCCGTTGCGGACGTACCAGATCTCGCCGCTGTCACCGCGCAGCTTCGTCACCCGCAGACCCACCTCGATGACCTCGCCGGTGGCCACGCCCGCGTCGATCTGGTCACCGACGCCGTACTGGTCCTCCAGGATCATGAACACGCCGGAGAGGAAGTCCGTGACCAGGTTGCGCGCGCCGAAACCGATCGCCACGCCCGCGACACCGGCGGAGGCCAGCAGCGGGGCCAGATTGATCTCGAAGGTGCCGAGCACCATCAGGGCGGCCGTGCCGAGGATCAGGAAGCTCGCCACCGAACGCAGCACCGAGCCGATCGCCTGCGAGCGCTGACGCCGCCGCTCGTTGTTGACCAGCAGTCCGCCCAGCGCCGTGCCGTCCACCGACGAGACCGTGCGGTTCATCCGGTCGATCAGCTTGGTGATCGCCCGCTGCACCACCACTCTCAGCACCACCGCGATCACCAGGATCAGCAGCACGCGCAGACCGATCGCCAGCCAGGTCGACCAGTTCTGCTCGACCCAGCTGGCCGCGTTCGTCGCGCTCTCCTGGGCGTCCTGGAGGGACGGGACGGTCACCGCGGTCGGCGACTCCGAGGGAGTCGGTGACGGCGACGCACCGGCGGCCAGAAGGACGGCGGGCAAGGACACGGCAGGTACCTCCAGGTGCTGCTCTGCTCCCTTCGGTGCGGCGGTCAAGGGCGACACGCACGATGAGGTCACGGTCAGGTCACCGGAAGGGCAGAACCACCACACTAACGGGGCATTGTGTGTGGTCCGGTGAGTTCCGTGAAGGAGGGACCGTCCTCACCTGCGCTTGAACAGGCCATGATCCGGGGGAGAAGGAGGGTGTGGTCGAAAACACTCCCAGCCCGTTACCGGGACATGGTGGCGCGTCCACCAGGCAAGAGGGGAGACTGACCACAGATCGTCCCGGCGCGAGCCACGCGCCGCCGACGCCCAAGGAGGCATCCGTGCCGCATGTCCTGGTCCTCAACGCGTCGTACGAGCCCCTCGGCGTCGTACCGCTCCGCCGCGCGCTCGTCCTCGTCCTGGAGAACAAGGCCGTCTCCCTCGAGGAATCCGGCGCCTTCCTGCACAGCGCGACCGTCACGGTCTCCGCACCCAGCGTGGTCCGGCTCAAGCGATTCGTCCGGGTCCCCTACCGGGGGCCCGTCCCCCTGACCCGCCGGGCGCTGTTCGCCCGCGACGGGGGCCGGTGCATGTACTGCGGTGGCGTCGCAACCAGCGTCGACCACGTCGTCCCGCGCAGTCGCGGCGGCAAACACGTGTGGGACAACGTCGTGGCGTCCTGCCGTCGCTGCAACCACGTCAAGGCCGACCGGCACCTCGTCGAGATCGGCTGGCGGCTGCGTCACAAACCCGCTCCCCCCTCCGGTCTCGCCTGGCGGATCATCGGCACCGGACACCGGGACCCGCGCTGGCTGCCGTACCTCCAGCCGTTCGGCGCGGACGACGCCCTGGCCCGGATCGACGGCATCTCCGCCTGACGGTCCGGGCCTTCGCACCGGGTCACCCGGCCGGTGGACCCGGCCGCCCCGCGGGCGCCGCGCCGCGGGCCTGCGGCGCGCCCGGCGCGGGGCAGGCCCACGCGGTCGGGCCGGCGCGACCGGTGCACCCGCTGGGGCCGGTACACCCGGCGGGGCCGGTACGTCCGGCGGGATCGCGGCCCGCGGGCTCGCGCACGCCCGCCGCCGCCCCGGACCCGGGCCGCCGGACACGATCCGCGGCGGGTTCCGGCGCGCCGTGCCGAGGCGCGGCAGGTGGGCGGGTGGCAGCCTGGGACGGCGTGCGGACGTCTGTCCCCGCGTCGGCTGGGTAGGGCAGGGGTAACCGATGACATCCCCGACGAAGGAGGCCACCGTGATCGCGCCGGCCCGCTCCAAACGCCCGGCGGAACCCTCCGCCGCAGTCCCCGTCGAGTCCAGGAACACCCACCTCAGCGCCTCCGGCGCCGAAGGCACCTACGCCGAACCCCCGCTGACCAGCGAACCCCCGCTGCCCGACGCCGAGCCCCTGACCAGCGAGCCGCCGCTCGCCGTCGCGGACTCCGACTCCACGAGGCCCTAGATGAGCGCACCCCCCGGAGAGGAGCTCGCCCGGCTGGCCGCCCTGCACGGCGTCGCCACCTCCTACCAGCCCTCCCCGGACCGTACCGTCACCGCCTCGGCCGCCGCCGTCACCCGCGCGCTGGCCGCCCTCGGCGTCGACGCGGACACCCCGCAGGCCGTGCGGGCGGCCCTCACCGCCCGGGAACGGGAACTGGGCGAGCGGCTCCTGCCGCCGACGGTGGTGTGCTGGCGCGGGAGCCCCTGCGAGCCGCTCGCCGCGCTCCCCGAGGGCACCGTCCTGAGTGTGCGGACCGAGCAGGGCCCGAGCCTGGACTCCGTCGAGCGGCTCCCGCTCGGGGTGCACCGGCTGACGGCCACCGCCCCCGACGGACGCACCGGCAGCGCCCACCTCGTCGTCGCCCCGCCCCGGCTGCCCTCGCCCGCCGGACGGGCGTACGGCCTCCTCGTCCAGCTGTACTCCCTGCTCTCCCGGCGCTCCTGGGGCATGGGCGACCTCGGGGACCTGGGCGAGCTGACCGCCTGGGCGGGACGGGCCCTCGGGGCGGGGTTCGTGCAGGTCAACCCGTTGCACGCGGCCGTGCCCGGAGCCCCGACCGACCCGTCCCCCTACCGCCCGTCCTCGCGCCGCTTCCCGGACCCGGTGCACCTGCGGGTCGAGGACGTCCCCGAGTTCGCCCATGTCGACGACGACGGCCTGCGCCGGACCCTGCTCGACCGCGCCGGACGCCTGCGCGAGGCCGTCCTGGAGAAGGGCGAGCTGATCGACCGGGACGCCGTGTGGGAGCTCAAGCGGGAGGCCCTGGAACTGGTCGCCCGGGTGCCGCTCGGGCCCGGCCGGCGCGCCGCCTACTGCGACTTCCTCGCCGAGCAGGGCCAGGCCCTGGAGGACCACGCCACCTGGTGCGCGCTCGCCGAGGTGCACGGACCGCAGTGGCGGCGGTGGCCGGCGGCGCTGCGCGACCCGCGCTCCGCGGAGACCGCCCGGGCCCGCCGTGAACTGCTGGACCGCGTCGACCTGCACTCCCGTCTCGCCTGGCTCACCGACACCCAGCTCACCGCCGCCCAGCGTGCCGCGCGGGAGGCGGGCATGCCCGTCGGGATCGTGCACGACCTCGCGGTCGGTGTGCATCCGGAGGGCGCCGACGCGTGGGCGCAGCAGGAGTACTTCGCCGCCGGGATGTCGGTGGGCGCCCCGCCGGACGCCTTCAACGCCCGCGGCCAGGACTGGGGTCTGCCGCCCTGGCGCCCGGACCGGCTGGCCGCCTCCGGGTACGCCCCCTACCGGCACCTCCTGCGGGCCCTGTTCCGTTACGCGGGCGCGCTGCGCATCGACCACGTCATGGGCCTGTTCCGCCTGTGGTGGGTGCCGCAGGGCGAGCCGCCGACCGAGGGTGCCTACGTCCGCTACGACGCCGAGGCCATGCTCGCCGTCCTGGTGCTGGAGGCCTCGCGGGCCGGTTCCGTGGTCATCGGCGAGGACCTCGGCACCGTCGAGCCGGGCGTGCGTGAGGCGCTGCGCGAACGGGGCGTGCTCGGGACGTCCGTGCTGTGGTTCGAACGGGACTGGGAGGGCGACGGCCGCCCGCTGGCGCCCGACCGGTGGCGCGCCGACTGCCTGGCCACCGCGACCACGCACGACCTGCCGTCCACGGCCGCCCGGCTCACCGGCGAGCACGTCGAACTCCGGGACCGGCTCGGGCTGCTGACCCGGCCGGTGGAGGAGGAGCGCGCCGAGGCGGCCCACGACACGGCGGAGTGGCTGGGCCTGCTCGCCCGCCTCGGGCTGCTGGCCGGCACCGGCGGAGGCGGCGACCACACCTCGGAGGAGGCCGAGATCCAGGCCGTCCACCGCTTCCTGCTGCGCACCCCGGCCCGCATGATCGGCGTGTGGCTGCCCGACGGAGTCGGCGACCGGCGTCCGCAGAACCTCCCCGGCACCTGGGACCAGTACCCGAACTGGCGGCTGCCGATCGCCGACGCCACGGGACGCCCGGTGACCCTCGAGGAGCTCGCGGCCTCGCCCAGACTGCGGGCGCTGATGGACGTCCTGCGGGAGCCGGACGGCCCGCCCGCCCCGGGGACGGGCGCGCCCGACGGGGAAGCGGCCGAAGCCGGAGAGGGCTGAGGGCGGCGTTACGCGGGCGGGGCGCCGGGCGGACACGGGCGCGCCGCCGCGGCCGCTCCCGGGACGGCCGCGGCGGCACCCCGCCCCCTCGTACAGCTCCCCGTACGGCACCCCGGGCGCGCGCTGCCCGACGGCGTTCGCTAACTTGGCACCGTGGACAAGAAGAACGCCCTGCGCGCCGGCGCCCTGGCCGCCGGTACGACGCTGATGATGCTGCTCATGTCGTCCCCCGCGCTCGCGCTGACCCGCGACGACGGTGACGACCCCGGCCCGGGTCTGAGCGTCGGCGAGACGCTGGGCCTCTACGTGGTGGCCCCCCTCGCCCTGTTCGCCCTGATCGCCGGGCTGGTGTGGGTCCTGGACAAGTCGAAGGACCGGGGCGACACCACCAGCTCCAACATCGCCGTGAGGGGCGGGGCGAAGGCCACCAAGGCCTGAACCCCGGTTCCCCGCCCGAGGGCGTCGGCTCCTCTCCCGTACGACGTGCGCGTACGGGGGAGGAGCCGGCGCCCTTGACGCGTTCGCCGGGCGGACCCGCCGCCGCTCTCAGTCCTGCGCCGTCTCCGTCGTCAGCAGCAGCTCCCGCAGCAGACCCGCGAGCCGGCCGGCCCGTTCGGGGTCCAGGGCGGCGGTCAGGGCCTCGGTCTGGGCGGCGAGGCCCGCGGCGACCGCCCGGTCGACCAGCTCCAGCCCCTTGTCCGTCAGCGTCACCTGGAGACCGCGCCGGTCGTGCGGGTCGGGGGAGCGGCGCAGCAGTTCGGCCCGTTCCAGCTTGTCCAGACGGCCGGTCATACCACCGGTGGTGAGCATGAGCGTCGCCGAGAGACGCCGGGGCGAGAGGGTGTAGGGCGCGCCCGAACGGCGCAGGGTGGCGAGGACGTCGAACTCGCCCCGCCCGATCCCGAGAGCCCCGTAGGCCTTCTCCATCCGGTCGCCCATCGCGCGCGCGAGCCGGGTGATGCGGCCGAACACCTCCATGGCGCCGGTGTCGAGGTCGGGCCGTACCGTCGCCCACTGCTCGATGATCGCGTCGACGGGGTCCTTGCGCGGGGGCTGCGGGCTGCTCATGGGAGGAGTATCCCCTGGTCCGCGGGCAAGCGGGCAGGGGGCAAGCAGGCCGGGAGCAAGCGAGAGGGGTGCAAGCGGGCGGGGTGCAAGACGATCAGGTCTAAGACACTTGATGCTAAGTAGCTTAGCGCTAAGCTAAATGCATGAAGAGGCCCACGACCGTCCTGCTCACCGCGCTCGCCCCGGTCTCCTGGGGCACCACCTACGCCGTCACCACCGAGTTCCTCCCCGCCGACCGCCCGCTGTTCACCGGCATGATGCGCGCCCTGCCCGCCGGACTGCTCCTGCTCGCGCTCGGCCGGGTCCTGCCCCGCGGGATCTGGTGGGGGAAGGCGGCGGTGCTCGGCGCGCTGAACATCGGCGCCTTCTTCCCGCTCCTCTTCCTCTCCGCCTACCGGCTGCCCGGCGGCATGGCGGCGGTGGTGGGCTCCGTCGGACCGCTGTTCGTCGTCGGCCTCTCGGCGCTGCTGCTGGGGCAGCGGCCGACCGCCCGGACCGTGCTGGCCGGGGTCGTGGCGGCGTTCGGTGTCAGCCTGGTCGTGCTGAAGGCGGCCGGGGCGCTCGACACGCTCGGTGTGCTCGCGGCGCTGGCCTCCACCGCCTCGATGTCGGCGGGCACCGTCCTCACCAAGAGGTGGGGCCGCCCGGACGGAGTCGGCCCGCTCGTCCTCGCCGGCTGGCAGCTCACCGCGGGCGGCCTGCTCATCGCCCCGATCGCCTTCCTGGCCGAGGGCGCGCCGCCCGCCCTGGACGGCCGCGCGGTCGGTGGCTACCTCTACCTCGCCCTGGCGAACACGGCCGTCTCGTACTGGCTCTGGTTCCGCGGCATCGGCCGGCTCACCGCCACCCAGGTCACCTTCCTCGGCCCGCTCTCCCCGCTGACCGCGGCCGTCGTCGGCTGGGCCGCCCTCGGCCAGGCGCTGACCCCGGTCCAGCTGACGGGCATGGCGCTGGCCTTCGGCGCGACGGTCGCCGGCCAGCGCGCGGGAACGGGCAGGGGCGCGGGAACGGGCCAGCGCGCGGGAAAGGGCAAGGGCGCCCGGCCTGGTGCCGGACGCCCTCGGCGCCGTACGGACCCGGTGCACGCGCCCGCGCAACCGGTCGGCCGGTGACCCGCTCGCGCGGACCGGCCGGCCGGTGAACTCCCCGGCTACCGCGCGTCGGCCGCCTGGGCCTTCAGCGCGCGGTCCACGCCCGAGCGGGCCTCCGAGACCAGACGGCGCAGGGCCGCGTTCGGCTCGGCCGAGGCCAGCCAGGCGTCCGTCTTGTCGAGCGTCTCCCGGGAGATCTGGACCGCCGGGTACAGCCCGATCGCGATCTGCTGGGCGATCTCGTGCGAACGGGAGTCCCAGATGCTCTTGACGACCTCGAAGTAGCGGTCCGTGTAGGGCGCGAGCAGCTCCCGCTGGTCGGTCTGCACGAAGCCCGCGATGACCGCCTCCTGCACGGCGTTCGGCAGGTCGTCGGAGTCCACGACGGACGCCCAGGCCTCCGCCTTGGCCTCCGGGGTGGGCCGGGCGGCCCGCGCGGTCGCCGCGTGGCGCTCGCCCGCGGCCGTCCGGTCCCGCTCGTACTCGGCGGCGATGTCCGCCTCGTCGAACGTCCCCACGGCCACCAGCCGCTGGACGAACGCCCAGCGCAGCTCGGTGTCGACGGCCAGACCCTCGATGGTCTGCGCGCCGTCGAGCAGCGACTCCAGGAGGTCGATCTGCTCCGGCGTGCGGGCGGTGGCCGCGAAGGCGCGCGCCCAGGCCAGCTGGTGGTCGCTGCCCGCCGTGGCGGACCGCAGATGCGCCAGCGTCGCGTCCGTCCAGCGGGTCAGCAGGGCCTCGCGGGTGTTCGGGTCGGCGTACAGGTCGATGGCGAGCTTGACCTGGCGGTGCAGCGACTGCACCACACCGATGTCCGACTCCTTGCCGATGCCGGACAGCACCAGGGACAGGTAGTCACGGGTGGGCAGTTCGCCGTCCCGGGTCATGTCCCAGGCCGACGCCCAGCACAGGGCGCGCGGCAGGGACGACTCGAAGTCGCCGAGGTGCTCGGTGACGAAGGCGAGCGACTGCTCGTCGAGACGGACCTTGGCGTACGACAGGTCGTCGTCGTTGAGCAGGACGACGTCCGGACGGCGCTTGCCGACCAGCTGCGGCACGGCGGTCAGTTCGCCGTCGATGTCCAGCTCCACGCGCTCGTCGCGCAGCAGCTTGCCGCTGCCGTCGTCGAGCCCGTACAGGCCGACGGCGATGCGGTGCGGCCGCAGCGTCGGCTCGCCCTTGGCGCCGGCCGGGAGCGCGGGGGCCTCCTGGCGGATCGCGAAGGACGTGATGACACCGTGGGCGTCCGTCTCGATCTCGGGGCGGAGCACGTTGATGCCGGCGGTCTGGAGCCACTTCTGCGACCAGGTGCCGAGGTCACGGCCCGAGGTCTCCTCCAGCGCGCCGAGCAGGTCCGACAGGCGGGTGTTGCCGAACGCGTGCCGCTTGAAGTACGCCTGCACCCCCGCGAAGAACTCGTCCATGCCGACGTACGCCACCAGCTGCTTCAGGACGGAGGCGCCCTTGGCGTAGGTGATGCCGTCGAAGTTGACGAGGACGTCGTCCAGGTCGCCGATCTCGGCCATGATCGGGTGGGTCGAGGGCAGCTGGTCCTGCCGGTACGCCCAGGTCTTCATGGAGTTGGCGAACGTCGTCCACGAGTGCGGCCAGCGCGACTGCGGGTGGTACGCCTGGCAGGCGATGGAGGTGTACGTGGCGAACGACTCGTTCAGCCACAGGTCGTTCCACCACTCCATGGTGACCAGGTCGCCGAACCACATGTGGGCCAGCTCGTGCAGGATCGTCTCCGCGCGCAGCTCGTACGCGGCGTCCGTGACCTTCGACCGGAACACGTACTGGTCGCGGATGGTCACCGCGCCCGCGTTCTCCATCGCGCCCGCGTTGAACTCCGGCACGAACAGCTGGTCGTACTTCTCGAACGGGTACGCGTAGTCGAACTTCTCCTGGAACCACTCGAAGCCCTGCCGCGTGACCTCGAAGATCGCGTCGGAGTCCAGGTGCTCGGCGAGGGAGGGCCGGCAGTAGATGCCGAGGGGCACCGACTGTCCGTCCTTCTCGTACACGCTGTGCACGCTGTGGTACGGCCCGACGACGAGCGCGGTGATGTAGCTGGAGATCCGCGGGGTCGGCTCGAACGCCCAGACGTCGTCCTTGGGCTCCGGCGTCGGGGAGTTGGAGACGACGGTCCAGCCGGTCGGCGCCTTCACGGTGAACCGGAAGGTCGCCTTGAGGTCCGGCTGCTCGAACGAGGCGAAGACGCGGCGGGCGTCCGGCACCTCGAACTGCGTGTACAGGTAGGCCTGTTCGTCGACCGGGTCGACGAACCGGTGCAGTCCCTCACCCGTGTTGGTGTAGGCGCAGTCGGCCACGACCCGAAGGACGTTGCGGCCCTCCAGCAGGCCCGGCAGCGCGATCCGGGAGTCCTTGAAGAGCGCGTCCGCGTCGAGCGTGTCCCCGTTCAGCGTGACCTCGTGGACGGTGGGCGCCACCAGGTCGATGAAGGACTGCGAGCCTCCCTCCGCGACGTCGAAACGCACCGTCGTGACGGACCGGTAGGTCCCTCCCTCCTGCGCGCCGGAGAGGTCGAGATCGATCTCGTACGAGTCAACGGTGAGCAGCTTCGCCCGCTGCTGCGCCTCTTCGCGAGTCAGGTTTGTGCCAGGCACGCGGTCATCTCCTCGGATATGTGTCGGTTGCGCCATCCTTCCACGACGGCCCCACCCCGGGCGACGACCTTATGGGCAGGGCGGCGGTCCCCCGGTCGCGTGCCGGCGCCCGCCGGGGCGCCCCGGCGCGACGTCCGGAATCCGCCGGTGGGCCCGGGCGCCGCACGCGAGGCTCGACCCATGACGACCCAGGCAGACACCCCGACCCCGATCCCCACCGCCGCCGGCACCGCCGTCACCCGCACCGCGCGGCCCGTCCCGGCGGACGTCCTCGACGAGCTGCGCCGCGCCGACGACGCCGGGCGCCCGCCCGTGCCCGTGACCGACGAGGAGGGCGGCGCCCCCTTGCGTTGCTGTCTTCGGCGCAGCGAGCCCGGTGAGTCGATCGTGCTCGTGTCCTACGCCCCGCTGCGCCGCTGGGCGGCCGCGACCGGCGCCGACCCCGGCCCCTACGACGAGCAGGGGCCCGTCTTCGTCCACGCGCGGGAGTGCGCGGGCCCGGCCGGGGAAGAGCTGCCGTTCACCGGCGCCCGGCGCGTCGTGCGCCGCTACTCCGCCGCCGGGCACATCCTGGGCGGCCGGCTGGTCGAGGACCCCGGCGGCTTCGGCGCGGCCTTCGCCGAGGCGTTCGCCGACCCCGAGGTGTCCCTCGTCCACGTCCGGGCCGTCGAGTACGGCTGCTTCCTCTACGAGGTCCGCCGCGGCTGACCGCGCGGCCCGGTACGGAAACGGGCGGGGGCGGGTGCTTCTCGCACCCGCCCCCGCCCGCGTCCGGGAGAACCCCGGCGTCAGCTCTTCAGCTCGGCCGCCACCAGCTCCGCGATCTGCACCGCGTTCAGGGCCGCGCCCTTGCGGAGGTTGTCGTTGGAGACGAAGAGCGCGAGGCCGTGCTCCACGGTCTCGTCCTCGCGGATGCGGCCCACGAACGAGGGGTCCTTGCCGGCCGCCTGGAGCGGGGTCGGGATGTCGCTGAGCGCCACGCCCGGGGCGCCGCCCAGCAGCTCCGTCGCGCGCTCGGCGCTGATCGGGCGGGCGAAACGCGCGTTGACCTGGAGGGAGTGGCCGGAGAACACCGGGACCCGTACACAGGTGCCGGAGACCTTCAGCCCGGGGATCTCCAGGATCTTGCGGGACTCGTGGCGGAGCTTCTGCTCCTCGTCCGTCTCGTTCAGGCCGTCCTCGACGACGGAACCCGCGAGCGGGATCACGTTGAAGGCGATGGGGCGCTTGTAGACCTGCGGCTCGGGGAAGGTGACCGCCTCGCCGTCGTGCGTGAGCCGGTCCGCGTCGGCCACGACCTTCTGCGCCTGCCCGTGCAGCTCCGCCACGCCGGACAGGCCCGAGCCGGACACCGCCTGGTACGTCGCGACGACCAGCGCCTCCAGACCGGCCTCCGCGTGCAGCGGCTTGAGGACCGGCATCGCGGCCATCGTCGTGCAGTTCGGGTTGGCGATGATGCCCTTGGGGCGGTCCACGATCGCGTGCGGGTTCACCTCGGAGACGACCAGCGGGACCTCGGGGTCCTTGCGCCACGCCGACGAGTTGTCGATCACGACCGCGCCCTGCCCGGCGACCTTCTCGGCCAGCGCCCGGGAGGTCGCGCCGCCGGCCGAGAACAGGACGATGTCCAGTCCCGTGTAGTCGGCCGTCGCCGCGTCCTCCACCGTCACGCCGTCCAGGACCGTCCCCGCCGAACGCGCCGATGCGAACAGACGCAGCTCCGTGACGGGGAAGTCACGCTCCTTGAGAATCCTGCGCATGACCGTGCCGACCTGACCGGTGGCTCCGACGATTCCGACCCTCACGGCGACTCCTTGCACTGCTCACGGCTCTTTGCGGACTTTTCCATCATGCGGCCGACCCCGGCCCGCCTGTCCAATTCTTTGCCCACCATGCCCGAGGACTGGGACGCCCGCGGGTGTGACGTACGCCTCGCAGGGTTTTCCCGGGCCCTGACCGAACGTTTCCGCGCCCTGCCGCGTCGTAGAGGAAACGCGGTAGGGAGGGGTGCTGTGCTGCGCAGAAGGGCCCGGCGCGCCCAGGGGGACGGCGCCGGGGACGGCGACGACCCGCTGGACGCGGCGCAGGAACGCCGGGTGCGGGCGGTGCTCGCGCTGGGCGGGGTACCGCAGGCCGACCTGCCGGACGGGGTGCAGCAGGTGCGTCTGCGGCTGCTGGAGCGCGCGGCGAAGGGGTACGAGACGCCGCGTGACGTCTCGGCGTGGGCCGCCGTCGTCGCCTCCAACCTCGCCATGGACTGGCACCGCGCCAAGCGCCGCCAGGAACGGCTGGGGGAGCGGCTGGCCTCGCTGCGCCAGCACGAGCACCCCTCGGGCGAGGACACCAGCGTGCTGTCCCTCGCCGTCGCCCAGGGGCTGGACGACCTGCCCGACGCCCAGCGCCAGGTGCTCGTCCTGCGTTTCTACGCCGACCTGCCGGTGCGCTCGATCGCCCGGGAACTGGGCGTTCCGGAGGGCACGGTCAAGAGCCGCCTGCACACGGCGGTCCGGGCCCTGCGCGCCCGCCTGCACGAAGACGAGGTGGTGTGACATGACCGCCCGGCCCGGAGACGGACACGGACACGGTCCCGGACGCGGGAACGGCCCGCGCCAGGACGACCCGGAGGCGTACGGGACCCCGGACGCCCGCCACGGGGAGCACGGGCAGGAGGCCGACGGCGGACGGGAAGGGGACGACGACGGCATGGACGCGTTGATGGCGGCCGTCCTCGGTGTGCCCGCCGCCGGTCTCCCCGAGGAGGCGCGGGCCGACTCCGCCTATCTGGCCGCCCACCGGTCGGCGACCGCCGACGTGGCGCTCCTGCGCGAGCAGCTGGGCGTCCTCGCGGACGTCCTGACCGGGCCGGTGCCCGAGGGGGCGCCCGCCGGGGACACCGCCGTCGCGCCCACCGCGCTGCGGCGCACGCGCCCACCGCGCCGGATCCGTCCCCTCGCCCTGCGTCTGGCCGGCGCGGCCGCCGCGGGCGCGCTGCTGCTCGGGGGCGGCTGGGCGGTCGTCCGGGCCGGCGGGTTCGCGGGTGTGCAGGCCGACAAGAGCGCGGACAGCGCGGCGGCCGACGAGAAGGCCCAGTCCTCGGCGGGCGCCGGCGCGAGCATGCTCGGCGATCCCGGCTACCTGGCCTGCGCCCGGCTGGTCGTCGAGGGGGACGTCACCGCTGTCGACCGGGTGCCCGGCACCGGCCGGGAGCGGATCACCCTGCGCGTCACGCACGCCTGGCGGCCGGCGAGCGGCGGGCCCGAGGTCGGCTTCGTGATGGAGGAGGACATGGACCCGCTGCTCGCCGAGGGCGACCACGTCCTGGTCGCGATCGGGAAGGGGTCCGTCACCCCCGACGTCTGGGTGGTCGGCGAGGCCGACATCGCCCCGGAACGGGAGGCGCTCACCCGGGCGCTGCCCGAGGCGGCGGCCGCCCGCTGCGCGTAGGCGCGCGGACGGGCAGCGCGGGCCGCGCGGCCGGGACGAAGGAGCGGGGCGGGCGCCCGGTGGACGCCCGCCCCTGCCGGCCTGCCGGCCGGTTCATCCTGTGCCGGTTACGGCGTGACCTTCTCGATCGCCACGTTGCCGGTGCCCGCGACGGTGCCCCGCGCGTTCACCAGCTGGACCTGGCCGAAGAAGGCCCGGCCCGCAGGTGCGGCGGCCGCGGCGGTGACGGTCGCGGAGACCGGTGCCGAGGCGCCCGTGGCCAGCTTGACCGGGGTCGAGGCGTCGACGGCGACGGTGCCGAGCGAGGACGAGAAGAACACGTCCAGGTAGTCGTACGCCGTCGTGCCGGCCGGGACCGAGTAGCCCGCGACCTCGATGGTGTACGTGCCGGCGGCGGGCGACGGGATGGAGACCCCCTCCTCCGAGTCGCCGTCGGCCTGCTGGGCGACCTGGTTGCCGGCCGCGTCGAAGACCGTCAGGTCCAGGTCGGCGGAGGCGTCGGAGACGTTGCCGATGGAGACGTCGAGCGACTTGGCGCCGGCCGGGACCTCGACCGTGGTGGTCCGGGTCGTGCCGTTCGCGATGGTCGGACGCTCCGACTTGGACGAGCCGAGCGGACCGCCGACCAGCTTGCCGTCGATGGCGGCGAAGTTGTTCGTGACCTTCCACGAGACGGGGGCCGGGGTGCCGACCTTCGCCTCGGGCACGGTCACGGTCGCCGGGTCGAAGGCCGCGCCGTAGACGGTGGCGTCCAGCGTGTACGGGTTGTCGAGCAGCGGCGAGGTGCGGCGCGACTCGACCTCGATCTCCCAGACCCCGGGCTGCGGGTTCGGGTACGAACGGGCGTCGGGCTTGCAGCCGTTGCCGTCGAGGTAGTTGTTGTAGCAGTAGATCGTGGAGCTGTCCTCGACCGCGACGCCGTACGGGTGGATCGAGATGAAGCGGGTCTGGCTCTTGTCCTTCAGCCCGCCGATCGCGACCTCGAACGCCTTGGCGCCCTCGGGCACGGTCAGGAAGTAGGACCGCGAGCTGTTGCGCTGCACGGTGTCCGAGGCGTGGAAGGCGTACTTCACCGGCGTCGAGACGACGACCGTGTTCAGGATCTGCTTGTCGACGCCCTCGGTCTTCGGGTCGTCGACCTCGAGGATCGCGGAGGCGATGCCCGCGGCCTTCGGCTTGGCCTGGATCTTGACGGTCACCGGCTTGTTCAGCGGCAGGTAGACGTCGTCCGAGCTGACGATCTTGAAGGCGTGGGCCGCGTTGTTCTCGAGGCGCAGCTTGTGCCGGACCGGCTTGTCGGCGCCGGACGTACGGGTGACGGTGACGTCGTACGTCTTCTTCTGGCCGGCCTTCAGGCCGCCCTCACGGTCGTAGATGCCGGTGCCGAAGCCCGGCGTCTTCAGGGCGAAGTCGAGCGCGGTGTCGACCGGCGCCTTGACCGTGTAGTCGTGGGCGGTGGCGCCCTTCCTGATGGACTTCCAGGCGTCCACGACGTCGATGGCGCCCGCGCCCTCCTCGTACGCCTGCACACCCTTGATGTGGTGGGCGGTCGAGGTCAGTGCCGTGCGCAGGACGGCCGGGGTGAGCGCGACCTTGGCCTGCTTGGCGGCCGAGATCAGCAGCGCCGAGGCGCCCGCGGCCTGCGGGGAGGCCATCGAGGTGCCCTGGAGCATCGAGTAGCCGGCCGGCAGGGTGTAGCCGGACTCGGCGACCGGGGCGCCCGGCAGCCAGGTCTGGGTGGTGTTGATCGCGGCGCCGGGGGCGACCAGCGTCGGCGTGAAGCCGCCGTCCTCACGCGGGCCGCGCGAGGAGAAGGGCAGCAGCGCGTACTTCTTCTCCACCTGGGAGCCGTAGTTGGCGGCCCAGGTCTCCCTGGAGATGGCCGCGCCGACCGAGATCACCTTGTCGGCCAGACCGGGGTCGCCGATGGTGTTGGCGCCGGGGCCCTCGTTGCCGGCCGAGATGACCAGCTGGACGCCGTAGGTGTCGATGAGGCGCGTGTACAGCTCGGCGCGCGCGTTGTTGCCGTCGTTCAGGCCCGGCAGACCGCCGATCGACATGTTGACGATGTCGACGCCGCGGTTGGCGACCAGGTCGATCATGCCCTCGGTGAGGGCGACGTTGGTGCAGCCCGGGCCGAAGACGCAGGCACGGGAGGAGACGATCTTCGCGCCGGGCGCGGCGCCGTTCATCTTGCCGCCGAACAGGCCGTTGGCGGCGGTGATGCCGGCGACGTGCGTGCCGTGCTCGCTGGCGATGAGGCCGATGTTGGCGAAGTCGGCCTTCTTGCCGACCCAGTCGCCGCCGTACGGGTCCATCGGCACGTCCTTGCGGATCTGCACGACGAAGGGCTGCCGCTCGGCGACGTCGGTCGCCGGGTTGTCGGTGCCGAAGTACCCGATCTGGTAGCCGTCCTTGTACGGCTTCATCGCGGTGTCGTCGGTGAAGTCGCCGTTGTTGTTCACGTCGACGGTGACCGTGCCGGCGGCCGCGTCGTACAGGACGCCCCACACGTCGGTGGTGTCGCCGTCGCGGTTGACGTCACCCTTGGCGTCACCGCCCGCGGTGGCGGACTCGCGGAAGACGTTGACCTGGTACGAGCCGGGCTTCGACGTCCAGGTCCGGCCGCCGAAGGTGAAGCTGGGCCCGGACACGGAGGTGGTCATCGGGCGCCAGGAAGCGTCGCTGTCCAGGATCGGGTCGGTGGCCGTCACCCAGTCGACGATCTTGCGCTCGCCGGTGGTGGTCTTCTGGAGCGCGGGGTGCGACAGGTCCACGCCGGAGTCGAGGACGCCGATGGTGACACCGCGGCCGTCCGCCTTCGGGTTCTTCTTCACGAAGTCGACGGCGCCCGTCTCGAAGGACGGGTTGTACGGGTTCTGGGCGGGGGTGTTCTTGCCCGGCGCGGCGTAGGTCTTGGTCTTCCCGGCGGACCGGGCGCCCTTCGCGGTGTCCGCGCTCGGCGTCGGGTCGTCGAGGACGATGTCCTGGCGCAGGTCGATGGCGTGCACCGAGGAGAGCTTCGCCGCGGCGGCGATCGCCGCGTCGGCCTTGCCGGTCGGGACGGTGGCGCGGACGTAGCCGACCTTGTCGTAGGACTGGCCCACGGAGCCGCCCTTGACCGCGTCCAGCTCCTCGGCGACCTGCTCGGTCTGTCCGGGGGCGGTCGCGACCATCAGCGTGACGTTCTTGTCGCCGGCGGCCTTGGCCTCGGCGAGGAGGTCGGCGTCGTCGGAGCCGAGCTTGTCGTGGGCGGACTTCGCGCCCGGGTCGGCCGCGGCCGGTCCCGCCTCGGCGGAGAAGGCCATGGGTATCGGGCCGGCCGCGGACAGGGCGGCCACCAGGCCGGCGGCCACGGCTATGCGGGCCACGCGTCTTGCGCCCGATATCGGTTCACGCTGGGGGGTGAGGGTCATCGGCATCCCTTGTAGGTAAAGGAACGAGCGGGCCGCGATCAGGCCGTTCCTTCCTGATCGCGGTCGTCCGGGATGCGATCCCGGATGACCGCAAAGCTTTACCTAAGGGACAGCTGTTTGGGGAGAGTTGACCGAATCGAGATGCATGTATGGGGAAAACCCTCTACGAGCCCCCTGTGCGTCGGCTGTCCGCCTGTTGTGCGGATTTACGTCAGGCGTCCTTGGCGCGGGCGTAGTGCCGGGAGGCCTTCGCGCGGTTGCCGCAGACCGCCATGGAGCACCAGCGGCGGGTGCCGTTGCGCGAGGTGTCGAAGAAGTGCAGCACGCAGGTCTCCTGTGCGCAGCCGCGGATCCGGTCGGGGGCGGTGGAGAGCAGCTCCAGGTAGTTCCGGGCGGCCAGCCAGCCCGGACCCCAGGCGTCGTCGCGGAACTCGGCCCGCTCGCCCGGCCCTTCGGCGGTGAGGGTGGGCCTGATCCGGCCCTGTTCCAGCACGGCGTCGACGCCCGTGGTGTCCATGGGGCCGTCCACCGCCGCCCGGAGCGCGTCACGGGCCCGCAGGGTGTGCCGCAGGGTCGTGGCGTCGGCCGTGAACCGCTCGTCCAGTGCGTGGGCGGCGAGCCACACGGCGAGTCCGTCGGTGTCGAGCAGCAGGTCCCGCACGGAGCCCTCCTGCGTCCACCGGGTGTTGAGCAGGTCGAGCGCGAGGGGCTCCCCGGTGAGGGGGCGGGGGTCCGGGGCGGTGGGGGACATCGGGACTCCTTCCGTTCTAACCGTCAAAGAGTACGTGACCGGTTGACGTCACCACCTCTAACCCTTAAATTAGATGAGAGGGGTTATATCCGCAGCGTGTCCGGAGGCACGGAAAGGACGGGCATGGGCGTCTATCACGCAGGCTCACGGGCGGTGCAGGACCGGGTCGGGGTCCGCGACCTCGCCGATCACGTCGGCCGGGCGATCGGGGACGGCGTCGGACCGGTCGTGGCGGCCTTCCTCGGACTCCAGCCGCTGCTGGTGGTCGGCGCCGCCGACCCGGTGGACGGCAGGGTGTGGGCGACGGCGTTCACGGGCACCCCCGGATTCGTCCGCGCCACCGGCCCCCACCGGATCTCGGTCGCCGTGGACGGACCGCGGCCGGCCGACCCGTTCGCGGCGGCGCAGGCCACCCCGGGCACCCCGGTGGGCACGATCGCCCTCGACCCGCGCACCCGCCGCCGCGTCCGCCTGAACGGCCTTCTGCGGCCCACCCCGCACGGATTCGCCGTCGAGACCGACCGGGTGTTCGCCAACTGCCCCAAGTACCTGCACCGCAGGACCGCCTACGAGACGGTCGACCGCGTGCCGGGACCGCCGCGCCGGGGCGCCGGACTCACCCCGGACCAGGCGGACTTCGTCACCGCGTCCGACACCTTCTTCCTGGCCACCGTCCACCCCGGCGGCGCCGGTCACCCCGCGCGGGCCGAGGCGAGCCACCGCGGCGGCGCCCCCGGTTTCGTGCGGGTCGCCTCACCGGACACGCTCTCCTGGCGCGACCACCCGGGCAACTCCATGTTCCTCAGCCTGGGCAACCTCGAGGCCGATCCCCGCGCCGGCCTGCTGTTCCTGGACTGGACGACGGGCCGCACCCTCCAGCTCACCGGCGAGGCCCGCGCCCGGTTCGCCCCCGACGGGGAACGCGCGGTGGTGTTCACCGTCACCGAGGCGGTCGACACCCCGCACGCGCTCCCGCTGCGCTGGTCCGCGCCCGGATACTCGCCTGCGGACCCGGAACCGAGCCGCTAACGTCGCGTCATGCGCCAGAAGTCGAGAGTGGCGGCCTACGCCGTGTGCGTCCGTGACGGACAGCTCCTGCTCGCCCGGTCACCGGCTCCCGACGGCACCCCGGAGTGGGTGCTGCCCGGCGGCGGCATGGAGCACGGCGAGGATCCCCTCGACACCGTGGTGCGCGAACTGGACGAGGAGACCGGCTACCGCGTCGAGGTGACCGGTCTGCTCGGCATCGACTCCTCCCGCCACGTCTTTCCCCGTGCGGGACTGCGCGGCCCCGTGGACCATCACGGGATCCGCATCGTCTACGAGGGCCGGATCACCGGGGGCGAGCTGCGCTTCGAGGTCGGCGGTTCCACCGACCTGGCCGCCTGGCACGACCTCGACGCGGTGCCCGCGCTCACCCGGGTCCGGCTGGTGGACACCGCGCTGGCGATGTGGCGTGAACGGCCCGCCGACGGACGGGTGTCCGTGCCCGCGCCGGTCGCCCCCGCGCCACCGCCGTCACCCCCCTCACCCGCGTCGGGGACGGCCGGGCCGGCGTGAGGAGGGGCCGCCGGACGCTGTCCGGCGGCCCCTCCTCTCCCCTCCTGGCGCCGCCCCGGTCCGTCACTACCGGGGCAGGACCACGACGTACGCGGCGGGGTCCCGGTCGCCCGAGGCCATCAGCGCCGTGCGGACCACCGCCGCCTGCTGCTCCATCGTGTCCCTGAGCTTCTTCGGCGTGATGTGCACGACCGTGATGCCCAGCCGCTCCAGATGCTCCCGCTTGCGGACGTACTCCGACCAGAGCGCGTCCTCGTCCTGCCGCGGCGCCCGGGTGTCCAGTTCGACCGCCACCGCCTGCTCCGGCCAGTACGCGTCCAGGCCGCCCAGGTGGGGGCCGCCGGGCAGACGCAGGTCCACGTTCCACACCGGGTCGGGAAGGCCGTACTCGCGGACCATCGTGTAGAGGCGCTGCTCGGCGATCGCGCGGCCCTCCGCGAGCAGCGAGTCCACCGCGTCCACCACGTGCGGGCGGCCCAGCAGCTTGGCGTTGCTCAGCTCCCGCACCACCGCGGCCGGTTCGCAGTGGCCCCCGCGCACCGCCTCCGTCAGCAGCCGCCGTACCACCGTCGCGTCCGTGAGCCCCGCGACGGCGTCGGCGAGCGCGCGGGGCACCGGGGCCACCGGAACGCCCGTCGCGTGCTCCGCGTCCGGCAGCACGGTCGCGCGGACCACGTGGGCGCAGCCCGTGGAGCGCAGCCTGCGCAGCCGCGGGACCAGGACGTCGATGTGCTCCAGGGACGGGAGCGGGGGAGCGGACGCGATGCCGTGCAGGTTCAGGGCCGCCAGGCCGGTGATCATCACGTCCCGGTACACCGGCCGGTGCGGGTCCCCCGAGCCCGGCTGCACCGGCACCGCGGGCGGCGGTGTCGCCGTGTCGCGGCCCGCGTACGTCAGCACGGCGTGCAGCCGCTCCTCGCTGGTCGGCGGGCCCGGGTGGAGCAGGTAGACGCCGGGGAGCAGCTGCTGCCAGGGGCCCCCGGGGCGGCACTGCTCGTCCGCGTCGGCCGGTGCGACGCCCTGTGCGCGCAGCCGGCCCGTGGTCGTGACGCGGCGCTGCACCTCGGAGAGGTGGCGGACGGGGCGGGGGGACGCCGGGGGGACCTGGGGGAGGGGGGTGTTGTGGTGGTTCATGCACCGTGGATTCCGCGCCCGCGCGGCCTCCTAACCCCTGTTACACGCCCGTCGACGAACCGGGACAAGCCCGCCCTAAAGGACGGGTGTTCGGATGCCGATGAGGGGCCGAAAACCCCTGGTCCCGAACGGGGGAGCCAGGGGTTACGGGTCGGATTGCCTGAATTCCGTAACGGTGACCGTCGGCGGAATCCTTGGCCAAAGATGTCAGCCGATCGGGGCCGTCGCGTCGGCCTCCTGGGCGCGCAGCGACCGGGCCAGGTCGTCGCGTGCCTCCAGCACCAGCCGTCGCAGCGCCGGGGCCGCCGACCCGTGCGCCGCCAGCCACGCGTCCGTCGCCTCCAGCGTCGCGGGGGAGTCCTGGAGCGCCGGGAACAGACCCCTGACGATCGTCATCGCGATCTGGATCGACCGCTCGGCCCAGATCCGCTCGATCGACGCGAAGTACCGCTCGGTGTACGGCGCGAGCAGCTCCCGCTGGGAGGACTGGTCGAACCCGGCGATCGTCGCCTCCACCAGCGCGTTGGACAGCGAGTCCGACTCCAGCAGCTGGGCCCACGCCTGCGCCTTGACGGCGGCCGACGGGCGGGCCGCGAGGCAGCGGACCTGGTGCCGCTTGCCGGACGCCGTGTCGTCCCGGGCCAGTTCGGCCGCCAGGGCCTTCTCGTCGGCGAGCCCGTGCGCGACCAGCGGCTCCAGGAACACCCAGCGCAGCTCCTGGTCCACCACCAGGCCGTCGATCTGCGCGGTGCCCTCCAGCAGGCCCCGCAGCAGCTCGAAATCGGCCTCCGAGGACGCCACCGTCGCGAAGAAGCGCGCCCAGGCGAGCTGGTGCTCGCTGCCCGGCTCGGCCGCCCGCAGGTCCCGCAGCGCGACCTCGGCCGCCAGCGCCTCGCCCGCCGTGCGCCACGACCGCGGCGCGTAGTGGACCAGCGCCGAACCCGTCCAGGCGTGCAGCATCTGAAGGACGCCGATGTCGGACTCGCGGTGTGCGAACCGTGCCACCAGCTCCACGAAGCCGGACGCGGGCAGCAGCGCGTCACGGGTCAGGTTCCACAGCGCGGACCAGCACAGCGCGCGCGCCAGCGGGTCCGTCATCGAACCCAGGTGCTCACGCAGGGTGGCCAGCGAGGTCTCGTCGAAACGGATCTTGCAGTAGGTCAGGTCGTCGTCGTTGACCAGCACCAGCTCCGGCGCCTGCGCGCCCGCCAGCTCCGTGACGACCGTGCGCGGTCCGTCCACGTCCGTCTCGGCGCGCGCGTAGCGCACGAGACGGCCCTCCTCGCGGCGGTACAGGCCGATCGCGACCCGGTGCGGCCGCAGTTCCGGATACGCCTCGGGGGCCTCCTGGAGCACCGCCAGCTCGTCGATCCGGCCTTCGGGGTCCAGCAGCACCTGCGGGGTCAGCGAGTTCACGCCCGCCGTCTGGAGCCAGGAACGCGCCCAGCCGCCCATGTCCCTGCCGCTGGTCTCCCCGAGCACCGACAGCAGGTCGCCCAGGCGCGTGTTGCCGTACGCGTGCCGCTTGAAATAGCGCCGGGCGCCCTCGAGGAACGCGTCCTGGCCGACGTACGCCACCAGCTGCTTCAGCACGGAGGCGCCCTTGGCGTACGTGATGCCGTCGAAGTTCAGCTTCGCGTCCTGGAGGTCGCGGATGTCGGCGGTGATCGGGTGCGTGGAGGGCAGCTGGTCCGCGCGGTACGCCCATGCCTTGCGGCGGTTGGCGAAGGTGATCCAGGCGTTGGTGAAGCGGGTCGCGCCGACGTTGGCGAACGTACCCATGAAGTCGGCGAAGGACTCCTTCAGCCACAGGTCGTCCCACCACTCCATGGTGACCAGGTCGCCGAACCACATGTGCGCCATCTCGTGCAGGATGACGTTCGCCCGCGCCTCGTACGACGCCTGCGTCACCTTCCCGCGGAAGATGTACTCCTCGCGGAAGGTCACCAGGCCCGGGTTCTCCATGGCGCCCAGGTTGTACTCCGGCACGAACGCCTGGTCGTACTTGCCGAACGGGTACGGGTAGTCGAAGTGGTCGTGGAAGAAGTCCAGCCCCTGCTTGGTGACCAGGAAGACGTCCGCCGGGTCGAAGTGGGGCGCCAGACCCTTGCGGCACATCGCGCCGAGCGGGATCCGCAGGGTCGTGCCGTCACCCAGCTCGCGCGTGTACGTGTCCGTCACGTAGTGGTACGGACCGGCCACCACGCAGGTGATGTACGTCGAGATCGGCTTGGTCTCGGCGAAGCGCCACACCCCGTCCGTGCGCTCGCCGGCGCCGTTGCTCCACACCACCCACTCCTCGGGCGCGCGCACCTCGAAGCGGTACGGGGCCTTGAGGTCGGGCTGCTCGAAGTTCGCGAAGACCCGGCGGGAGTCGGCCGGTTCGTACTGGGTGTAGAGGTACACCTCGCCGTCCTCCGGGTCGACGAAGCGGTGCAGACCCTCACCGGTGCGCGAGTACGCGCACCGGGCGTCGACGACCAGCTCGTTCTCGGCGGCCAGGTCCTCCAGCAGGATCCGGGCGCCGTCGAAGACCTCCCCGGGGTCGAGATCGCGGCCGTTGAGCGAGACGGACGTCACACTCGGCGCGATCAGGTCCACGAAGGTCGACGCGCCGGGCTCGTTGCAGCGGAAGCGGACGGTGGTGACCGACCTGAAGGTGCGGGGCTCGTCCCCCGCCGGGTCGCCCACCGCCGACCGGATGTCGAGCGACACGTCGTACCCGTCGACGGACAGCAGGGCGGCCCGCTCCCGGGCCTCGTCGCGGGACAGGTTCTCACCGGGCACGGCGGTACTCCCTCAAAGTGTTGAGCACGGGTTTTCGGACAGCAGCGATCCTGTCACGTGCTCCTGACGCCGGGCAGCAGGGAATGAGCGGGAGGGACGCTGGTGTTCTCCGGGGAAAGCCTTATCTCTGAGGATCCCTTGAGGAGACACATGTCCGAGAAGACCCCGGTGGACTTCTGGTTCGACCCGTCGTGCCCCTGGGCCTGGATGACGTCGCGCTGGGTGCTGGAAGTGGAGAAGGTCCGCGGCATAGAGGTCCGCTGGCATCTGATGAGCCTCGCCGTCCTCAACGAGGACAGGCTGGAGGAGCTGCCCGAGGAGTACCGCGACTTCCTCGAGACGAAGGCCTGGAGGCCGGTCCGGGTGGTGGCCGCCGCCGCGCAGAAGCACGGCGCGGACGTCCTCGGCCCGCTCTACACCGCGCTCGGCACCCGCATCCACAACAACGGCGAGGGCCCCACCCCGGAGGCCATCGCCGGCGCGCTCGCCGACGCCGGTCTGCCCGCCGACCTGATCGACTACGCCGACCAGGAGGACTTCGAGTTCGACGCCGAGCTGCGCGCCTCCCACAAGGAGGGCATCGAGAAGGTCGGCCAGGACGTCGGCACGCCGGTCATCGCCGTCCCCGGCCCCGACGGCGAGCAGATCGCCTTCTTCGGCCCCGTCGTCACCCCCGCCCCCAAGGGCGAGGAGGCCGCCCGCCTGTGGGACGGCACCGTCGCGGTGGCCTCGGTCCCCGGCTTCTACGAGATCAAGCGCTCCCGCACCAAGGGTCCCGACTTCAGCAACCTGTGAGCCACCGGTGCCCCGCGAGACCGCTCGCGGGGCACCCCGCCGGGCGGTGTCAGAGGGCCGGCTGCGGGGGTGTCCGGAACTCCTCCGGCAGGTCGAAGCCGGACCTCCAGTTGAAGTAGGACTGCACCCGCACGCAGCCCTCGCGGGTGCAGCGCCGGTACTTGTGGAGGTCCGCGCGGTGGATCGGCACCCGCGTCTGCCGCAGCGCGAAGACCTTCTCGTCGCCGAGCAGCTGCCGGAAGTGCTGGTCGGTGTCCCCGCAGTTGGGGCAACGTCTCTTCGGAAGACCCATGCGGGCCACTGTCGCCCGGGCCGGGCGCCCTTGGGAAGCCCCCGCGCCCACGCCGTACCCGCACGCACGGGAGCGGCCCCGCGAGTCCTGTCCTCGCGGGGCCGCTCCTTCATTCCGCCCGCCGCCGTGAAGGGTGAGAAGACGATCACGAGGCGGGACGTACCGGGGGTGCCTCAGGGGGCGAGCAGCAGCACATCGGCGCGGGCCTTCGCGGCCCGGTGGCGCCTGGCGACGTCCTGCCAGTCCACGACGGCCCACATCGCCTCGATGAAGTCGACCTTCTGGTTCTTGTACTGGAGGTAGAAGGCGTGCTCCCAGGCGTCGAAGACGAGGATCGGCACGGAGCCCTGGCCGATGTTGCCCTGGTGGTCGTAGACCTGTTCGACGATCAGCCTGCCGCTGACCGGTTCGTGGGCGAGGACCCCCCAGCCGGACCCCTGGGTCGTCGCGGCGGCCTTGGTCAGCTGGGCCTTGAACCCGGCGAAGGAGCCGAAGGACTCGGTGATGGCCTCGGCCAGCTCGCCCACGCCGTCGGCCGCGAGGGGCTCGCCGCCGCCGTCGCCGCTCATGTTGGTCCAGTAGATGCTGTGCAGGATGTGGCCGGAGAGGTGGAAGGCCAGGTTCTTCTCCAGGCCGTTGAGGGCGGACCACTGCTCCTTGTCGCGTGCCTCGGCGAGCTGCTCCAGCGTGTCGTTGGCGCCCTTCACATAGGCCGCGTGGTGCTTGTCGTGGTGCAGCTCGATGATCTCCGGGCTGATCACGGGAGCGAGCGCGGAGTGGTCGTAGGGCAGTTCGGGCAGCGTGTAGACGGGCATGACGGGGTCCCCTCGAACCTTATTGCAAGTCACTTGCAGGTGCAGGCTAGCAACAAGAAGGGGGTCGCGGGCAACAGGACGGCCCCCACGTGTCTCCACGCGGGGGCCGTCGGTGCACGGGCGGCGAGCGGACCGGCGGGGCCCCGGAGGGCCCGGCCTCAGGCGGCCACGGAGGTGTAGTGCGCCGCGTCGCCCTCGATCGCGTAGCTCTCCTTGCCCTCGATGCCGACCGGGATGTCGCCCGCGACGGTCACCCGGTGCAGCCGGCGCGGCCGGCCGTCGTAGTTGTCGACCGCGTAGTGCTGGGTGATGCGGTTGTCGAACAGCACCAGCTGGTTCTCCGACCAGCGGTGACGCAGGATGTTCTCCGGCCGGGTGACGTACGACTGGAGCAGGTCGAGGATCTTGCGGGACTCGGCCGGCGACAGGCCCACGATGCGCTGCGCGAACCCGCCGATGAACAGGCCCCGCTCGCCGGTCAGCGGATGGACGCGGACCACCGGGTGGACCGTGCGGTACTTGATCGACGTGAACTGGGCGCGGGCCGCGGCCTGCGCCTCGTCGACCGACTCCTGCGGCACCGCGTAGTCGTAGTCGTTGGTGTGCTCGGCCCACAGGGTGTCGGCGAGCCGCCGCAGCGGCTCGGGGAGCTGCCGGTAGGCCGCCGCCGAACTGGTGATCAGGGTCTCGCCGCCGTAGGGCGGCAGGACCAGGCTGCGCAGGGTGCTGGCCTGCGGCGGATTGAGCACGAAGGTGACGTCCGTGTGCCAGTGGTTTGCGGCGCGGCCGCGCTCGCTGTCGACCGGCAGCACGTTCGGCGCGCCGTCGACGGCCGGCACGGTCGGGTGGGCGGTGGTGAGGTCGCCGAAGTGGCGGACGAAGGCCTGCTGGCCCGCGTCGTCCAGGTTCACCTCGTCGAAGACCAGGGCCTTGTGGACGTTGAGCGCCTCACGCAGGGCGGTGTAGGTCTCCTCGTCGAGGGGGCTGGCGATGTCGGCGCCCACGACCCGGGCGCCGATGTTCGCGGTGATCTTCTGGAACTCGATGCTCATGGGAAGGCCTTCCGGGTCGGGTCAGACGAGGACGGGTGCGGGAGCGGTCACGTACTGGTTGGCGGGGCGCGGGAGGCCGTACCTCTCGCGCAGCGTGGTGCGCGGGCCGTACTCGGTACGCAGCAGACCGCGGGCGCGCAGGAGCGGCACGACGTGGTCGACGAAGGCGTCGAGGCCCGAGGGCAGGACCGCGGGCATGATGTTGAAGCCGTCCGCGGCCCCCTGGGTGAACCAGCTCTCGATCGCGTCGGCGACCTGCTCGGGCGTCCCCGCGAAGGTCAGGTGCCCCCGCCCGCCGCCGAGCCGCCCGATCAGCTGCCGCACGGTGAGGCGCTCGCGCCGGGCCAGTTCCACCACCAGGGTGTAGCGGCTCCTGGCGCCCTCGATCGCGCTCTCCGGCGGGAGGTCGGCGGGCAGCCGGGCGTCCAGTTCCAGCGTGCCCGGCTCCAGCTGGAGCAGCTGCTCCAGCCGCTGCACCCCGTGCGTGTGCACGATGTGCTCCTCCAGGACCTGCTCGTGAGCGCGCGCCTCGGCCTGTGTCGAGCCGATCACCGGCACGATCCCGGGCAGCACCTTGATGTGCTCGGGATCCCGGCCGGCCTGCCGGGTGCGCGACTTGAGGTCGGCGTAGAAGGCCTGCGCGTCGGCGAGCGTCTGCTGCGCCGTGAACACCGCCTCCGCGTAACGGGCCGCGAACGTCTTGCCGTCCTCGCTGGAGCCCGCCTGCACCAGCAGCGGGTAACCCTGCGGTGAGCGCGGGACGTTGAGGGCGCCCTCGACGCTGAAGTACGTCCCCCGGTGCCGCGGCGGGTGGACCTTGGCGTCGTCGCCCCAGACACCGGACGCCTTGTCGCCGACGATCGCGTCGTCCTCCCAGCTGTCCCAGAGCTTCAGGGCCACGTCGAGGAACTCGCCGGCGCGGGCGTAGCGCTCGGCGTGCGCGGGTTCGGCGTCCAGACCGAAGTTGCGGGCGGCCTCGGCGCCGGCGGTGGTGACGATGTTCCAGCCCGCCCGGCCGCCGCTGATGATGTCGAGGGAGGCGAACTTGCGGGCCAGGTTGTAGGGCGAGTTGTACGAGGTGGAGGCGGTGGCGATGAGACCGATGTCCCGGGTGGCCGTCGCCAGCGCGGTGAGCAGGGTGAGCGGCTCCAGGGCGCCGGCCGGACGCTGGGCGATGTTCCCCCAGAGCTGCGGTCCGTCGGCGAGGAACAGGGAGTCGAAGGTGCCGCGTTCGGCGATCCTGGCCAGGTGGACGTAGTGGTCCAGCTCCACGTGGGCGTACGGGTCGCTCTCCGGGAGCCGCCAGGACGCCTCGTGGTGGCCGGTGTTCATCAGGAACGCGTTGAGGTGGAGCTGTCGTCCGTGGTCGGCCGTGGTCATTGGTGGTCCTCCGTGACGCCCAGGGCGGCGAGCAGCCGTTCGCGGTAGTCGCCGAGCAGCGGGTCCCGGTACGAGCGCGGGTGCGGGCGGTCGATGGTCAGGTCGAGGCCGATACGGCCGTGGTCGAGGACGAGGACCCGGTCGGCGAGCACGATCGCCTCGTCCACGTCGTGGGTGACGAGCAGCACGGAGGGCCGGTGGCGCTCCCACAGCTCGCGCAGCAGGGTGTGCATCTTGATCCGGGTGAGGGCGTCCAGCGCCCCGAACGGCTCGTCGGCCAGCAGGAGTTCGGGCTCACGGACCAGTGAGCGGGCCAGGGCGGCGCGCTGCGCCTCACCACCGGACAGCTCGTTGGGCCAGGCCCGCTCACGGCCCTTCAGCCCCACCTCGGCGAGTGCCTCGCGTCCCTGGTGCCCGGCCTCCTTGCCGTCCAGGCCCAGCAGGACGTTGTCCAGTACCCGGCGCCAGGGCAGCAGCCGGGAGTCCTGGAAGACCACCGACACCCGCTCGGGGGCGGTGAGCTCTCCGCTGCCGACGACCTCGTGGTCGAGGTGGGCGACCGCCCGCAGCAGGGTGGACTTGCCGGAGCCGCTGTGTCCGAGGAGCGCGACGAACTGGCCGGCGGGGATGTCCAGGTCGATGCCGTCGAGGACCGTGCGGTTCTCGAAGGACCGGGTCAGTCCGCGCAGCCGGACGGCCGTGCCACGGGTCAGCTGCTCAGTGTGCGGCGCCACGACAGCACCCTCCGTTCGACGAGACGGACCGCGGTGTCGGAGAGGAGACCGAACACGCCGTAGATGAGGAGGCCGACCAGGATGACGTCCGACTGGCCGTAGTTCGTGGCCTGGAACATCATGTAGCCGAGGCCGCTGGTGGCGTTGATCTGCTCCAGCACCACCAGGCCGAGCCAGGACCCGGTCACCCCGAGCCGGAGTCCCACGAAGAATCCGGGCAGGGCTCCGGGGATCACGATCTGCCGGATGAACCGGACCTTCGACAGGCCCTGTACCTCGGCCAGTTCGACGAACCGGGAGTCGATGCCGGCCAGCGCGGCATGCGTGTTGAGGTAGATCGGGATGTAGACGACGATCGCGATGATCGCGATCTTGAAGGTCTCGCCGATGCCCAGCCAGAGGATGAACAGCGGGATCAGGCCCAGGGTCGGGATCGCCCGGTTGAGCTGCACGGTCCCGTCGATGAGCGCCTCACCGGTGCGGGTCAGCCCCGACGCGAGCGCCAGGACCACGCCGGCGGTCAGGCCGATCGCGAACCCGTAGGCCGCGCGTTCCAGCGAGGTCAGGATGTCGGTGGTCAGCGTGCCGTCGGTCCACAGGTGGACACCGGTCCGTACGACCGTCCACGGCGCCGGGATCGCCCCGGTGTCCAGCCGCCCGGCGGCCGACGCGGCGGCCCACGCGGCGATGAGGAGCAGGGGGCCGACGAGCCGGGAGGCCGGCCACGGTGTGCCGGGCGCGAGTCCGCGCCGTCGCCGGCGCCGCACGCGGTCCCCGCCCTCACCGGCCGCGGCGGCGGGTGCCGCGGCGACGGCGGAGGTCGGGGCGACGGCGGAGGTCGGGGCGGCAGCCGTGCTCGTGGGCGTGCTTGCGCTGGTGGTCATGGTGATCAACTCCGGTACTCGGCTGCCACGGACTTGGCGGCGATGCCCTCGAAGCGGTGGTCGAAGAGCGAGGCGACGTCGAACTTCTTCACGAAGCCGCCCTCCGCGAGGAGGTCCGCGGTCTCCTGCTCCCACTTGATGGCCTCGTCCCAACTCGGCGGGAACAGCGGCTTGTTGGCGAGTGCGGTGATCGACTTGGCCTGGTCGAGGCTCAGGTTCTGCGTCTTGACGAAGAACTCCTCGTTCCAGACGTCCGGGTTCTCGTAGCTCCACACCAGGCCCTGCGCCCACTGCGGGACGAACGCGGCGACGGCGGCCGCCTTCGCCCCGTCGTTCAGCACGGACGTCGGCGCCCACAGCAGACTGAGCAGGTCGACGACGTCGGTGGTGATGACACGGGCGCCCTTGGAGCCGTACTGCTTGAGATAGGCGGGCGACTGGGTGTTGCCGAGCGGGGCGATGTCCACCTGGCCCGACTGGAGGGCGGTGAGGAACTGGTTGCTGGTCAGCGGCACCAGCCGCACGTCGTCGTACTTCAGGCCGGCCTTCTTCAGCGCCCGCAGCAGGACGACGCCCTGGGCCTGTCCCTGGGAGAAGGCCAGCTTCTTCCCGCGGAAGTCGTCGACGGTACGGATGTCGCTGCCCGGCTTGGTGGCGAAGACGTAGTTCGGCCGGCGCGTGATGTTGATCGCGACGATCTTCGCGTCGAAGCCCTGGTAATGCGCCTGGATCGGCGGGATGCCCGCGTTGTTGGCGAGGTCGAGGGACTTCGCGCGGAACGCGTTGATGACATCGGGACCGGCCCCGATGTTCA
Organism: Streptomyces asoensis; assembly: GCF_016860545.1. Lineage (NCBI taxonomy): Bacteria > Bacillati > Actinomycetota > Actinomycetes > Kitasatosporales > Streptomycetaceae > Streptomyces > Streptomyces asoensis. Next base: position 61,996 of record NZ_BNEB01000003.1, on the reverse strand, counting down.
GCCAGTTCGACACCTTGAAGGGCAGCTCGGGCAGGTTCGCCAGCTTGAGCTGCAACTCCTGCTGGCCCTGGAAGGAGGCGATCTTCAGACTGGTGCCGGCGGGCACCTTGGCGGCGAGCGGGGCCGTGGACGCGCCCTCCCCGCCGGTGGCGGCGCTGCTCTCGGCGCAACCGCTGAGCCCGGCGACACCGGCGGCGGCGCCCAGCAGAGAGGTGAGGAAGAGACGCCGGTCGACACCGGACGTACGGGAAACAGGCACGGGAGAACCCCCAGCGGGAAACGGAGAAAAGGCAGACGGGAAGGACGGACCGAGGCAGGGAAGACACGCAGGGACGGCGCCGACGGGACGCCGGGCTCCGGCGGTATTTCGTCACACGAATGTCACACGGAGAATGTGTGCGGGGTACCGCGGAAGCCGTGGATATCCGCAGGGAATCCGTGACGAATTCCTACGGAGAAAGGCGGGAGAAGGGCGCGCTCCCGGCGCGCCGGGGCGTCAGCAACAGAAGGTGCGACAGCTCATGAGATAGATGTTCCTGTCCACGTGCGGGGCCTGTCAACATTCGGAGTTTCTGAATTAACTCCCCTCAGGTCGACTCAGGTCGCTTCAGGCGGCGCGCCCGCCGGGTGAGGCCAGCGGGTCCCGGTAGAGGACGTCCAGCGCCACCGCACCGCCCGCCATGGCCAGCACGCAGTCGCGGAAACTGCTCGGGGAGACGGCCGCGGAACGCTCCGCGCCCACCTCTTCCCGCAGCGCCGCCAGGCAGTCCGCCCGGTACAGCACCCCCACCTCGGTGACGACGACCCGCTCCGGATTGAGCACGTCGAGCAGCAGCCCGACGGCCCGGCCCGTCATGCGCGCCCGCTCCCGCAGGAGTCCCGCGGCCACCGGGTCACCGGCGTCCGCGGCGGCGACCACGTGCATCGGGTTCACCCCGTCGATCACCCCGGCCCGCCGGGCCCTGCGGCACAGCGTCCGCTCGCTCAGCTCCACCTGGAGGCAGCCGATCCGGCCGCAGTCGCACGGCTCGGTGCCGCCGGCCAGCGGCAGATGCGCGATGGCGCCCGCTTGTGAACGGGGCCCGTGATGCACCTCGTCATGGGTGGCGAAGGCCGCGTCGACCACGTTGCCGACGAACAGGTGCAGCACGCTGAGGCTGCCGCGCGCCCCGCCGAACAGCCGTTCCGCGTTGACCAGCGCCCGCGCGTGCCCGTCCACCTGGACCGGCAGCCCGGTGCGCGCGCCGACCGTGTCCCGCACCGGCACGTCCCGCCAGCCGAGCAGCGGATGCTCGACGACGGTCCCGGAGTCCCGGTCGACCCAGCCGCCCGCCGCCACCCCGACCCCGAGGGCCCGGCAGCCGGCCGCCTCGTCCAGCAGCGCGCCGAGCCCGTCGCAGGCCCGCGCGAGCACCTCGGCCGGTTCCAGGCCGCGGTGCTTCAGCTCCCGCCGCGCCACCACCCGGCCGCGCAGGTCGAGCAGCGAGACGGTGGTGTACGGCACCGCCACGTGGACCCCGCCCACCAGGAACCGTGAGTCGTCCAGGTCCACGGGGACGTGCGGCCTGCCGACCCCGTTGCTTCGCCGGGGTACGGCGGCCTCCCGGATCAGCCCGAGCCCGGTGAGCCGGGCGCAGTGGTCGGTGACCGAGGCCGGGGACAGCCCGGTCAGCCGGGCGATGGTGGAACGCGCGACAGGGCCGTGCTCCAGCACGGAACGCAGGATCACACTGGCGCTGGTGCGCCGCCGGTCGCTGTCCGCGACGCGGGTGACGGGAGAGAGCGGGGCGGGGGGAGCCGCGGTACGGGGCATGGGGAACTTCCTCGGAAGTCGGGAGCCGGTCCGACACTGCGCCGTCTGTGGAGCGTGACGCGCCGGATGATCGGCTCCGCCCGCCTCACACCGGAGGGCGACAGGCGGCCGCGCTCACGCGTCGCAGGTCGACATGGCGACGCGACGAGAAGTTCAGGGCCTGGGCAACCATGGCTCGAAGCTAGCAAAGGGGAACAGCCCTGCCCAGATGGCGACCGAACGGCGAGACGGCGGCCGGCCCGTTGGCGGATCCCTACAGAGGCGCCCCGGCCCGTCCGCGTATCCCGGACCACGTCATCTCCGTGACCGGGGTCACCCCGCATCGTGTGTAAGCGGCATCCTTTGTCAGGAGCCCACCAACCGCACGTCCGGCCGTTTGTCGCTCGCTGACGGTGATCACCCCGACCCGCCTGGGATAGCGTCGCCGTGTCCCGTCCGTCCCCGTCCCGCGGAGTCCCCATGAGCACCGCCGCAGTCGCCCCCGCACGTACCGGAAAGGTCCTCGCCGACCTCCTCCCCTCCTCCCGCGTCCGGGACGTCGCGCTCGTGCTCGGCGGCGCCGCGCTCACCGGCCTCGCGGCCCAGATCGCGGTCCCGGTCCCCGGCAGCCCCGTCCCGGTCACCGGCCAGACCTTCGCCGCGCTGCTCGTCGGCACCACCCTCGGCGCCCGGCGCGGGGTCTCCTCCCTCGCCCTCTACGCGCTGGCCGGTCTCGCCGGTGTGCCGTGGTTCGCGGGCGGCGCCTCCGGCCTGTCCGTCTCCTTCGGCTACGTGCTCGGCATGATCCTGGCGACGGCCGCCGTCGGCGCCCTGGCCCGTCGCGGCGCCGACCGCTCCGTGCCGCGCATGGCGGCCACGATGCTGCTGGGCGAGGCGGTCATCTACCTCGTCGGCGTCCCGTACCTGGCCTACGCCGCCGACATGTCGGCCTCCGCCGCCGTCGCGGCGGGCCTGACCCCGTTCCTGATCGGCGACGCCGTCAAGGCGGCCCTCGCCATGGGCCTGCTCCCCACGGCCTGGAAGCTCGTCAAGGAGTAGGGACCAAGGGGCACGGGAGCCGCGAACACCCGCCGCCCCGGTCCGCACCCCGCCCCGACGCCCGACGCGCCGCTTCCCCCCACGACCCTCCTCAGGGCGCAGGGGGAGGCGGCGCGCGGTCGTCTGCGCCTCGGCCCGTCCGCCGGCGGTCAGCCCGGACGGTGTTGCGGGCGGCGGCGGGACCACCACAGGCCCGCCGCGCCCACCGCGAGCAGGGAGGCTCCGGCGGCTCCGAGCGGGAGCACGTCCCGTCCGACGCCGGTCTTCGGCAGTTCGTCGCCACCGGGCGCCGCGGGCGCGTTGTCGGTGCCGAGGAGCAGCGGGGTGGCGGGCGCGTTCGGTGACGGGTTCGTCGTACCGAACGGCACCGGGCCCTGCTGCCAGTACGTCTTCTTGCCGTCGGCCGTCTGGACGGGCAGACAGATCTTCCCCGTCCGGCTCAGGTCGAACGTCGCGTCGACGGCCCAGGACTTCGACGCCCCGGCCGCGAGATGGTCGACGGGGCAGGAGAAAGCGCTGTTGGAACCTTTCGGGAGATCCTTCTTCGCGAGGGCGTCACAGCCCTGCACTCCGTTGACCGTGAGGCCGTCGAAGCCCACGACCAGGAGCCTGATCCGGCCGCTCTGCGCGGTCCCTTCGTTCTTCACCGTGGCGGTGATCGCGGTCCTGCCGGAACCGTTGTCGACCGATATCCGCTCCGGCAGTGTCGTCGTCGTCCTCACACCCGCCGGCGCCTGGTCGACGGGCTTTCCTCCTTTGCCGCTCCCGGGTCCCTGGTCGTCCGCCCCGGCGGGGACGGAAAGGATCAACACCGCCGAGAAAGATGCCGCGACCAGCGATCCGGCCACGGCCGTCGCATGACGAGAACTCATGTTCGCCCCCCTTGGCTGCGCCTGAATTCGCAGTACTTGAAGAGGTACCACAAGATTTCTCCGCACTATGCTGGTACAGCACTAAGTGTGACTATTGTGTTTCTGGGGCCGGGTATCGGAGGGGGTGCAGCGGATTGCCGGGAAATGCGGGAGATCAGGGAAGTCGGGGAAATCAGGGGGATCGGGGAGGGCAGATAGATCGGGGGAATGCGGGAAATTCGGGAAGTCCGGGTGGCGCGGGGAACGCGGGAGCCGCCGGGAACCGGGGGAGCGGCGGTTTCCCCGGGTTGCTGGTGACGGGGCGCTACCGGTTGGTCGAGAGCATCGGCCAGGGCGGCATGGGACGGGTGTGGCGGGCCACCGACGAGGTGCTGGACCGGCAGGTCGCGGTGAAGGAGATGCGCATCGACGGCCTCGACCCGGAGGACACCCGCACCCGCCGGGAACGCACCCTGCGCGAGGCCAGGGCCACCGCCCGGATCGACCATCCCCACGTGGTGCGGGTCTACGACGTCGTGGACGAGGGCGAACTCCTCTGGATCGTCATGGAGTTGGTGGTGGGGCGCTCGCTGGAGCGGCTGCTGGCGGAGGAAGGGCCGCTCGGGCCGCGCGAGACCGCCCGCATCGGCCTGGGCCTGGTCACCGCACTGCGCCAGGTGCACGCGGGAGGTGTGCTGCACCGCGACATCAAACCGGGCAACGTCCTGGTGGAAGGCCCGCCCGGTCAGGGCACGCGCGGCGCGGCGACGGGCGCCCGCAGGGTCGTCCTCACCGACTTCGGCATCGCCGCGATCCAGGACACGAAGGCGCTGACCATGGTCGGCATGCTGGTCGGCTCGCCCGACTACATGGCCCCCGAGCGCATCTCGGGGCGCCCGCAGGGCCCGCCCTCGGACCTGTGGTCCCTGGGCGCGACGCTCTGCGCCGCCCTCGGCGGTCGCTCCCCCTTCTCCCGGGACACCACCCTGGCGACCCTGCACGCGGTCCTCTACGAGGAACCCCGACTCCCGCCCCGGGCTGGCCCGTTGAACGACATCCTCGCCGCCCTCCTGGAGAAGGAGCCCGCGGCCCGTCCCACCCTCACGGACCTGGAGTCCGCCCTCGCCCCCCTCGCCTTCCCGCCTCCCGCGCCGACCCCGGCGGTGCCCGGGCAGACGGGAACGGGCGACGCGGGAGCGCCGGGCGCGGAAGGCGGCGCACCCGCCGACCGCGCCGGGGCACCCCACGCCCACACCCCCGTCGGCCCTGCGCAGGCCGGGACCGGGGCCGCCGGGACGGCCGCAGGGACCGGGGCGGCCTCGGAGCTGCGTTCGGAGTCGGGCTCGGAGCCCCCGTCCGAGGGCCCGCCGGCGGATCCGCGCGTCCGCCCCGGAATCTCCCTCGCCCGTCCGCGGCAGGCGACGGAGCCCCGCCCGGCCCCGGAGCCCCGCCCGGCCCCGGAGCCCCGCCCGGCCCCGGAGCCCCGCCCGGCCCCGGAGCCCCGCCCGGCCCCGGAGCCCCGCCCGGCCCCGGAGCCCCGCCCGGCCCCGGAGCCCCGCCCGGCCCCGGAGCCCCGCCCGGCCCCGGAGCCCCGCCCGGCCCCGGGGACCCGCCCCGCCCCGGATACCTCCGGGGCACCGGAGCCGCACCCCGCCCGGGAGCCGCACCCCGCCCGGGAGCCGTACGGCGTCCCGGAGGCGGACGGTGCGGCCCCCGTGCCGAGCCCGGACGCGCCGACGCGTCGCGTCAGGGGGCGGCCCGGCGGTGAGCCGCCCGGTCCGGCCGTCGCGGCCCGCTCCGCCACGGTCCGCTCCGGCGGGGGCGGGCCCGGCGGGGACGGGGAGGCGACGGGGGGCGGCGGCGGACGTCGTCCGGGGCGCGGCGGGGGACCGGCGCGCCGCCGTACCGGCGCGGTCGTCGCCGTCGGTGTCCTCGTGGTGGGTACAGTCCTCGCGATCGTGCTGGCGTCACCGCCCGGCTCGCACGACGGCGACGACCGGTCGGGCGGCGCCTCGCCCGAGCCGTCCGTGCTCACCACCGCGAACCCCGGCTCCGGCTCCGGTTCCGGCCCGGTCGACCCGGCGTCACCGACCGTCGAGGGGACGTTCCGCCCGCCGAGCCTGCCCCCGGGCGCCCACCAGGAGGCGGGCGGGTACGCGTGGGCGACTCCCGCGGGCTGGCGGCGGGACGTGAAGACGGGCGCGGAGGTGCACTACACGTCACCCGACGGCACCCAGGAACTCGTCGCCAGGTCCTCCCTGGCGCGGGGCGACCTGATGGACACCTGGCGGACCTCTGAGGAGAACGCCCGGCAGGGCAGGGACTACACCAAGATCCGTCTGGCGGAGACGACGTTCCGGGGCCGGCCGGCGGTGGTCTGGGAGTACACCTTCACCCTGCGGGGCACGCCCTGGCACGCCCGTCTCCTGGGCTTCGACGAGGACGGCAAGTCGTACCAGGTCAACACCTGGTACCGGCCGGGGACCGAAGCGCAGGCCCTGAGGACGTACGAGAAGGTCAAGGACAGCTTCACGGTGATGTGAGCGGCAAAAGCGGCGAGGGGCCCGCCGCGGCGGACCCCTCGCGCACTCGCGCCGGCCGCCGCTCGCACGCGCGAGCCGGCCGGCGCGGGACTACTCGGCCTCGACCCGGGACGTGGCCGGGACCTCGGAGGCGGCCCTGGCCCTGGCCCTGGTCCGGCCCTCCTTCACGAAGGCGACGGCGACCACGAGGGCGGCCACGAGCAGCGACAGCAGCACGGTCGTGCGGCCACTGCTCTCGCCCTCGGTGTCGGTCAGCATGTACCCGAGCACGAAGACGATCAGCGCGGCCGTCGCCCAGGTCAGGTAGGGGTACAGCCACATCTTCACGACGAGCTTCTCCGGCGCCTCGGCCTGGATGATCTTCCGCATCCGCAGCTGCGAGAAGCAGATCACGAGCCAGACGAACAGGGCGACGGCACCGCTGGAGTTGACGAGGAAGAGGAAGACGGAGTCCGGGAACTTGTAGTTGAAGAAGACGGCGACGAACCCGAACAGCACCGAGGCGACGATCGCCGCGAGCGGAACACCCCGACGCGTCGTGCGGGCGAACATCTTCGGCGCGTCCCCGCGCTGACCGAGCGAGAAGGCCATGCGGGAGGCGGTGTAGAGCCCGGAGTTGAGACAGGACAGCACCGACGTCAGCACGATGAAGTTCATGATCTGACCGGCGTGCGCGATCCCGAGGGAGTTCAGCGCGGCGACGTAGGAGCCCTGCTCCTTGATGGACGGGTCGTTCCACGGCAGCAGCGTGACGACGACGAGGATCGAGCCGAGGTAGAAGACGCCGATCCGCCAGATGATGCTGTTGGTGGACTTGGTGACCGCCCGCTGCGGGTCCTCGGACTCGCCGGCCGCCAGGGTCGCGATCTCGCTGCCCATGAAGGAGAAGACGACGAGCAGCACGCCGGTGAGGATGGCGCCCGGCCCGTTGGGCAGGAAGCCGCCGTGGTCGGTGAGGTTGCCGAGCCCGGCCTTGTCGCTGTCGCTGCCGGGCAGCACGCCGAAGACGGCCAGTCCGCCGACGACGATGAAGGCGCCGATCGCGACGACCTTGATCCCGGCGAACCAGAACTCGAACTCGCCGTAGGAGCCGACGGACACGAGGTTGGTGGCGGTCAGCACCACCATCACCAGGAGCGCCCACCCCCACTGCGGTACGGCGGGGATCCACCCTTCGAGGATCTTGGCGCCGGCGGTGGCCTCCACCGCGAGCACGACGACCCAGAAGAACCAGTACAGCCAGCCGATGGAGAACCCGGCCCAGCGGCCGAGCGCCCGGTCGGCGTGCGCGGAGAAGGAGCCCGAGGTCGGGTTGGCCGCGGACATCTCGCCCAGCATCCGCATCACCAGCACCACGAGCGTGCCGACGAGGGCGTAGGAGAGCAGGATGCCCGGTCCGGCGGTGGCGATGCCGGAGCTGGAACCGACGAACAGTCCGGCGCCGATGACACCGCCGATGGCGATCATCGACAGGTGCCGGTTCTTGAGCCCTGCGTGGAGCCCGGTCCCGGGCCCGGCCCCGGGCTCTTCGGAACCTCCGGGGCCGCCGTCGGCCTTGGTGAGGGTCGGCTGCGAAGTCATGAGGGTGTTTTCCTTTGCGCCGCGTGAGGGGAATCAAGTGGATCGTGCGTGGGGGGCGTACGAGCCGGTCCAGTGAATCCGAGGTGAATGAATTCGGGAACCTTCGATTCCAGATTGTTATTTGAGGTTTTCCTGAGGTTCTGTAGGATTACTCACAGTTTTCGGACGCGGCACCCGGCGCTGCTACCCCACGGCGCCCATGTCACACTCGACGCATGCGCGTGTATCTCGGCTCGGACCATGCCGGCTTCGAACTCAAGAACCACCTCGTGGAGCAGCTCAGGGCGGCGGGTCACGACCCGGTCGACTGCGGGCCCCACATCTACGACGCCCAGGACGACTACCCGCCCTTCTGCCTGCGCGCCGCGGAGCGCACGGCGGCGGACCCCGGCTCCCTCGGCGTCGTGATCGGCGGCTCCGGCAACGGCGAGCAGATCGCGGCGAACAAGGTGAAGGGCGTCCGTGCCGCCCTGGCCTGGAGCGAGGAGACCGCGTCCCTCGGCCGCCAGCACAACAACGCCAACGTCGTCGCCGTCGGCTCCCGCATGCACTCCCAGGACGAGGCGACGAAGTTCGTCGAGACGTTCCTCGCCACCCCGTTCTCCGAGGACGAGCGTCACATCCGCCGCATCGACATGCTCTCCGCGTACGAGACGACGGGCACCCTCCCCGAGATCCCGGCCCACCACCCCCAGCAGTAGCGACCCGCCCGGGGCGCGGCCCCGGACGGCCTCGGCGCTCACCCGGTCCTGCCGGGTGAGCGGCGCGAGGACGAGGAGACACCGGTGCCGGAAGGCCACACCATCCACCGGCTGGCGCAGGACTACGCCCGCTTCACCCGCCGACCCCTGGCGGTGAGCAGCCCGCAGGGCAGGTTCACCCCCTCCGCCGAGCTCCTCGCCGGCGCCTCGCTCACCCGCACCGAGGCCCACGGCAAACACCTCTTCCTCGGGTTCGCCGGCGGGCGCTGGATCCACATCCACCTGGGCCTCTTCGGCAAGGTCACCTTCGGTCCGGCCCCCGCGCCACCGCCCACCGACACGGTCCGCCTCCGCCTCGCCGGTCCCACCGGCTACGTGGACCTGCGGGGCCCCACCACCTGCGCCCTGATCACGGACGACGAGAAGCGGGCGATACACGGCCGCCTCGGCCCCGACCCGCTGCGCGCCGACGCCGACCCCGCGGCCGCCTACGCCCGCATCGCGCGCAGCCGGACGACGATCGCCGCCCTCCTCATGGACCAGAAGGTCATCGCGGGCGTCGGCAACGTCTACCGGGCCGAGGTCCTCTTCCGCCACGGCATCGACCCCTACCGGGCGGGCAGGGACATCACCCCGACCGAGTGGGACGCGATCTGGACCGACCTCGTCGCCCTCATGCGCGACGGCGTCCGCGACAACCGCATCGACACGGTCCGCCCGCAGCACACCCCGCAGGCCATGGGCCGGCCGCCCCGCGTCGACGACCACGGCGGCGAGGTGTACGTCTACCGCCGTACGCACCAGCCCTGCCACCTCTGCGGCGACACCGTCCGCACCGCCGACCTCGCCGCCCGCAACCTCTTCTGGTGCCCGACCTGCCAGCGGAAGTGACCCGCGGCCGGACCCGGCCGGACACCGGCGGCGCGCCCGCCCTCAGAAGCCGTGCGGCAGCCAGGGAGCCGTGACGGCGCCGAACCCCACGGCGGCCTCGGCCAGCGCGCCCCTCCTGAGCTCGTCGACCCGTCCGGCCCGCGCCAGCGGGGCCGGGCCGACGCCCCCGAGGTAGACCGCCCCCAACTCCCTGACGGAGAGCGCGAGATCGGCGGCGTCGGAGGTGCGCCCGCACACCGCGCCCTTGGTGTCGCCCGAAAGCCGCCAACGCCCCGCGTTCCAGGGGCAGAAGGCGTCCTCGACCTCGAACACCACGTCCACCGGCGCCTGGTAGGTACGGGCCTCCAGCGCCGCGCCCACGTCCACGAGCCGCACGTACAGCGAGTCCCGCACCCGCAGCTCGCACCGCCGTACGTCGGACACCAGGTACTGCCAGGCCTCGTCCACCGGCCGCCCGCGGACCTTCAGCGAGGTCGTGAGGTCGATCCCGAACAGGAACCGCCACAGCGCCGCCTCCGACGCCGGATCGGCGGCTGTCAGATCCTGGAGCAGCACCTGCCCGTTGTGTCCGCTGTCCCGCCACTCGGGCCGCACCCGGAAGCGGACGTACCCGGTGACCTCACCGTCCCGCTCGGCGAGGACGCACTGGAGCGGCGACGCCCCGCCCCGACCGCTCTCCGGGTCGAGCAGCCCCAGCCGCTCCCAGCCCGGCCGGCGCGCGAGCATCCCGGGCCGGTCGGGCACGGTCCGCGCGTACAGCGCCTCGCACACGTCGAGTTCCGCGACGGGATCGGCGTACCGCAGCCGTACGTCGTCCGTGCCGGGCGGGACGGACAGCCGTACCCGGCTCGTGTCGATCTCGGCGTGCAGCCCGAAGGCCGCCGCGGCGTACCCGAACCGTCCGTAGATGTCCGGTTCGGAGGCCGTGAGGACCGCGAGCGGCTCGCCCCACGCCCGCACATCGTCCAGCTGCCGCCGCATCATCGAGGTCAGCACCCCGCGCCGCCGGTGGGTCGCGCTCACACCGACCATCGTCACGCCCGCGGCCGGCACCGAGGCCCCGCCCGGCACGGTCAGCCGGAAGTCGTAGGCCCCCGCCGTCGCCACGCACCGCCCGGCGTCCCAGACGCCCAGGGAGCGGTCGTGCGGGGTGAGATCGCGGAACAGCTCCCGTTCCTCGGCCGGCTCCGGGACCCCGCCGAAGGTGCGCAGGAAGGTGTCGTACCACTCGTCCCATTCGTCCCGCAGCAGCGTTCGCGTCTCGCGTGACTCCCGCATCTCCCGCACCTTCCGCAGTTCGTGCCGCCCGGCCGCGGAGGAGGCCGAACGGCCTGCCGCGTCACCGGTCATGGCCCCATGCCTAGCAGCCCTCCACAGGACGGGCCAGGCAATTTTCCCCTCCTCGGGGCGTGAGCGCTTTCCGTGAAGTTCACTGTGAAGTTGAGCCTGAGAGGGGGGACAAGTGGGACCTCCCGTGCCAAGCGGCGGGTTCGATGGATAGGGTCCCGAACTAATGGCAGCAGGACGACAGCGGCGCGCGGAAGCCGAGACGTTGACGGCCCGGTTGAAGCACTTGTGGCACCGGGTCCGCACCGGCGTGCGCAGAAGCGCCGTGGACTACTTCCGCGGCGACGGCTCGGACTGGATCGCGCTGGCGTTCCTGCTGCTCACGGTCCCGCTGATCGCCGCCACCACGCTCGCCGACTCGGTGTGGTGCTCACCGGCCGCCCTGGTCCTGCCGATCGTCGCGGGCGGACTGCTGCTGCGCCCGTCGAGCCTGCTCGGCCTGTACGCCGCCGCGGCCACCGCGCTGATCGTGGAGTCCGTGCAGCTGGGCCCGTACACCGAGGGCCCCTCCCGGGTCACCCCGGGCGTGGTCCTGGTCGTCGCCGCATGCGGTTTCTTCGGTCTCCTCATCGCCCAGTTCCGCAGCCGGGTCGGCGTGCCCTGGCGGCGCGGCGGCACCATGCTCTTCGACCTGCGCGAGCGCATCCGGGTGCAGAGCAAGCTGCCCGGTCTGCCGCACGGCTGGCACCGCGAGATGGCCCTGCGGCCGGCGGGCGGGCAGTCCTTCTCCGGAGACTTCGTCGTCGCGGCCCGCACCAACGGCGGCCGCACCCTGGAGGTCGTCCTCACCGACGTCTCCGGCAAGGGCATGGACGCCGGTTCGCGCGCGCTCCTGCTGTCCGGCGCGTTCGGCGGTCTGCTCGGGTCGCTGCCCCCGCACGCCTTCCTCCCCGCCGCCAACGGCTACCTGCTCCGCCAGGACTGGGACGAGGGCTTCGCCACCTCCATCCACCTGGTCCTCGACCTCGACTCCGGCGACTACGAGCTCTACTCGGCCGGTCACCCGCCGGGCCTCCAGCTCAGCGCGGGCAGCGGCCGCTGGGAGGAGAAGGCCGCCGAGGGCCCGCTCCTCGGGGTGTACGACGGCGCCCAGTTCGACCCGGTCAAGGGCTCCCTGCGCCCCGGTGACGTGCTGATGCTGTTCACCGACGGTCTGGTGGAGACCTCCGACCGGGACATCGTGGAGGGCATCGACCGCCTCACCGGTGAGGCCGACCGCTATGTGGCCGGCGGCTTCCAGGGCGCCGCCTGGCACCTGATCGAGGCGGTGGCGAAGGACGTCAACGACGACCGCGCCCTGCTGCTGGTCTGCCGCGAGGGCCCGACCGCCCAGTCGCTCGCCCTGTCCTGACTCCGCCGAGACACCCGGGGGGAAGACCCGCCATGCTCACCCTGTCCGAGGTCGAGAGCCTCGCCCGCGCCGCCCACGAGGGACAGACCGACAAAGCGGGCCGGCCCTACACCGAGCACCTGCGGGCGGTCGCGGAGGGCGTCCGCGCGCGGGGCGGCGACGACGAGCTGATCGCCGCCGCCTGGCTGCACGACTCCGTCGAGGACGACGCCCTGTCCGCGACCTGGCTGCGCGAGGCCGCGCTGACCGACCGTACGAAGGCCGTCGTCCTCGCGGTCACCAAGCGGGCGGGGGAGACGCCCCAGGCGTACGCGGAACGCATCCTGGCGACCCCGGGCGCCCTGCTGGTGAAGGAGGCCGACCTGGCGCACAACGCGGACCCGGCCCGCCTCGCAGTCCTGGACGCGCCCACCCGGGAGCGGCTGACCGGGAAGTACGCGCGGATGCGCGCCCTCCTCGGCCTCTGCGCGCCCGGGGACGAAAGCGACTAAACCGCCGGATCCGCCGACCGTGTCCGCGCGTCCTTCGTGCCGGGATCCTGCCGCTGCGCGTCCTTCTCCTTCTCCCTCTCGCGTCCGCGGGCGAGCTCGGCCGCGTCCCGCTTGAACGCCCACTCCATCCTCGGCTCCACCACGCACCGCAGCACCCTGCGGACCGGGCTCGTGCACAAGGCGGTGACGGCCGCGGCCGCGGCGACGGTGACGGCGATCTCCCCGAGCGGGCGGTGCAGCGCCGGGTGGTCGAACCAGCCGCGGTAGTCGGCGGTCTTGAGCAGCAGGCCGTGCGTCAGATAGCCGTAGAGCGTGCCCGCGCCGAGCGTCGTGAACCACGTCGCGCGCCCCGGCACCCAGGACAGGAAGCAGGCGGTCAGCAGCAGGGAGCAGCCGAACAGGGCGAGCTGCATGACGGGACCGACCCACCACGGCACGCCCAGCTCCTGCGCGGAGTTGCGGTGGTAGAGCCAGCCGCTGTTCATCCGCGGCACCGCCCACCAGGCGAAGACCAGCGCGAAGGCGAACACCGGCACCGCCGCGATCCGGGCCGCGCGCCGGCGCACCAGCGCGAAGTGCTCCGGCCGCAGGTTCAGTCCCAGCACGAAGAAGGGGAGGAACTGAAGGACGCGCGGGAGGTCCAGGTCACCGCCGATGCCCGGGGTGGCGGACGCCAGCATGGCGATGCCCAGCGCGAGCGGCACCGGATGACGCACCAGCTTCCACAGGGGTGTGGTCAGCCGCCAGATGAACAGGGCGCACAGGAACCAGGTCAGGTAATAGGGGTCGAGGAGGCTGATGTCCTGGGGCGCGCCGCCGACGTACGTCTTCAGGAGCGGGTAGGCGGTCTCGAAGACGACGTACGGCACGACGACGCCCGTCACCAGCCGCTTGAGCTTGCCGGGGCTCGCGTCGAAACCGCGGGAGAAGTAGCCGGAGATGACGATGAAGGCCGGCATGTGGAACGTGTACAGCAGCACGTAGGCCGCCGTGAGCACCCGGCTGTCGCCCTTCAGCGGTTCCCAGGCGTGCCCCATCGCCACCAGCACGATCGCCAGGTACTTCGCGTTGTCGAAGAACGCGTCGCGCTTCGCGGCGGGCGGTGCCGACGGCCGTCCGGCGGGTCTGTCCGCGGGCCGGCCGGGTTCGTCCCCCGACCGGTCCTGCCGGTCGTTCTGGTTCTGGGACGGGCGCGGACTCGGAGCGAGGGACGAGGCGGCGTGGAACATTCGAGGCACCCTAGCGTCGCGTGTGCGTATTCGTAAAACGGCCCAGGTCGCCACCGGTTAAGGCGCTGTGGCTTATTCGCCGCACGGGTCGCCGGACCGGCTCCCGGGGCCGCCGTACGTCATTCACGGACCTTGATGTCATGATTCATCCCGACTAAAAGGTGCATAACGGCGGTTGTGCGGGCGCAGTTGGAGCACCTGCGGCGATAATTCGAATTACCTGCGCAGGCGTTGTGTGGGCACCGCAACCAAGTGCCCCGAATTCCGCGTGGATACGCACCTGAATTGCCGCGCCGGGCGCCCCCGGTCGAGGGACGGCGCGCGATGATGCGTCACGGGCCGCATAGGGAGGCCCTGTTGGTGGCACGATGGTCTCGGGAGTGCGGACCGACCGAGGGTGTGTGATCAGTTGTGGCCATTTCACTGTCAGTGGTGCTGCTGTTGGCGATCATCCTGGTGGTGCTGATCCGGGGAGGGTCGATCAAGGCGGGCCCGGCCATCGTCGCGATCCTGTTCGGCTTCTTCCTCGCCTCGACCGGCATGGCCCCGTCGATCAACCGCTTCCTCGACTCCCTCGCCGACACCATCAACTCGATCAGCTTCTAGCCGGGGCCGGCCGCAGCGGGGCCGCCCCCGGGCGGGGCGAAACATTGGCGGTCCGCTGGGCTGGCTCTGGACGCGGTCTTCCTGCGGTTCCGGCGCGCCCGCGACACCCCGCACGACGGCCCGGGCGGCGCCGTCCCCGCGCCCGCCTGTCCCGCCCGCCGCACCCGGACCACCGGACGACGCCGACCAGCCTGGACGGTCACGCAACGTCGTCGCGCCGCTGCGTCGAGTTGCTGCCTCATCGGGCCCGTGTCGTGATGGCTCCGGAAGGGACGAACCCCCGAGCGCGGCCGGCCCGTCACGGACGGCCGGCGCGGTGACCACGGCGCGGCCGGGCCGCGGAAGCCGAGGAGGACAGGGATGGCGAGGCGACCGGCCCGGGCGGACCCGGGCGGAGCGGAGCGGCGCAGCGGCGTCCTGAAGATCGGCGCGGCGCTGGCCGTGGTGCTCGTCGCGCAGGCGCTGCTGGCCCTGTGCCTGGTCAGCGCACAGCAGCTGCTCGTGCCGCGGAACATGCCCTTCGGTGTGACCGGCCCGCCCTCTCCGGTGGTCGCGGCGGTGGCGTCACGGGGCGGACTCGACCTGACCTCCTACCCGGACGAGTCGGCGGTCATGGACGCGGCGGGCCGGGGCGAGCTGTACGGGGCCTACCTCGGCCAGAAGTCGTCCGACACCCTGGTCGTCGTCCCGGCGAAGAGCTTCTTCGCGCAGACCGAGCTGGAGCCGGCGTTCCTGGCCGCCGCGCACAAGCTGGACCGGCCCGTCACCGTGCGCAAGGTCGCGCCCCTGGCCTCGGGCGACCCGGTCGGCGCAGTGACGTCACTGCTGTTGCTGCCGCTGCTGATCGGCGGCTATCTGGCCGCCGTGCTGGTCTTCAAGGCGGCTCACGGCGTCGCCGCCGCACCCTGGCGGGCGGCGATCCTGATCGGCTACGCCCTGGTGGGCGCTCTGCTCACCGACCTCATTGCCGGGCCGGGCATCGGCGCCTACTCCAGCAGCCACTTCTGGCCGCTGCTGCCCTGCTTCTGGCTCATCACCTCGGCCGTGGCGCTGGCGGCCGCCGCGGTGCAGGCTTTGGCGGGCAAGCTGGGCACGTTGCTCGTGGCGGTGCTGTTCATCGTCGTCGGCGGCCCGCCGGCGGGCGGACTGGGCACCTACCTGCTGCCGGTGTACTGGCGCAACATCGGCGTGCTCCTCCCACCGCAGAACGCGGTCACCCTGGTCAACCACGTGCTCTATTTCGACGGCAACGACATCACCACCCCGCTGATCGTGCTCTTCCTGTACGCCGCCGCCGCGACGGCCGTCATCGCCTGGTTCGGCCGCGTCCGCCCGGCCCGAGCGGCCACCGGCACCGGTGCTCCGCAGCTCCCCTCGCCGTCGCCCGGCCGTACGGCGGGTGCTCCCGGCCGCCGCCGGGCCGTGATCGGGATGTTGGCCGCGCTGGCCGTCTGCACCGTGATGCAGAGCCTGTTCGCCACCACCTACATGAGCGCCGGACACGCCCCCAAGGCCTCCGACCTGCCGTTCGGCGCGGTCGGCTCCTCGCCCGTCCTGGCCGCGGCCGAGAAGAACATCTCCCTGAAGGTCACGGAGTACCCGGACGAGGCGGCGGCCAGGACAGCCATGGACGAGGCCCGTATCTTCGGTGCGCTGGTCCCGTCGGGCGGATCGGACACCCTGATCGTGGTGCCGTCCATGAGCGACCTCGCGCCCCTCGACCTCGCCGTGCGCTTCGAGGAGGCGGCCCGCGCCACCGGGCACAGACTCCAGGTCCGGCAGTACGCTCCGCTCCCGCTGGTCGCCAAGGACCCGTTCGGCCTGGTGCAGGCGCTCATGCTCGTCCCCCTGCTCATCGGCGGGTACATGAGTTCGACCCTGCTCATGGCCGCCACGGGCAGGGCGGCGGGGCGCTGGCGGGCCGCCCAGCTGGCCGGGTTCGCCGTGGTCAGCGGTCTGGTCGTCGACCTGATCGTCTGCTACTGGCTCCAGGGTTTCCCCAGCAGCAGGTTCTGGATCACCTGGCCCATCTGCTCGCTGATCGTCGCCGTGGTCGCCTTCGTCGCCGCGATCCTGCAGAAACTGCTCGGACCGATCGGCACGCTCGTGACGGTCGTCCTCATGATCCTGCTGGGCAACCCGTCCTCGGGCGGAGCGAGCGGGGTGCCGTACCTGCCTGCCTTCTGGCGCGACCTCGGACCGTACCTGCCGCCCCGCAACGGCTACATCCTGCTGCACCACACCATCTACTTCGACGGCCACGGAACCAGCCAGGCGCTGATCAACCTGCTCATCTATCTCGGCGTCGCCGCGGCCGTCCTCATCGTGCTGGACCTGAGCCGCACCGAGGCTGAGGTGCCCACCGACGCCACCGAGGCCGCAGCCGTGTCCGTGCCGATCGGAGCCGTGCCCTGAGGGTGGGGCCGGACCGTTCCATGATCTTCGACACAGGGTGCGGGGAGCGGCGCGCGAGAGCCTGACGGGCCCCGGTCCGTACAGAGCGGGCGACGGGAATCGAACCCGCGTAGCTGGTTTGGAAGATCGCGGATGCGGATCGGGGCTGAGCCGGCGAGATGCTGACGTGCGGGTCATCCCACCGGTCGTCGCCGTTCCCCGTGGCTCCCCGTCAGCCGCCGCTCGTTCCCGGGCCCGTTCGGCGGCGGGCCGGGCCTGCCAGGAGGCCACCCGGCGATCACTGACGCAGCCGAGTCGGTCCCGCGGGTGCGGTCAACGGTCCAGAATGTGAGTAGTCATTGACCGATTGTTCTGGGGGCGGACAGCGTGGAACCACTCAGGGCCGAGGATCCGTCCCGGATCGGCGACTACCGGCTGCTCGGCCGGCTTGGCGCGGGTGGCATGGGGTTGGTGTATCTGGGGCGCGGGGCCCAGGGGCGGATGGCCGCGGTCAAGGTGATCCATGCGCAGCTGGCCCACGATCAGGAGTTCCGGCGGCGGTTCCGTGCCGAGGTGCGGTCGGCCCAGCGGGTCGACGGTGCGTGGACGGCTCCCGTCCTCGACTTCGACACCGAGTCCTCCACGCCCTGGCTCGCCACGGGCTACGTTCCCGGTCTCACCCTGCACGAGGCGGTGACGGGCCACGTCGGGCGGCTGCCTGAGGAGTCGGTGTGGTCGTTGGCCGCCGGGCTGGTCGGGGCTCTGCAGAACATCCATGGCAGCGGGCTGGTGCACCGGGATCTCAAGCCGTCGAACGTGATGCTCACCCTCGACGGCCCCCGGGTGATCGACTTCGGGGTGGCGCGGGCGGCCGATGCCAGCGTCGCCACCCGGACCGGAGCGGTGATCGGCTCGCCGGGATACATGTCCCCGGAGCAGGTCAGGGGGAGGCATGTCACCGCGGCCAGCGATGTCTTCAGCCTCGGTTCGGTGCTCGCGTTCTCCGCCACGGGCCGGCATCCGTTCGGCGACTCCGACAGCGGTAGCTACGCGCTGATGATGCGTGTCGTGGAGGACGATCCGGACCTGGTGGGACTGCCGGAAACGCTGGCCGGTCTCGTGCGTCGGTGTATGGCGAAGGACACCGGGCAACGCCCGCCGTTGCATGCGATCGCCGAGATGGCGGCTGCGGCGACGGCGGGTGAGCCGCAAAGCACATGGCTCCCACCGGCCTTGACGGCGGAGATCGGGCGCAGGAGTGCCCGCCTGCTCGGTCTCGACGACCCGCAGGGCCCGCCGCGGACTCAGGTCGACACTCTGCAGGGGGTGCACGCGATGCCGACGGCGCACGCTCCCGCATACGGTCGGCCCCTGGAACGGCCCATGCCGCCCCCGCCCTCCGTGCCGGCCCCGGTGCGGATGCCGATGCCGATGCCTACTCAGGTTCGAGCTCCAGGGGGACGGACCGTCGTTGCGCCGAATGGTGGAGGCGGCCGTAACCGCGCGCTCGTACCGGTTCTTCTCACCGTCGGCGCGATTGTGGTGGCCGTCGTCCTGACGCTCGTGAAGCCGGGTGACAACGGGCGGAACGACGACCGGGCAGCGGATCCGGGAACGGCCACCGCGTCGTCGCCCCCGAGCGACGGCAGCTCACCGGCGCATACGAAATCACCCTTGGCGAAGGCGTTCACCTACGAGGGACCGTGGAGCGGGCTGCTGCGGCAGGACGGGTCGCAGGAGTACACGGTGAAGGTGGACTACACCGGTGGGAAGGTCGGCGAGCGGGTGGCGACGGTCGACTACCCGTCCCTCGGCTGCAGCGGTCACTGGATCCTCACCGAGGAGTCGGCTGGCGGCGTCCGGGTCCGGGAAGAGATCACCAAGAACTCCACCTGTATCACCGAGGTGGGGATCCGCTTGACCCGCTCGGGCAGTGACCAGCTCTTCTATGAGATCACCGACCCTGTCACGGTGGTGGGCTCGCTGAACCGCAACGACTGAACGGCCGATGCTGGAGCCGCGGGCCGTGGCGCGACTGCATGGTTCTGCGGCCCCGGTCCGATCCGGCGTACCCGCGGCAGGGTCTGATCCCCCTCGATGCCGAACCACGGGCCGGACGGTCGGTGAGGTCTCCAGCCCTGCTCCAAAGGGCTGCCAGGGTTCTTGGCCGTCTTTCCGGGCTGTCCCGTCCAGGTCGGCACGTACTGCGACGGCCGTGGCCGCGAGAAGCACACCGGCGCCCGCACGGCTGCGCGCTACGTGTTGCGCATGCGGCTGCACCCACCCCGTACGCCTCGACGGCCACCGCACCGAGTACGCCGTCGACACGACGACCGGTGAGGTCGGGCGCGTCCTGCACCACCTCGGCTCCACCGCCCTACCCGTCGGAAACCTCCTCGTCCGCTGCACCAACCGCCGTACCACCCGGTGCGCGGCCTGCGCGGAGGTCTACCGCCGCGACACCTTCCACCTGATCATCTCGGCATCCGCCTGTGGTCCCGCGTTCCTCCGCCGGTAGCTCCGCTGGCACCTGGAGAACTACGCCGAGTCGGGCCCGGACGGGCTGATCTTCGTCGGTGGGAAGGACGGCCCCTTCCGCCGCTCGACCTTCGGCCACACCGGCAACACCCTCGCCGCCGACACCGGCGTCAAGCCGAAGGACCTGATGGTCCGCGCCGGCCAGTCCTCGGAGCGGGCCCATCTGATCTACCAGCGCTCGACGGCGAAGCACCAGCGAAAGTTGGCGCAGAGCATCGAGGTGGAGGTGCGGCAGCAGTTGCGGGAGTCGGATGCGGGGCGGCAGCAGGCACGTGGAGCGTAGTCGTCCACTGGAAGCAGGCACGAGGCCTCGTGCGAAGGAGAGGTGTATCCGTCCTCCGCTATAGCATCTTCAATGGCATACTCGGAGTCATGGCTGACGACGTGGACTTCCTCCCCGGTGACGGTCCCACCAACGGCATCTCCGTCACTCTGACCGCCGGCACCCTGCAGGCGATCCGTGATCGGGTCGGTAGGCGGGGCGTGTCGGCGTACCTGGAGAAGGCGGCCCAGCGGCAGATCGAGCGGGACAACCTCGACGAGCTGATCGCGGACTTCGACAAGGTGCACGGCCCAGCCGACCCGGAGGCGGTGGCGGCCAAACGTGCGCGCCTGAGCGGCGGCACCTCGGGCGCAGGGGCGGCCGCGTGAGCGGTGTCCTGGTCCTGGACAGCGAGGGCCTGGCGAAGGCGGTGCAGCGTGACCGTGAGGTCCACGAGTGGCTGACGGCCGCCCGTGACGCGGACCTGCCGGTCATCACCTCCGCGGCCGTCCTTGTCGAGGTCATCCACCCGAAGATGAATGAAGCCGCGCTGAGGTGGACGCTGTCCCGAATCCGCGTCGAGCCGGTCACGCAAGGCTTGGCGCAGGCTGCCGCCACCCTGCTGATGACAGCGGGTCTGCACGGCCACAAGTACGCCATCGACGCCATGCTGTGCGCGACCGCGCTCCAGCATCCTGGCCGGGTGACGATCCTGACGTCCGACGTCGAGGACATGGGTCTGCTCACCGCCGGGTATCCGCGCGTGCTGGCCGAGAAGGTGTGAGGGACAGAACCGCGCCACCGACTGATGGCGGGTCGGCGAGTCGGCGGGGCGGCGTCGGCACGCGGCGGACTCCCGGCCATCACCGATGCCCTGCCGCTCGCCGGAAGGCCGCCGGCGCGTAGGGGGCGGTGGCTGACCCGTCGGCTCCTACGCCACCACTGCGGTCCAGGGCGCTGCGACGGCCGGGGCCCCCGCGGCCCAGCCGTTCACTCAGGAAACGCCGGACTTTTCGTTAGGAGCTTGAACGGAAAGTCCGCTCCGAGCTTGAACGGTCTCGCAATGGTGGCAACCACCGGCACCCCTGCCCCGGTGGCGCGGTCTTCCCGCAGTCGACGTCAGCGCGAACTGGCGCTTTGCAAAACCGACTTCATTGGCCTGGCGCCCGGAAGTGGCGCAGGCCACAGAGCGTGTGTCTCGCCATTCGAGATGATTGGCTGACGTACCATCAGGAATGCCCCTTCGGAGTCGCCTCTGGTGGCACGGCGGTGCGACTTGGGGCACATGGAGGGCGCGGAAGCCTCAAATTGTCCTAGACGACAAATAAACCCCAAGCCGCCGCCGACCTGGGCTGTCACCTCCTGGACGCCGCAGCTCTGCACCACTACCGCACCAGATCCAGCGGGGAAGCTGGGCACGCTCCGTTCATCGAGGCGGATCTTCACCTGACGGTTGTGATCCGCGTGCCAGATCACCTCACAGGCGACAGCACCGCCCGCGCCGCGTTGATCTATCAGCATGCCGGCGCCGGACGCGACCGGCTGATCGACGACGCGGTGAGCGGTCTCGTCGCCAAGGGGCGGAAGAAGGAGCCGAAGATCAAGAAAAAGAAAGATCCAAAGCCCAAGGGGCACGCGGGGGACAGGCCGGACCGAACACAGTCCCCGAAAACGATCAGGGCCAGGCGGAGAATGCACTCTCCGACCTGGCCCCGGTCCGTACAGAGCGGGCGACGGGAATCGAACCCGCGTAGCTAGTTTGGAAGACTAGTGCTCTACCATTGAGCTACGCCCGCACACAGTGCGCCGCAGGTCAGCGACCGCGGCACTTCAGGCATCGTAGCGGGTCCGCGCCCCTCGGTGCACACCCCGTTTCCCCGGCCCGCCGGAGCCCTCCCCGTGGCTCGGCAAAAGCGGCGGTCGGACGGCCTGCGGCCATGTACCCTACGTGACGCACCAGACGGGGTGTGGCGCAGCTTGGTAGCGCGTCCGCTTTGGGAGCGGAAGGCCGTGGGTTCAAATCCCGCCACCCCGACCACCGGTCGGCGCGCGTCGACACGGACCGGCGGCACCGCCCGCCGACCCGGCCGTCACCGGTCACCGAACGGCCCTCACCGGGCGTCACCGGCCGTCCGCACGGTCGCCCCGCTTGATCGCCTTTGGGGCGTGTCCTCGCTGCCGTTACTATGCAAGCTGCACGCCCGTATGCCTCATCCTCTGGTTGGTCCTCCGGGCGGCGAATCCGCGGGAGCCGGTCTGGCTCCTGCAGAACCCGAGAAGTCAGCCCCCAAGGAGACCGAACCGTGAAGAGCGCCGTGGAGACCCTGAACCCGACCCGGGTTCGGCTCAGCATCGAGGTGCCCTTCGAGGAGCTCAAGGACAGCCTCGACGCGGCGTACAAGAAGATCAACCAGCAGGTCACGGTGAAGGGCTTCCGCAAGGGCAAGATCCCCGCCCGGGTCATCGACCAGCGCTTCGGCCGTGGCGCCGTGCTGGAGGAGGCCGTCAACGACGCGCTGCCGAAGTTCTACACGGAGGCCGTCAACGAGGCCGAGATCGACGTCCTCGGCCAGCCCGAGGTCGACATCACGGAGCTGAAGGACGGCGAGACGCTGAACTTCACCGCCGAGGTCGACGTCCGCCCCGCCCTTGAGCTCCCCGAGGACTTCTCCTCCATCGAGGTCGAGGTCGACGCGGTCGAGGTGTCCGAGGAGGACATCGACAAGGCGGTCGAGCAGCTCCGCGAGCGCTTCGCCTCGACCTCCCCGGTCGAGCGCGCCGCCGAGGACGGCGACGTCGTGACGGTCGACCTCGAGGCCAAGGTCGACGGCGAGGTCCTCGAGGACGGCGTCGCCAGCGGCGTCTCCTACACCATCGGCTCGGGCGAGCTGCTGGAAGGCATCGACGACGCCGTGAAGGGCCTGGAGGCCGGTGGCGAGGCCACCTTCACCTCCGAGCTCAAGGGCGGCTCGGCGGCCGGCAAGGAGGCCGAGGTCACCGTCAAGGTCACCCAGGTCGCCTCCCGCGAGCTGCCCGAGCTGGACGACGAGTTCGCGCAGCTCGCCTCCGAGTTCGACACCCTCGAGGAGCTCAAGGCGGACAGCCGCAAGCGCCTCGAGAACACCAAGCAGTACGACCAGGCCACGCAGGCCCAGGAGCGCGTCCTGGAGAAGCTGCTGGAGCTCGTCGAGGTGCCCGTCCCCGAGAAGCTGCTCGAGGACGAGGTCAACACCCGCAAGCACAACCTGGAGCACCACCAGCTCGGTCAGATGGGCCTCGACCTCGACAAGTACCTGGAGATCCAGGGCAAGACGGCCGAGGAGTTCGAGACCGAGACCCGTGAGGCCGCGGTCAAGGGCATCAAGACCCAGTTCGTGCTGGACGAGCTCGTCAAGCGCGAGAAGCTGAACGTCAACCAGGAGGAGCTCACCGAGCACCTCATGCGCCGTGCCGCCTCCTCCGGCATGTCGCCCGACCAGTTCGCCCAGGCGGTCGTCGAGGGCGGCCAGGTTCCGCTCCTGGTCGGCGAGGTCGCCCGCGGCAAGGCGCTGGCCACGGTCGTCGAGTCCGCCACGGTGAAGGACACCAACGGCGAGATCGTCGACCTGGACGACGACGAGGAAGAGACCGAGGAGGCCGCCGCCGAGGCGGAGACCTCCGAGGAGAAGACCGAGGCCTGATCCGCCTCGCGTCGACTCCGACGCGGACACGAGGGCCCCGGGGCGGTACACGCCCCGGGGCCCTTCTGCCACCCACCGCCGCACCGGCGGGACGGCGGGCGACGGCGACCGGCGGCAAGCCCCGTGGTCGGCCCCCGTCTACGCCCCCGGCGAACACCCGACTCTCCGGGATTCCCCGAAGGGACCCGCGCGTTAGGGTCCATGAGTACGAGGGCAGGGGAGTCTCCGTTGCCCCCGGCAGTACACGTGAGACGGCCCGGCGCCGTCGTAAGACGAGCAGGTGGATACGTGACGAATCTGATGCCCTATGCCGCCGGCGAGCCTTCCATCGGTGGTGGCCTCGGCGACCAGGTCTACAACCGGCTGCTCGGCGAGCGGATCATCTTCCTCGGCCAGCCGGTCGACGACGACATTGCCAACAAGATCACCGCACAGTTGCTGCTCCTTGCCGCCGATCCGGACAAGGACATCTACCTCTACATCAACAGCCCCGGCGGCTCGATCACGGCCGGCATGGCGATCTACGACACGATGCAGTTCATCAAGAACGACGTGGTGACCATCGCCATGGGTCTCGCGGCCTCCATGGGGCAGTTCCTGCTCAGCGCGGGCACCCCCGGCAAGCGCTTCGCGCTGCCGAACGCCGAGATCCTGATCCACCAGCCCTCCGCGGGTCTGGCGGGCTCCGCCTCGGACATCAAGATCCACGCCGAGCGGCTGCTGCACACCAAGAAGCGCATGGCCGAGCTGACCTCCCAGCACACCGGGCAGACGGTCGAGCAGGTCACCCGCGACTCCGACCGCGACCGCTGGTTCGACGCGTTCGAGGCCAAGGAGTACGGCCTCATCGACGACGTCATCCCGACGGCCGCCGGCATGCCGGGCGGCGGCGGTACCGGGGCGGCCTGAGGTCCACTGACGGCAGCCGGGCCCCGAAGGACGCTCCCCGGAGCTTCCTGAGCCCCCCGCGGTGTTCCGGGAGCCCCCGCGGCTCACGGGCCCCGCGGCCCCCGGAAACCGCCGGAGCCCCTCACGGGGCTCCGGGGCGGCCACCGCGACCCCGGGAGGCTCCAGAAGTCCTCGTGGACCGCTCGGAGCCCGCCGGAGCCCGCGAGAGCCCCCCGCAGGGCCCACCGGGGGCCCGGAAGCCGTCAGCACCCCGCCCAGCCCCTCCACCCCACCGCCCAGTCCTCTTTCCAGGAGACACCGTGAACGACTTCCCCGGCAGCGGCCTCTACGCCCGCACCGAGGCCGAGTACACCGGCCCCCGCGCCGAGTCCCGCTACGTCATCCCGCGCTTCGTCGAGCGCACTTCGCAGGGCGTCCGCGAGTACGACCCGTACGCGAAGCTCTTCGAGGAGCGCGTCATCTTCCTCGGCGTGCAGATCGACGACGCCTCCGCCAACGACGTCATGGCGCAGCTGCTGTGCCTGGAGTCGATGGACCCGGACCGCGACATCTCGGTCTACATCAACAGCCCCGGCGGCTCCTTCACCGCGCTGACCGCGATCTACGACACGATGCAGTTCGTGAAGCCCGACATCCAGACGGTGTGCATGGGTCAGGCGGCCTCCGCCGCGGCGATCCTGCTCGCCGCCGGTACGCCGGGCAAGCGCATGGCGCTGCCGAACGCCCGTGTGCTGATCCACCAGCCGTACAGCGAGACCGGCCGCGGTCAGGTCTCCGACCTCGAGATCGCCGCCAACGAGATCCTCCGGATGCGCTCGCAGCTGGAGGAGATGCTGGCCAAGCACTCGACCACGCCGATCGAGAAGATCCGCGAGGACATCGAGCGCGACAAGATCCTCACGGCCGAGGACGCGCTGGCGTACGGCCTGGTCGACCAGATCATCTCCACCCGCAAGCTGAACAACAACTCGCTCGTTTGACGCACGAGGTCGTCCCGTCGGGGCCCCTCCCAACACGGTGTGACACGGTCCACGTCACAGTGAACCGTGCCAAGGGGGGCCCGAACGGGGGGCCAGGCAAGGTACCGTCGGAATAAGGCAGCACCAGGAGCCGCTGGATTCGTAAGTGTCCAGTCGTCTCCCAGGCGAAGGGGAAGCACACCGTGGCACGCATCGGTGACGGCGGCGATCTGCTCAAGTGCTCGTTCTGCGGCAAGAGCCAGAAGCAGGTCAAGAAGCTCATCGCAGGGCCCGGTGTGTACATCTGCGACGAGTGCATCGATCTCTGCAACGAGATCATCGAGGAAGAACTCGCGGAGACGAGCGAGGTGCGCTGGGAGGAACTCCCCAAGCCGCGCGAGATCTACGAGTTCCTCGAGGGGTACGTGGTGGGCCAGGAGCCCGCCAAGAAGGCCCTGTCGGTCGCGGTGTACAACCACTACAAGCGCGTCCAGGCCGGGGAGAACGGCGGCGGCCAAAGCCGTGAGGACGCCATCGAGTTGGCGAAGTCCAACATCCTCCTGCTGGGTCCCACCGGCTCCGGCAAGACGCTCCTGGCGCAGACCCTGGCGCGCATGCTGAACGTCCCGTTCGCGATCGCCGACGCCACCGCGCTGACCGAGGCGGGTTACGTCGGCGAGGACGTCGAGAACATCCTGCTGAAGCTGATCCAGGCGGCCGACTACGACGTCAAGAAGGCCGAGACCGGGATCATCTACATCGACGAGATCGACAAGGTCGCGAGGAAGAGCGAGAACCCCTCCATCACGCGCGACGTGTCGGGCGAGGGCGTGCAGCAGGCCCTGCTGAAGATCCTGGAGGGCACCACCGCCTCGGTCCCGCCGCAGGGCGGCCGCAAGCACCCGCACCAGGAGTTCATCCAGATCGACACGACGAACGTGCTGTTCATCGTGGGCGGTGCCTTCTCCGGCCTCGAGAAGATCATCGAGACCCGGGCCGGCGCCAAGGGCATCGGCTTCGGCGCGACGATCCGCTCCAAGCGCGAGATCGAGTCCAAGGACCAGTTCGAGGCCGTCATGCCGGAGGACCTGGTCAAGTTCGGCATGATCCCGGAGTTCATCGGCCGTCTGCCCGTGATCACCTCGGTGCACAACCTGGACCGCGAGGCACTCCTCCAGATCCTGATCGAGCCGCGCAACGCCCTGGTCAAGCAGTACCAGCGCCTCTTCGAACTCGACGGCGTGGAGCTGGACTTCGAGCGCGAGGCGCTGGAGGCCATCGCCGACCAGGCCATCCTGCGCCAGACCGGCGCGCGCGGCCTGCGGGCCATCATGGAGGAGGTCCTCCAGGCGGTCATGTACGAGGTCCCGTCCCGCAAGGACGTGGCCCGCGTGGTCATCACGGCGGACGTCGTCCTGTCCAACGTCAACCCGACCCTGATCCCCCGCGACGCCCGCGGCGGCCGCGGCCCGGGCGAACAGAAGACGGCGTAGGGCAGCGCAACGCGAGAAGGGGGCACCCGGTGATCCGGGTGCCCCCTTCTCGCGTTGTCGTGCTGCCGCCTGCCACGAGGAAGATCAGCACTGGGCAGGAAGCGGACGTTCCTCTGTGGAGCGTGACGCTACGCCGCGATGCTGTGCGCGGGTCCTCACCCCGCTTCGTGCTACCAGTACTGGTTGGTTCCGGTGGGTGTCACACAAAGCTGGAGTACGGCGTCGCCCTCGAACACAGCCACTTGTGTCCAGGCTTGCCGGACCCCTGCGGAGTCCGTGAGGTTCGTTCCCCAGCTCTGCGTGTTTCCGGAGCCGGCGTAGACACGGTGCCACGCCCAGTAGGCATTCGTGCCGTCGCTCCTCCGCGTGACGAGTCGTACCCCCACACTGTGTCCGTCCGCCTTCCTGTCTGTGACGAACAGAGTCATCGGGTCCAGCTTCGTCCGGCTTGCGTAGTCCCACCTGCCTCCGCCGCTCGCCCCGGCCACGGCGACACCGGCGCTAAAACAAGAGTCCTCGTAAGTGGCAGCCGCTGCGGGCGTGGATATGACGGGTATCACCAGTGCCGCCGTGGACGCCGCGATGAGCAAGGAGAGCCGGTTACGCATGAATACCCCCGTTGGCCTCTTCGTTGACGTGGCCATGCTAGCGAAGCGGACAAGTCCGGTGGCGTGTGTTCTCCCGCGGGTTGCCTCCGTCAGGCCTTGACGCGGGCTTCCTTGCGTACGCCTGCTGCGATCTCCGCCGACTCGTCCAGCGTGTACGTCTTGGAGCCCGCGGTCGGCTCGACCACGCCCATGGTGCTGTAGTCCGCCCAGATGCACATGTAGGTCTTCTGGGTCTTCTTGGTGACCTCGTTCGAGCTTTCGGCCTGTTGGCACTTCATCACAGCTCCGTCGAGACCGTCGGGAGTGACCGTCTCGGCATCTCCGATCAGCTTCACGTCCTCGTCGGATCCGGACTTCATCTGGGCCAGGGTGGTGTCGAGAGCCTGCTCGGGGTCCTTCACTGTTCCGTAGACGCCGAAAAACGTCACGTTCTCCGCAGTCTGCGTCTTCGCGAGCTCGGACGGGTCCGTGGTGTCGATGGACGTCAGATCGATGGTGGAGTAGATGGCGCCGATGGAAGTGGCCTTGCTGACGCCCGCCTTGGCAAGGTCCTTCTCGTCGCTCGTGCTGGCCTTCTCCTCCTTGGAGTCCCCCATCCGCTTGTACTTGTTCGACACGAGGGAGGCCGGGGCCGTCAGCTTGTGCGGGCCGTCGTCCTCGAGGCCCGCGCCCGGGCTGCCGCCGAGCACGAAGTACGCGCCCACCCCGATCGCCGCCACGACCGCGATCGCGCCGATGACGATGCCCGCCTTCTTGCCGCCGCCGCCCGGCGCCGGGGGCTGCGGTACGCCGTAGGGAGGCTGACCGTACTGCGGCTGCTGGCCGTAGGGCGGGGTGGGGGGCTGGCCGTACGGCGGCTGCTGGCCGTAGGGCGGGGTCTGCGGGGGGACGCCCTGCGGCGGCTGGGCCGGGTAGCCGTAGCCGGGCTGCGGAGCGGGGGGCTGCTGGGGGTGGCCGTAGCCGGGCTGGGGCGCCTGCGGCGGCTGGCCGTAGGGACCTGGCTGGCCGTACGGTCCGGGCTGCTGGGGCTGCCCGCCGTACGGGCCCGGCTGGTTGTGACTCATTTCTGGGTTCCCCTCCAGATGCTTATGTGATTTTCACATCCTGGCTCAAAGCTCACACCTGCACGGCGGCGGGGCCCGCACCGTTACACAGCAAACACGTTTCGGGACGGCGCCGTGACACCCCTAAACTGGGCCCGTGACCGAGAACGCTCATCAGCAGCCATCAGCGCCCCCCACCGAACTGCCGACCCAGTACGCGCCGGCCGACGTAGAGGGGCCGCTGTACGAGCGCTGGGTGGAGCGGGGTTACTTCGAGGCCGACGCGAAGAGCGAGAAGCCTCCGTACACGATCGTCATCCCGCCGCCGAACGTCACCGGAAGCCTGCACCTCGGGCACGCCTTCGAGCACACCCTCATCGACGCCCTCACCCGCAGGAAGCGCATGCAGGGCTTCGAGACGCTGTGGCAGCCCGGCATGGACCACGCCGGCATCGCCACGCAGAACGTCGTCGAGAGGGAGCTGGGCAAGGAGGGCAAGTCCCGCCACGACCTGGGCCGTGAGGCGTTCGTCGAGCGGGTCTGGCAGTGGAAGGGCGAGTCCGGCGGCCAGATCAGCGGCCAGATGCGCCGCCTGGGAGACGGCGTCGCGTGGTCGCGCGAGCGCTTCACCATGGACGAGGGCCTCTCCCAGGCCGTCCAGACCATCTTCAAGCGGCTCTACGACGACGAGCTCATCTACCGTGCCGAGCGCATCATCAACTGGTGCCCGCGCTGTCTCACCGCGATCTCCGACATCGAGGTCGAGTACCAGGACGACGACGGTGAGCTCGTCTCCATGAAGTACGGCGAGGGCGACGACACCATCGTCGTCGCCACGACCCGCGCCGAGACGATGCTCGGGGACACGGCCGTCGCCGTCCACCCCGACGACGAGCGCTACAAGCACCTGGTCGGCAAGGAGATCCGTCTTCCGCTGACCGACCGTTCCATCCCGGTCGTCGCGGACACCCACGTCGACCCGGAGTTCGGCACGGGAGCCGTCAAGGTGACTCCGGCGCACGACCCGAACGACTTCGAGATCGGCCAGCGCCACAACCTGCCGTCGCTCACCGTCATGGACGAGCACGCCGTCATCACCGCCCACGGTCCCTTCCAGGGCCTGGACCGGCTCGAGGCCCGCTCCGCCATCGTCGCCGCCCTGCGCGCCGAGGGCCGGATCGTCGCCGAGAAGCGGCCCTACTCCCACTCCGTCGGCCACTGTTCGCGCTGCAAGACCACCATCGAGCCGCGCCTGTCCATGCAGTGGTGGGTCAAGGTCGGCCCGCTGGCGAAGGCCGCCGGTGACGCCGTCCGTGACGGCCGCGTCAAGATCCACCCCCAGGAGATGGAGAAGCGGTACTTCGACTGGGTCGACAACCTCCACGACTGGTGCATCTCGCGGCAGTTGTGGTGGGGCCACCGCATTCCCGTCTGGTACGGCCCGAACGGCGAGGTCGTCTGCGTCGGTCCCGACGACGAAGCGCCGACCGGCGAGGGCTGGCGTCAGGACACCGACGTCCTCGACACCTGGTTCTCCTCCGGCCTGTGGCCCTTCTCCACCCTGGGCTGGCCCGAACAGACCGAGTCGCTCGCGAAGTTCTACCCGAACTCCGTCCTGGTCACCGGCTACGACATCCTCTTCTTCTGGGTCGCCCGGATGATGATGTTCGGCCTGTACGCGATGGACGGCACCCCGCCGTTCCACACGATCGCCCTGCACGGCATGGTCCGTGACCAGTTCGGCAAGAAGATGTCGAAGTCCTTCGGTAACGCGGTCAACCCGCTGGACTGGATGGACAAGTACGGCTCCGACGCGCTCCGGTTCACGCTGGCGCGCGGCGCCAACCCCGGGGTCGACGTCCCGATCGGCGAGGACTGGGTCCAGGGCTCCCGCAACTTCGCCAACAAGATCTGGAACGCCACGCGCTTCGCGCTGATGAACGGCGCCACGGTCGACGGTCCGCTGCCGGACGCCTCCAAGCTCTCGGCGACCGACCGCTGGATCCTCTCCCGCCTCAACTCCGTCGTCGCCGAAGTGGACGCGCTGTACGAGGACTACCAGTTCGCGAAGCTCTCCGACGCGCTGTTCCACTTCGCCTGGGACGAGGTCTTCGACTGGTACGTCGAGCTGTCGAAGACGACGTTCATGGCCGGCGGCGAGCCCGCGAAGGTCTCCGGCCGGGTGCTCGGCGAGGTCCTCGACGTCACGCTCAAGCTGCTCCACCCGATCGTCCCGTTCGTCACCGAGACGCTGTGGACCACGCTCACCGGCGGTGAGTCCGTCGTCATCGCGCAGTGGCCCACGGACAGCGGGTTCCGGGACGCGGCCGCCGAGAAGGAGATCGAAAGCCTCCAGTCGGTGATCACCGAGGTCCGCCGCTTCCGCGCCGACCAGGGCCTCCAGCCCGGTCAGCGGGTCCCCGCCCGGCTGACGCTCGACGGCACGGCGCTGGCGCCCCACGAGGCCGCCATCCGCCAGCTGCTGCGTCTCCAGCCGGAGGGCGAGGAGTTCTCCGCGACGGCGACCCTGCCCGTCGCGGGCGCCACGGTCGCGCTGGACCTGTCCGGCACGATCGACGTGGCCGCGGAGCGCAAGCGCCTGGCCAAGGACCTGGCGGCGGCCGAGAAGGAGAAGGCCCAGGCGGTCGCCAAGCTCGGCAACGAGGCGTTCCTCGCGAAGGCCCCGGACAACGTGGTCGACAAGATCCGCGGCCGCCTCACCAAGGCGGACGAGGACATCGCGCGGATCCAGAGCCAGCTGGAGCGCCTGCCGCAGGCGTGAGGCGCCGGCCGCGCCAGGACGACGAAGGCCCCCGGGACCTCACGGCCCGGGGGCCTTCGCCCACGTCCGGCACCGGCCGTCCGTAGACTGGCCCCGTGAGCGAGCTCCCCCCGAACGGCAACCCAGACGACCTGCCCGCACCCTTCGACCCCCTCGACCCCTTCGACGAGATCGTGGCCGAGGAGACCGACCGCGACCCCGACCTCGCGGTCATCGAGGCCGGCAGCCGGACCCTGCGCACCCAGGGCGGCGCGCCGCAGGCCGACGTGCCCGTGCGACCCGAGGACCCCGAGGTCGACAAGGCCCTGCGCGAGGTCGAGGCGGAGCTGGCCACCCGCTGGGGCGAGACCAAGCTGGAGCCCTCCGTCACCCGCATCGCCGCGCTGATGGACGTCCTGGGGGACCCGCAGCGCTCGTACCCCTCGATCCACATCACCGGGACGAACGGCAAGACCTCCACCGCCCGCATGATCGAGGCGCTCCTCAACGCCTTCGAACTGCGCACGGGCCGGTACACGAGCCCGCACGTCCAGTCGGTCACCGAGCGGATCAGCCTGGACGGGGCGCCGATCTCCGCCGAGCGGTTCATCGAGACGTACCAGGACATCAAGCCGTACGTCGAGATGGTCGACGGCATGCAGGAGTACCGGCTGTCCTTCTTCGAGGTGCTCACCGGCATGGCGTACGCCGCGTTCTCGGACGCGCCGGTCGACGTCGCCGTCGTGGAGGTCGGGATGGGTGGCGAGTGGGACGCCACCAACGTCATCGACGGTGACGTCGCCGTCGTCACGCCCATCGACCTGGACCACACCGACCGGCTCGGGGGGACGACCGGCGAGATCGCCGCCGAGAAGAGCGGGATCATCAAGCAGGACGCCACCGTCATCCTGGCCCAGCAGCCCGTCGACGCGGCCCAGGTGCTGCTGAAGAAGGCGGTCGAGGTCGACGCGACCGTGGCCCGGGAGGGGCTGGAGTTCGGCGTCGTCGCCCGTCAGGTGGCCGTCGGCGGGCAGCTCGTCACCCTGCGCGGCCTCGGCGGCGAGTACCCCGAGGTGTACCTGCCGCTGCACGGCCCCTACCAGGCGCACAACGCGGCCGTCGCGCTCGCCGCCGTCGAGGCGTTCTTCGGCGTCGGATCCCAGCGCCCCGAACCGCTCGACACCGACACGGTCCGCAAGGCCTTCGCGGCCGTCTCCTCGCCGGGCCGCCTGGAGGTCGTACGGCGTTCCCCGACCGTGGTCCTCGACGCCGCCCACAACCCGGCCGGCGCCCGTGCCACCGCCGAGGCCGTCGGTGAGGCCTTCGACTTCAGCCGGCTGATCGGCGTGGTCGGGGCCAGCGGCGACAAGAACGTCCGCGGGCTCCTGGAGGCCTTCGAGCCGATCTTCGCGGAGGTCGTCGTCACGCAGAACTCCAGTCACCGCGCCATGGACGCCGACGAACTGGCCGCGATCGCCGTCGAGGTGTTCGGCGACGACCGTGTCCAGGTCGAGCCGAGGCTGCCCGACGCTCTGGAGGCGGCGGTCACGCTCGCCGAGGAGGAGGGCGAGTTCGCGGGCGGAGCGGTGCTGGTCACCGGTTCCGTCATCACGGTCGGCGAAGCCCGGCTGCTCCTCCGGAAGGGCTGAGGTCCCCCATCATGCGTACGCTCTGCTCATCGACCCTGATCGGCGAGTTCTTCGTGATCGGCTTCGCCGGTCTGGTCGCCATGAAGGACGCCGACCTGTCGACCTCCACGGTGTGGACGGTGTGCGGCATCGCCATGCTCCTCAGCCTGCTGCTGTGCGGCATGGTCACCCGGCCCGGGGGCGTCGCCCTCGGCTGGGCGCTCCAGATCGCGCTCGTCGCGTCCGGCTTCTTCGTGCCGATCATGTTCTTCCTGGGGGTGCTCTTCGCCGCCCTGTGGTGGGCGTCCGTGCACTTCGGACGCAAGGTCGACGAGGCGAAGGCGCGCTTCGCCGCCCAGGCCGGGCAGGCCCCGGCCGGTAGTGCTGACGCTGCGTGACAGCGGCCCGGACACGACCTGTAACCTCATCCCACCGCACACACCGGCTGTAGAACACACCGGCAGCAGAAGGAGTCCCCTCGTGAGCCAGCGCACCCTCGTCCTGCTCAAGCCCGACGCCGTCCGTCGTGGCCTGACCGGCGAGATCATCAGCCGCATCGAGCGCAAGGCGGGCTGGCAGATCACCGCGCTGGAGCTGCGCACCCTGGACCAGGAGACGCTGGAGCAGCACTACGGCGAGCACAAGGGCAAGCCCTTCTACGAGCCGCTGGTGGCGTTCATGGCCTCGGGTCCGGTCGTCGCGCTGATCGTCGAGGGCGAGCGGGTCATCGAGGGCGTGCGCGCGCTCGCCGGCCCGACCGACCCGATCGCCGCCGCCCCGGGCTCGATCCGCGGGGACTTCGGTGTGATCGTGCGCGAGAACCTCGTCCACGCCTCCGACTCCGAGGAGTCCGCGGAGCGCGAGGTGAAGATCTTCTTTCCCGGCCGGGTCTGACCCCGACAGCGGGACGAAGGGTCTGAAGCGGGCGATCGAGGGAACGTGAGCCCCCGAACGCCCGTCTCCGGAAGCGAACCCTCACAGCATCTGCAAACAATGGCGGAGACCGCTCCGCAGTGTTCGTGCAGGCGCGTTTACGATGGAAGCCTTCACGTCACAGCACCCACCTCGCCGACCTGATAAGCCCTCAAAGCTCATGGAAGGCCAGTCGAATCCTGATGGGGAACTCAATGTCGTTCATCGGCCGTGACATGGCTGTCGACCTCGGGACCGCCAACACGCTGGTGTACGTCAGGGGTCGCGGGATCGTACTCAACGAGCCGTCCGTCGTCGCGATCAACA
Source organism: Streptomyces asoensis (assembly GCF_016860545.1). Lineage (NCBI taxonomy): Bacteria > Bacillati > Actinomycetota > Actinomycetes > Kitasatosporales > Streptomycetaceae > Streptomyces > Streptomyces asoensis. Next base: position 28,040 of record NZ_BNEB01000003.1, on the reverse strand, counting down.
CCAACACCGGTGGCATCCTCGCGGTCGGCGCGGAAGCGAAGAAGATGATCGGGCGCACGCCCGGCAACATCGTTGCCGTGCGTCCGCTGAAGGACGGTGTGATCGCCGACTTCGAGATCACCGAGCGGATGCTCCGCTACTTCATCCTGAAGATCCACAAGCGGAGGTATCTGGCTCGGCCGCGGGTCGTCGTCTGTGTGCCCTCGGGCATTACGGGTGTCGAGCGCCGCGCCGTCATCGAGGCGTCGACCCAGGCCGGCGCCCGTCAGGTGCACATCATCGAGGAGCCCATGGCCGCTGCCATCGGCTCCGGCCTGCCGGTCCACGAGGCCACGGGCAACATGGTGGTGGACATCGGCGGCGGCACCACGGAGGTCGCGGTCATCTCGCTCGGCGGCATCGTCACCGCCCAGTCCATCCGCGTGGCGGGCGATGAACTGGACAACGCGATCATCCAGCACATCAAGAAGGAGTACAGCCTCCTCCTCGGTGAGCGGACCGCCGAACAGATCAAGATCACGATCGGTTCGGCCTACGACCTCGACGACGACCAGCACACCGAAATCCGCGGCCGTGACCTCGTCTCCGGGCTGCCCAAGACCGTCGTCATCTCGGCCGCCGAGGTGCGCAAGGCGATCGAGGAACCCGTCAACGCGATCGTCGACGCCGTGAAGACCACCCTCGACAAGTGTCCGCCGGAGCTGTCCGGCGACATCATGGACCGCGGGATCGTCCTGACCGGCGGCGGAGCGCTGCTGCGCGGTCTGGACGAGCGGCTGCGCCGGGAGACCGGCATGCCCATCCACATCGCCGAGGACCCGCTGGACAGCGTGGCGCTCGGCTCCGGGAAGTGTGTCGAGGAGTTCGAGGCGCTCCAGCAGGTCCTGGACGCCGCGCCCCGCAGATGACGTAACGCTTCGGTTCCGCCGTACGGGATGATCCCCTCTCGTGCGGCGGATCGTTGACATAGAGGCATAAGCTCCCACAAAGCGCCCTTGGTCATCCTGGCCCGGGGCTACCGCAATTCCCGAACCGCTTTCGACAACTGCTCGTCGACACCTGCTTCCTGATTCCTGTTCTTGGTTTTTTCTCGAGGAAGGGCACGGCCGCCGCACGTGAGGGACACACGAGAGAGCCGGCTGCTCCTGGTGCTGCTGATCGCCGTAGCGTTCGCGCTGATCACGGTGGACATCCGGGGTGGTGAGGACTCGCCGGTCGACGGTGCCCGGCAGGCCGCGGCCGCGGCCTTCGGTCCGATCGAGAACGGCGTGTCGTCGGCGGTGGATCCCGTCGGCAACGCCGTCTCCGCCGTCCGCGACTCCGGTGAGCGCCACGACCGGCTCACCGCGCTGGAGAAGGAGAACGCGGCCCTCAAGGCGAAACTCGGCAGCGACGACCGCAACCGCAGCCGTCTGGCCCAGCTCGACAAGATGCTGAAGATCGCCGGTACGGGCCAGTACGGCATCAAGGGCGCGGAGGTCATCGCGATAGGAGCGGCCCAGGGCTTCTCCTGGACCATCACCATCGACGTGGGCGCGAACGACGGCGTCCGGCGCGACATGACGGTCCTGAACGGCGAAGGGCTGGTCGGGCGGGTCACCACCGTCGGCCCGCACACCGCGACCGTGCTGCTGGCCAACGACCCCGACTTCACCGTCGGCACCCGGATGGAGGCGTCCGACGAGCTCGGTTTCGCCTCCGGGCAGGGCGACCGGCCGCTGCGCGTCGAACTCCTCAACGGCAAGGCCGACGTGAAGAAGGGCGACCGTCTGGTCACCTTCGGCTCGCAGGCCGACAAGCCCTTCGTCCCCGGTGTCCCGGTCGGCGTCGTCTCCCGGGTCGACCCCTCCGGCGGCGACCTCACCCGCACCCTCTACGTCACGCCGTACGTCAGCTACACCAAGCTCGACATCGTGGGCGTGGTCGTCGAGGCCCCGAAGAAGGACCCGCGCGACACCGTGCTCCCCTCGAAGCCCAAACCGGTCCCCACGCCGACGGTGACCGTCACGGTCACTCCGAACGCGAACGCACCCGTAGACGGCCAGCAGCAGTAGGAGCTGACAACCCCCATGCGCGTCAACCGGATCCTGCTCTCCGTCCCGCTCGTCGTCGTCGCCCTGGTGATCCAGGTGAGCGTCCTCGCCCGCCTCCACCTCCCGGGCGCCGTACCCGATCTGCTCCTGCTCACCGTGCTGGGCCTGGCCATGGTCTACGGCCATGTCGGCGGGGCCCTCATCGGCTTCGGCGCCGGTCTCCTCGCCGACCTCGCCCCGCCCGCCGACCACGCCGCCGGCCGCTACGCCCTGGTGCTGTGCGTGATCGGCTACCTCGCCGGGCTGATCAAGCCCGAGAGCGGCCAGATCAAGTCCGCCACCGGTCCGATGGTCGTCGTGGTCGGAGCCGCCATCGGCTCCACCCTGCTGTACGCCGGGGTGGGCGCCCTGGTCGGCGACACCGCGGCCCGTCACGTGGGCCTGACGGGACTGCTGTTCACGGCCGCCCTGTACGACCTGCTGCTCGCCCCGTTCGTCGTCCCCGCGGTCATGTTCCTGGCGCGGCGCGCCGACAACGACCCGCTCGCCGAGACCAACTCCGCCGCCAAGAGCCCCGACATCTCCTCGGGCTGGCTCTCCTCGGGGACGGGTCTGAGGATCGGCGGGCAGCGCGGCGGACTCAAGCTGAAGGCCGCCAGGTCGCGGGCGACCCGGGCGGGACGCATCAAGGGGGTCAAGCGGCTGTGACCAACATTCCCGAGACCGGTCGGACCCCACGGGTCCAGATCAGGCTCGTCGTGATCCAGATCCTCGTCCTCTCCCTGCTCGGCACGCTCGGCGGCCGCCTGTGGTACCTCCAGATCCGGGAGGGCGCCGCGTACGCCAAGGAGGCCTCCGGCAACCACGTGCAGCAGGTCGTCGAACCCGCCGTGCGCGGCTCGATCCTGGACGCGCGCGGGGTGGCCCTCGCGGACAACGAGACCCGCCTGGTGGTCTCCGCCTCCCGTACCGACCTGCTGAAGCAGAAGGACGACGGCAAGGCGGTCCTGACCAAGCTGGCGGGCGTCCTCGGCATGAAGCCCGACGAGGTCGCCCAGAAGGTCCGGCTGTGCGACGCGAAGACCCCCCAGCCCTGCTGGAACGGCTCGCCCTACCAGCCGATCCCCATCACCGACGAGGCCACCGCCAAGCAGGCGCTCCAGATCCGCGAGCGTGCCGAGGACTTCCCCGGCATCACCGCCGAGCCCGAGGCCGTGCGCCGCTACGCGGCCCCCGGCAACGCCAACACCGCGCAGGTCCTCGGCTACCTCTCCCCGGTCACCGACGACGAGATCACCAAGGCCCAGGACACCGACTCGCCCTACCTGCGCTCCGACCAGGTCGGCCGCAGCGGCCTGGAGCGCCAGTACGACAAGCAGCTGCGTGGCAAGGCCGGCGTCACCCGCTACGAGGTGGACAACCTCGGCCGGGTCATCGGCGAGGCCGAGGCGGACGAGGCGCAGCCCGGTTCCAACCTCGTCACCAGCATCGACGCCCGCGTCCAACGGGTCGCCGAGTACGAACTGAACAACGCGATGAAGATCGCCCGCACCCAGTTCGACAAGATCACCGGCGAGAACTACAAGGCCGACTCCGGCGCGGTCGTGGTGATGGAGGCCAAGACCGGCCGGGTCGTCGCCATGGCCTCCGCCCCGGCCTACGACCCCAACGTCTGGGTCGGCGGCATCTCCGCCAAGGACTACAAGAAGCTCACCGGCAAGACCTCCGACTACCCGCTGCTCAACCGGGCCATACAGGGTCAGTCGGCACCGGGTTCGACGTTCAAGGTGGTCTCCACGGCCGCCGCGGTCGAGGCGGGCTACGAGTGGGACGGCGGCTACCCGTGCACCAGTTCCTACTCGGTGGGCGGCCAGGTCTTCAAGAACTTCGAGGGGGAGAGCTTCGGCCCGATCTCGCTCGGCCGGGCCCTGGAGGTCTCCTGCGACACCGTCTTCTACGGCCTGGCGGACCGGGAGTGGAAGAAGGACGGCGGCATCAACCCGAAGAAGGGTGAGCCCAAGGACTACTTCTACAAGGCGGCCCACCAGTTCGGCCTCGGCCAGGAGACCGGCGTCGACCTCCCCAACGAGGTGACCGGCCGGGTCCCGGACCGCCAGTGGAAGGAGTCCTACTGGAAGGCCAACAAGGACTCCTGGTGCAAGTACGGCAAGAAGGGCGGCACGTACGTCGAGATGATCGCGTACGAGAACTGCCTCGAGGGCAACAAGATGCGTGAGGGCGACTCGATCAACTACTCCATCGGTCAGGGCGACACCCTCGTCACCCCGATCCAGGAGGCCGTGATCTACGGGGCTCTCGCCAACGGCGGCACGATGTACACCCCGACCATCGGCAAGGCCATCGTCAGCGCCGACGGGAAGACCGTCCAGGAGATCAAGCCCAAGCCCAAGGGCCGGCTTCCGGTCGACAAGGCCACGATCAAGGGCATGGACGCCGCCCTGGAGGGCGTGGTCACCCGGGGTACCGCCGCCTGGAAGTTCGGCGGCTGGCCGCAGGAGGAGATCCCGCTGCACGCCAAGACCGGTACCGCGGAGGTCTACGGCAAGCAGACGACGTCCTGGCTCGCCACGTACAGCAAGGACTACACGGTCATCATGACGATCGCCCAGGCCGGTACCGGTTCGGGCGCCTCCGGTGAGGCCGTGCGGCACATCTACAACGCGATGTACGGCGTCTCCGACGACGGCAAGATCGACAAGAAGAACGCCCTGCTGCCCTCCCCGCAGGTCGGCCTGCCGAAGGTCCAGGCCGACGGCACCATCAAGGCCCCGAAGGTCTCCAAGGACCCGGCGAAGGAGCAGCGCGCCAGCCAGCAGACCGCGCCGACGCCGGACGAGAGCCAGCCCGCGGGCACCGCACAGCAGAACACCAGCACCAACCGCGACACCCGCAGGCGACGGCGGAAGAGGGGAAGCCGGAGGATGTGCACATGACCGGCGCGAACGGTTTCTCCGTCTCCGGATACGGGCCCGAGCGGGCCGGCTGGACCCGGGTCTTCGCCCGGGACTCGGTGGCCCGGCGGCTGGACTGGCCGATACTGATGTCGGCGATCGCCCTGTCGCTGATCGGTTCCCTCCTGGTCTTCTCGGCGACCCGCAACCGCACCGAGATCAACCAGGGCGACCCGTACTACTTCCTCATCCGGCACCTGATGAACACCGGCATCGGGATCTGCCTGATGATCGGCACGATCTGGCTGGGCCACCGCACCCTGCGCAACGCGGTGCCGGTCCTGTACGGCCTCTCGCTCATGGGCATTCTGGCCGTGCTGACCCCGCTGGGCTCGACGGTCAACGGCGCGCACTCGTGGATCGTGATCGGCGGCGGTTTCTCGCTCCAGCCCTCGGAGTTCGTGAAGATCACGATCATTCTGGGCATGGCGATGCTGCTCGCGGCCCGGGTCGACGCCGGTGACAAGCTCTACCCCGACCACCGCACGGTGCTCCAGGCCCTCGGTCTCGCGGCCGTCCCCATGCTGATCGTCATGCTGATGCCCGACCTCGGGTCGGTCATGGTGATGGTGATGATCGTGCTGGGCGTGCTGCTGGCCTCCGGCGCCTCCAACCGCTGGGTCTTCGGACTCCTCGGCGCGGGCGCGGCCGGCGCCGTCGCGGTCTGGCAGCTGCACGTCCTGGACGAGTACCAGATCGCCCGCTTCGCCGCCTTCGCCAACCCCAGCCTCGACCCCGCGGGCGTCGGCTACAACACCAACCAGGCCCGCATCGCGATCGGCTCCGGCGGCCTCTCAGGCGCCGGGCTGTTCCACGGCTCGCAGACGACGGGCCAGTTCGTTCCCGAGCAGCAGACGGACTTCGTCTTCACCGTCGCGGGCGAGGAGCTGGGCTTCCTGGGCGCGGGCCTGATCATCGTCCTGCTCGGTGTGGTGCTCTGGCGCGCCTGCCGCATAGCGCGTGAGACGACGGAGCTCTACGGCACGGTCGTCGCCGCGGGTATCGTCGCCTGGTTCGCCTTCCAGTCCTTCGAGAACATCGGGATGACCCTCGGGATCATGCCGGTGACGGGTCTGCCGCTGCCGTTCGTCTCCTACGGCGGTACGTCCATGTTCGCGGTCTGGGTGGCCGTGGGGCTGCTCCAGTCCATCCGGGTGCAGCGGCCCATGTCGGCCTGAGAGGCGCGAGAACACGCCGGACCTCGCGCTTTCGGTGGCCCGGACCGTGATTCGGGTCCCGGGCGCACTGCCGTTCGGGCCCGACTCGGACTAGGTTCGGTTCATGACGGAGACGAAACGCGAGATCGAGCGCAAGTACGAATCCGACGAGAGCGGCCTGCCCGACCTGACCGGTGCCGGGGGTGTCGCGTCCGTCCTCGACAGAGGCGTCGCCGAGCTGGACGCGACCTACTACGACACCTCCGACCTGCGTCTGGCCTCGGCCTCGATCACGCTGCGCCGCCGTACCGGGGGCTCCGACGCCGGCTGGCACCTGAAACTGCCCGTCGGGCCCGGAGTCCGGGACGAGATCCGGGCCTCCCTCTCCGACGCCGTACCCGACGAACTCGCCGGACTGGTCCGCTCCCGGGTCCGCGAGGGGCAGCTCGTGCCCGTGGTGCGGCTGCGCTCCAGCCGTGACGTCCGCGACCTCGTCGACGCCCGTGGCCGGCTGCTCGCCGAGGCCAGCGTGGACGCCGTACGCGCCGACCGGCTGTTCGGCGGCGAGGGCAGCGCCCAGTGGACCGAGATCGAGGTGGAGCTCGCCGACGGCGGCGACCCGGCCTTCCTCGACAAGGTGGAGAAGCGGCTGCGCAAGGCGGGCGTACGGCCGTCCCGCTCGGCGTCGAAGCTGGCGCGGGCCCTTGCGGAGACCAAGGGCGGGCATCCGCGGCCCCGGGACACCGGCCCCGCCGAGCCGGTCACCGCCGGGGACCACGTCATGGCGTACATCCGCGCCCAGCGCGACGCGATCGTCGAGCTGGACCCCGCGGTGCGCCGGGACGCCGAGGAGGCGGTCCACGACATGCGGGTCGCCACCCGCCGCCTGCGCAGCACGTTCCGCTCCTTCCACAAGGTCCTCGACCGGGAGGTGACCGACCCGATCGGCGCCGAACTGAAGTGGCTGGCAGGGGAGTTGGGGGTGGGCCGCGATCACGAGGTGCTGGCCGAGCGGCTGGGCACGGCCCTCGGCGAACTGCCCTCCGCGCTCGTCTCCGGGCCGGTGAACGAGCGGCTGCACTCCTGGGCCAAGGCCGGCGAACACGGTTCGCGCCGCCGGCTGCTCGGTGTGCTCGACTCACCGCGTTATCTGACGCTCCTCGACACGCTGGACGCCGTGGTCGGCGATCCGCCCACGCGGAAGGCCGCGGCCAGGAAGCCGGACAAGGTGCTGGCCAAGGCCGTGCGCAAGGACTTCGACAAGGTGTCCGCGCTCGTCGGGGAGGCCCTGGAGCAGCCGCCCGGACACGGCCGCGACGAGGCCATGCACGAGGCGCGCAAGAAGGCCAAGCGGACCCGCTACGCGGCGGAGACCGCCACCCCGGCCGTCGGCGGGGCGGCCAAGACCCTGGCCAAGTGCATGAAATCGTTGCAGAGCCTGCTCGGTGAGCACCAGGACAGCGTCATGGCGCGGCAGACCCTGCGCGAGCTGTCGGCCGTGGCGCACGCCGCGGGGGAGAGCGCCTTCACGTACGGACTGCTCTACGGCCGTGAGGAGGGGCGGGCCGACCTGGCGGAGGAGGCACTGCCGCAGGTGTGGGCGGCCACACAGGCGTCGATGGAGGTTTAGCCCGTCGGCGGCGGGCTTTCGCGGGGGCGGGGGAGTGCTCCGGTCGGGTTACGCTTGATGGTCTCCCTTCCTCCGGCCCTCGGCCGGGGGCGCCCCCCGCCAGCTCACGAAGGTAATCCCGCGATGTCTGTCGAGTCGGTCTTCCCGCAGCTAGAAGCCTTGCTCCCGCATGTGCAGAAGCCGATCCAGTACGTGGGCGGCGAGCTCAACTCCACCGTGAAGCCCTGGGAGTCCTGCGACGTCCGCTGGGCGCTCATGTACCCGGACGCCTACGAGGTCGGCCTGCCCAACCAGGGCGTCATGATCCTCTACGAGGTGCTGAACGAGCAGGAGGGCGTCCTCGCCGAGCGCACGTACAGCGTGTGGCCGGACCTGGAGGCGCTGATGCGGGAGCACTCCGTCCCGCAGTTCACGGTCGACAGCCACCGCCCGGTGGGCGCCTTCGACGTGTTCGGGCTGTCCTTCTCCACGGAGCTGGGCTACACCAACATGCTCACGGCCCTGGACCTGGCCGGGATCCCCCTGGAGGCGAAGGACCGGGGTCTCGACGACCCGATCGTGCTGGCCGGCGGGCACGCGGCCTTCAACCCCGAGCCGATCGCCGACTTCATCGACGCGGCGGTCATCGGCGACGGCGAGCAGGCCGTCCTGGACATGACGAAGATCATCCGCGAGTGGAAGGCGGAGGGCCGGCCGGGCGGCCGCGAGGAGGTCCTCCTGCGTCTCGCCAAGACCGGCGCGGTGTACATCCCGCGCTTCTACGACGTCGAGTACCTGCCGGACGGCCGGATCGCCCGCGTGGTGCCGAACAGGTCGGGCGTCCCGTGGCGGGTGTCCAAGCACACGGTCATGGACCTCGACGAGTGGCCCTACCCCAAGCAACCGCTGGTCCCGCTCGCCGAGACGGTCCACGAGCGCATGTCGGTGGAGATCTTCCGCGGCTGCACCCGCGGCTGCCGCTTCTGCCAGGCCGGCATGATCACGCGCCCGGTGCGCGAGCGGTCGATCACCGGCATCGGCGACATGGTGGAGAAGGGCCTGAAGGCGACCGGCTTCGAGGAGGTGGGCCTGCTCTCGCTGTCCAGCGCAGACCACAGCGAGATCGGCGAGGTCGCCAAGGGCCTCGCGGACCGCTACGAGGAGGACAAGATCGGCCTGTCCCTCCCCTCCACCCGGGTCGACGCCTTCAACGTGGACCTGGCCAACGAACTGACGCGCAACGGCCGCCGGTCGGGCCTGACCTTCGCCCCCGAGGGCGGCTCGGAGCGCATGCGCAAGGTCATCAACAAGATGGTCTCCGAAGAGGACCTCATCAGGACGGTCTCCACCGCGTACGGCAACGGCTGGCGCCAGGTGAAGCTGTACTTCATGTGCGGTCTGCCGACGGAGACCGACGACGACGTCCTCCAGATCGCCGACATGGCGATGAACGTGATCGCCGAGGGCCGCAAGGTCTCCGGCCAGAACGACATCCGCTGCACGGTCTCGATCGGCGGGTTCGTGCCGAAGCCGCACACCCCGTTCCAGTGGGCGCCGCAGCTCTCCGCCGAGGAGACGGACGCCCGTCTCCAGAAGCTCCGCGACAAGATCCGCGGCGACAAGAAGTACGGCCGCTCCATCGGCTTCCGCTACCACGACGGCAAGCCCGGCATCGTCGAGGGCCTCCTGTCGCGCGGTGACCGCCGTATCGGCGCCGTCATCCGCGCCGTCTACGAGGACGGCGGCCGCTTCGACGGCTGGCGCGAGCACTTCTCGTACGACCGCTGGATGGCCTGCGCGGACAAGACGCTGCCCGCCTTCGGTGTGGACGTCGACTGGTACACCACCCGTGAGAAGTCCTACGAGGAGGTCCTGCCCTGGGACCACCTGGACTCGGGCCTCGACAAGGACTGGCTCTGGGAGGACTGGCAGGACGCCCTCGACGAGACCGAGGTCGAGGACTGCCGCTGGACGCCCTGCTTCGACTGCGGCGTGTGCCCGGCCATGGACACCCACATCCAGATCGGCCCGACCGGCAAGAAGCTGCTGCCGCTGACGGTCAAGCAGCCCGCGGGCAGCGGACACGCCCACTGAGCCGCCGAGTTGCCGAGCCACTGAGCCGCTGAAGTCCCCGGCCCGAGCCCCCCTTCCCGCGGGAAGGGGGGCTCGGTCGTGTCCGGGGCACGGCGCCGCGTCCGTGGCCCGGCGGGCACGGTTGCGGCCTGCCGGTGCATCCGGCGGGCCCCCTGTGGCGTCTATGCCGACATGGACCTGGAGAAACCACCCGCCGCGACCCCCGCGCGGACGCCCGACCGCACCCCCGACGGAACGCCCGAGGGGTGTCTCGTCGTCGCGGTCCGGCTGCCCGTGCGGATCGTCGTGCTCGTGCTGGTCCTGCCCGTGCGGATGGCGTGGGACGCGCTCGTCGTCGGGGGCCGGTTCCTCCGGGACACGGTGCTGCGGCCGGTCGGGCGGGGCCTGTGGTGGCTGGTGCAGACGCTGGTCCTGCGGCCGCTGGCCGGGCTGTGGCGGTATGTCGTCGTACCCGTGGCCGGGGCCCTCGCACGGCTGGCACACGCGCTGCTCGTGGTGCCGGTGGTGTGGAGCTACCGGTACGTCCTGACCCCGGTCGGGCACGGCGTCGGACGGCTGGTCCGGCTGATCGGGACCGGGCTCGCGTGGACGGCCCGGGTGACCGGAGCCGGGCTGGGGTGGGCGGCCCGGTGCGCCGGGGCCGGGCTGGGATGGCTGTACGCGCGCGTGCTGACCCCCGCCGGACACGCGGCCGGCCGGCTGCTGCGGGCCGTCGGGGGCGTTCTCGCCGCCGTCGGCACCGGCGCGTACACCGTGGTGGCCTGGCTGGTGCGCCACCTCGTCGTGGCGCCCGCGCGCTGGATCCGCGCCTGGATCCTCGCGCCGTCCGGCCGGGCCGTCGTCCGGTGCGCGCGAGGGCTGTGGCGCCTCGTCGAACTGCTCGTCACCGGAATCGGTCTGGTCCTGTACTGGACCGCCCGCATCCTGGTCGCGCTGCCCCTCCTCGCCCTGTGGCGCTGGGTCCTCGCCCCCGCCGGCCGCTTCCTCGCGGTCGTCGCCCGGGAGGTGGGGGAGGCCCTCGGCCACGCCTGGCGGATCGCGGGACGGATCTCCCTGACGGTCGGACGGTTCCTCGGGACCCTCTTCCGGTGGATCTTCGTGGAGCCGGCGCGGTGGGCGTACCGGACCGTCCTGACCCCGGTCGGGCACGCCGTACGGGACGCCGTGCTGAGGCCCGCCGCCCAGGCCGCGCGCAGCGTGGGCCGCACCGCCCGGCAGACGCTGGCCGCCGCCCGGGAGACGGCCCGGCAGGCCCGCGCCGACGTGCGCCGGATGCTCTTCGGCGAGTCCCGCCGGCCGTCGGCGGTCGCCCGGCGGGAACCATCGGCGGACGGGACACGTACTCTTGGTAGGAGTACGACCGCTCTCACGAAGGACTGAACGACACTGGGCAAGCGACAGCCCGAAGGCCCGCCGCCCGCACCCGCGGTGCAGCGCATCCGACTGCGCTACACCAAGCGCGGCCGCCTCCGGTTCACCAGCCACCGTGACTTCCAGCGCGCCTTCGAGCGTGCGTTGCGCCGTGCCGAGGTGCCGATGGCGTACTCGGCCGGGTTCACACCGCATCCGAAGGTGTCGTACGCCAATGCCGCACCCACCGGCACGGGCAGTGAGGCGGAGTACCTGGAGATCGCGCTCACCGCGGCGCGTGACCCGGAGCAGCTGAGAGCCCTCCTCGACGAGTCGCTGCCCACCGGGCTCGACGTCGTCGACGCGGTCGAGGTCCGGACCTCGGGGCTTGCCGACCGGCTGACGGCCTCCGTGTGGGAGCTGCGGCTGGACGGCGTGGACCCGGCCGAGGCCGACCGCGCGGTCGAGGCCTTCAACCGGGCCGGGACCGTCGAGGTCCAGCGCATGGCCAAGAACGGCGTCCGCACCTTCGACGCCCGTGCCGCCGTCGTCCACCTCGAAACGCACAGTGAACCCGCTGATAGGCCGACGGACCGGCCTTGTGCGATACTGCGCCTGGTTGTTCGGCACGTGACGCCTGCCGTACGACCCGACGACGTCCTGTCCGGTCTTCGCGCCGTGGCCGACCTGGCGCCGCCGGTCCCCGCTGCGGTGACCAGGCTGGCGCAGGGGCTGTTCGATGAAGAGACCGGCACGGTGACCGACCCGCTCGCGCCCGACCGCGAGGCAGCACAGGCCCCCACAACGGCCGAACCCGCTGCCGCCGCGAAGGCGCCCGCGTAGGGAAGGTTCCGCGAAGGAACGTACGCCGTAGCGCCGCCCTCGACTCGGGAGCCACCTGGGTCGGGCGGCGAACCGACCACAAGACTTTCGCCAGGCCGTCCGCATTCGGCGTACGGAACCGGCGAGACAGGACACAGAGAGCTCCCGTGCGGCGCCCGCGCCCCGGACGGCGGCACCGCGCATCGCGCGAGCCGCGGACGTCAACGGCGATCGATCCTCCGTGATCGACGCCGGACCAGGCGCGGCGCCCGGGAGCCCTGACGGGAGAAACGCCCGCATGCTCGAACCGACCGAATCCGCAGAGTCCGTCCAGGACTCCGAAGCGAACACCCCCAGCGACACCCTGCCGCCGCGCCGCCGGCGCCGTGCCGCCTCCCGGCCGGCGGGTCCGCCGACCGCCGCCGCCGACACCTCCGCCGAGATCACCACGCCGGCCATACCGGCCGTGGAGTCCGCCGAGCAGCTGGCGGACGAAGACCTCGAGGACGGGACGGCCGCGACCGCCGCCGCCGAGGCCGCGGCAGCCGTCGAGGCGCCCGCCGAGGCCGCGCCCCGCACGCGCCGCCGGGCCACCCGCCGCGCCTCCGCGCCCGCCGGCGCCCCGGCCGACGCCGAGGCCGCCGAGACCGTCGTGCCGGTGGCCGCCGAGCAGGACGCCCCCGCCGCGGAGGCCGCCGTGGAGGAGCCCGCCGAGGACGGCGGTCCCCGCCGCGCCCGTCGCCGGGCCACCCGCCGGGTGTCCGCGCCCGCCGCCGAGACCGCCGAGGCGACCGCCGAGACCGTCGAGCCCGCCGCCGGGACGGCCGAGGCCGACCGGCAGCCCGCCGTCGAGTCCGCGCCCGCCGAGCCCGAGACCGCGCCCCGTACGCGGCGCCGCGCCACCCGCCGGGCGACCGCGCCCGCCGGTGCGCCGGAGGCCGTCACGCCCGCCGTCGCCGAGACCGCGGCTCCCGCGCAGGCCGAGGTGCGGGCCGAGGCTCCCGCCGTGACCGAGGAGCCGTCCGCCGAGGCCGTCGAGCCCGCCCCCCGCACCCGTCGCCGCGCCACCCGCCGGGCGGCCGCGCCCGCCGAGGCCGAGGTTCCACAGGCCCCCCAGGCCCCCGAGACCGTCGAGGAGCCGGCGGTCGCCGCCGTCGAGGAGCCGAAGGCCCCCGAAGCCCCTGCCGCGCCCGCCGAGGCCGCTCCGGCCGAGGAGGACGCCGGTCCGCGTCGCGGACGCCGCCGGGCGGTCCGCCGGGCCGCCGGCGGTTTCACCGCGCCCTCGCAGGAGAACGCCGAGGCGGACGCGCCGCGTCGCCCCGCGCGCCCGGCGGTCGCCGTGTTCCAGGCGCCCGTGTTCGCCGAACCGCAGTTCCAGACCCCGCAGCGGGCGGCCGCCGAGGCCGCCGCGGCCGAGGCCGAGGTGACGGAGCCCGAGGAGCCCGAGGAGACCCCCGAGCTCGTCGAGGAGCCGGCCGGGTCGCGCCGCCGTCGCCGCCGCCGTGCCGCCGGCGCGGGCGAGGAGGCCGCTTCCGGCCGCACCGCCGCGCCCGCCGCGGCCACGCCGCCCGCCGCCGAGGAGGAGCCGGAGTCCGAGCCCGAGGAGGCCGACGAGGCCGCCGAGGACGTCGTCGACGGTGACGACGAGGGCGAGGACACCGGCTCGCGCCGCCGTCGCCGCCGCGGTGGCCGTCGCCGTCGCCGCGGCGATGCCGCCGACGGTGAGGGCGACTCCGGTGACGCCGAGTCCGACGAGTTCGCCGCCGAGCAGGCCGCGCAGGACGCCGAGGACACCGCCGAGCAGGAGGACGAGGACGCGGAGGACGCGGACGAGGAGCCCGGTGGCTCCACCGCGGGCAGCCGCCGTCGCCGCCGTCGCCGTCGTCGTGCCGGTGACTCCTCGGGCGAGGCCGAGCAGCCGGGCGACGGCGACCCCGAGCGCACGGTCGTCAAGGTCCGTGAGCCGCGCAAGCCGTCCGAGCCCTCCGACGAGGTGCAGTCCATCAAGGGCTCGACCCGTCTCGAGGCCAAGAAGCAGCGCCGCCGCGAAGGCCGCGAGCAGGGCCGCCGCCGGGTGCCGATCATCACCGAGGCCGAGTTCCTGGCCCGGCGCGAGGCCGTCGAGCGGGTGATGGTCGTCCGCCAGAGCGGCGAGCGCACCCAGATCGGCGTCCTGGAAGACAACGTGCTCGTCGAGCACTACGTCAACAAGGAGCAGGCCACCTCCTACGTCGGCAACGTGTACCTGGGCAAGGTCCAGAACGTGCTGCCGTCGATGGAGGCCGCCTTCATCGACATCGGCAAGGGCCGCAACGCGGTGCTCTACGCCGGTGAGGTCAACTTCGAGGCGCTCGGCATGGCCAACGGGCCGCGCCGCATCGAGGCCGCCCTCAAGTCGGGCCAGTCGGTCCTCGTCCAGGTGACGAAGGACCCGATCGGACACAAGGGCGCCCGCCTGACCAGCCAGGTCTCCCTGCCGGGCCGCTACCTCGTGTACGTGCCCGAGGGCTCGATGACCGGCATCAGCCGCAAGCTGCCCGACACCGAGCGGGCCCGTCTGAAGACGATCCTCAAGAAGATCGTCCCCGAGGACGCGGGCGTCATCGTGCGCACCGCAGCCGAGGGCGCGAGCGAGGACGAGCTGCGCCGTGACGTCGAGCGTCTCCAGGGGCAGTGGGAGGACATCCAGAAGAAGGCGAAGAACGGTGGCGGCTCGAACGCCCCGTCGCTGCTGTACGGCGAGCCGGACATGACCGTCCGGGTCGTGCGCGACATCTTCAACGAGGACTTCTCCAAGGTCATCGTCAGCGGCGAGGAGGCCTGGTCGACGATCCACGGCTATGTCTCGCACGTGGCGCCCGACCTGACCGACCGCCTGTCGAAGTGGACCTCCGAGGTCGACGTCTTCGCCACGTACCGGATCGACGAGCAGCTCGCCAAGGCGCTGGACCGCAAGGTCTGGCTGCCCAGCGGCGGTTCGCTGGTGATCGACCGGACCGAGGCGATGGTCGTCGTCGACGTCAACACCGGCAAGTTCACCGGCCAGGGCGGCAACCTCGAGGAGACCGTCACCAGGAACAACCTGGAGGCGGCCGAGGAGATCGTGCGCCAGCTGCGGCTGCGCGACCTCGGCGGCATCATCGTGATCGACTTCATCGACATGGTGCTGGAGTCCAACCGGGACCTGGTGCTGCGGCGCCTGCTCGAATGCCTGGGCCGTGACCGGACGAAGCACCAGGTCGCCGAGGTGACCTCGCTGGGCCTCGTCCAGATGACCCGCAAGCGGGTCGGACAGGGGCTGCTGGAGTCGTTCTCCGAGACCTGCGTCCACTGCAACGGGCGCGGTGTCATCGTCCACATGGAGCAGCCGACCGCCGTCGGTGGCGGCGGCAAGCGCAAGAAGCGCGGCCGCGGTGGCGACGGACAGGGCCACGACCACGAGCACGAGACGGTGGCCGCCGACCTCGTCGAGCCCGCGACGGTCGTCGAGGAGGAGACGGAGAGCGAGGCCGAGGTCGCCGCCGAGGTGGCCGAGCCGATCGCGCTCGCGTCCCCCGAGTTCGCGGCCGACGAGGAGCTGTACAGCAGCGTCGCCGAGGCGGAGGCCGCCGCCACGCGCGGTCGCGGCCGCCGTCGGGCGAGCCGCAGGGCGTCCGCTCCGGCGGGAGCGCCGCGCGGCGGTCAGCCGCGCAGGGCGGGCGGATCCGAGGCGTTCGCCCCGGCCGAGCCGGCCGGCACCCCCGTCGAGGAGACCGCCGAGGCGCCCACCGCGCAGGAGGTCACCGCCGAGGCGGAGGCCGGGCGTCCCGTGCAGCCGGCCGATGCGGTCGCCGCCCAGGCCGCGCCGGTCGCCGCCGAGGACCCGGTCGTCGAGGCCCAGGTCACCGAGGCACCGGTCACCGAGGCGGCCGTCGAGACGCCGCAGGCCGAGGCGCCGGTCGTCGACGACGCCGCGCCGAAGGGCCGTACGCGTCGGCGGGCCACCCGCAAGGTGTCCGCGCCGGCCGGTTCGCCCGCGGGGGCCGAGGCCGCCGTCGTGACGGTCACCGAGCCGTCGGTCGCGCCGGCCCCGGCCGCCGAGGTCGCCGAAGTGGAGCAGCCCGAGGCCGAGCAGGCCGCCGAGCCCGTCGCCGAGAGCGCGGCCCCGGCCCGCCCGCGGCGCCGTGCCGTGCGCAAGGCCACCGCGCCGACCGCGTCCGAGGAGACGGCCGTCGTGGTCGTCCCGTCGGCCGCGGCGGAGACCACCGCCGAGGAGGGCGACACGCCCGCCGAGGACGCGGAGGCCGCTCCGGCGAAGAAGACGGCCGCCCGCAAGACGGCGAAGAAGGCCACGGCGAAGAAGGCCGCCACCAAGAAGACGGCGGCGGCCAAGAAGACGGCCGCGAAGAAGACCGTCGCCAAGAAGACGACGGCGAAGAAGGCGGCGAAGGCGGTGTCGAAGACCACGGCGGCGACCCAGCAGAGCCAGCCGACCGTCACGGCCTCGACGCAGGAGTGATCCCCGCTCCCGCCTGACCGGTCCGACCTCGCGCGGGCACCCGGTGTCCCACCGGGTGCCCGCGACGGCCGGGGCCCGTGTGCCCCCGTCGCGTCGGATCACCCACCGGGTTACTCTGTGTCTCGTTTGTGAGGGAGCGCACTCGCTGCGTGAGTTTCACTGTGGTAACCCTTGGGAAAATCGCTGTCCGCGTGCTGGTAACGTGCTTCGTGGTCCCGGTGGCCAAGGACATGCACACCGTGACCACAGCCGATGAGCACAACCGGTCTCGCGACCGGACACGGCTGACTTCCCGCCAGGACCCTCGGGGGGCGGGGTCCTGTGTACGAACCGTCCGCCTGCCCACAGGTCTCGGCGGACAACCAGGGATGCGGCCGTGCTGGACATCGACACGGCCCCTCCCGACCCTGCATGACGTGGTGCGCCTTAGAGGTCGCCGTAGAGGAGGGGATGTCGATGACCGACGCCCATGAGTTCATACCGGCCGCCAAGCCTGTGATCGCCGAGGAGGAGATCGAGGCTGCCGTGCGCGTGCTGCGCAGCGGCATGGTCGTCCAGGGGCCCGAGGTGGCGGCCTTCGAGGAGGAGTTCTCGGAGCTGGTCGACGGACGCCACTGCGTCGCTGTCAACTCCGGCACCTCCGCGCTGCACCTGTCGCTCCTCGCCCTCGGCCTCGGCCCGGGCGACGAGGTCATCGTGCCGTCGTTCTCCTTCGCCGCCTCCGCCAACGCGGTGCGGCTGGTCGGCGCCGACGTCGTCTTCGCCGACATCGACCCGGAGACGTTCTGCCTGGACCCGGCCGCGGTCGAGGCGGCCCTGTCGCCGCGCACGGCCGCGATCATGCCGGTGCACCTGTACGGGCACCCGGCGGCCATGGACAAGATCATGGCGATCGCCGCGCAGCACGGTCTCGCCGTCGTCGAGGACGCCTGCCAGGCCCACGCCGCCGCGCTGCACGGCACCCCGGTCGGCGCCTTCGGCGCCGCGGGCACGTTCAGCTTCTACCCGACGAAGAACATGCACAGCCTCGAGGGCGGCATGATCTCCACCGGGGACGCGGAGACCGCCCGTACCCTGCGCCTGCTGCGCAACCAGGGCATGGAGAAGCGCTACGCCAACGAGATCGTCGGCGCCAACGTGCGCATGACCGACGTGTCCGCCGCCATCGGCCGCGTCCAGCGCCGCAAGCTGGACGGCTGGACCGAGCAGCGCATCGCCAACGCCGCGTACCTCACCGAGCACATCACCGCCGCGAACGTGGTCACGCCGAAGGTCGCCGAGGGCGCCCGGCACATCTACCACCAGTACACGGTCCGCATCCAGGGCGACCGCGACGCCGCCATGGCCAAGCTGACCGAGGCCGGCATCGGCAACGCCGTCTACTACCCGACCCCCATCCACCGGCTGAAGCCGTACTGGGAGCCGGACCAGAAGGCGGGCCGTGACTGGGACCTGCCCGAGACGGACCGCGCGGCCGCCGAGGTCGTGTCGCTCCCCGTCCACCCGGCCCTGTCCACGCAGGAGCTGGAGCGCATCGTCACCGCCGTCAATGCTCTGGGGGAGCAACTGTGAGTACCGGGAAGTCGCTGCGAGCAGGACTCGTCGGCCTCGGTTCCATGGGGCGTCACCACGCCCGCGTCCTGGCGGGTCTGGAGGGCGTCGAGCTCGTCGGCGTCGTCGACCCGATGGGCGACAAGTTCGGCGCCGCCCAGGGGGCGCCGATCCTGAACACCGTCGAGGAGCTCATCGCCCTCGGCGTCGACTACGCCGTCGTGGCCTGCCCGACCGCCCTGCACGAGCCCGTCGGTCTGGCGCTCGCCGAGGCCGGTGTCTGCGCGCTGGTCGAGAAGCCGGTCGCCGACACCGTCGAGGGCGCCCGTCGTCTCGTCGACGCGTTCGAGTCGCGCGGGCTGGTGGCCGGCGTCGGTCACATCGAGCGGTGCAACCCGGCGCTGCGCTCGCTGCGCGCCCGCCTGGAGGCCGGCGAGCTCGGTGACGTCTACCAGGTCGTCACCCGCCGGCAGGGCCCCTTCCCGCACCGCATCGCGGACGTCGGCGTCGTCAAGGACCTCGCCACCCACGACATCGACCTCACCGGCTGGGTGACCGGACGCCAGTACGTGTCCATCGCCGCGCACACCGTCTCCAAGAGCGGCCGTGAGCACGAGGACATGGTCTCCGCGGTCGGCCGCCTCGACGACGGCACCATGGTCAACCACCTGGTGAACTGGCTGAGCCCGCTCAAGGAGCGGTTCACGTCGGTGACCGGCGACCGGGGCTGCTTCATCGCCGACACGCTCACCGCCGACCTGACGTTCCACTCGAACGCCGCCGTGACCACCGAGTGGGAGGCCCTGCGGGCGTTCCGCGGGGTGTCCGAGGGCGACATGATCCGGTACGCCATCCCGAAGCGCGAGCCGCTCCAGGTCGAGCACGAGCTGTTCCGGGACGCGGTCCTCGGCAAGCCGGCCGACATCTGCACCCTGCGCCAGGGCATGCGCACCGTCGAGGTGGCGGCCGCGGTCCTGGAGTCGGCGACCACCGACCGCAGCGTGTCCCTTCAGCCGGAGGACCTGGCCGCACATGGCAGCTGAGCATCACACATCGGGGGAACGGTGCGTGCTCGGCAGGACTCCTATGTTCTGTGAGACTTTCCCCGCAGGACCCAGCCGGCCGTCGGCTGTCGGAGACCAGGAGCCGGAGCATGTCTGCTGCGCCTGACGTCAGCGTCATCGTTGCCGTCTACAACACGATGCCCTACCTGACGGAGTGCCTGAACTCGCTCGTCGGGCAGAGCATCGGCAGGGAGCGGCTGGAGATCGTCGCCGTGGACGACGGCTCCACGGACGACAGCGGCATCGAACTGGACCGGTTCGCGGCCCTGTACCCGGACACCGTCAAGGTGCTCCACCAGCCGAACTCCGGTGGCCCGGCGGCGCCCAGCAACCGGGCGCTGGAGGTGGCCACCGGCCGTTACGTGTACTTCATCGGCTCCGACGACTACCTCGGCGAGGAAGCGCTGGAGCGGATGGTCGACTGCGGCGACAAGCACGGCTCGGACGTGGTCGTCGGCAAGATGGTCGGCACCAACGGCCGGTACGTGCACCAGGCGCTGTACAAGAAGAGCGACCCGGACGTCAGCCTGTACGACTCCGCGCTGCCCTTCACCCTGGCCAACACCAAGCTGTTCCGGCGCGAGCTGGTCGAGAAGTACAAGCTGCGCTTCCCCGAGCACCTGCCCGTGGGCAGCGACCAGCCGTTCACCATCGAGGCGTGCGTGCGCGCGAAGAAGATCTCGGTGGTGGCCGACTACACCTGCTACTACGCCGTCAAGCGCGGCGACGCCAGCAACATCACCTACCGCGCCGACCACCTGGCCCGGCTGCGGGCGGCCGGCGAGATCATGGACTTCACGGCCGGCCTGGTCGAGGCGGGTCCCGAGCGGGACGCGCTGCTGCGCCGGCACTTCACCTGGGAGCTCGCCAAGCTCGTCCAGGACGACTTCCCCGCTCTGGACCGCGAGCTCCAGCGGCAGATCTGCGCGGGCATCGGGCGGCTCGCCGACGTCTACTTCACCGACGGCATCCGTGACGCGATGGACGTGAAGCGGCGGGTCCGCATAGCCCTGGCGCGAGCCGGTGCGATCGACGAGCTGGCCGAGGCGATCAGCGCGGAGAAGGAGCACGGGGCGCCCCCGTTCGTCCTGGAGGACGGACGGGCCTTCGCCCGTTACCCCGGGTTCCGCGATCCGCGCATCGGGCTGGCGGACCGGGTCTACGAGCTGGTCGGGGAGTCCGTGCCCGGCCGTCTCGCCCAGGGCACCCTGCTGCTGGCCTCCGCCTGGGAGCAGCGGGACGAGGCGCTCACGTACACGCTGTCCGTGCGGGTGCCGGTGCTCGGCGAGGTCGGCGGCAGCTCCGTCCGGCTCGCCACGAAGGCCATGCCGAAGTCGGCGGACAAGCCCGGAGCACGCCGTATGAAGGCGGACCAGGCGCTGCCGCCGGCGGCCGGCGAGGTGACGGCCGAGCCGTCCGAGGACGGTGCCGCGACCGTCCTGCACGTACGCGTCCCGCTGGAGTACGTCACCGCCAAGCGCGGGGTGCGGGTATACCTGGACGTGGCCGGTTCGACGTACGAGATCCCCGTACGGGGCAAGGACCTGCCCATGCCGCTGGCCCGCCGGTGGGGCCGGGAGGGGGACCCCTACCGGGCGTCGGCCGTGGTGAACGACAAGGGGCGTGTCGTGATCGACACGGCCCGGATGTACCCGCCGAAGGGAGCACTGCTCCTGCGGGCGCTGAAGGCTCCCGCCCGGAAGCTGAAGTCCCTGGCCGTGCGCGCGCGGGCGGCCGGCGTCAGAAAGTTGAAGTCCGCCGGTCTCAAGAAACCGACCGGTTCCAAAAGGAAGTAGCGACCCTCCATGAACATCTGTGTAGTAGCACTCGGCAAGATCGGCCTGCCGCTCGCCGTGCAGTTCGCCTCCAAGGGCCACCGGGTCATCGGCGCGGACGTCAACGAGAAGGTCGTCGAGCTGGTCAACGCCGGCGTCGAGCCGTTCCCCGGCGAGCACGACCTCGACGTCAAGCTGAAGCAGGCCGTCGACGCCGGTCTGCTGAGCGCGACCACGGACACCGCGTCCGCCGTCGCCGAGTCCGAGGCCGTCGTCGTGGTCGTCCCGCTGTTCGTGGACGCCGAGGGCACCCCGGACTTCGGCTGGATGGACTCCGCGACCAAGGCGATCGCGCAGGGCCTCAAGCCCGGCACGCTGGTCTCGTACGAGACGACCCTGCCGGTCGGCACCACCCGCACCCGCTGGGCGCCGATGCTGGCCGAGGGCTCGGGCCTGACCGCCGGCGAGGACTTCCACCTGGTGTTCTCCCCGGAGCGCGTGCTCACCGGCCGGGTCTTCGCCGACCTGCGCCGCTACCCCAAGCTGGTCGGCGGCATCGACGAGGCCTCGACGGCCCGCGGTGTGGAGTTCTACGAGCAGGTCCTCGACTTCGACGAGCGTGCCGACCTGCCGCAGGCCAACGGCGTGTGGGACCTGGGCACCGCCGAGGCCTCCGAGCTGGCCAAGCTCGCCGAGACGACCTACCGGGACGTCAACATCGGTCTGGCCAACCAGTTCGCGCGCTTCGCCGACCAGAACGACATCGACGTCAAGAAGGTCATCGAGGCCTGCAACTCGCAGCCCTACAGCCACATCCACCAGCCGGGCATCGCCGTCGGCGGTCACTGCATCCCGATCTACCCGCGGATGTACCTGTGGAACGACCCGGCGGCGACCGTCGTGCGCTCCGCCCGTGAGGCGAACGCCGCGATGCCCGAGTACGCCGTCGACCTGCTGGCCGCCGCCTACGGCGACCTGACCGGCGTGGGCGTGCTCGTCCTGGGCGCCGCCTACCGCGGTGGCGTGAAGGAGACCGCCTTCTCCGGCGTCTTCCCGACCGTCGAGGCCCTCAAGGCGCGGGGCGCGGTGCCGTACGTCTCGGACCCGATGTACACCGACGAGGAGCTCGCCGCCCACGGCCTCACCCCGCACGCGGGCGAGAAGGTCACCGCGGCGATCCTCCAGGCGGACCACGCCGAGTACCGCACGCTGACCCCGGCCGACCTGCCGGACGTCACCGTCCTGGTCGACGGTCGCCGCACGACGGACCCGGAGGCCTGGAAGGGCGTCCGCCGCGTCGTCATCGGCGGCTGACACCCGTACGCGAACACCCTCGTGGCCCCGCCCCGCACCTGGGGGCGGGGTCCTCGTGCAGGAAGGTTTTCCCATGTCCTGGCTGATCACGGGCGGCGCCGGTTTCATCGGCTCGCATGTCGTGAAGGCGATGACGGACGCCGGTGAGCGGGTCGTCGTCCTCGACGACCTGAGCACGGGCCGCGCCGAGCGGCTCCCGGACGGTGTGGTGCTGGAGGTCGGCACGGTCCTCGACGGCGACGCCGTCGGGCGGGTGCTGCGCGAGCACGGCGTCACCGGCATCGTGCACATCGCGGGCAAGAAGCAGGTGGCCGAGTCGGTCGACCGGCCGCTGTACTACTACCGCGAGAACGTCGAGGGCATGCGGGTCCTGCTCGACGCGGCCGTCGCCGCGGGCATCGGCCGGTTCCTGTTCTCCTCGTCGGCCGCGGTCTACGGCATGCCCGACGTCGACCTCGTCACCGAGAAGACGCCGTGCGCGCCGATCAACCCCTACGGCGAGACCAAGCTCGCGGGCGAGTGGCTGGTCGGGGCGGTGGGCGCCCGGCACGGCATGGCGACCGCCTCGCTGCGCTACTTCAACGTGGCGGGCGCGGCCACCCCGGAGCTGGGCGACGACGGCGTCTTCAACCTCGTCCCGATGGTCTTCGAACGCCTGGAGGCGGGCGAGGCACCGCGTATCTTCGGTGACGACTACGCGACGCCCGACGGAACCTGCGTACGCGACTACATCCACGTCGAGGACATAGCCGCCGCGCATGTCGCGGCCGCCCGGCGGCTCGCCGCCGACCCCGGCGCCCGGCTGGTCCTCAACATCGGCCGGGGCGAGGGCGTCTCGGTCGCCGAGATGATCGGCGTGATCCAGGACGTCACCGGACGGGCGGACGTCGAGCCCCTGGTGTCCGGCCGCCGCGCGGGAGACCCGGCCCGGGTCGTGGCCTCCGCCGACCTCATCCGCGAGGAACTCGGCTGGAGCGCTCGGCGCGGAGTGCGGGAGATGGTCGAGTCGGCGTGGGCGGGATGGCGGCTGCGGCACCCCTGACCGGCCCCGGGAGCGGGACGGTGAGCGGGTCGGTGAGCGCATGAGTGAGGGCCCCCGGGATTGTCCCGGGGGCCCTCACTCATGCGGCGCGGTGCCGGCCTCTCAGCCGGTCCGGTCCTCGCCGAGGAACAGCTTCTCGAAGTGCTTCTGCACCACGGGCCAGTCCCACACCGTCAGCGCGTGCTCGGCCGCGAGCTCGCCCGCCCCGCGCCAGGACTCCTCGGTGGCCGTGATCTTCAGGATCCGCTCGGCCGCCTCGGCGGGGGACGCCACCACCCAGCCCTCGGGGTAGAGGGTGCGGGCGCTGTTGGGCTTGCCCGCGTAGAACGGCCAGTCGCGGACGACGGGGACGGCACCGCTGGCGGCGCCCTCCATCAGGCCGACGTGGCAGCCCTCGCGCACCGAGGAGCTGAGGATCGTACCGATCTCGACGAGCTTCGACGGGACGTCGTCCGTCGCGCCGAGCCGGACCACCGCACCGGACTCCTCCAGCGGCTCCAGCAGCTCCTCGAACTCGTTCAGGTAGTCCTTGGTGGCCTGGCTGGTCTTCGGGTCCATGTCGCCGCCGACCAGGAGCAGCCGGTAGCGCTCGTCGTGCTTGCGGACCCGCTCCAGGACGTCCAGGGCCCACTTGGGGTCCTTCGCGACCTGGCTGATGCCGACCAGACCGAGGTTGAAGCGGGCCTCGGCCGGCTTCGGGCGGTTGAAGCCCGACAGGTCCATGGCGTTGTCGATGAGGTGGAAGCCCGGCGCCTGCTCGCCGCGCAGCGTCGGCACCAGCGAGGCGGTGAGGTCCTTCACGTGCGGGGCGACGAACACCATGTCGTCGATCCGGGAGAAGTCCGTCATGTGCGGCCAGCGGGTGAACGCCTCGTAGCTGTGCAGGCGCACGACGATCCGGGTGTCGCCCGGGTCGATCGTGGTGAGCATCCCGGCCGGACCGGCCGCCCACTCCAGGAACAGCGTGTCGGCCCAGTCGAGGTGCGGGCGCATCAGACGCTCCACCTCTTCCTGGTAGTCGCTGCTGTCGCCCGCCAGGCGGTCCTTGAGCATCCGCGGCGCCGCCCAGGAGATCCGCTTGAGGTGCTTGTTGGCGGCCAGGTCCAGGTAGCGCAGCTCGACGCCGGGGTGGCCGGCGAAGTGCTCCTTGATCAGGTGCAGGAAGTTGTCGTTGGCGCTCGTCGCCACCAGCAGCCGCAGCGGGCGGTCGGTGGGGGCGGGCGCGGCGGGCACCTTGCGGCCGCGGGGGCGGCTCAGTGCCTGGAACGCCTTGGAACTGTGCAGCGGGGCGATGAACCCCTCGGCGTCCTTCGCCAGCGGCGACGACAGCTGGTCGATGTGCAGCACCCGGTGGAAGTGCAGGAACAGGGCCCGGTTCAGCGCCTCGGCGGCGTCGTCGGTCCTGCCCCTGGCGAAGAGCGCGTCGGCGTTGGCGAGCTGCGCCGCGACCGCCTTGCCCAGGTAGCGGGGGCTGATGCCCTTCTTCAGCTCCTGCATGACGCCCTCGTTGTAGAGGTCCGCCCGCAGTTGCAGGTCCGGGATCTTCGAGGCGGCGTCCGCGAGGGTGAGCGCGGCGCCGCTGGTGCGGCCCGCCCACTGCATGCCCTCGGCGACGTACCGCGAGGTCGCGGCCCGCACTCTTATGGGCACACCGGGCGCGGTCACGGCCGAACGCCACAGCCGGGCGCCGACACCGGAACGCATCAGGGGCCGGGGGGTCGCCGTACGCACCAGCTGCGCGGGCAGCCGGTCCACCGAGCGCTTCACATCACGCGCGACGGCGCTCAGCGGCGGCAGGACGGTGGAGCGGCGGGCGGTGGTGCCGCCCTGCGCCTTCAGCTCCTCCACGGCCTTCAGCGCGGGCGCGAGCCCGAACTTGGCCGCGGCGGTGCGGTTGTACTCGGCGAGCCGCCACACCGTGTAGACGGCGGCCACGTCCAGGGCGACCAGGACGTCGGCCTTGCGGCCCTGCGAGCGCAGCCACGAGTCGCTGCGGACCTGCGTCCAGTTGCGCAGGCCGCGAGGGGCCTTGCCGAGCCGGCGGCGCACGGCCTGGCTGCGGTGCTTGAGGGTGCGCGGCAGCTGGTGCGCGTCGGCCAGCTCGACCTTGGCGAGCTCCTCCGGGACGCCTTCGGCCTCCAGGTGGAACATGCCCGCCAGACGCACCCGGGCGCCCTGGGCGTTGAACTTGCGCACCGTGTCGGCGAGCACACCGAAATTCGGGCGTACGGACGCCACGAGCAGGACTTCGGTCACTTGGCGAGCTCCTCGACAAGGTTCTTGACGGCGACGGACATCAGCGCCTCACGAGTGAACTGGTCGGCGTGGGCCATCGCCTCGGCGTGCTCCTCGTCCGTGGTCTCGACCGCCATGTGGGCGGCCTTGATGAAGGACTCGGTCAGGCCCGCCTCGTCGAGACCGGGGGCGCCGGTCCACAGCGGGTGGCCCCTCAGCACGTTCGAGGCGTCGTGCTCGACGGCGTGCGCCGACACGATCGGCAGGCCGGTCGCCATGTACTCGTACACCTTGCCGGAGGTGACGAACCGTCCGCCGATGAGGATCAGCACCATGGCGTCCCAGCGGGCGTAGATCGAGGAGACCTCGGCCTTGGCGGCGGGACCGCCGAAGACGACGCCGTCGGCCTCGGCCTCCTTGAACACCTCGGCGTGCCGGTTGGCCCCGCGGCTGGCGCCGTTGCCGAGGTGACCGCGCAGCTCGAAGCGCGCGTTCGCCAGCAGCGGTTCCTTCTCGCGGGCCGCGCGCCAGGCGTTGAGCACCGTCTCCAGGTGCGGGACGGTGAAGTTGACCGTGCCCAGGTAGCCGAAGACCAGTCCGGAAGCGGGGTCGGGGCTGTGCGACCGGCCCGGCGAGCTGTCCGCGTCGTAGCCGTTGCGCACGACGTGCACCCGGTCGGCGAGCTCGGGGTACCGGTTGCGGTAGTGCTCGGCGATCGGGTCGTTGACGACCCACAGCGAGACGGCGTCGTCCAGGATCTTCCGCTCCCAGACGCCCTCCGCGGAGTCGCGGGCGAAGGCCTCGACACCGTCGATGACGTCGATGGACCAGCCGTCGCGGAAGTCCACCGCGTACGGCACCTTCGCCTCTTCCCACAGCTTCCAGGCCGCGGCGAGGTTCACGTAGGGCACGCAGCTGGCGAGGAGCAGGTCCGCCGGGTGTTCCCGGTGGATCCGCAGCACCGCCTCTTCGAGGTCGCCGCGCCACTCACCGAAGTTGGGCTCGGGGAACGTCTCGGTCTGGCGCTTGCGCAGCTTGGCGACCCAGCCGTTGGGGTCGAGGGCACGCGCCTCGTCGAAGAGGCGGATGTCCGTCTCGAGGTCGTCGCGCGAAAGCGGCAGCTCGACGATCTTCACCCGGGGGTCGACCTGGTCCAGCAGGGAGAGGTCGATGCCCGAGTCGAGTTCCCAGGACTCCCGGGCGATGTTGACGACCGTGACGTCCCAGCCGACCCTCACGAACTGGTTGGCGGTCTCGCGCATCCGGTACGTGGAGCTCTTGGCGGCCGGCGGGAAGCCGATGGCGAGATAGATGACGTGCGGTCGCTTGCCTTCCGCAGGCGGCCCGGACGGGGGAGACGATGACATAGCGGTTGACGCTAGCACGCTGACATGCGCGGACTGTGGGTCCTGTGTGGCCGCCCGTGAGCGGGCGGCCACGGCACCCGGTTCCGCTTCCTCATGTCAGACGGGCCGGCTGCCCCCCTTCCATTCCTCCATGAGACGGACGACGTTGTGCGCGGCGCGGCCGTCGCCGTACGGGATGCCGGGATCGTCGGTCGGCACGGCACGGGTGACGGTCTCGGCCCACTTCTGGGGCGACAGCGTGTGCGGGTCGGGAACGAGGACGTTCCAGCCCGTCTGGACGGTTTCCACCCACTCGGTCTCCGGGCGGACGGTGGTGCAGATGCGCTCCAGCAGGAACGCCTCCTTCTGGAGACCGCCGGAGTCCGTCACCACGCCGGTCGAGGCCAGCACGGCGGCGACCAGGCCGGCGTACGGCAGCGGGCGGCCGACGTGCAGGTTGCCCTTGGACAGGTCGATGCCGTGCTCGTGGGCGCGGGCGACGAGGCGCGGGTGGGCGGCGAGCGCCACCGGCACCGGCAGCGCGGCGAGCGAGTCGACGATCGCGGCGAGCCGCTCGGGGTCGTCGGTGTTGTCCGGGCGGTGCAGGGTGGCGAACAGGAAGGGCTTCGCCGGGTCGATGCCCTCGGGCAGCTCCGGCGCCGGGAACTCGCCGGCGCGGACCTGGTCGCGGATGCGCAGGCAGATGTCGACCATGACGTCGCCGGCCAGCCGGGCCCGCTCGGCGAGGCCCTCGTTCGCGAGGTGGCGCATGGCCTCCTCGGTGGGCGCGAGGAGCAGGTCGGCGCTGTGGTCGGTGAGGACGCGGTTGTGCTCCTCCGGCATCCGCCGGTTGAAGGAGCGCAGGCCCGCCTCCAGGTGCGCCACGGGCAGGTGCATCTTCACGGCCGACAGCGCGCCGGCGATCGTGGAGTTGGTGTCCCCGTAGACGAGCACCCAGTCGGGCCGCTCGCGCTCGAGGACCGGGTCCAGGGCGGAGAGGACGGCGCCGGTCTGCACGCCGTGGCTGCCGGAGCCGACACCGAGGTGGACGTCGGGGTCCGGGATGCCGAGCCCGGAGAAGAAGACGTCCGAGAGGTCGGCGTCGTAGTGCTGCCCGGTGTGCACGATGACGTGCTCGTGCTCGGTGCCGGCGAAGGCGGCCGCGATGGCGGCGAGCT